>NZ_JWLD01000026.1 GCF_000813725.1 Leisingera sp. ANG-Vp
ATTGCGGACGCGGCAGAGGTCCACGCCTCTTTCCGGACACAAAGCCCCCCGCAAGAGGCGCCGAATACAAACAAAGAATTAAACTGCCCCGCCAGGCGGATGGCTCAGCAGCCGGGACCAGGCCTGGGCGGCGAAATCCTCTGTGCCCGGCTCCAGCAGGCGGCGCCGCAGAAACCAGTGAAGATACTGAGCATAGGGGAAGCTGCGGAAATCCCCGGCAGCGCCGGCCAGGGCCTTGTGCAAGCCCTCCGCACTGCGGTAGACGGCGGTGGCGTGGTGGTAGTCGCTGCGGCCGCAGGTGATCCGGCTTCTTCTGCATCAGGGCCTCAAACCCTACGGCCGAGTTTTGCGATATCACGGTGTCCGATGCTGCGATCAGGTCGTGCACGCTTGCAGCGCTCAGCTGGGCATTGGCCAGACTGGCGCAATGCGCCTCAACCTTCTGCCGCGCGGCAGAATCCTGCAGCGGGTGCAGTTTTACATAGACCCGGCCCGGCGCCGCGTCGCAGGCGGCAGTGATCATCTCCTCGGTCGTCAGGTAGTGCACAGGCGGCTTATAGCCTTCGATGTTCTGCACAAAGATGGCTGCGGCGGCCGGGGGCAGGGGCTCATCGCTGCGCGGGTTTTGCGCCCGTTTCGACGTGTTGCGGCCGATGTATCTGTTGCGAAGGCTTTCAAGGAACCTCTCGGCAGCAGCCGCATCCGCCGGATCCGGGCGGAAGGCCTCTCCCGCCAGGCTGGAGTTCCAATAATACCCTTTGCGATCCAAGTACCAGAAACCCCGCAGGTAGCCAGGCTGGGCGTGGAAGATGCGGGACCCTTGCGGCCGCTTGGGGCCGATGACAATCTGCAGATGGTCCGAGGCCATAAGCCCATAGGACAGGATATCCTCAGCATGCAGCAGCAGAGGTTTGAAGCCGTGGCTGCTGGCGGCCGCGCCGATCTTTTCGAAGAACAGATTGGCGCCTTCCAGAATGTGGTGAAACCAGGCTTCCTCCGCGTGGACGATCAGCGGCTGCTTACGGCTGTCCAGCTGGCGCAGGTGATTGAGTTTCCGGAAGCTTCCCCGCTTGGGCCTGTCCATTGAAATCCCTGGCTGCTCTGATTGCGGTATTATCCCTCAGGGTTATTGTCTGGGCAGGGAAGCGCCCAAGGTCAAGCCGTGCGGGCCGCCTGGGACGGGAAAACTGTCCGGAGAAGGTTTGCGGCGGCCGGTTCACCGGGGGCGGCTCCCCGCCTTGCAAGGGCGGCCGGCTGGCGGCTTTTTCCTCCTTGCTGAATGGGGCGCTTGCCCATGCTTGGCCGGAGGCAGAAATGCGAGCAGGGAGAATGTGTCACTGACAGCCAGGGATACGCTGCGCAGATTGATAAACCGGGCCAGGCTCCGTGCAGCCTTGCCAAAAATGCCGCACTTCCTTGTCATCAGATCCGGCCGCGTTTTTGCAGGGCTTCGTACCACGGGGCGCCGGTGTTGACGAAAACCCTGTCTGACGGCGGGTTTTCTGCCAGCAGCGGGGCAGGGCGCACGGGCCGTCGCAGCAGTTCTCCGCCGCAGTTCGGGCACAGGCAGTCAAAGAAGGTTTCACTGCACTGAGCACAGAACGTGCATTCGAATGAACAGATGCGGGCATCGGTGTTATCGGGCGGCAAATCTTTCCCGCAGCATTCGCAATTCGGTTTGAGAAGAAGCATTTCATGTCTCCAGCAGTTGAGTTGCGCTCTAGACTACTGCAAACAATGCTGGCAGAAATGACGGTATGCCCTCGAAAAAAGACAAGCAGCCGAAAACCATCCTCTTCGTTGTGTTCCCCGGAGTCATGCTCCTGGATATTGCGGGTGCCTTGCAGGTCTTCACCGAAGCCAATGATGCGGCGGAAGGCAGCTATGAGCTGATTGTGGCTGCGCCGGGCGGAGGGCTCATCAGCTCTGATACGGTTTTGCCGGTGCTCGCGCGTCCGCTGGAAGACTGCGCGGGGCGCTGCATCGATACGCTTATCGTTGCGGGCGGCGAAGGGGCTATTCCGGCGTCGAAGGATCCGGATTTCACCAGCGCAATCCGGCATTTGTCCGGCCTTAGCAGGCGTACCGGTTCTGTTTGCACCGGGGCATTCATTCTGGCGGCGGCCGGGCTTGCCGACGGACACAGGATGGTGACGCACTGGAAAGACTGCGCGGCGCTGCAGGAGCAATATCCACAGGTTTCCGTGGAGCAGGACCCGGTCTTTATCGCCAGCGGGCCGGTCTGGTCGTCTGCGGGGGTCACGGCGGGTATCGACATGGCGCTTGCAATGGTGAGCGAGGACTGCGGCCGTCAGGTCTCTCTGGCGGTTGCCCGCACCTTGGTGGCCTATATGGTGCGCCCCGGCGGGCAATCCCAATTCAGCGCGGTTTTGAAAACCCAGACAAACGGTGCATCCGGCAAGTTCGACCAGCTTCACAATTGGATATCGGACAATTTGGCCGCTGAGATCCGGGTGGAAACACTTGCCTCTTTCATGAACATGAGCCCCCGGAATTTCGCCCGGGTCTATACAAGGGAAATTGGCCAATCCCCGGCAAAAACCGTTGAGGTGATGCGGGTTGATGCAGTTTGCAGGATGCTGGAAGAAACCAGCCTGCCGGTGAAGTCGGTTGCTGTTCAAACCGGGTTTGGCGATGAGGAGCGGATGCGGCGGGCGCTGCACCGTCATCGCCATGTGTCTCCCAGCGAATACCGGCAGCGGTTCAGGACAACCGGCTAGACGGCTACCTCGAAACAGGAACGCCCGGAGAAAACCCCGGGCGTTAGTTGTTTGTCTGGCTAGATGGGATCAGCCGATGATTGCGTTCAGCGCTGCAGAGGGGCGCATCACCTTGGCCTTCAGCTCGACGCTGGGACGGTAGTAGCCGCCGATCTCGGCTGCCGGGCCTTGCGCCGCGGCCAGTTCACCCAGGATCTGCTCTTCTTTGGCGCCCAGCTCTTCGGCAATGGGGGCAAAGAAGGCCGCGATTTCTGCGTCGTCACCCTGTGCCGCCAGCGCTTCGGCCCAGTAGCGGGCAAACCAGTAGTGGCTGTCGCGGTTGTCCGGCTGGCCAACCTTGCGCGAGGGCGAGCGGTTGTGGTCGAGGATGCCTTGCGTTGCATCCTCGGCTGCCGCGCCCAGCACGCCCGCCTTGGCGTTGCCTTTGCTGTCGGCCAGGAAGTTCAGGCTTTCCCCCAGTGCGCAGAACTCACCCATGGAGTCCCAGCGCAGGTGGTTTTCTTCAACCAGCTGCTGCACGTGTTTGGGAGCCGAGCCGCCAGCGCCGGTTTCAAACAGGCCGCCGCCGTTCATCAGCTTCACGATGGACAGCATCTTGGCCGAGGTGCCCAGCTCCAGGATCGGGAACAGGTCGGTCAGGTAGTCGCGCAGCACGTTGCCGGTGATGGCGATGCTGTCATTGCCTGCGGTGATGGTCTTCAGCGACTGCGCGGTGGCTTCGCGCGGGGCGAGGGTCACGAATTTGTCCGCCACACCGGCGGCTTCCAGCGCGGGCTGCACGTATTTGATAAGCTCTGCGTCATGGGCGCGGTTTGCGTCCAGCCAGAAGATCGCTTCCGAGCCGGTCAGGCGCTGACGGTCCATGGCCAGCTGAATCCAGTTCTCGATCGGGGCTTTTTTCACGGTGCAGGAACGCCAGATGTCGCCTGCTTCCACGTCGTGGGAGTGCAGGGTCTCGCCGTTTGCCAGAACCACACGGATGGTGCCGTCTGCCGGCGCCTCGAAGGTGGTCGGGTGGGAGCCGTATTCCTCAGCCTTCTGGGCCATCAGGCCAACGTTGGCCACCGCACCGGCGGTGGTCACGTCCAGCGCGCCATTGGCTTTGAAGAAATTGATGGTCTCGTCATAGACCGAGGCATAGCAGCGATCGGGGATCACGCAGTTGGTGTCGCCCTTCTGGCCTGCCGCATCCCAGCCCTTGCCGCCGGCGCGGATCACCGCAGGCATCGAGGCGTCGATGATCACGTCAGACGGGACATGCAGGTTGGTGATGCCCTTGTCGCTGTCGACCATGTACATGGCAGGGCGTTCGGCAGTCACAGCCTCAATCGCGGCCATGATTTCGGCGTTGCCTGCAACGCGGTCCAGCAGGTCGCCCATGCCGGAGTTCGGGTTCACGCCAGCTGCATCCAGCTCGGCGCCGAATTTGTCGAACACCGGTGCCAGCCAGGCCTTCACTGCGTGGCCAAAGATGATCGGGTCGGAGACCTTCATCATGGTGGCCTTCATGTGCAGCGAGAACATGGTGCCGTCGGCCTTGGTGTCTTCGATGGCACCGGCCAGGAAGGACGCGAGCGCCTTGGCGGACATGAAGGTGGCATCCGCAACGGTGCCTTCTTCCAGCGGCCAGGCGTCTTTCAGAACGGTAACCGAGCCGTCCTTGGCAACGAATTCGATCTTCGCGTCACCGGCCTGGGCGGCGCTGATGGTCGCGGATTTTTCGTTGGCATAGAAGTCGTTGCCCGGCATCGACGAGACTTTGGTCTTGCTGTCGGATGCCCAAGCGCCCATCGAATGCGGGTTGGCTTTGGCGTAGTTTTTCACGGCCTTGGCGGCGCGGCGATCGGAGTTGCCTTCGCGCAGAACCGGGTTCACCGCCGAGCCTTTGATGGCGTCGTAGCGGGCGCGGACGGCCTTTTCGGCGTCATTGGCAGGCTCTTCCGGGTAGTTCGGAATGTCGTAGCCCTGGCCCTGCAGTTCGGTGATGGCAGCCACCAGCTGCGGCACCGAGGCGGAGATGTTGGGCAGCTTGATGACGTTTGCGTCGGGGGTCTTCACCAGCTGGCCCAGCTCGGCCAGGTCGTCGTTCTGGCGCTGATTCTCAGACAGATTCTCCGGGAAGGCGGCGATGATGCGGCCAGCCAGCGAAATATCCTTGGTGCCGACCGAAACACCGGCGGCGGACGCGAACTTGCGGATGATCGGCAGGAAGGATGCCGATGCCAGTTCGGGCGCTTCGTCTACAATGGTATACAATATATCCGGGTTTTTGTTTTCTGCCATGTTCCACAACCTTTCAGCGATCTCGGAGGCGTTTATGACGTCAGCGCAGGACAGGCCCGCGCCGGAGGGTTATTCCATTGATGTCCCGGCGCAGCCAAACGGGGCCCGGACAGGCTTGGGAAGCCATTGGTATCGCCCCCATGTAGAACAGGATTGCTGCAGGTGCAATGGTGCGGTGCATTTGGCTGCCCGCGCGGATTGCCGCGGGCGGCACGGGAGGGGCGCTGCCCCTCTTGGCCTTTGGCCAGTTCACCCCGGAGTATTTCCGGCAAGATGAAAGCGCTGGCGGTTATTCGCGCAGCTCGTCCGGGGCGACGCCCCAGAGCTTTTTCTTCGGCGCCCAGCCGCTGTAGCCGCCGGCCGAGATTTCGCACCACTCGCTGCCGCATTCCCCAAGGCGGGCCACCACGCCGAGCTCAAAGGCTGCGCTGACCGGGGAACGGGCATCGGGGCGGGCGTGCACGGTCAGCATGTCTTCTTCAATCAGCACCGTGCGCACGCCGGACAGAAGCGCGTAGTGCACCCAGCCGCCAGCGCCGTCGCGGTCCTGCACCCGGCGCCAGTGGCCGTATTCAGCTGTGATCTCCAGCGGCATGCCGCGGCGCTTGAACACCCAGTCGATCTTGTGGGTCAGTGACGGGCCGCGGCGCACGTTGCCTTTTGCGGCTTTCATCGAGACATAACGGGGCAAGGGCAGGTTGGTGACAGGGCCGCGGGATTCGGCGGCACAGACTGCTCCCGCCAGCGCCAGGGATACCGCTGCCGCTGCCAGATGGCGCATTGCCATTGCCGCTTTTCTCACTGCCTGCTCGCCTCTTCGTTGCCCAGCCGGGTTGTGCCCAGCCTCTTTTCCGGTCTTGCGCCCGTGTTTTGCCCCCTGGTGCTCCGGCAAATTTCCGGTTGCGGCCAAGGGAATGCGCGCGGGTTCTTGTGCCTGCCCGCGTCCTGCGCCACGATGCCATGGAGACGCGGCATTTGAAAAGCCCGAGGGAGAGCGCAAATGGCAAGAGACAGGCTGAGTGTTGTCGTTACGCGACGGTTGCCGGAACCGGTGGAGACGCGGCTGAGCGAGCTGTTCGACGTGCGGCTGCGCGAGGATGATACGCCGATGACCAAGGCGGAGCTGGTCGAGGCGGTGAAAGAGGCGGATGTGCTGGTGCCCACCGTCACCGACAGCATCGATGCGGGCCTTCTGGGCCAGGCGGGAGAGCAGCTGCGGCTGATTGCCAATTACGGGGCCGGGGTGGATCACATCGACGTGGCCACAGCGCGGCAGCGGGGCATCCTGGTCTCCAACACGCCGGGGGTTCTAACCGATGACACCGCCGATATGGCGATGGCGCTGATCATGGCGGTTGTTCGGCGGATGCCCGAAGGCCTGGCCGTGATGCAGAAGGGCGATTGGCAGGGCTGGGCGCCGACCGCATTGCTGGGCGGGCGGATCGCCGGGCGGCGTCTTGGCATCCTTGGCATGGGCCGCATCGGCCAGGCAGTGGCCAAACGTGCCGCGGCCTTTGGCATGCAGGTGCATTACCACAACCGCCGCCGGTTGCGCGCCGAGACCGAAGCTGCGCTGGAGGCGACCTATTGGGAGAGCCTCGACCAGATGGTGGCGCGGATGGATGTGATCTCGGTGAACTGCCCGTCGACACCCTCGACCTTCCACCTGCTGAACGCGCGGCGGCTGAAGCTGATGAAACCCTCAGCGGTGGTGGTGAACACCTCGCGCGGCGAGGTGATCGATGAACACGCGCTGACCCGGATGCTGCGCGCGGGCGAGATCGCCGGGGCGGGCCTCGACGTCTATGAGCACGGCACCGACATCAACCCGCGCCTGCGCGAGCTGCCCAATGTGGTGCTGCTGCCGCATATGGGGTCGGCAACGCTGGAAGGGCGGATTGAGATGGGCGAGAAAGTGCTCCTCAATATCAAGACTTTCGAAGACGGCCACCGGCCGCCGGATCAGGTTGTGCCATCGATGCTGTAAGCGTCCGCGGGCCGGGCCGGAATTTGAGAAAGGGAATTTCCATGAGACATCTGATTCTGGCCTGCCTCGCTTTTGCAGGCGCGGCCAATGCACAGGAAGCCGCGGATTCCGTGGCACCCGAGGCGGCAACCGCCGGCAGCTTTGAAGCGATCTCAGAGCAGGTGGCCGCCGCGCTAGAGGCCAGGAACGCTGGCCAGCCGGTCGAGGCGGAAAACTGGATGGTGGCGGCGGCCAACCCGCATGCGGTGGAGGCCGGAGCGGCGGTGCTGCGCGCGGGCGGCACGGCTGCGGATGCGATGGTGGCGGTGCAGACCGTGCTGGGGCTGGTGGAGCCGCAATCCTCGGGCCTGGGCGGCGGCGCTTTCCTGGTCTGGTATGACGGTGCCACTGGCGAGCTGACCACGCTGGACGGGCGCGAGACCGCGCCGCTGGCCGCCACGCCGACGCTGTTCCAGGATGAAAACGGCGAGCCCTTGCAGTTCTTTGATGCGGTGGTCGGCGGTCGTTCGGTGGGGACGCCGGGCACGCCTGCGCTGCTGGAGGCCGCGCACCGGCGCTGGGGCCGCGCCAATTGGCCGTCGCTGTTTGAACCGGCGATCGCCCTGGCCGAGGGCGGTTTTGCGGTTTCCCCGCGCCTCGCCGGGCTGGTGGAGCGTGACGCCGAACGGCTGGCGCGCTTCCCGTCCACCGCCGCGTATTTTCTTCCTGGCGGCGATCCCATCCAAGCCGGCACCGTTCTGCTGAACCCGGATTATGCGGCCACCTTGCGGGCCTTGGCCGAGGGTGGGGCAGGGGCGTTTTACTCCGGTCCCGTCGCGGCAGAGATCATCCGCACTGTGACCACCGCTGAAGGCAACCCAGGCGTGCTGTCGGCCACCGACCTGGCGCTCTATCAGGTCAAGGAACGCCCGGCTGTCTGTGCTGCTTACCGCGATTTCGAGGCTTGCGGCATGGGTCCGCCGTCCTCCGGAGCGCTGACGGTGGGGCAAATCCTGGGGATGCTTGGGAACTATGATCTCGCTGAAATGGGCGCCGGAAGCGCTGAAGCCTGGCGGCTGATCGGCGATGCTTCGCGCCTCGCCTTTGCCGACCGCGGGCGCTACATGGCCGACAGTGATTTTGTTCCGGTGCCCACGCATGGGCTGGTGGCGGCGGATTACCTGGCCAGCCGGGCCGAACTGCTGCAAGGCGATGATGCGCTGCCCGAGGTGGCACCGGGATCGCCCGAGTTCGACCATGCGCTGCTGGCGGATGATGAGTCGATTGAACTGCCCTCGACCTCCCACATCTCGATCGTGGACCAGTACGGCAACGTCCTGTCGATGACCACAACCATCGAGAACGCCTTTGGCTCCCGTCTGATGGCTGGCGGCTTCCTGCTGAACAACGAACTCACTGACTTTTCCTTCCGTACTCATGTGAACGGCGTGCCGATTGCCAACCGTCTGGAGCCGGGCAAGCGGCCGCGGTCTTCGATGGCACCGGCAATCGTGCTGAAGGACGGCAAGCCGGTGCTGGCCATCGGCTCCCCCGGCGGCAGCCGGATCATTGGCTATGTGGCAAAGTCGATTGTTGCTTGGGCTGATTGGGGGCTGAATATCCAGGAAGCGCTGGCGCTGCCGCATCTCGTCAACCGCTTCGGCACCTATGACTTGGAAGCCGGCACCAGTGCGGAAGGCTTTGAAGAGGCGCTCTCCGGCATGGGGTTCGAGGTGAATATCCGCGATCTCAACTCCGGTCTGCACGCGATTGAGATTGGCGATGTGCTGAAAGGCGCTGCCGATCCGCGCCGCGAAGGGATTGCCCTGGGGGGGTAAAAGCCGCGCCTTTCCTTTGCATTCCGCTTTGGCCTACCGGCTTGTGGGTATTGCGGCACAACCTTTGCGGGGCGTAGGTTAACACGTAAACTTCCTGAACGGATGCCCGACGCCCAAGGAGACCCGCCATGGTGCAAGCCACCTCACTGCCGCGCAACGAAGCCGGAATCGAGGCTGCCATCGAGACGCTGAAACAGCGTTTCGGCGACCAGTTGCAGACGGGCCAGGCGGTCTGCGAGCAGCACGGCCACACAACCACCTGGATTGTCAATCAGGCGCCTGATGCGGTGATCTTCCCAACCTCTACTGAGGAAGTTTCGGAGGTTATCAAAGTCTGCGCCGAGTTCGGCGTGCCGGTCATTCCCTTCGGCACCGGCACCTCGCTGGAGGGCCATGTGAACGCGCCCGCTGGCGGCATCTGCGTCGACATGATGCGGATGGACAAGATCCTGGCGGTCCATGCCGAGGACCTCGACGTGGTGGTGCAGCCCGGCGTCACCCGTGAACAGCTCAACACCTACCTGCGCGACCAGGGCCTGTTTTTTCCGATCGACCCCGGCGCCAATGCCTCGCTTGGCGGCATGGCGGCGACACGCGCTTCCGGCACCAACGCAGTGCGCTACGGCACCATGAAGGACAACGTGCTAAGCTTAGAGGCGGTGATGGCCGATGGCGGCGTGATCCGCACCGCGCAGCGGGCTAAGAAATCCTCGGCCGGCTATGACATGACCCGGCTGCTGGTCGGCAGCGAAGGCACGCTTGGCCTGATCACCGAGCTGACCCTGAAACTGCAGGGTATCCCCGAGGCAGTCCGCTCTGCCCGCTGCTCCTTCGGCTCAGTGGACGACGCTTGCCGCGCGGTGATGATGACCATTCAATACGGCATCCCCGTTGCCCGCATCGAACTGCTGGATGCGCTCAGCGTGCGCGCTGCCAATGCCTATTCCGGCCTCGACCTGCCGGAGAACCCGCTCCTCTTGCTGGAGTTCCACGGCTCGGACGCAGGTGTGGTCGAGCAGGCAGACATGTTTGCCTCCATCGCGGAAGAGTTCGGGGGTTTTGATATTGAGGCGACCTCGACAGCAGAAGAGCGCAACAAGCTCTGGCAGGCGCGCCACGACATGTACTGGGCCAGCCTGCAGCTGCGCCCCGGCGCCAAGGGGATCTCCACCGACGTCTGCGTGCCGATCTCGCGGCTGGCGGAATGCGTCGGTGCCGCCCGCGAGAAGGCCGAGAGCATGGGGCTGATGGCTCCGATGGTGGGCCACGTGGGCGACGGCAATTTCCACGCTTTGCTTCTCATTGACATGGACAGCGAAATCGAGCGGCAGAAGGCGGATGACTTCGTGGGCTGGCTGAATGAACTGGCGATTTCGATGGACGGCACCTGTACCGGCGAGCACGGCATCGGCCAGGGCAAGCGTCCCTATCTGCAACAGGAGCTGGGCGAAGCCACCCGCTACATGGCGGCCATCAAGGCGGCGCTGGACCCGGAGAACATCATGAATCCGGGGAAAATCCTGGAGATGTGAGCTGCAGGCGGCCGCGAGAGTCGAAAGGAAATTCTCCCGCCCGTCGCAAGGCGCATCATAGATGCGCCCGCTTCCGTTGGGCCGGGCGCCGCGCTGGCGCGCGGCGCGGCGCCCCTGACAGCCGTCGGATCAAGGGCCGCACAGCGGCGCTGCGCGAGCACCGCTCCCCCTTGCGCTGCGCAAGCAGCGCCCGGCCCAAGGCTGTAATATGATCCCGCAGGGATCATCTTCAGGCGCGGGAGCGCGCCGTTCGCCTGAAGGCGCGCCGTTGCAGAACCGGCGCACGCCCCGCTCACGCCAGGTTAAGCCGAATTTGCGATGATACCTCCCGGTCGCGATCATCAGCCGGGCCTGACATCCCCGGCTCCCAGGAACAGGGCCCTCAGGACGAGGGCACGCAGAGACAACGTTCAGCGTGCGGGAGGACCCTTCCGTCCCGCCTCCGCCCCTTGGCGGCGCCGCCATTCCTTTCGCTATGGACAGCACACAAGGATCAGCAGTTCAGAAACCGCAGCAACCGGCAGGGCAGGGCCCGGGCCGGATAGAGCGCATTGCTCCGAACCTCCCTCGAAATGCCGGAAATCCGCCGCAATTGCGCGCCAGGATTTAAGCTGAGGTAAAGACCGGTCAATTCGCAGATCTGGAGAGCGGCCATGGGATTGAAAAAGGCAGTGGGCATTGTGGTGTTCTGCACCCAGGGTGTGGTTGGCGCGGATTACTATTTCCAGACGCGTGATGCGGGTCTGGGCTGGGGCCAGCTGAGCGGTGCGCAATACGCCGAAATCGTGCGCGAGCGCATCAGCCGGGTGCGCGCCGAGCGGGCCGGATTGCACGCCGGGCAGGTGCCTAAGAGTGCCGCGGGCGGCAGCACCGTATGGGGCGAAATGGCCAGCTACGGCAAGAGCCTGCTTTCAGGCGGCGAGCAAGTTGCAGAAGCGCCGCAGCCCGAGGCGCCGCAACCCATTTGCATCCGCCGCGGCAACGTCGCCGACTGCTGACACAGCCGCCGGCAGACAGGAAAACCAGCAGGGGGCAGCGGCCCCCTTTTTGCTGCCGGAAAATGCGATTTCCGGCAAAACCGGCGTGAATTCCCTCCATCGGCGACGCAGCAGGTCGGTTTTTGCGGTTTTTGCGTCGGATGGATTTTGCGCGCTTCTTTCCGCTCCGGCATAAACCAAAGCCAAGAATCTCATTAAGCTGGAGAGCCGGAGAATGAAAACCCAAGTCAAAGCACTTGTTGTTGGCGGCGGCGCCGTCGGCACCTCGATTGCCTATCACCTGGCCAAGGCCGGCTGGGACGACGTCATGCTGATCGAGCGTGACGAGCTGACCTCCGGCTCGACCTGGCACGCAGCCGGCCTGCTGCCGCTGTTCAACATGTCCTACGCGACAACCCACATCCACAAGTACTCGGTCGACTTCTACAAGACCCTGGAAGAGGAAACCGGCCTGAACGCAGGTTTCGCCGTGGTGGGCAACCTGCGCATGGCGCAGACCCAGGAGCGCATGGACGAGTACATGCTGTACGCCTCCACCGCCGAGACCTGCGACGTGGACTATGAGTGGCTGACCCCGGACCAGATCAAAGAGCGCTGGCCGCTGATCGAGACCGGCGATCTGAAAGGTGCGATCTACCACACCGAAGACGGCTACATTAACCCGGCCGACGTGACCCAGGCGATGGCCAAGGGCGCCCGTCAGCGCGGTGTTGAAATCGTCCGCAAGATGCAGGCCGATGCCTTCCATTGGACCGGCACCCACTGGGAAGTCACCTGCACCAAGATGGTCGAAAAAGGCGGCAACCTGGTTCCTTCCGACGAGCAGGTGGTGATCACCGCCGAGCACGTCGTGACCGCATCGGGCAACCACGCGCAGCGCACCGCGAAAATGCTGGGCATCAAAATGCCTGCAATCCCGGTCGAGCACACCTTCATCGTCATGGACAAAGATCCCGAGCTGGTCAAATGGCGTGAAGCCGGCAACCCCGAGCACCCCGTTGTGCGCGACGCCGACAATGAATCCTATGCCCGCGAAGAGCGCGGCGGCTGGATCCTCGGCATCTACGAGCGCGGCGCACCGGCGCAGTTCGAGCACGGCGTGCCGGACAGCTTCCGCGCCGACCTGTTCCCGCTGGATCTGGACCGGATCGCCGAGCAGTACATGGCAATGGCAGAGCGCGTTCCCTCCTGTGCCGAATCCGGCCTGAAGGACGACTTCAACGGCCCGATCTGCTACACCCCCGACGGCAACCCGCTGGTCGGCCCGGCGCCGGGCCTGCGCAACATGTGGCTGGCGGAAGGCTTCTCCTTCGGCATCACCGCTGCTGGCGGCACCGGCTACTACCTGGCGCAGATGATGGTCGACGGCGAAGCCGAGATCGACATGGCGTCGCTGGACCCGAAACGCTACTCCTCCAACTGGATGACCACCGAGTTCGCGGCCCGCAAGAACGAAGAGTGCTATGAGCACGTCTACATCCTGCACCACCCGGACGAAGAGCGCGAAGCCTGCCGTCCGCTGCGCACCGCGCCTGCTTACGACCGCCAGAAGGCCCGCGGCGCACAGTTCGGCTGGGTCAACGGCTGGGAACGCCCGAACTACTTCGGCCCCGTCGATGCGCCTGACAACTATGACCACGACGCCCGCTCCTTCCGCCGCGGCGGCTGGTGGCAGCACGCCGTGGAAGAGGCGAAAGCCGTGCGTGAAGGCGTTGGCCTGATCGACGCAACCGCCTTCACCAAACATGTCGTCAAAGGCCCCGGTGCCACCCAGTTCCTGGACTGGTTCACCTGCAACAAACTGCCGAAGGTCGGCCGCATCAACCTGACCTACGCGCTGACTGTTTTCGGCACCACCCGCACCGAGTACACCATCGTCCGCAACGGCGAGAACAACTACTATCTGGTCTCCGCCGGCGCCTGGTCCGAGTATGACGCCGACTTCCTGCGCAAGGCGGCCGAAGACAAGATGGAAGAGTTCGGCTACATCGAGATCCAGGACGTGACCAGCCAGTGGGGCGTCTTCGCCATCGCAGGCCCCAAGTCCCGCGATGTGCTGAAAGAGGTGATCGTCGACGCTGATCCGGAAACCGCTCTGTCCAACAAGCGCTTCCCCTGGCTGTCGGCCAAGCAGATCGAACTGGGCATGTGCCCGGTCAACGCGATCCGCGTGGCCTACACCGGTGAACTGGGCTGGGAACTGCATCACCCGATCGAGATGCAGAACTACCTGTTCGACCTGCTGGAGAAAGCCGGCGGGAAGCACGGCATGAAGCTGGTCGGCGCCCGCGCCCAGAACTGGCTGCGCCAGGAGAAATCCTACCGTGCCTTCGGCAACGAACTGGGCCGCGACGCGACCCCGCTGGAAGCCGACCTGCCGCGTTTCATCGACATGTCCAAGGACTTCCACGGCAAGGACAAGCTGGAAGAGACCGGCGTCCGCGTGAAGTGCTGCACTTTGCTGATCGACGGTCCGTCCGACGCCGATCCCTGGGGCCGCGAGGCGCTCTATGCCGCAGACGGCACCCGTGTGGGCCGCCTGACCTCCGGCGGCTACTCGGTGGCCTTCGAGAAGTCGATCGGCATGGGCTACGTGAAGCCTGAGTACGCGGTGGAAGGCACCAAGCTGCAGGTCAAGATCCAGGACAAGCTGTGGGATGCAGTCGTCACCTGCGACAGCCCCTACGATCCGAAGAACGAGACCATCCGCCAGAACGGCTAAACCCTGACGGAAGAGATGAAGAAGCCCCGGTCAATGTGCCGGGGCTTTTTCGTGGGAACTGCAAAAAGGGTTCAATAGTACAAGTTGCGTAGCTGTTTCAACGATGCTGCGGGGAATCCACAGCGACTCGTGATCTTGCTCTGGAAGCGTTTCCGGTGACTTGGGGGAAGCAGACCCTTATTCGATAAGCTCGAGCTGTGTTTGAGACAGGTGCAATCCAAGCAAATTCTTGTCTTGGTCATACAGATTGTAGTTGGCGTAGATTTGGAACTTGATTCCACCCTTAACCCATACATCCAGGCTCTTTTTCCTGCCTAGGCGCACTTTGCCTGGACGGAAACCGGCTTTTCGAAGAGCACCAGTAACAAGCTCGTAAGCTTTAGCCGCGCTGATACCTTCGGCCAGCCTGCTCATTTTGCAATCCAAACGCTGGTTGGGCGGTTTGTCGAATTCCATGAGCATCGAGCCTCTGTTGGGCCGCCCAGGGTAATTGTGCCGCTCGTATTTAACGATTCTTCTCGTTTCCCGTTTGAGGGTGTAGCCCCTGTTTTGCATGCGAGCAGTATCCAAGCTGCCCTCTGCTGCAGATGCGCAAACTCTAGTAAATTCAATGATATCAGAATTTGACGGCAGAAATGGTGCGGTTTCCGCTGATGCCAATCCCGCCCAGGATACAAGCGCCGATAGCGCAAGAGTTCGACGAAGCCGAAGAGAGATAAAAAATTTCATTTTTGTCACTGAACAAGTTTCGGGTAGGCTAGGCTTATTCGACAGCCTGTTAATAGATCAACCGGATTTACTGGATCTGGAGAGGGTTTTGTGCGTTGCCTTTTGAACATGCAGCCTGGCTGCAGAAACCGCTGAGAAGTCACTTACACGGTGGCTGCGGCTTGATGCCGGGTGGCGGGCTGTAAGGGTTCGCTTAGGGCAGACGGCTGGGGCGATCCAAATCAAAACCCTCCCGCCCGTCACCGTTCGGATGTGAAATCCGAAGGTTCCCGTTGGGCCAGGCAGGCCGCGCCGGAGGCGCGGCCTGCCTGGCCCCCGTGGCGGCGCACAGCGTGCGGCGCAAGGCTTCCTTTGAACCTTGCCGCGGGGCACCGCTCGGCAGCGGAGGTCAGCCGCTGTTCTTACTGCGCAGCGAGCGGAAGTCGCTGCGGGTCAGCTCGCCGTTGCCGTCGGCGTCGACGCGGGTGAAAAACTGCTGGGCGATCAAACGGAATTCCTCCTTGGAGATGCTGCCGCTGCCGTCCGCGTCGGTGAAGGCAAAGGGATCGGCGTCGCCCGCGCGCTTGCCGCTGCCGCCGCGTTTGCGCTGGCTTTTCAGGGCCTCCAGCATCGCCGTATGCTCTGCCTTGTCCAGGCTGCCATTGCCGTCGGTGTCGGCACTGTCGAATGTGGCCACCCGGGCCTCCACCGCCTCGGAGACGGTTACCTTGCCATCGCCGTTCAGGTCCATTGCCTTGAGGCGGCCGCCGCCGGCATAGGCGGGCAGGGCAACGGCGGTGATCATGGCTGTGATGAGGATTTGCGTCTTCATGGTCAGGTCCTTTGGTCAAATCTCTGCGACGGTGTGTCCCTACTGAAACGGAGCGGATGCGGATTTCCGGCGCAAAAATCCCGGGGATCTCACGCAGGCGTCATTGGATCTCTCAAGCTGTTGATTCCGGGATCTAAAACCGGCGCACATGCCGGAAACAGGTCTTCTGTTTCCGACCCGCAGGGCGGGAATGAAGGCGAAACCCTCTGCCCAGGCGGCATCTTTTCCCTCAGCCAGGTTGCCCGGAGGAGGACAGATGGGGGAAATGAGCTTTGCCGGCGGTGTCTACACCACCCTTCCGGCCCGCAGCTACACCGATGAGGCGCTTTTTGCCGAGGAGAGGGCGAAGATCTTCCGCCGGTCCTGGCAGCTGATCGGGCATGCGAATGATATTCCGGGTGCGGGCGATTACGTGGTGGAGGATGTCTCGGGCACCTCCGTCATTGTGATGCGCGGCCAGGACGGGGAGATCCGGGCGTTTTACAATGTCTGCATCCACCGCGGCCACGAGCTTCTGGAAGGCAAGGGCTGCGCCAGGAAGATGACCTGCCCGTACCACGCCTGGACCTACGACACGACGGGCCAATTGCGCGCGGCGCCCAATGCGGCGAATTTCCCGGGCTTCGACAAGTCGCGGCACAAGCTGCGGCAGGTGCGGGTGGAGGTGTTCTTTGGCCTGGTGCTGGTCAACCTGGATGCAGAGGCGATGCCCTTTGCAGAGCTGGCAGCAGAAGCCATTCCGGAGATCCAGGACTATGCCCCCAATCTTGCCGGCTACCGCCACGCGGCGCGGACCGAACGGCTGGCCAGCGCAAACTGGAAGGTTGTCGCCGAGAATTTCAACGAATGCTACCACTGCGCGGTGGTGCACAAGACGCTGACCACGGGGGTGGTGGATCCGGACGCATACCGCACCCGCGGCTATGACTACGGCATCCGCCATGTCTCGCCCGCGCGGCCCGACGAGAAGAAAAGCTATTCCTATGTTGCGGACCCGGAGGCGAAGACCGACAGGTTCCTGACCTGGTGGTTTTTCCCGCTGGTGGCGCTGCAGGTTTATCCCGGCGGCATCGTGAATACCTACCGCTGGAAGCCAATGGGGGTGAACAGGACCAAGATCGAAGTTGACTGGTGGCTGCCGGATTCAGCTCCGAACCCGGTTGAGGAGGAAATCATCCTGCAGCACCGGACCACCACCTTTTCCGAGGACGGGCCGATCGTGGATTCGGTGCAGCGCGGGCTGGAATCCGGCGGTTTCGACACTGGGCCGCTGGTGGTGGATGCCATCTGCTCCTCTCAGTCGGAACATCCGATCATGGCGTTTCTGGAGCACTACCAGGCCGCCATGGCACGCAGCTGATGCTTTTTCCCCAGCAGCCTGCGTGAACCCTGCCGCTCCGGATGCCCGTCCGGGGCGGCTTTTCCTGCACCGGAAAGCCAGCGGCGGCGTGCCGGAAGGCTTACGCTGGGGAAGCTTGGACAAGCGGATCTCCCCTGGATTGTTTTTGGTGGTTGGTTTGGCAATCAGTGGCTGATTTTCTGGTAGCTGATTGTAGTGCAGAACTGCTACAATCCTAGGGGAATGGCCAAGATTATTTCCCGCAGAATCATGGATTTCATCCATTCCTTTTTTGGAATGCCTCTGCCTAAGCTGGTGTTATGAGAAACTCAGGTGTCAGAAGGCAGCTCCGGATCAGGGCTTTACGGGATGTGTTGCCCGGCCGGCGCTGCAGAAGTTTCGCTCCTGCAGGAGGCGGATTGCCAAAGCAGGCTGCACCAGGTTCGGGTGCGGCTTCAGTTTTGGGGTCCCGGCGGCTGATCAAAGCTGCTCAGCGCCGTTTCGATCCAGCGCATGGCAGCGGCAATCGCTGCCTCGGCGGCAGCGCGCTCTTCGCGGCAGCCGGCGGTGAAGTAATGCTCCTGCAGCCGGTGCAGGTTTTCGGAAATCTTCTTGAAATCTGCCGGTACGAACTGGCGCATGGGAAATCCATTTATCGATACGCGAGGTGCCTGATGACAGAGCGGGATTGAGCGCGGAGGCAATCTCTTCTTGTGCGGCAATACAAGGAATGAAGAAACCGCCCCCGGCCACTCTTGAAAAATGCAACCATTTACACGGGGCTGATAAGTTTGGGGACTATCAAGGACAATCTCCAAAGCCGCGAAATGCAGCTGTTTGACATGTTCGGTGAGCCGCCGCAGTTCACGTCACATGAAATGAAGCTGGTTTTGCGCAATGGGATCTTTCTGAAATACGCTGCAGCGGTGGTGTTTCTGCTGACCGCGTTTGACACGCACGGTTACCGCGAGGCGGGTATGCCATTGTTCGCGAATGTAATGCTTTGGGCGGTTTGCGTGGCGGGTTTCATTCTCGTTTATGTTGGAATGCTGCTGGCGTGGTTTGTGCTGGCACCGGGCGGGCCAGTGGTGCGGATGCTTCGGGCGGTGCCAAATGCGACGGCTATGGTGCTGGTGTCGGTTCTGGTGGTGGCTGTGGCCTCCAGCTATACCGACATGGAGTTCAACAGGCAGGCCTTGCTGCAGCATTTGCCGTATAACATCGTTCTGAGCTACGCCTTCGAAACGCTGCTGTTCGTGTTCGTTCTTCCGCATGTCGACGCGAGCCTGAAGCTCGGGTTGTACCGGCGCGGCAGCGGACGCAGCGGCTTGCCTTTGCAGGCGGAGGAAACCGCGGCGCAGATCAAACAGGCGGATAGCGGCCCTGCCGCGGATGCGGAGCCTGAAGCGCCAAGCGATGCAGCGGCCTCCCGGCCAGTGGTGCTGAGCGGCAAGACTTTTGCCCTGGAGGAACTGCGCTATGCAAAATCGGAGGAGCATTACCTGCGGATCGCGACACGTTCCGGCCAGCAGACCTTGCGCGGCCGGCTTGGGGACCTGATTGCACAGATGCCGGAAGGTGCAGGCATTCAGCCGCACCGGTCCTGGTGGGTCGCCCGCACCGCCGTGGCGGGGCTGAAACGCGGGAGCCAGGGGGATGTTCTGCTGCTTGAGGAGGGCATCCGGGTGCCAGTCGCACGGGGGCGGCGTGCGCAGGTGCGCGAGATTGCCAGGCACTGGCAGATCGAAGAGCATTAGGCAGGCGCCCAGAGGCTGATCGCCAGCAGAAACGCCCCTCCAGCGGAGAGCCGGGAGGGGCGCAGCCTGGTCCATGCCAGGCGGGGCGCGGAGAGGATGCGCCCCGGTGTCTTGGCGTCAGTCGTTGGCGGTTTCGGCCAGCTCCATATGGCCCCATCCGCGCGACAGAACCTTGCGCAGGATCGGCTCGAAGAATTCCAGAGGCTTGGTCGGGTAATCCGGGTCAAAGGCGCATTGGTCGTATTTCTCGCAGAAATACCGGCAGTCTTCCCAATAGGGGCTGTCGCGGTACTTGTCCCGCGCGTTGCGGTCGCCGCCGAAGTGGTGGTTGTAGTAGAAGCCCTGGAACACGCAGTGGTGCTTGAGGATCCAATAGGTCTTCTCGCTGACATAGGGCTTCATCATCGCCGCCGACAATTCGCCGTGGTTATAGGGGGACAGGATGTCGCCGGTGTCATGCACCAGGGCGGCCACGATGATCTCATCATCGGCGCCGTCCTCATAGGCGCGGGTCGCGGCCTGCAGGCTGTGCTGGTAACGGTTCACCGGGTAGGGGGTCCAATCCTCGTCCAGCGAGCGGATTGCGTCTAGGATACGGTCGGGCAGGGCGGCGTTATAGGCCTCCTCATAGGCTTCCACCGCGGCCCAGTCCTCGGGCGTGGCTTCTTCGAAACTGGTCCAGGTTGGCTTGTGGCTTTTGTCCAGCATGTCGCGAGTCCTTTGGTTGATCTGAGCAGGAGGGTAGCGGAAGCAGGGTGATCAGGAAAACGAATTGATTTGCTCAATCTGACCAGAAATAATGATCACATGCAGATCAACGCTTTTGAGACTTTTCTGGCGATCGAGGCCGCGGGCAGCTTTCACGGTGCAGCGCGGGCGCTGAACATTACCCAGACCGCGGTCAGTGCCCGGATCAAGGCGCTGGAAGAGGCGCTGGGCGCCAGCCTGTTCGAACGCGGCCCCGGCGGTACGCGGCTGAGTGCGGCGGGGCGGCAGTTCCTGCCTTATGCCGAGCAGATGATCCGCACCTGGGAGTTTGTTTCCGGCGATTTGCGGGCAAGCCTGGCAGGCCGCATGTCGCTGCGGCTGGGGGCGCAGCTGTCGGTCTGGGATCCGCTGCTGGTGGATGTGGCCGTCTGGCTGGAGCAGGCGCAGGGCGCGGTGCCGTTTACGCTGAACTACGACCATGGGCTCAACATGGCAGAGGCGGTGGCGCGCAGGCTGCTGGACCTGGCAATTGTGAATGAAGCGCCGGCAGGCACCAGGCTGGGGGTGGAGGAGCTGCCGCCGGAGAAGCTGGTGCTGGTCTCGGACCGGCCCGTCCGGCTGGGCCAGGATGAGCTGCCGCTGTTCATCAATCTGGAATTCGGCAACGAGTATTCCGCCCAGCTGCAGCAGGTCCTGCCGCAGCGCAGCCGTCAGCACATCGTGCTGGGCAATGCGCCGATGGGCCTGCGCTATTTGATGAAACGCGGCGGCATGGGGTATTTTCCGGCCTATATGGCGGCAGAGGCGCTGGCAGCGGGGCAGATCCACGCAGTGGAGGATGCGCCGCAGATCCAGCTCGGCTGCAAGGTTCTGTATCTGCCGGACAACCCGGCACTGGAGCAGATCCGTCAGGTGCTGCAAGGCCTCAGGGAGGTGCGCGCCGGCGTTTAGCGGCAAATCCGTGCCGGAACTCTGCAGCTTCTGGAGGAAAGGGAGGAGAGAATGACCAAGCTGAGCGGCCGCTGCCAATGCGGCGCAATTTCCTGGGAAACAGACGGGCCGGTGCTGTGGGCAGGCCATTGCCACTGCGACAGCTGCCGCCGGGCCAGTTCTGCTGCTTTCACCAGCTTTTTCGGGGTGCCGCGCGACGGTGTTGCCTGGACCGGCACGCCCGCGGTTAACCGGTCTTCCGCCGCGGTGGAGCGGGGGTTCTGCCCGTCCTGCGGAGCGCAGGTGTTCTACCGCTCCACCCGCTGGCCGGCGGAGACCCATCTTTTTGCGGCAACCTTGGATGACCTGGCACAGTTTGAACCCCAGGCTCATTTCCACTGGGCCGAACGGGTTGCCTGGACTCAGGTCTCGGACGGCTTGCCAAAATATGCCGCGTCGGCAGAGGGCGCGGAGCCGGTCGAGAATGGCGGCTGAACCCGCTCAGGCAGGTTTGCCAGTTACCAGCGCCAGGTTGTTGGCGGGCATCTCCACCGCCTGAACCAGCTCCAGACCGGCGGCCTGCAGCCAGGTGATGGTATCGAAGTCGTCCTTGTAGCCTATTGCCGGGTCATGGCCGGATAAGGCCGCGTGGAAATTGCGGTCGCCGTCGCTGGTCAGCTCGCCGCCGCGCATGAAGGGGCCATAGATCACGAACCGCCCGCCGGGGGCGAGAGCGGCGGCGGCCTCGCGGATCAGGGTTCTGGCCTCGCTTTCGCTGATCAGGTGCAGGAGGTTCACCAGCATGATCAGATCCTGGCCCGCGTGATCCGCGCTCCAGCCGGGGGCGGTAGCGTCGAGCGGCAGGGGCGGGGAAATGTTGCTGAGCCCGCTTTCTGCGGCATAGGCTTGAATGCTGGCGCGGCGGATTTCGTCCACTTCGGTCGGCTGCCAGCACAGGCCGGGCAGGCGGGCGGCATAGGCAACCGCGTGCTGGCCGGTGCCGCTGGCGAGTTCCAGCGCCTTGCCTTGCTCTGGGGCAACCTCTGCCAGCAGATCGCACAGCACCTCTGCATTGCGGGCGGCGGCCGGGGCAAAGAGCTTGCCGTCCTGGGGCGCGGCGACGGACGCTGCGCCGGGAACTGACCGCACCGGCATCAGCGCAGCCTCGCAGGCGACAAGGCAGTTACGGTGGCCGCGTCCAGCTCCGTCTGGCGGCCGGCCACCAGATCCGCAACCAGCTGCGCCGCGGCGGGAGAGGTCTGCACGCCATAGCCGCCCTGGCCGGCGCTCCAGATGAAACCGGGATGGGCCGGGTCGGGGCCCAGCAGCAGCGCCCCGTCCGGGGCAAAGCTGCGCAGGCCTGCCCAGTTGCTTTCAACGCGGGTGACCGGCTCGGTCACGTTTTCCTCATATCGGGCCAGGCCTTCGGCCAGCACCATGTCGTCGGCATAGGCATCATGCGGATCAACCGGGTCGGCTTCGGCCGGAGAGACCAGCAGCTTGCCGGCATCCGGTTTGGCGTACCAGGTCTCGCCTGCACCCATGATCATCGGCCAGGACGTGACGTCATGGCCGCCCGGGGCGGGCAGCCGTGCCATCGAGCGGCGTTTGGGCTGCAGCCCGATCGGCGCGGCGCCTGCCATCACGGCGACCCGGTCGGCCCAGGCGCCTGCGGCATTGACCAGTTGCCTGGCTTCATAGGTTTCACCGCCTGCGGTCACCTGCCAGCCGGCGGCGGTGCGGGTAATGGCGGTGACGGGCGCACGGGTCTGGACTACGGCACCATTGGCGCGTGCCGCCTTGGCAAAGCCCTGCAGCAGCAGATCGGCGTCGAGGTCCTGGGCCTCAGCATGAAAACCCGCCATGGTGACCCGTTCGGGATGCAGGATCGGCACCTTGTCGCGGGCTTCCGCGCCGGAAATGGGCTCCAGATCCAGCTCCTTCAGCCCGTGAGCAAAGACCTCGGCGTTCTGCGGCCCGCCCACCAGCATGAAGCCGCGCGGCGACAGGCAGCCCTGTGCCTGATGATGGGCAGCACTTGCGCGGGAAAGTTCCACCACCGGCGGCGGCCCGTAGGTTTCGGCAAACATCGCGGCAGAACGGCCCGAGGCGTGATAGCCAAGCGCGTCTTCCATCTCCAGCAGAGTGACGCTGCCGAGCTCTGAAAGCTTGGCTGCGGCGCCGGTGCCCGCCAGCCCGCCGCCGATGATAAGGAAGTCCTGCATGAGGTTAGCTCTCCTGTTCTTCCAGCCGGTCGGTGGCTGGGGCCGGGCGGGGGCTGAGGGCTTCGACCGCCTGGTACAGCTCCGCGTCCATGCCAAAGGCCAGTGCCGAAAGCGAGGGCTGCAGCTGTTCTGCATTGCGGGCCGAGATGATCGGCATCGGTGCGGCAGGATGGGCGGCGGCCCAGGCCACGGCAAGGGTGGCTGGATCAACCCCGCGCTGGGCGGCCAGATCTGCCAGGGCCTTGGCGGTTTCATGCATGACGGCGGGGCTGTAACGGGTGCTGTAGCCCTTGTCCTCGGTGATGCGGCCGGTGCCGCCTGCGGCGTATTTTCCGGTCAGCAATCCGCCGCCGAGGGGAGAGTACGGTGCGGCCGCGATGCCCTGATCGGCGCACATCGGCAGAATCTCGACCTCGGCCTGGCGCTTCACCAGCGAGTACATCGGCTGCAGGATGTCCACGCAGATGCCGGAGGCCAGACCGGCCATCTGCGCCTTCATCACCTGCCAGGCGGCAAAGTTCGACAGACCGGCATAGCGGATCCTGCCCTCGTCCTTGAGGGCGGCAAAACAGTCCATGGTTTCGCGCAGATCGGTGTCGGGATCGAACCTGTGCAGATAGAGCACATCCACCATGTCCAGCTGCAAACGCTGCAAGCTGGCGTCCAGCTGAGCGCGCATGTTGGCTGCACCGGCGCCGCCTTCGTAGCCTGCTTTGGTGGCGATCAGAAGCTGATCGCGCTCCGCCTTGATCAGGCTGCCCAGAATCTGTTCCGAGCGGCCCTCGGTATAGACCCAGGCGGTGTCGAAATGGGTGATGCCGGCGGCGCGGCTGGCAGCGTACATCTCTGCCGATTGGCGCTCACCGGCGCGGCCGCCGAACTGCATGCAGCCAAAGGCAAAGCGGCTGGCCGGGGTTCCGTCGGGGCTGGTCAGAATCTGGGTCATGGCGCGGAGCTTGGCATAGGGGCAGGCGGCTGGAAAGGCGGTTTTGCCGGCATGGTGTTTGTTCTGCTGGCTGCCACAATGCCGCCCGCTTTTTCTGCCAGGATGCGGCAAGCGGAATGGAGAGTGAATGTGAAACAGTTTCTGATGATCGGGGCCGCGGCGCTGCTGGCGGCCTGCTCTGCGCCGGAGCAGACGGACTATTGGTCGGCAACCCGGACCGGATACGGCACCCAGGCTGCGGTGCAGACGGCTGCGCCGGGCACGCCGGACTACCGCACGGCAGCTTTGGCGGAGGCCGGGGTTTACACCACGGCCATGCGGCCTGGTCTGCACAAGACCCGGACCGGAGCGCCCTGGCTGGTCACCCATACCGCCCGCTACCAGGCAGGCGGCGCACCTTCCGCCGGGCGTGCGGCGGCACAGACGGCGATGGGGTATATGAGCTCAAAGCGGAAGTCGCCCTATGCAGCGCAAACCCACCTGGGCAAGTCGAGAGCCAGGTTCCGGATTGTCACGGTCGACGGCAGCAGCTTTGCAGTGCTGTTCAAGATCAGCCTGCAGCTGAAGTATCTGGTGGCGTCCGACAAGGAGGCGCTGAAGCAGCTTTACACCCATGTGGCAGAGCTGTCGGGCTGCCAGGTGACTGGGCCTGCGCTGATCAAGCGGCAGGATGGTGTTGCGGTGCAGCTTGCGGCTCCGGTTGCCTGCTCCTGACCCTGTGGCGCAGAGAGGCCGCGGCTTGTGAACAGCCGCGGTGCCTCCAGAAGATTAAGGGGCTAGTCCGAGAAGCAGAGTTTGTTACGGTCCAGATCCCGGACATATGCTGAAAACCGCGGTCCGCGCCGGCCTGGAGCCCCTTCGCAGGTGCCGCCCAGGCTGAGCGCCTTTTCATAGAGGCGTGTTACCTCTTCAGCCGATCCGGTGCTGAACCCCACCATGGTTCCATTGCCATTGGCGGCCGGTTGACCATCAAAGGGCAGGGCGGTTGCAAAGGCAAAATCGTCCCGCAGCCAGTAGGTCATTCTTTCGCTGGGGCGGACGTTTGTAAATCCTTTGTCTTCAAACAGCGCGCCGTAGAACCTGACCGAGGCGTCCATGTCATTGGTTCCAACAACGAAGTAATTCATTTTCACGGGCAATCTCCAATCCGCTGGTGCAACTGCCGGCCAAAATGCAGCCGGCTGATTACAGGGCGGGTCTAACTGCAAGCAGTGACAGGGTGTGTCAGCAGTCCGCCGGGAAAATCAGTGCTTTACCCACAAAAAAAGGCCCGCCGGATGGCGGGCCTTTCAATGTTCGCGAACCGCAAAGATTACTGCGGGATGTCGCCTTCCAGGCCTTCGACATAGAAGTTCATGCCGGCCAGGGTGCCGTCATCGGCGGTTTCGCCGTCTGCCAGCCAGTCGGAGCCGTCCTGCTTTTTCAGCGGGCCGGTGAAGGCGTGGTAAGAGCCGTCTGCCAGCGAGGCCTTGATTGCCAGGGCAGCTTCCTTGACGTCAGCCGGAACCGCGTCGGAGATCTCGCCGATGCCCACCATGCCGGCGCCAATGCCGTCCCAGGTGTCTTTGCTTTCCCAGGTGCCGTCCATCACGGCCCTGGTGCGGGCGATGTAGTAGGGCGCCCAGTCATCGATGATGGAGGACACGCGCGGCTTGGGGCCATACTCGGCCATGTCGGAGGCCTGGCCGAAGGTGATCACGTTGCCGGCGGCCTGCGCAGCTGCCTGCGGCGCGGTGGAGTCGGTGTGCTGTAGGATCACGTCGGCGCCCTGTTCAATCAGAACCTTGGCGGCGTCGGCTTCCTTCGCCGGGTCGAACCAGGTGAAGGCCCAGACGATCTTGAACTGGACGTCGGGGTTCACTTTTTTGGCGTGGATATAGGCAGAGTTGATGCCGCGCACCACTTCCGGGATCGGGTAGGAGCCGATGTAGCCGACGATGTTCGACTCAGTCATGTGGCCCGCGATGGTGCCCTGCACAGCGCGGCCTTCATAGAAACGGGCGGAATAGGTCGAGACGTTGTCGGCGCGCTTGTAGCCGGTGGCGTGCTCGAATTTCACGTTGGGGAATTTCTTGGCGACGTTGATGGTCGGATCCATGTAGCCGAAGGAGGTGGTGAAGATCAGGTCCGCGCCTTCCAGCGCCATCTGGGTCATCACGCGCTCGGCGTCCGGGCCTTCAGCGACGTTTTCAACGTAAACGGTTTCGACCTTGTCGCCGAATTCGGCTTCAACCGCCTTGCGGCCCTGGTCGTGCTCATAGGTCCAGCCGCCGTCGCCGACGGGGCCGACATAAACAAAGCCCACTTTGGTGGTGTCGGCCATCGCCGCACTTGCGGCCAGGCCAAGCGCCACGGCGGCGCTGGTCAGAAGATTGGTCAGTTTCATCAGGTTCTCCCCAGTTGGATCTATTGGCCCCGGGCGGGGGGCAGTGAAAAGCCCCCCGCTAGCGGGAGGCGTGGAAGTTGCGGCCAAGCGAGGCAGGTGCGCTGCTTTTGTCCGCAGAAAGGATAACAAGCACAATGATTGTAATCAGATAGGGCGACATTGCCAGATACTCGACCGGAATGGCAACGCCTGCCGCCTGCAGATTGAGCTGCACCACGGTGACGCCGCCGAAGAGATAGGCACCCAAGAGTGCGCGCCAGGGTTTCCAGCTGGCAAAGACCACCAGTGCCAGGGCAATCCAGCCGATGCCGGCGGTCATGCCTTCGGTCCATTGCGGGACGCGGATCAGGCTGATGTAGGCGCCGCCAAGGCCCGCGCAGGCGCCGCCGAACATGATGGCAGCGATGCGGATCCGGATCACCTTGTAGCCGAGCGCATGGGCGGCATCGTGGTTTTCCCCCACTGCCCGCAGCACCAGGCCGATGCGGGAATATTTCAGCACCCACCAGACCGCGGCGGTCAAGGCGATGCCGAAGTAGAGGATGATGTCATGGCCGAAGATAATCGGGCCGACAACGGGCAGGTCGCTCAGGACGGGGATGTGGATGTCCCCCATCTGCGGCGGCTTGATGCCGACATAGGACTGCCCCATCAGTGCCGACAGGCCCAGCCCGAACAGCGTTAGCGACAGTCCCGAGGCCACCTGGTTGGCCTGGGCAAACTGGGTGAGGATGGCAAACAGGATCGACAGCGCCGCGCCGGCAAAGGCGGCAGCGATGAAGCCTAGGAGCGGCGAGCCGCTTTCCACAGCCGTGGCAAAGCCAGCGATGGCGCCGGTGATCATCATCCCCTCAACGCCGAGGTTCAAAACGCCGGACTTCTCGACCACCAGCTCGCCAATTGCCGCCAGCAGAAGCGGGGTCGCCGCCACCATCAGCGAAGCGATGAGCAGGACCGGGTTGATTGCAGAAAGATCCATGTTACGCCACCTCCGGCTTGCCAATTGCGATGCGGAAGTTTGTGAGCAGGTCAAACGCCAGCAGGAAGAACAGCAGCATCCCCTGGAAGACCTGGATCGCCGCGGCGGGCAGCTGCAGGTTCGACTGCGCGATGTCGCCGCCAATATAGGTCAGTGCCATCAGCCCGCCTGCCAGCAGAATGCCGACCGGATGCAGGCGGCCCAGGAAGGCGACGATGATCGCGGTAAAGCCATAACCCACGTTGAAGTCGATGGTGATCTGGCCGGAGGGGCCGGAAACCTCAAACAGCCCGGCAAGCCCTGCCAGAGCGCCGGAGGTGCCCAGGCAGAACAGCACCAGCCGGGTGGGGTTCACGCCGGCAAACTTGGCCGCCCGCGGTGCCTCGCCAGTCAGGCGGATGTGATAGCCGGTCATGTGGCGGTTCAGCAGCACATAGGCAAAGATCACCGCAATCAGCGCCGCCACCACGCCCCAATGCATGCCGGAACCTGCGATCAGCTCGGCGTTATGGGCGCTGTCCCAGGACTGCAGGTTGCGCGAGCCGGGGAAACCGAAGCCCTCCGGGTTCTTCAGCAGGCCCAATGAGACCGAGGCGAGGAACTGCTCGGCGACATAGACCAGCATCAGAGAGACCAGGATCTCATTGGTGCCGAAACGGGTTTTCAGCACCGCAGGGATCATCGCCCAGGCCCAGCCGCCCAGCGCGCCGGCCACCACCATCAGCGGGAAGATCAGAAAGGACACGGCCGGGTAGAAGGCAAGGCCGGCCCCGGCGCCGCAAATGGCGCCCATGATGTACTGGCCCTCGGCGCCGATGTTCCAGATGCCCGCGCGGAAGCCCAGCGACAGGCCGATGGCGATCAGCACCAGCGGCGCGCCTTTGACCAGCAGCTGCGGCCGGTAGTAGAAGGCGAACTCGCCAAACAGCGGCTCCCAGAAAATGGTGCGGATCGCCTCTACCGGCGGTTTGCCGAGTGCTGCGAACAAAAGCCCGCCAAACAGCATCGTCGCCAGCACCGCCACCAGCGGCGTTGCCATCGACCAGGCGCGCGACGGCTGCGGCCGTTTCTCAAGCCGGATCATGAAGCGGCTCCCTGTTTCATCTTTTGATTTATGTTGCGGAGGTCAGACATGCGCCACCTCCATGCCGTGGGCCCCGCCCATCATCAGGCCGATTTCGTCCACGGTCAGGCCCATGGCCTCGCGCGGGGCGCTGAGACGGCCTTCGTTCAGGGCAGCAAAACTGTCGGAGATTTCCATCAGCTCATCCAGATCCTGGCTGATGCAGATCACAGCGGCGCCCTTGGCGGCCAGATCCAGCAGCGACTGGCGGATGGAAGCGGCGGCTGCAGCATCAACGCCCCAGGTCGGCTGGTTCACCACCAGTACGTCGGGGTCCTGCAGCACTTCGCGGCCAATCACGAATTTCTGCAGGTTGCCGCCGGACAGCGACCGCGCCGCATTGCCGGGACCCGGGGTGCGGACGTCAAAAGCCTTGATGATGCGCTCGGCAAACTCCTTGGTCTTGCCCCAGTCGAGAAAGCCGTTCTTCTCCAGCCCCTCGCGCACCGAACCGGTGAGCATGGCGTTTTCCGTCAGGCTCATATCTGGGGCGGCGGCGTGGCCGAGGCGTTCCTCGGGCGCGGCCAGCACTCCCAGATGGCGCCGCGCGGTGGGGCCCAGCTTGCCGATTGGCTGCCCATGCAGTTTCACCGCATCGGCTTCCGTCAGGGTTTCGCCGGACAAAACCCCGAGCAGCTCGTCCTGGCCGTTGCCTGCGACACCGCCGATGCCGAGGATCTCGCCCTTGCGCACGGTCAGATGCACATTCTTGAGCGCCGTGCCAAAGGCCGAAGGCGCAGGCACCGACAGGCCGGAGATATCCATCGCCACATCACCGAACTCGCGGCTCGCGCGCTGCGGCGTCTGCAGGGTGCTGCCCACCATCATCTCGGCCATGTCGCGGGCCGAGGTCTCAGAGGGGGTGCATTCGCCCACGTTCTTGCCCAGGCGCAGGATGGTGGCGTGGTCGCACAGAGTGCGGATTTCCTCAAGCTTGTGCGAGATGTAGAGGATCGAGGTGCCTTCGGAGCGCAGTTTCTGCAGCGTTTCGAACAGGATATCGACTTCCTGCGGGGTCAGAACCGAGGTCGGCTCATCCATGATCAGGAGCTTCGGGTCCTGCAGCAGGCAGCGGATGATCTCAACCCGCTGGCGCTCGCCTGCGGACAGGTCGCCGACGGTGCGAAACGGGTCCAAGGGCAGGCCGTAGGTCTCGGACACCTCGCGGATGCGGGCCGCGAGATCGCGCATCTCGGGCGGGTTCTCCATCCCCAGGGCGATATTCTCGGCCACATTCAGCGCGTCAAACAGCGAGAAATGCTGGAACACCATGGCGATGCCGTCAGCACGGGCCTGGCGCGGCTCGGCGGGGGCAAAGGGCTGGCCGCGCAGCAGCATCTGGCCGCTGTCGGGTTTCACGAGGCCGTAGATCATCTTGACCAGCGTCGATTTCCCGGCGCCGTTTTCGCCGAGGAGCGCATGCACCTCGCCTTCACCGATGTCAAAGGAGACAGTGTCATTGGCCACCACTCCGGGGTAGGCCTTGGTCAGGCCCTGCAGGCTCAGCAATGGTACAGTCACGCGCGTGCGCCCTCTCTCTGTTCGTCTCTTACACCGTGCCGCAGCAGCTGGGCTGCCACGCCGACCGCAATCATTTGCGGATGTTTCCCAAGCTGCGGATCGCCGATCGGGCAGGTGATCCTTGCGATGTGCCCGGGCGCATGCCCCAGGGCGGCAAGACGCGAGCGGAACCGCGCCCATTTGGTCTTGGAGCCGATCAGCCCGGCGAATGCAAAGCGATGACTCAACAGCGCGTGGCATAGCGCCAGATCCAGCGCATGGGAATAGGTCAGCACCAAATGTGCCGCGTTTTCAGGCGCATGGGATACCAGTAACGCTGGGTCAGAAGCCGGGACCGCGGTGAGGGCCGGCGGGATTTCCGACGGGAACCGGTCCGCACCGGTGTCTGCCCAGGTGATCTCCAGATCCGGCAGCGGTGCCAGCACATCGACCAGCGCCCGCCCGACATGGCCTGCGCCCCAGATCCAGACCGGGCTGCAGGGGCGGTGAACCGGCTCGATCATCCAGCCGTCCGCCAGCTGCGGCGCGGGCGCGAGCCCCTGGCTGCGGGCGCTGGCGAGGATGCGTTTCACGGACATCGGTGTTGCTGGCGGCATCGGCGCCGGAGCAGCGGGGCGGGCAATAACCTCGCTGCCCAGTGCCGCCATGTCCGCGGCTTCATAAACTTCGCTCAGCAGCGTGACCGCACCGCCGCAGCACTGGCCCAGGTCCGGGCCCAGCGCATGCGTGCTGAGCCGTTTTGGTTCCGTTTGGCTGCGCGCCGCTTCAGCGGCCTCAAATTCCAGTGTGCCGCCGCCGATGGTGCCGCTTTGGCCATCCTGCCAGACCAGCATTGCGGTGCCCGTCTCGCGCGGGGAGGAGCCGCGGACGGAGGCGATCACCACCCGTACCACGCGGCCATGCCGTGCAACCGCCTCGCGGAGGGTTTGGACGTCAAACCCCATCCCGCACCCTCCGGATTGCGCGCCAGACCTCTTCAGCCGTCGCGGGCGCGTTCAGCGCCGGGTAGGTCTCGCCAAAGGCAGAGACCGCATCGCTGAGGGCCAGCCAGGCGGAGATGCCCAGCATGAAGGGCGGCTCGCCCACTGCCTTGGAGCGGTAGATGGTGTCTTCGCGGTTCTGCCCGTCATAGAGCGCGACGTTGAACACATCGGGCCGGTCGGAGCAGGCGGGAATCTTGTAGGTGGAAGGCGCATGGGTCCTGAGCCGCCCGGCGTCATCCCAGACCAGTTCTTCGGTAGTGAGCCAGCCTGCGCCCTGCACATAGCCGCCTTCGATCTGGCCGGTGTCGAGCGCGGGGTTCAGCGAGGCACCGGCATCATGCAGGATATCGGCGCGCAGGATGCGGTTCTCGCCGGTCAGCGCATCCACCGCCACTTCGGTCACTGCGGCGCCATAGGCGAAGTAATAGAACGGGCGGCCATGGCCCTTGATCCGGTCCCATTCCACTTTGGGGGTCTTGTAGAAACCGGTGGCCGACAGGCTGACACGGCCCTGGTAACAAGCGGCTGCGGCCTGATCGAAGGTCATCTCATCCTGACCGATGCGCACCATTCCGTTCTCAAACACCACATCCGAAGGCCGGGCCTGATGCTGCAGCGCCAGATGTTCGGCCATCCGGGTGCGGATGGTGTCGCAGGCGGCCTGCACCGCCATGCCGTTGAGATCCGAGCCTGAGGACGCCGCCGTGGCCGAGGTATTGGGCACTTTGCCGGTGTCTGTAGCGGTGATCTTTACCTTCTCCAGCGGGACGGCAAAGCGGCTGGCTGCGACCTGCGCCACTTTCTGGAACAGCCCCTGGCCCATTTCGGTGCCGCCGTGGTTCAGATGCACAGAGCCGTCCTGGTAGACATGCACCAGGGCGCCGGCCTGATTGAGGTGGGTAAGGGTAAAGGAAATGCCGAACTTTACCGGGGAAAAGGCGATACCGCGTTTCAGATGTGTCTGCCCTTCATTCCACTTGGAAATCGCCGCCTTGCGGGCTGCATAATCCGAAGAGGCGAGAAGATCTGCTGTTATGCCATGCAGTTCAAAGTCGGTGACTTCCATTCCGTAAGGCGTGGTGTTTTCCGCTTTCGCTTCTGCCGGTGCCGCGTAGTAGTTCCGCCGCCGCAGTTCTGCGGGGTCCATTGCAAGGTCATGGGCAATGTGGTCCATCACCCGCTCTATCCCGACCATGCCCTGCGGGCCGCCAAAGCCGCGGTAGGCGGTGGCGCTTTGCCGGTTGGTGCGCAGGCGGTGGCTTTCGATGCGGATATTGGGGATCAGATAGGCGTTGTCGCTGTGCAGCATGGCGCGGTCGGCAACCGGCAGCGACAGATCCTGCGCCCAGCCGCAATCGGCCAGATGCAGAAACTCGACCCCCTGCAGGCGGCCTTCGTCATCAAAACCGGCGCGGTAGGAGATGCGGAAGGCGTGGCGCTTTCCGGTGATCACCATGTCGTCGTCGCGGTCATAGCGCATCTTGCAGGGCTTGCCGGTCAGCCGCGCCGCAACGGCACAGGCGACAGCCAGTGCATTGCCCTGGCTTTCCTTGCCGCCGAATCCGCCGCCCATGCGTCGGGTCTCGACCCGGACGGCATGCATCGGCAGGCCGATGGCATCCGCTACCTTGTGCTGGATTTCGGTCGGGTGCTGGGTAGAGGAGAAGACATGCATGCCGCCGTCCTCCTGCGGCCAGGCCATTGCTGCCTGGCCTTCGAGATAGAAATGCTCCTGCCCGCCGAGTTCAAACGTGCCCTCAACTGTGCGCGGGGCGGCGCTGATGGCAGCGGCGGCATCGCCTTTCTGATAGATGCGCGGGCCTTCTTCAAACCGGCTGTCTGCAGCCATTGCCGCGTCGAGGGTGAGGAGGGCGGGCTCTTCCTCATAATCCACCTGGCCCTTGCGGGCGGCGACACGGGCGTTCTTGTGGCTGTCGGCCACAACCAGGAACACCGGCTGGCCGACATAGTTGACGGTGCCGGCCGCCAGCAGCGGCTCGTCATGGATTGAAGGCGAGACGTCATTGGAAAACGGCAGCCCCTTGGCGGTCATCACCGCCGCCACGCCGGGGCTGTGCTGCACGCCGGTCAGATGCATGCCGGTGATATGGCCGCGGGCAATGGGGGAGAGGCCAAAGGCCAGATGCAGCGTTCCGGCGGGAGAGGGGATGTCGTCCACATACCGCGCGGCACCGGTCACATGCAGTTCGGCGGCGTCATGGGGGAGGGGTTTGGAGACGCTCATGGGCGGACCCCCAGCACCGAGACCGGCTGGCCGCTCTGCTCGGCGTAATAGCGCCATAGCATGTTGCGCGCGGTTTCCAGCCGGTATTCGGCAGAGGCCCGCATGTCGCTCATCGGGGTGAAGTCCTGATCCAAGGCCGCGGCGGCGGATTGGATCGTGGCCTCGTTCCAGGGCTGGCCGATGAGTGCGGCTTCCACATGGGCTGCGCGCTTGGGGATACCCGCCATGCCGCCGAATGCGATGCGGGCGGCTGCGATCTGGCCGTTTTCAGCCGTCACACTGAAGGCACCGAGCACGGCGGAGATATCCTGGTCAAAACGTTTCGACAGTTTGTAGACCTTCAGCACGTCGGGCTGGCGCGGGAAGCAGACCGCCTCGACAAATTCGCCGGGCTGGCGGTCCTGTTTGCCGTAATCGAGGAAGAAGTCTTCCAGCGGCAGTTCGCGGCGGCTGTTCCCCTTGCGCAGGTGCAGTGTGGCGCCAAGCGTGATCAGGGCAGGCGGTGTGTCGCCGATGGGGGAGCCGTTGGCGATGTTGCCGCCGACGGTGGCGGCAGCGCGCACCTGCTGGGAAGCGAAGCGGCGCAGCATTTCGGCGAGTGAGTGGTGCAGCGGTTCCATTGCGGCGCGCAGGGCGTTCATATCGGCCATGGCACCGATGCGGACGGTGCTGTCCGTGATCTCGATGCCCTTAAGATCCGTGCATCCGTCGAGGAAGATCATCTTCGGCAGATGGCGCAGCTGTTTGGTGACCCAGAGGCCCACATCGGTGGCGCCGGCGATCAGGGTTGCGTCCGGGTGCTCTTGATAGAGATCCGCGAGTTCATCTGCTGACTGCGGCAACAGCGGCTGGATGCCGGGTTCAACCGGGCGGTCGCGGGTGATCCAGTCTGGCACCGGGGCGTCTTGGGCGGCTTCGGCCGCGCGGATGATCGGGGCGTAGCCGGTGCAGCGGCACAGGTTGCCTGCGAGCTGGTCGTCGAAATCGGTGGCGCCGTTGGCATGGGCCGTCACCATCGACATGATGAAACCGGGCGTGCAGAAGCCGCATTGGCTGCCGTGGTGATCCACCATCGCCTGCTGCACCGGGTGCAGGCTGCCGTCCGGGCCAGCGGCGCCCTCGACGGTGCGGACGGATTTACCGTTGAGCTGGGGCAGGAACAGGATGCAGGCGTTCAAGGCCTTGGAACCATGCGCGCCGGTGACCATAACGGTGCAGGCACCGCAATCGCCTTCGTTGCAGCCTTCCTTGGTGCCGGTAAGCCCTCTTTCCTCGCGCAGCCAGTCCAGCAATGTTGCCGACGGATCTGCGTCCGGAATGCGGACTTCTTCACCATTCAGACGAAAGGTGAGTGCCATCTTCCCGATACCGCCGCTTTACCCTGTTGGCCCGAAGTGCCGCCCCCTCGATGCGGCGCAGAGGGGGAAGCGGGCTGAATTATTGCTTGCTGCCAACAGCCTAGGGAGCGGGCCGTTGCCAAAGCAAGGAAAACCGGTGCTGCAGTGCAGTATTCCGCGGCGCAAGAAAATTGCCCACTGTTTGGGTAGGGCATTAATATTTATGCGTTTTATCCGCATCTTTGCGGCAGCTTTACGCGCCATCCGCGAAAGAGTTTCAACAAAATGGATAAAATCAAGGCTTCACCGCAGCGGTTTTGGCGGGTGTTCGGGGCGCAGATCGCCCTTTCACCCTGCCGCGCCAATAATATAGCGTGGCGGCATGACAAGCTCTCCCCGATTCATTCACCTGCGCACCCATACTGAATACTCTCTGCTGGAGGGCGCACTGCGGCTGAAGAAGCTGCCGGACCTGTGCAAGAAACACGAGATGCCCGCAATTGCGGTGACAGACAGCAACAACCTGTTTTCGGCGCTGGAGTTTTCCGTTTCGGCAAGCGGTGCAGGCGTGCAGCCGATCATGGGCTGCCAGGTGGACCTGCGGTTTACCGAACCGGCACCGGGGGAGCGGCCGAAACCGCCCGCACCCTTGGTGCTTCTGGCGCAGAGCGAGGCGGGGTACGAGCATCTGATGAAGCTGAACTCCTGCCTCTACCTGCGGCAGGGGGGCGAGCTGCCTTATGTGACGCTGGAGGAGCTGGAGGCGAATTCCGGCGATGTGATCTGCCTCAGCGGCGGGCCGGACGGGCCGGTTGGACGGCTGCTGCAGATGGGGCAGCGTCCGGCGGCTGAGGCGCTGATGCAGCGGCTGAAGGCGATTTTCCCGGACCGCCTGTATGTGGAGCTGCAGCGCCATCCGGGAGAGCACGGCCAGCCGGAGGCGGAGAAGGCGACCGAGCGCGGCCATGTGGAGATGGCCTATGCCCTGGACCTGCCGCTGGTCGCCACCAATGACGTCTATTTCCCCAACACGGAAATGTACGAGGCCCATGATGCGATGATCTGCATCGCCGAAGGTGCTTATGTCGACCAGGTGGAGCCGCGCCGCCGCCTGACCGCGCAGCATTACTTCAAAAGCCAGGAGGAGATGGTCGCGCTGTTTGCCGACCTGCCCGAGGCGATTGAAAACACCGTGGAAATCGCCAAGCGCTGCGCCTTCATGGCGTACCGGCGCGACCCGATCCTGCCGAAGTTCGCCGATGACGAGGTGGCCGAACTGCGCCGCATCGCCAATGACGGTCTGCAGCGGCGTCTGGCGGTGATCCCGCACGCGGTGAGCGTTGAGGAATACCAGGAACGGCTCGATTTCGAGCTGGGCATCATCGAGGGGATGGGGTTTCCGGGCTACTTCCTGATCGTTGCCGACTTTATCCAATGGGCCAAGGACCACGACATCCCGGTGGGGCCGGGGCGGGGCTCGGGTGCGGGTAGCCTCGTGGCTTATGCGTTGACCATCACCGACCTTGACCCGCTGCGTTATTCGCTGCTGTTTGAACGCTTCCTGAACCCGGAACGGGTTTCGATGCCCGACTTCGACATCGACTTCTGCATGGACCGCCGCGAAGAGGTGATCAAATACGTGCAGGAGAAATACGGCCGCGACAAGGTTGGCCAGATCATCACCTTTGGCGCGCTTCTGTCCAAGGCGGCGGTGCGCGACATGGGGCGGGTTTTGCAGATGCCCTATGGCCAGGTGGACCGGCTGTCCAAGCTGATCCCGGTCGAGGGTGTGAAGCCGATGTCCATCGTGGACTCGCTGAAGGAAGAGCCGCGCCTGCGCGAGGAGGCCGAGAACGAGGAAGTCGTTGATCGCCTTTTGAAATACGGCATGCAGGTGGAGGGGCTGCTGCGCTCTGCCGGTACCCACGCGGCGGGCGTGGTGATCGGCGACCGGCCGCTGGACGCGCTGGTGCCGCTCTACCGCGATCCGCGTTCGGACATGCCGGCCACCCAGTTCAACATGAAATGGGTGGAGCAGGCGGGGCTGGTGAAGTTCGACTTCCTGGGCCTGAAGACGCTGACCGTCATTCAGAACGCGATGGATCTGATTTTCCAGTCTGGCCGCGATCTGCATATCGCCGAGGACGGCACCCAGCTCTATGATCCGCCGGAAGGGGCGGAGAACCAGATCAACGCCATTCCGCTGGACGACAAGGTCACCTACGACCTCTACTCCCGCGCCAAGACCGTGGCGGTGTTCCAGGTGGAATCCACCGGCATGATGGATGCGCTGAAGCGCATGAAGCCCACCTGCATCGAGGACATCGTGGCGCTGGTGGCGCTGTACCGGCCCGGCCCGATGGAGAACATCCCGGTCTACTGCGAGGTGAAGAACGGGATGCGCGAGATCACCTCGGTGCATCCGCTGATCGACCACATCCTGGAGGAAACCCAGGGCATCATCGTCTATCAGGAACAGGTGATGCAGATCGCCCAGGTGATGGCGAACTACACCCTTGGCGGCGCGGACCTGCTGCGCCGGGCGATGGGTAAGAAGATCAAGGAGGCGATGGACGCCGAGCGCCCGAAATTCGAGAAGGGCGCGGCGGAAAACGGCGTCGACAAGAAGAAGGCCTCCGAGGTCTTCGACCTTCTGGAGAAATTCGCCAACTACGGCTTCAACAAGTCCCACGCGGCGGCCTATGCAGTTGTGTCCTATCAGACCGGCTGGCTGAAGGCGAACCACCCGGTGGAGTTCATGGCCGGCGTCATGAACTGCGATATCCATCTGACCGACAAGCTGGCGATCTACTTCGAAGAGGTGAAGAAGGGGCTGAAGCTGAAATACGTGCCGCCCTGCGTCAACCGGTCGATGGCGACGTTCAATGTGGTCAAGGGCGAACTGGTCTATGCGCTGGGCGCGCTGAAAAACGTCGGCGTTGACGTGATGCGGCTGGTGACCGAGGCGCGCAATGAGGATGGCAACGAGCGCGTCTTTGTGAACCTCTTCGACTTTGCCCGCCGGGTGAACCTCAAGAAGGTCGGCAAGCGGCCCTTGGAGATGATGGCGCGGGCCGGGGCCTTTGACCAGCTCGACCAGAATCGCCGCCGGGTGTTTGAAAGTCTTGGCGCGCTGGTGGATTACTCTGCCGCAGTGCATGACCAGCGCGCCTCCAGCCAGGTGTCGCTGTTCGGCGAGGCGGGCGAGGACCTACCGGAGCCGCGCCTGCCGTCGGTGCCGGACTGGCTGCCGGCCGAGCGTCTGTCTGAGGAATTCAAGGCGATTGGCTTTTACCTCTCAGGCCATCCGCTGGACGATTACATGCCCGCGCTCAAGCGCAAGGATGTGATGACGCTGGACGAAGTCACCGCCAAAGCCGAGCGCGGCGCCTGCATTGCCAAGATGGCAGGCGTGGTGGCTGGCCGGCAGGAGCGCAAGTCGGCCCGCGGCAACCGCTTTGCCTTTGCCCAGCTGTCGGACCCCTCCGGCGCCTTTGAGGTGACGCTGTTCTCTGAGGTGCTGGAGAAGTCCCGCGAGTATCTGGAGACCGGCTCCAAGGTGGTGATCACCGCCGAGGCGACGATGGAGAGCGACCAGCTGAAACTGCTGGTGCGCTCGGTTGGTCCGGTGGACAGCGCCATTGCCGATGCCGGGCGCAGTTCCCTGCGGGTCTATGTGAGTGACGCCGCTGCCGTGGGCACCGTGGCTCAGGTGCTGGAGGACGCCAAATCCGCCGCCCGAAATGCGTCCCGCGGCGAGGTCTATATGTACCTGCAGGACCCGGCGCTGCCCGGCGATGTGGAGATGGACCTGGGCCAGGCCTTCCCGATCAACCCGCAGATCAAGGGCGCCCTGAAGTCGCTGGAAGGCGTGCTGGATGTGGAGGAGATCTAGATTTCCCGCACAGATTGACAGCGGAGCTGCGCATTGTTAGCGGTGAAAGCATGAAACAGGTAATGCAGAAACTATTTTGCCACCACGCTCTTTTGCGGGGCAAACACCATTGATGCTTCCGGCATGACTTTGACGACCCTTCGTACTGTCATACCGGAGTAAAAAACTATGAGCATTCCAGAAGTATTGCATGGCCGTGTCTTTGAGGCGGCTGAGTTTGTATCTGTTGATTTCTGCAAAGAAATGATCGCGAAGGCCCAAAGTGTTGGGTTCGAGAAGGCGACGATCAGCACTGAACGTGGAATCGAGGCGGTTCCGGAAATCCGGAACAATGATCGGGTAATCTTTGATGATCCGGGGCTTGCCGATTCCATGTGGTGCAAAATTAAACCTTCCTTCTCCGCGCCGTTCAAAGATTCAGTGGCGGTCCGGCTGAACGAGCGTTTTCGGCTGTACCGCTATCATCCTGGTCAATTTTTTGATTGGCATCAGGATGGTGAGTACTGCAGCGCTGACGGGGCCGTCAGCCGTTTCACCATGATGGTGTATCTTAATGAAGGGTTTGAGGGCGGCGGCACCAGTTTTGCGGATGTGTTCTCGCCATTCCGCTTTTCTGACTTCACAATAAGGCCTGCAACTGGCAAGGCATTGTTCTTTCATCATCAGTTGTCCCACAGGGGCGATCCCGTGCGATCTGGCGTTAAATACGTCTTGCGCACGGATGTGATGTTTGAGGCCGCAGGATAGACCTTAACCTTGAGTAACGGCGCGGAGCGCACCTGGCCTGTGTCAGCCCGTTCGGGAGGGCTGACACAATGGTGAGGCAATACGCTCCGCCGAAGAGTATCTGCAGGCTTGACCGGGATAAACTGCCCCGAACAGCCGTTGAAGTGTCATCCCACGGGCTGTCGCAGGCCCGTTCCTGAGGGGGAGGGTCAGGCCTCCTTCGGCACTGGCAGCTTGGCGACGTCTTTCAGCAGGCGGATGGCCTCTTTCATTTCCAGCCGCAGGGTTTTCACCACCTTTTTCAGCATCCCTTTCACCTTCTTCACGCCGCCCAGGATCGTGGTCAGCTCCTTGATCCAGCCAAAGACGATCTGCAGCACCGAGGCAAAGCGGTTCAGGATCGACAGCGCGGTGTCGAGCACGCCGATCTGCTCCCAGATCTCCTGCACCCAGCCCCAGACCTGGCGGAACATCTCGACGTATTTGCGGACCACGGTTTTCAGCACCCGGACCAGGCGGGAGCGGTCGGTGTTCTTGCGGATTGTGTCGAGGATGCGCTGGCCCAGCTTGATCATGCTCTTCAGCATCTGCTCCACCCGGTCCAGCAGATTGAGCACTGTCTGCCCGGCGGAGGTGACCTGCGAGACTGCCTTCTTGCCGGCGGTTTTGGCGATGGACTTGGCCGCCGAGAGCATCTTCTTCATGAACTTGCGCAGCGGCATCAGCAGCGAGCGGACGCGCTTCCAGACCTTCTTGAGGTAGAAGATCACCCGGGTATGAAGCTTATCGATGCCCTTTTCGACGAATTCCACCGGGTCGTTGGATGGTGCCATGGCTGTGTCCCCCAATCACTTGTCACAAAATACCTGGGTGACAGCCTGCGCGGGGCAAGCGTTTGGATCAAGGAAAACCGTGGGTTTCAGGGGCGGCGTCAGTAATGCGGCGGGCGTTCGTCGGCAAAAACCACTCCGCCGCCGCCCTCCTGCTCGCGGGTGGCTTCGCGCTGCATCAGCATGGCGACACGGCGGGTCAGCACGTCGATCTCCTGCTGCTGTCGGGCGATCACGTCGCTCATCTCCTCCACGCTGCGGGTCAGATGGGCGATTTGCTCTTCCAGATGCTGCATGGGTCAGGCCTTTGGTTGCGGATGCGCTTAGATAGGCGTGTTGGCGGTCAAGGTCCATGGTTTCCGCGTGGAAATGAGGGCTGGGACTGCCTGGGCTGGCGCGAACGCGCCAGCCGGGGGGGCAGGCAGGCGCGGCCCGGCCTTTCGGCCCGGTGAATCTTCGGCATTTGCTTCCTGCGTCATTGCCTCCCGCGGCTCTGTCTTGCCGTTGTGACCTGCTTCCGTTAGACCGCCACGCGAGTGAAACCGCTACCCGTGAGGAGGCCTCAGATGGCCAAAGTGAAGAAACAGCCCCGCCCCAAGGCGCAAACGCCAAAGGGGTTCCGTGACTATTTCGGTGCGGAGGTGACCCAGCGCAGCGAGATGCTGCGGGCCATCGCGGGTGTGTATCATCATTACGGGTTCGAGGCGCTGGAAAGTTCGGCGGTGGAAACCGTTGAAGCGCTGGGCAAGTTCCTGCCCGATGTGGACCGCCCGAACGAAGGCGTGTTTGCCTGGCAGGAGACCGAGGACGACGGCAACGGCGACTGGATGGCGCTGCGCTATGACCTGACGGCGCCTTTGGCACGGGTCTATGCCCAGCACCGCAACGATCTGCCGACGCCCTACCGCCGCTATGCGATGGGACCGGTCTGGCGCAACGAAAAGCCGGGCCCGGGCCGCTTCCGCCAGTTCTATCAGTGCGATGCGGATACCGTGGGTACTGCCTCCATGGCCGCTGATGCCGAAATCTGCGCGATGCTGTCCGACACGCTGGAGACCGTCGGCATCCCGCGCGGCGACTATCTGGTTCGGGTGAACAACCGCAAGGTTCTGAACGGCGTGCTGGAAGCGATGGGGCTTGGCGAGGATCAAGCCGCCAAAGACAACGTGCTGCGCACCATCGACAAGTTCGACAAGGTGGGCGAAAGCGGTGTGCGTGAACTGCTTGGCAAAGGCCGCCTGGATGCCTCTGGCGCATTTATTGATGGCGTTGGCCTGTCGGATGATCAGGCGGCGCCGGTGCTGGCATTCCTCACCTCCAAGGCGGCAGATGCGGCGGGAACCATTGCCAACCTGCGCGCGGCTGTTGGTGACAGCAAGGTGGGCCAGGACGGCATTGCCGAGCTGGAGCAGATCGGTGAGCTGCTGGCTGCGGGCGGCTATGGCAAGGAACGGATCGAGATCGACCCCTCGGTGGTGCGCGGTCTGGGTTACTACACCGGGCCGGTGTTTGAGGCAGAGCTTACTTTCGAGATCCTCGATGAGAAAGGCCGCAAGCGGCAGTTCGGTTCGGTCTCGGGCGGCGGGCGCTATGACGGGCTGGTGAAACGCTTCACCGGGCAGGAAGTGCCTGCGGTGGGTGTCTCGGTCGGTGTCGACCGGCTGCTGGCGGCGCTGCATGCCAAGGGCCGTTTGAGCGCTGAGGCCACTGGCCCCGTGGTCGTCACCGTGATGGACCGCGACCGGATGGCGGACTACCAGGCGATGGTGGCGGAGCTGCGCAATGCGGGCATCCGCGCCGAGGTTTACCTGGGCAATCCGAAAAACTTCGGCAACCAGCTGAAATATGCGGACAAGCGGAATTCCCCGGTCGCCGTGATTGAAGGCGGCGACGAGAAGGCCAATGGCGTGGTGCAGATCAAGGACCTGATCCTGGGCGCCAAGATCGCCGAAAGCGCGACGCTGGAAGAGTGGAAAGAGCGCCCCAGCCAATTTGAAGTGCCGCGCACGGAACTGGTTGCCAAAGTGCGCGAAATCCTGGACGGGCAGGGCTGATCATGGCGCTTCGTTCTGACATTCAGGCCCGCGCAGCAATGCTGCGGGTCCGCTTCGAGGCCGCGGGCGGGCAGGTGGTGGATACGCCTTTGCTGCAGCCGGCGGGCACTTTGCTGGATCTTTACGGCGAGGATATCCGGGCCCGTGCCTATGTGACCACGGACGCACTGCGCGGCGAGCAGATGCTGCGCCCCGACTTCACCGTGCCGGTGGTGGAGGCGCATATGCGCCATGGTGCCGAGCCTGCGCGCTATACCTATTCCGGCGAGGTGTTCCGGCGCCAGGAGATGGACCCTGACCGGCCGAATGAATACCTTCAGGTCGGTTATGAGGTGTTCGAGCGTGATGACGCCGCTGCGGCGGATGCCGAGGTGTTTTCGCTGTTTGCCCTGCAGGTGCGCGGGCTGCCCTTGCGGGCGGCAACCGGTGACATCGGTATTCTGATGGCGGCGGTGCAGGGGCTGAACACCACGGAAAAACGCAAGGCGGCCTTGATGCGCCATATCTGGCGGCCGCGGCGGTTCCGGGCTTTGCTGGACCGGTTCGCAGGTCGGGCAGCGGTGCCGGAAAGCCGCAGGAAACTGCTGGAGACCGAGGGCGATCTGACCGGGTCTGCGGTGGAAATCGGCAAGCGCCGGGCGTCGGAAGTGCAGGCGCGGATTGACGCTTTGCGCGAGGACGCCAAGGCACCTCCTATTGCGGAAAATGAACTGCTGGCGCTGGAGGCTTTGATGGCCGTGCGTGAAACCGTGCCCTATGCCAGCGAGCAGATGCGCGACATCGCGGTGGACCTGCCGCAGATCAACCCGGCGCTGGACCGGCTGGATGCGCGCACCGCGGCGATGAAGGCGCGCGGGGTGGATGTGGAGAACCTTGATTTCGAGGCCTCCTATGGCCGCACCTCGATGGAGTACTACGACGGCTTTGTCTTTGGCTTCTACGCCGAGGCGCGCCCTGATCTGCCGCCCATCGCCAGCGGCGGGCGCTATGATGCGCTGACCCGGCAGCTGGGGGACGGCGAAGAAATTCCGGCTGTTGGCGGCGTGATCCGACCCGACCTGATGCTGCAGCTTGAGGAGGCCCGGGCATGACCTTGAAGCTGGGGGTGCCGTCCAAGGGGCGGCTGATGGAAAAGACCTTTGACTGGTTCGCCAAGCGCGGTGTGACCTTGTCGCGCACCGGCTCCGACCGGGAGTATGCCGGAGCGGTCGAGGGCGTGTCGAACATGGAGCTGGTGCTGCTGTCGGCGGGGGAGATCCCGCGCGAACTGGCAGCCGGCCGCATTCACCTGGGTGTCACCGGCACCGATCTGGTGCAGGAGAAACTGCCGCGGTTCGAACAGCAGGTGGAAGGCCTGGCGGAGATGGGGTTCGGCCATGCCGACCTGATCCTGGCAGTGCCGCAGTTCTGGATCGACGTGGATACGCTGGACGATCTGGATGCGGCGGCTTCGGCCTTCCGCGTGCAGCACGGCCACCGCTTGCGGATCGCCACCAAGTACCACCGGCTGGTGCGGGAGTTCCTGACCGATGCCGGGGTGGCGGACTACCAGCTGGTGGACAGCCAGGGCGCCACTGAGGGCACGGTGAAGAACGAGACTGCTGAAATGGTCGCGGACATCACCTCGACCGGCGAGACGCTGCGCGCCAACCACCTGAAGCTGCTGAGCGACGGTCTGGTGCTGAAGTCGCAGGCAACTCTGTGGCGCAGCCGGGTTGCGAAATACGCAGCGGATGAAAAGGCTGCGCTGAACACGCTGCTGGATCTGCTGGAAGCCCGCAAGTAGCCGGTGCCGCCCGCGCGGCAGCGCGGGCTGGGCCCAACGCGGAGCAAGCATCTGCGATGCGCAGCCTCCGGGGCGGGAGAGCACGTTCTGCAGCCTTGGCGAAGCCCGGTGGAGATTGGCAGGGCGGGGCTCCCGCCCGTCGCTGGAGGCATCAAAGATGCCGCCGCTCCCGTTGGGCCGGCCGCCGGGCTGCGCCCGGCGCAATCAGCGCACGCTTCAAATTCAGGGGAACGGGCCTCAGATCACCCCGATTTCGGCCAGGGCTTGGGACAGCTCCAGGGGCAGCGGGTCTTCCTGGCCTTTGCCGGCCGGCAGATCGGCGGGCGAGTCTTCCGTTTTCAGGTACCGCCAGCCTTGGAAGGGGCGTTTCGGCGCCGTGTGGGTGCGGTGCAGTTCCGGATCCAGAATGATGGCGCAGCGGCGGATGCCGTCTTCGCCCATAACTTCATCCATCCGCAGCACCCGCTGGCGGCATTGGATCAGCCCCTTGATCACCCAGTAGATCGAGCCGCCATTGAGGATTTCCGCTTCGCGCTTGGGCCACATGCGGGTGACATGGCGCGGCAGACCCTCCGGCAGTTCGCGCCGCCGCATCTCCTGCCAGGCCATCAGGCCGTCGACACTTTCAGTGCCCACTGAAAGCTTCACAAGGTTCACGCGCTTATCCACAGGTTCCCCACAGAGTCGTCCATAGTTTCGTCATTATATAGTAGTTTACGGATCCCTGACTTCAAGGTATTGTGTTTATCCACGCTTTTGCTGCAAGAAAGCCTTAACGAATGGCGGATTCGCTGCCGGGGGATCTCCGGTGCAGCGCTTCTGCTGTTTGCGACCCATAGACGCCTAAACGACTCAAAGGACCACGACATGAGCCGCTTTGCCGCCCCCATCGCCGAGCAGATCTGGGATATGAAATACCGTTTCAAGCAGGCCGACGGCACGCCGATCGACGTGACTGTCGAAGACAGCTGGCGGCGGATTGCCCGGGACCTGGCGCGGGCGGAGAGTGATCCGGCGGCCTGGGAAGACAAATTCTTTGGCGCGCTGGAAGATTTCAAATACCTGCCTGCCGGCCGGATCACCGCAGGTGCCGGCACCGCGCGGCAGGTCACCCTGTTCAACTGCTTTGTGATGGGCACGGTGCCGGACAGCATGTCGGGCATTTTCGATATGCTGAAAGAAGCGGCGCTGACCATGCAGCAGGGCGGCGGCATCGGGTATGACTTCTCCACCATTCGGCCGCGCGGCGCCGATGTGAAAGGCGTGGCGGCGGATGCCTCCGGCCCGCTGTCGTTCATGGATGTCTGGGACGCGATGTGCCGCACTATCATGTCGGCAGGCTCGCGCCGCGGCGCAATGATGGCGACCATGCGCTGCGACCACCCGGATATCGAGCAGTTCATCACCGCCAAATCCGACCCGGCGCGCCTGCGGATGTTCAACATGTCGGTGCTGGTCACCGATGATTTCATGGAAGCAGTGAAGGCGGACGGTTCCTGGGAGCTGCAATTCGACGGCAAGGTATATCACACTGTTGAAGCGCGCGATCTGTGGAATAAGATCATGCAGGCGACCTATGATTACGCCGAGCCGGGCGTGATCTTCATCGACCGTATCAACAAGGCCAACAATCTGAGCTACGTTGAAAACATCTGCGCCACCAACCCTTGCGGCGAGCAGCCGCTGCCTCCCTACGGCGCTTGCCTGCTGGGCTCGATCAATATGGCGCGGCTGGTAGCGGATCCGTTTGAGAAGGGCGCGCATCTGGACCAGTCCGCAATGCAGGAGCTGGTCGCCACCGCTGTGCGGATGATGGACAATGTTGTCGATGTGTCGAAATTCCCGCTGGAAGCGCAGGCACAGGAAGCCAAGAACAAGCGCCGGATCGGCCTGGGTGTCACCGGCCTTGCTGATGCGCTGCTGATGCTGGGGCTGGAATACGGCTCCGACGAGGCGGCGCGTCAGACCGACGAGTGGCTGCACGGTATCGCTCGCGCCGCTTATCTGGCGTCGGTGGAGCTTGCCAAGGAGAAGGGCGCCTTCCCGCTGTTTGATGCCGAGGCGTATCTGAACTCCGGAAACATGCTGAACATGGACGACGATGTGCGCGACGCCATCCGCGAGCATGGCATCCGCAACGCGCTGCTGACGTCGATCGCACCGACCGGCACCATCTCTCTCTACGCAGGCAATGTGTCTTCAGGCATCGAGCCGGTGTTTGCCTATGCTTACACCCGCAAGGTTCTGCAGAAAGACGGCTCGCGCACCGAGGAGGAAGTAGTTGACTACGCGGTGCAGATGTACCGCGAGAAATTCGGCGCCGACGCCAAACTGCCTGACTACTTCGTCAACGCCCAGACCCTGTCCCCCGCGGCCCATGTCAAGATGCAGGCGGCGGCGCAGAAGTGGATCGATTCGTCGATCTCCAAGACCATCAACTGCCCGGAAGACATCTCCTTCGATGACTTCAAGGATGTCTACATGCAGGCCTGGGACCAGGGCTGCAAAGGCTGCACCACCTACCGCCCGAACGACGTGACCGGCTCGGTCCTGTCTGTGAGCGAAAGCGCCGACACTGCGCCGGGCGAGACCGCGCAGGCGCCGCATGAGAGCGACAGCGCCGAGGTCGTCTACATGTCCGAGCCGCTGGACCGCCCGCAGTCGCTGGAGGGCCATACCTACAAGCTGAAGTGGCCGGACAGCGAGCACGCGATCTACCTCACCATCAACGACATCATCATCAACGGCCACCGCCGTCCGTTCGAGGTGTTCATCAATTCCAAGAACATGGAGCATTACGCCTGGACGCTGGCGCTGACACGGATGATCTCGGCCGTGTTCCGCCGCGGCGGCGATGTTTCCTTTGTGGTGGAAGAGCTGAAAGCGGTGTTCGACCCGCGCGGCGGTGCCTGGGTGCAGGGCAAATACATCCCCTCGATCCTAGCGGCGATCGGCGGCGTGATCGAGACCCATATGGTCAAGACAGGCTTCCTGGAAGGCGAAGGCATGGGCCTGAAGTCCGATCCGCAGGCGGAGGTGGTGAACCTGAACGCCCCGCGCGGCAAGGCCTGCCCCAGCTGCGGCCAGTTCGACATGCAGATGGTCGAAGGCTGCATGACCTGCCGCAGCTGCGGCCACAGCAAGTGCGGGTGAGCTGTCACTGACAGTTTTTGTGCCGGGCACACCATGCCTTTCCGGAAATCAAACCATCCGGTTTCCAGGCTGAAAAATGAGCCATAAAAACAAGAGCGGAGCACAATGCTCCGCCCTTTGCTGTTCAAGTGCGGACATTGGCCTAAGGTCCTACGTACCGGCTCTTTCTCGCGCAGATAGCGGTTGCCATAGTTTGCTCCTACCGGTGAGAACGGTTCGATCACCCGGGCTCGAACCTCGGCGCTGATTACCCAGGTCTCCTGCATGTGAGCCCGGAGTATGTTCCGAAAAAGCGCGAAGTCAGGGTTGCCGCGATATTGGAACCCGGGGCCTTTCATACCGCAACGGGAAGGTTTGCTTGGGGCCGAAACGCAAAGGATTTGCTGTCATCTGGTGTGTTCAAAGGGGATCGCGGATCGCCTGCCCGCCGTCCTTCGCACTTCTGGCAGAGAAACCATCAATTTCCCATGTTGCGGCCTGTTAGGGCAATTTCATGATGCGGTGCAAGCGTGTTGCCCAGCCCTCTGCCGCAGGGGAATGTAACAAAACACACGCATTCGTAGAGGAACGTTAATTGCGACAACTTCTTGTTCTGTTTTAAGCCTCGGACAAGGGGAACTCCGTGGAGCCGGAGTTCATCAACTCCGAAAGGTGCCGGACGCATGAAACACTAGATCTCAGCTAGCACCGCTTCCGAACCAGGAAGCTCTGCACGCACCGTTGATTTCAATTTGCCAGCGCAATCTGCAGTGGAAGGCCTGCCTGTGGCCGCCCGTGGAGCTGCCTATACTTGACCGGATCACCAAATGCCTGAAAACACGGAATACTCTGTTCACCTGAGCTGGGCGCATGAGGTTTACCGCGCCCTTGGCTGGACGCTGGAAGAGATTGACGCCGCCGAGGCGGCCCACGACCTGCAGCAAAATGGCGCTGTTACGGGCGGCAGTGCCCAGGCGGAACGGCAGGCCGTTGCCGGAACCGTGGCACAGGACATCCATGACAGCTTGCAGGGTGATACAACCGAAACGGACCTGAGCGAACTGGCTGCTGATCTTGCCGAACGCGGCGGGTTTGAGGAGACTGGCGATCATCAGCTGGCAGAACTGCTGGAGCGGCTGCTGGCGCGGGTCCGATCCGAGTTGCAGGCCGAACAGGCACAGGTATCCTCCTTGGAGGAGGGAACGGAGGCAAGACCTGCCTTGGTGCAATCGGCAGCCCGGATCAGCCGCCTGCTGGAAAAGGCGGAGGCCGAAGGCAAGCTGGGCCGTTTCGATCCCGCGCAGGCCACCTTGGCCGAGGCCGAAGCCGCCCTTGGCGATCTGCGGGCGCTGCGCCTGTCGGTGCCGGCGCAGGATGCGCCGGCAGAGCCCGGTCCGGCGGTGCGCGCGCTTTGCGATGATGCGGACAAGGGCGCGTCTGCCTTGAGCGATGCCGGCTTCGGCGGTCCGGCGCGCGCGCTGGCCGCGGCGCGCGACGGCCTGCTTGCAGCACATTGCGCTGATGACGACCCGGCCTGGAAGTCGCTGCAGAAGGAAGCAGCGCTCGCGGTCAAATCGGCGGGCAAGTTCCGCTCCCTGGCGGCCCGGATCGGGGCATTTTGCACCAGCCTCAGCAATGAAGGCCTGGGAGACACCGCAGACAGTCTGCGCGACGATTTGGAAGAGATCCGCAACAGCACTGCGCGCTCGGTCATGGGCAGTTTCGGCGTGCTGGTTCAGCTTGATGCCCAGGCGGCGCAGAAGGACAAGTATGCCAAGCGCCAGGAGTGGACCGAAGCCGAATTCACCGAACGTTCCGAGGCCTTGCGGGATGCATTGAAAACTTTGTTCCGGACCGATGCGGAGGGCAGCATCCTGACCCGCAAAGACGACAGCCGGGTGGAGAAACGGGCCGGTGACGTGGCGGGGCTGGACCATGACGTCTATGTGCAGATCCCGCGCCGCGCGGATAAGAAGATCCCCCGCGCCACAATGGAAGCGCTGCTGGAAACCGTGACTTTCCTGGACGGTCTACGGGACGCAGGCGTGGCAGGGGTGGAAGACATCGCAGCGGAAGAATTGCTCAAGGCCGAAGAGCTTCTGAAAGGTATTCAGGGCCAGACCAGTGAATACGAGCAGATGAAGAAGGGTTTGGCCAAGCTGGCAGAGAAAGTAGCCAAACTGGGAACCGGCAGCACCAAAGGCTATTACATCGAAGAACGCCTGCGCCTGACCGGAGAAATAGAGACGCTGTCCACCGCCTATTTGACCACCAACATCAATCAGGCCCTGCGGCAGCTGACAGAGCTTGAAACCGGCCGCTACAAACCGCTCAAGAAGGATGCTGTGCTGGCGGTTGAAAAGCGCAAGCAGTTCGACAAACACGCGGCCAAGGCGGATCCGTTGTTTGACGGCATTGCCAGAGCCATGGCGGACCTTGGTCATGCGGACGGGCTGCTGCAGTCCCTGGTTGACGCCGGATTGCTGGACAAGGAAGCCACCCGCTACAGCGGCGACCTGAGCCGCGCGCGTGATGAGGCGGTTCGGCTGGCAGATAATGCGGTCACCCACGAAGAGCTGACCGAGGCGGTTCTGAAAATCAGCAGTGTCGTTAGCAATTCCGAGCGGCAGCTGGCTGAACTGAAGGAATACGCAAAAATGAGCGCCGGAGACAGCGGTACCAGTGATGCGCTGGAGACCTATTTCGGCAGAATGATCGAAGACTACAAAACGGGCCGGGACCGCTTCGAGCAGCAGCAGAAAGATGCCAGCGCGTTTGCAGCGGCAATGAAGCCGATGGTGCAGGAGCTGGAGGCGATGCTGCGCGGTAAATTCGATCTGAAACGAGTCCAGGACAAAAGCCGCGGTTTCAAGCGTGCGGATGCCGACAGTGTTGACCATGGCCGGCTGCGGGAGCTGGTGGCCGAGCTGCAGCTGTTGAAGAAGGAAAGCGCAGCCAGCCACAGCCACGCAGAGAACATGGACCGGCTGGCAGCAGTGGGCGAGTCCCTGGCTGCGATCCGCGGCGAGATCACTGGTTTCCGCGAGGACGTGGCCAAAAAGCTGCGCCTTTTCAGTGCCAATTGCACCGCACGGCTGAAACAGGCCGAAACTTATATCAGCGGGCAATTCGCTGCAGCCGTCGCCAAGGAGCAAGGAGACGGGCAGAACGTGCTGGACGCCGCGGCTCTGCAAAGCTTCCTGGACACTGTCGCCGCGCCGCTGGCGCTGGACGGGCTGGACACGCAGGTGGAGGTCATCGCCGATGCCAAGAAGCCGCTGGAAGAGCGCAAGGCGGCGCGTGAAAAAGCGCTGCGCCTGGTGCGGCCGGTTCTGGCTGCGTTGGAAGGCAACCCTGCTGTGAAGCATTACCTTGCGCATCCTTTCAGCCCGCCTCCCAAAGATCTGCGCATGGCGCAGACGGAACTCACCCAGCTTGAACTGCGGCTGCTGCAGCTCGCCTCCTGATACCAGCGAAGCTCCGGCCTTGAAGCCGGAAGAAGGAATTGAAATGGCATATACCGGCAAGCAGATCGAATGGCTCGAAACAGCCCAGGGCGGGGCTGCGGATTTTGCCGCCGCTGAACAGAAGGCGCAGAAAAAATCCGCCAAGCTCACAGGTATTCTGGACCAGCTGGAAGCGGACAAGGAGTTCATCGCCGGTGCGCAGCAGTTTCAGGTGGCACTGGCCCGCAACAGCTCCATCTTCAAGCTGCCTGGCAGCGGCAAGATGAAGTGGATGACCGGCGATATGAAGTCCGAGGTCGACACCTATGCGGACATCTCGCACACCACCAAAATTGATGCGGAGGATTTGAAAAACCTGCACGAAGCCATGGCCAAGATCCTGGAGCGCCAGGACGAAATGCTGGTGGAGGAAGACGGCAAGCGCGTGTTCACCGATAGGGAGATCATGCAGGAACTTTGGACACCGCTGGTGCGTGAGGGCGTGATCCCGGCGAACCTGGTTCCGGACCGCTTCAGCGACTTCAAGCATATGTTCGACGGTGCGTCGAAGATCTATGAGGACAAGCTGGCGGAGCATAGCGCCGGAGCGTCCAAGTATGAAGCTGTGCTGGAGGGGATCGGAATTGCCAAGGACACAGTGGCGCTGGCAACCAGCATCGCCTCTGCAGGGATTACTTTTGGCAATCTGGACACTGCCGGCCGCAGCGTCGAGGAAACCCGCAACATCCAGGCCAAACAGGAAGTGCTGGGCGCCCGCCAGGGCGCCGCATTGGAGGAGGCCCGCACGGGGCTGAACCTGCCGGATGACGCCTCTACTGCTCAGGTTCTGGAGGCGGCGGCCGCCAGCAGCTCCCACAAGCATCTGGTTGCAGAATACAACAACCTGGATGCAGCGATCGGCGGCTTGTCGGATCAGCTGTTCTCTGATCCGCGCTGGGTGGCCGAGCAGCGGGCGCTGCTGACGGCGTCTTCAGGACTGCTGTCGACCGGGCTGACGATCACCGAAAAGGGGATCAAATACGGCGAGGACGAAGACAAGACCAAAACCAAGACGCTGCAGTTTGCGTTGCAGACCAGCGATGCAGTGGCCAGCAACATTGTCGCTTCCGCCCTTAGCGCAGCCGGCTTGTCTGACCGTCAGCGCAACCAGGAAAGCGGCGGTTCCTTCGACCACCGCCAGGGGTTCGCCTCCGGCGGTGCAGTGCTGGATGCGCTGATCCAGGGCAACCGGCTCGCCGAGAAAATCGTGGCGGCGACCCAGGCCAAGACGCCGGAGGAGCGGGAGAAAGCGATCCTGACCATTGCCGCTTCGCTTGGGGATACATTTGCCGCGATGGCCGCCTCGACAACCCAGACCGTGGGCAATGTCAGCAGCGGTAATCCGGATAACCCGGTGACCGAACATACCGATGAAAGCGTCGAAGGACGCGAACGCCCCGGCCTCTGGGCCGAGCATCCCGGCACTTCGGAACTGTTTGCCGAAGGCATCCGGGGTGTCTTTGTCCTGGGTCTCAACGTCCGCGGTGCTGCCAAGGCGCTGAAATCCGATCCCCCGGACATGACGGCCTTTGTCACCTCGCTGACCGCGGGACTGGCGCATCTGGGCACCGCTGCTGCGACCGGTGCAGGGCAGGACAGCCTGTTCACCAAGGAAACCTTGCTGAGCGAAGAGGAATCTGAAGAGCTGTCGAAGCTCAGCACAGAGGATCTGCTCCAGCGCCGGATCGAGCTGTCCGGATCGAACTTTTCGCGCACCGAAAGCGAGATGGGGCTCGCGGCCTTTGGCCACGCCGGGTATCTGGCGGATGTGAACGCCGCAATCCGTTCAATTGTTGAAGGCCTGCAAGAAGCCGAGAAAGCGAAGGAAGACAGTGACGCAGTCAAGGCCAATACTCAGGCGGCGCTGGACAAGATCGAGCAGGAGAAAACCAGTGCGGCGCTGGATGAACTGAAGAAAAAACTGAGCGATCCCGAGGCGCGCGAGGCTTTTCTAGCGCAGATCAAGGCGGAGTCGGACGAGGAAATGATGCGGCTGGAGCAGGTCATCGAGGCCGCCAAGCCGCCTGCAAACCCGGATGACCCTGATGCGGTCAAGAAATCTGTGGCAGCCGTCGACGCGCTGATTGCGGATATCAAGGCTTCGGAAATGAAGCTCAAGCTGATCGAGACCATCGCCAAGGGCGGCACCAAGGTGCTGACCCGTATTTTCCCGGTGACAGGGCTCGCTGATGCACTGCGCCAGCTTGGTTCGGACGCGGTGGCACTGGCCCGCAAATCCGCCGAGGTGGACAAATGGCGCAAGAACGCTGCGCTGGCGGCCAGCAGCAATTCGATCTATGCAACGGCCATCAACGAGCGGCTTTACAATGCCGGGGTGCAGGTCAGCCAGCAGACTTTCAACACGTTCTTCTCGATTCTGGGCGTCGCCGCGGAATCGGCGCGGCTGGCTGATGCCACCGGTGCGGCTACCGGCATCAGCGCAGGCACCTCCATGGCCAAGGCGCTGACCGATTTCGGCTATAAGATGCATGGCCGCGCCCGCATCGCCAATGGCTGGAAGAAGTACCTGGAAGCGCGGAAGAACCCGGCCAACCGCAAGGCGGCCCGGGCGGCGATCTCGGGCAACTCGACGCTGGCGAAATGCGTGCTGGCCTTTGGCATCGTCGAGGACAGGGATCCGGTGGCCCGCCAGGTAGCCCGCAACTGCGGCCTGACGCCCACCGTGCTGGCTTCGGACAGCGAGGTCTGCGCGGCAGTGGTGAAATACTTCGAAACCCTCTACAGCGACGACCCGGTGGTGCTGCGCCGGGTCCCGAAGAATGAGGACTGGCACCCGGGCCTTCCGGATCTGACGCTGAAATCCTGGATAACGTTCAAACGGGCGGCGGCGGATCATGCCTATCCGCGTCTGTCCAAGGACAGCTGCCTGACGCCCGAAGCGGATGCCGCTCTCAAATCCTTGCATCAGCTGTGCAGTGGCGACCCCTTCGGCTATCCCGCGGCCCGCGATGCTGTGACAGCTAGCAATCCCGAAGGTCCGGCGGCCTTCTGCCGCGAGGTCAGCAGCCAGCTGGAAGCGCTGATCAAGGCACTGAATGGCTACCGCCCCAAAACATCCGAACCGGAAAACCCGAAAGATCAGAAATGGACCGCCGGGATGCCGCACCATGAAATGGCGGCGGTTGCAGATGCCATGGCGGCGCAAGCCGAGCTGATCCTGCGCGACGTGCAGCTGGACCTGTAACCAACCGCCAGGGCTCCCACGCAGGGCTGCCGCAGATATGGAGAGGTAAAATGGACGCTGAAAAGATCAAAGAGCTGGAAACAGATCTGAACCTGGCCAAAACCAAGACGCTGAACTTCGCTTTTGCTGCCGCGGCAGGCAAGAAGGAAGACGCCTGCCTGCTGCACAAAACCAGGGGGGCAGACAAACTGCGCCTGGCTGTCAAGCGCGAGGCTGGCGGTACAAAGATCATCAGCGGTCTGGCCAATGTTAAGGGGCCTCTGCTGAGCGTTACGTGCACGGAGCTCCCCGGAAAGAAAGTGGTGAAGCTTCTGCGCGATTTCCTGCGCAAGAATACGAAACTCAGCAAAGTGCAAGTCTTCGACGAGAGCGGCGCGCTGGTGATCAGCGACGAGGCGCTGGATTTGGACGACGACGCGCCGGCCCCGCCTATGGCGGGTGCCGAAGCGGACCCCGAGCTGGCCGATCTGAAGCAGAAGTTCACCGCGCTGGTGCGCCGGGCCAAGAGTGCTATCAAACAGGATCCAAGCCGGAACGAGGAACTGTCCGCCCAGGCAAGCACCATTGGAAAATTGCTGGAACAAGGCAGCACCGCTCAGGCGCGCGAGGCCATGGTCAAGCTGCTGGCAGCACTCCAGCAACCGGCAGGTGCGGAACAATCCGCCTCGAACGGTGAAGCCAAGGGGGTTGCCGCCTCGATCAAGAAGCTGCTGACGCTGCGCACCGAGGTAGAGGCGGAATATGCACGGCTGCTGGCGGAGCTTTCTAAGCACAACGATGAACGGTTGCGCCGGATTTCCTCTGACGGCCACACAAAGGTCTTTGGCGGCTCGGGCGGGCTGCTGGACGGGCTGGACACGGCGCTTTTTGATGCGGTCAAGGCCTGGGGCAGCGCCGAGGGGGCAGACAGGCAAAAGGCGGCGCAGGACGTCAGGCAATGTGCGGACCGGCTGTCCGCGCATCTGGAAGCAAACAGGTTTATCAGCTTGATGGAAAACAACCCTCTGGGAGTTGCGGTGCAGATTAGCAAACCGCTGAAAGAAGCCTTGAGCGAGATCAGCCGCCAGACTGCCGCCTGAACGGCAGTCTGATAAAGCGTCACCTGGAATACTGGCCACCGTGAAATACTTCCTGAAAATCCTGAGCAGCCTGGCCGGGCTGCTGCTGGCAACCATGGCCTGGGCCGAACCCAGGATCGCGCTGGTGATTGGCAACTCGGCCTATGACGGGGTTGCGCCGCTGGACAACCCGGTCAACGACGCCCGGCTGATGTCGGTCAAGCTGGCGGAACTGGGCTTTGACGTCACCAGGGTCACGGATGGCAGCCAGATCCAGATGAAACGGGCAATTGCCCAATTCGGCCGCAAGCTGCGCTCGGCAGGCAAGGATGCGACGGGGCTGTTCTACTATGCCGGCCATGGGGTGCAGAGCTTTGGCGCCAACTACTTGCTGCCAACCGATATTGCCTTGTCTGATGCCGCCGATCTGGATCTGCTCGCGATTGAGGCCAAATCCGTGCTGCACCAGATGGCGTCAGCGCAGAACACCACTAACATCGTGATCCTGGATGCCTGCCGGGACAACCCGTTCCAGGGGCTGCCGGGACTGGACGACAATGGCCTGGCCGAGATGAAGGCGCCGGTTGGCACCTTCCTGGCCTATTCCACGGAGCCGGGCGGGGTGGCATTGGATGGCGAGACGGGCAACAGCCCGTTCACAGCCAGCCTGGCCAGCCATTTGACCGCGCCGGGCCTGCCGGTCGAGCAGCTGTTCAAACGCGTGAGGGTTGAGGTGTTGCAGCAGACGAGCGGGTTGCAAATTCCTTGGGACACTTCATCCCTGGTGCGCAATTTCGCCTTCATGCCGCAGCTTGAGCCAATTGATGCCCAGGCCGAAGCGCTGGCCTGGCAAACCGTTTCCGCCGCGCGCGACGCGGTCCAGCTGATGCTTTTCCTGCGGGCCTACCCCAAGAGCAGCTTTGAACCCGAAGCCCGCAGCCTGCTGCAGACAGTGATTGCGGAGACGATGCACCCTTCCGCTCCGCCTGCACCGGTCAGTCCGCCGCCCCCTGCTGGCCAGCCCGGTCAGGCGGCTCAAGCCGATGAACAGGCGATTTTCGATATGGCTGCCCTGGACGATACGGTTGGGGCTTACCAAATGTATCTGGACAGCTACCCGCAAGGCAGCTTTGCCGCCAAGGCAGCAGACCGCATTGCTGCCCTGCAGCAAACCCGGGCAGAGGCGCGGCGCCAAGCTATGGCGCAGCAGGAGGCCGAGGCACCGGTGCCAGTGTCTTTCACGTCCCGGCTTCTCCTGGGGAACCAGCATGTCCGCGGTCAATCCATCGCAGATCTGCTGCAGCAGAGCCCGCAGTTTCCGCCGGTCCCGGACCTGCCTGATGCGGCATGGAAGGAGAAGACGTGCGCCAGCTGCCACAAGTGGACGCCGGAGACACTGTGCGCGCAGGCCCGGACCTACATCGGCCGCCCTGCGGCTGTCAGCCTGGTGAAGGAGCATCCGTTTGGCGGAGGCTTGAAAGTCAACCTCAGACAGTGGGCGGTGAATGGCTGCCGGCAATAGGCTCTGTCTTTGGATCCGGAAAATGCGCAGCCGCTATCAGAGGCCGAATAGGCGTGCTGTCCTCGGAGAGGAAAAATTTGGGCAGCGGCCGCAGCGGCTGGTCTCTTGCTTTGGGCTTGGAGGTCTTGCCGAAATCAGGCGTTAAGCATCTTCTCGGGACGGAGCTGCCGTTCGCCGCACTTGCAGCCTGGGTACCCTTACATGTCTGCTATGAGCAGGAACCCGACATTGCTGCCACATGCAGCAGACGGCAGGATCTTGAGCCATTTCTACCAATGCTGCGTTTTATACGAAAGTCGGCTTCAGCGGACAGATTGCTTACTAGACGACCCGGTTTCCAACGTTTCTCAGTTCGTGATCTTCCTAGTTCGGGTAGAGTGCCGCGAAGATCAGATTCCCAGTAGAGCAGCTGAATGCGAATGATAAGGCACGGGCGAGCGACCAACTGGATGAACATCGTTATTTTGCCGGCGTCTCAAGAAAAGTGTGAGATGCGTTAGCAACGAATCTGTAACCGGTCGAAATGAAACGCCTCCGGGGCCTCACAGCGTGATAGGCGATAAGGCACATTTCCGCTGGCCAATTTGAACGCATCCCCATTCAGGCGCGCAACAATCGCCTTCTGCGACAGCTCAAGTGGCTGGCACTGAAACGCTCCGCCTCGACGACTTGTTGCCGGGTTGCGGCTGTTGCTGGGATGGCGAAAACAAATCGATTTGGTCCCATTCACGCTATCCAACCTCCATTCTTCCGGAACGACCTTGCTGTTGCCGGGAAACCAAAGCCAGGCGCGCCCACCTGGTGCAATGTAGTTCACCTGAAAGCCGTGATACTTATTAAACGACAAGTAAGTGGTATTGGCCCGAGGGTAGTTTGGGAATGAATTCGGACGACTTGAAACCTCGGCGATGGCGGCCTGCACGCTTGTCCTTGGCACCTCAGGTGGTGCCTCGGACGTCATGCAGGCCGAAAGCAGAAGTGCGGCACCCAAAATCGGCACCCGCGCCACCTGGCCGGACTTTAGCATGACAGTGTCAAGCTCCAACGAAATGGCTTCCCGCGGTGTTTCACGATAGAAAGATCAGCGTCCGGACCGAAACCGCTAATCACGGCCAAGGCCCCAGCATTGAGCTTCGCGCGACAACCGGTTTGCGCGTGTGTCAGCGCCTCGATGTCGGCCACCGTGTATTTGGAAGAATTGCTGGAAGCCTGCACGTAGGCGATCGGCTTTTCAGCGTTTCGTGCAAATTCAAAGGAATTGCCCTTGTATGTCACGGTTTTGCTTTCACTCGCCGCCACTTCGATGGCGGGGGCGGCGGGTTGACTGGATGGCGAGCTTGGCGCCCCACCACAAGCCGAAAGAACGGCCAAAGCCGAAACAAAAAAGACAATTTTTTTCATAAGAATTCTCCACCTTTATGAGTAAGCGCTCTATTTCACTATTGTTTCTGCGCTGCAATCCGGTCGCTAAGAAAATTGTCCTTTGGTGTTTGGTTTCCACAAGGCGCTCGCTGGATCGAAGCGGACATTGGCTCTTCGGAGGCCAGCGTCGGCTTCGTCTGCGTAGCGGTCTTGCCGGAACCAGGCGTTGAGTGTTCGCTATGCGCCGTTTGCGCGGTGCTGCAGGTGCGAGGGGTAACTGGCGGTCGAATGCGGCTGTGGGCTCGATCCGGCCGCCCGCTGCGGAGAGAACAGACGGGCGCGTCAACCTCCGCAAATGTGGCTGCTGGCTGGCCGCTCTCCCAAACCCATTGACCGCGTCTGCTCAAGGGCTGACGTTAAACAGGGTGGCGGACCAACCGGACAACGCGGCCTGGCCGTGCCGAGCGGAGGTCCGATGATCCGGCAGGAGGTTTCGAATGGCGAGAAGGCACGAACTCGACTGGCTCCGGATTATTCTCTTTGCATTGCTGGTTCCGCACCATGCCGCCGTTGGCTTTGTAGACTGGGGGGTAGGCATCTACCAATTCGTGAACGACCAGCTGGCGGGCGACGGGCTGACTCTGTTCATCTACTGGAGCCATAGTTGGCGGCTTCCGTCGCTCTTCATGATCGCCGGCGTCGGCACATGGTTTCTCACCTTGAGGGGCGCAGGGCCAGGCTTCATGAGCCGGAGATTCCTGCGGCTCGGGGCACCTCTCCTTTTCGGCACCTTCTTCATCAATGTCTTCGGCGGCTATGCCATCGCGGCCATGACGGGAGAGGCAGAGGCTTTTCCTTCCTTCTGGTGGAGCTGGGCGACGGAGCCGGAGCTGCAGCAGGTTCAGCACCTTTGGTTCCTGATCAACCTCACGCTCTACACGGTGCTGTGCTGGCCAGTCTTCCTCGTTCGGCGGCGCCTTGGGCCGCGGGTGCCGCGGCCAGCTGCATTGCTGATGATTCTGGTCCTTCTGTCGGCGGCGGCCGTTGCTGTCCTTAAGCCCAATGCAGCCGCCCTGGCAGGAGACAATTATCAGTTTGTCCTCTACCTCCTGTTCTTCCTGGGCGGCTATCTGATCGGCGCCGATCATGTCCGTTTTCTGGACTGGGCGTGCCGGCGTGCCTGGTGGCTTCTGGCTTGCGCGGTCCTGCTTTTCGGAAGCAAGGCCGCGCTGCTCGCAATCGCGCTGCTGAAGGATCCCGCAGCGGGCCAGGCGCTTGCGGCTGGCGGCTGGCTCTCCGCGGGCTTAACCCCGCCGAACACGACTGCCTTTTCGGTAATTGAGGCGGCAACAGCCTGGTGCTGGTGCGTAGCCGCCCTGGGCTTGGCTGCACGGTATCTCAGCAGATCAGGTCTGCTGCTGCGCGAGTTAAACCGCGCAGTGTTTCCCTTTTATGTGCTGCACTTTCCGCTGACCTTGGTTGGGCTGGCGGTCGCGGCTCAGTTTCCGGCGCCCTGGTGGTTTGAATTCATGCTCCTCGTTGCCGTTGTCTATTTCGGGACCTGGTTTCTTTGGAAGCTAGCAGACCACTGCGGGCCAGTGTCTTTCCTCGTCGGCGGCAGAAGACCTGGCCGGGCGCCGCCTCCGGCATGATGCGGGCTGACGGGACAAGGACCCATAGCGGCAGTGAGTATCTTGGATTGAGGGTATTCGGTCCGGTGCATTGGAGGCAGCGCATAAAATCAGACAACCGAAAAAAGTATGGTAGCACTTAGAGAACCAGCGCGAGGTCTCCTTGCACGGCTCCGCGCTGTCTCAGGGATAGTGGGCTGCGGAGCGCGACATGGAAACATTACAATTTACCAATGAAATGGCAGTTGTTCTTGGACTTCTTGGGTTTACCGTTTTTCTATTTGTCTCAGAAATCATTCGAATTGACCTCGCCGCACTGCTTGTTCTCGTGCTTGTGGGAATCCTGAGCTACTTTCCAGGGCTTTCAAACCTGGCTGACGCAACCCGCCTGTTCGACGGCTTTGCCTCCAACGCAGTCATATCGATCATTGCGGTGATGATTGTCGGGGCCGGGCTGGACCGGACCGGGATCATGAACAAGGTTGCGGCAGCTATCCTGAAACATGGCGGAACCACCGAAGCGCGCGTGCTTCCAATCGTGTCGGGAACGGTCGGCTTTATCTCCAGCTTTCTGCAGAATGTCGGTGCCGCGGCCCTGTTTCTGCCGGTCGTCAACCGGATTTCGGTGCGCTCGGGCATCGCGTCCAACCGTCTGCTGATGCCGATGGGCTTTTGCGCGATCCTTGGCGGCACGATGACAATGGTCGGCTCCTCGCCGCTGATCCTGCTGAACGATCTGATCCTGACCGCAAACAAGGGGCTGCCGGAGGAGGCGCAAATCCCGGCTTTCGGACTGTTCTCAGTCACGCCCATCGGTGCCGCGCTGGTGGCCACGGGCATCCTGTACTTCCTGCTTCTTGGCCGCTGGGTTCTGCCCGGGTCGCCGCAACAGTCCGAACCGGTATCCGGCGGCGGCACCGCCGAATATCTCGAACGCGTCTACGAGCTGCATGCCGATGTGTTCGAGGTGGACGTGCCGGCCGACAGCCCGCTGGTCGGGCAGATCCTGGCCGATATCAACAACGACAACAATCTCTACATCATCTCGACCTTTTATCACGGCAAAGTGTCGATGATCCAGATTCTGACCGCCGAGATCGCTGCTCCGTGCAGGCTGGCCATCATTGGCAACCAGCACGCCGTGCGGAGTTTTGCAGACCGCTACGGGCTGACGGTCCGTCCCGAACTGGACGTCTTTGTCGAGGAGTTCGCCCCCACAAACGCCGGTGTTGCCGAGCTGGTCATTCCGCCGGATTCCAAACTGATCGGCAAAAGCCCGCGCCAGCTGCTGCTGCGCAAGACCTACGGGTTGAGCCTCATGGCGATCCACCGGGGCGAAGAAACCCTGAGCCATGTGAAAACCGAAGAGCATGAGCCAACCCAGATCGGGCTGGTCCCGTTCAAGGCAGGCGACATGCTGGTTGCGCATACCCGCTGGGACAACCTGATGCGCATCAAACGGGACCGCGATTTTATCGTCGTGACCACTGATTTCCCGCAAGAGGAGCTCAGGCCGCACAAAGTCGGCTGGGCACTGCTGTTCTTTGCGGTTTCCCTGTCTCTGATCCTGTTCTCGGATGTGCGCCTGTCGCTCTGTCTGCTGACCGGTGCGGTGGGCATGCTGCTGAGCCGGGTTCTCAGCATTGATGAAGCCTACCGCGCAGTGGGCTGGAACACGGTTTTCCTGCTGGCAAGCCTGATCCCGCTCGGGCAGGCCGTCCAGAACACCGGAACTGCCGAATGGATTGCGCAGCATATTCTCCTGCTGCTTGACGGCTGGCCGGTCTGGTCGCTGCAGGTGGGCGTGGCCGTTTTGTCGACAGTGTTCTCATTGGTGATGTCAAACGTCGGCGCAACTGTTCTGCTTGTTCCGTTAGCCGTTTCGATTGCCGTGGCCGCGGGGGCAAGCCCGGCGCTCTTTGCCCTGACGGTCGCGATTTCGACATCGAATTCCTTCATCATTCCAACCCATCAGGTCAACGCGCTGATCATGGGCCCGGCCGGCTACAAGGTTACGGATTTTCTGAAGAGCGGCGGCATCATGACGGTTCTTTTCCTCGCTGTTTCCATCGTGATGCTCAATGTGATGTTCTGACCTCGCAACAGTCCGGAGCCCCGCAGAGGTGAACCGAGGGCAGGAGGGGGCGGCACCCCGCCGCGCTGAACAGCGGCCGCCTTTCAGCTCCCCGGGAACGTTGTCCTGCTAAATTCGCGGCAGCTGCCTTCCGTGTTCCTAAGCAGCAGGCGGCCCGCCATCCGGGTGGCAGGCTGGAATTTTCAGTGGCGGACGAAAGGGGCTGCGCCTCAACTGGGAGGAATGGTTTTATACAGGCGCTTCAGCCATTCCTCCACCGACTGCGGTTTGCTGTTGGACCCGGTGAGAATGGAGTTAAACAGGCTTTCCGCGGAATGAACGCCAAGTTCCCGGTAGGCTTCGAACTGTTGCTCGTCAAAGAACGGGTCCAGAGTGGACTGGTTCGGGAATGCCGGGTTCGCCCGGCGGTAGCCTTCAATCAGGCTTTCCTCGTCACCAGTCATCGATGTCTTGAAATAGAGCATCAAGGCCTTAGTCCCCGGTTTGCCCTTGTGTTCCGGTTATGTGCTGGCGAATCTTGGTACAGACGGGGATTTCGACTTCTTCAATGCCCGCGGCCTGATCAATGGCGACAAGCATAGAAGCGGCGGCAGCCGGTATCCCGGCCGGACCCAGGGCCAGGGGATCGCAGCCGTGGCCATGCGCTGCCTGAGGTACATCAACCGGGCCTGAGAAGCCCGCCGGCAGCTCAGGCCTGCATGGCGCGCTCGATGCTGCGGGCGAACTGCAGCAGCCGGGCGTCCGACCCCTTGGGACCGGTGATGTGCAGCCCGACCGGCATGCCGTCCGACGAGGTTCCAAAGGGGATCGAGACCGAGGGCAGCTCCATCGGCGGAGTCAGTGTCACCGTACGCCAGTCCTCGGTGATCTCGCCGTCGCGCAGATCGGCGGAGAACGGCAGCCCCGTTGCCGTCGGCCATAGTGCAAAGTCGTAGCATTCAAAGAAGCTGCTGACCTCCGCCCAGACTTCGGCACGGGTTTTCTGGTATGCAATCAGGTCTCCCAGGCTGCGGCCCTCGGCCTGGGCACAGGCAGTGCGATAGCTTTCGCCGGCCTGTGCCATGTCCGGCTGCAGTGCCGCACGGACTTGCAGCGCGCATTGGCCGCGGATGATGCCGCCATGCTCCAGCAGCGGCAACAGCCCCGGCGCATCCTCCGCCACTTGCCAGCCAAGATCGCGGCACAGTTGCTCCACCGGCGCAAGTGCTGCCTGGACGGACGCGTCAACATTTGCGCCGAAGGGTGCCAGCGCCAGCGCCACCCGGCCAGAAGCCTGTTCCGGCGCCCGGTCCAGCAGGGCCAGCTGCGGCAGCTCCTGCCAGAACCCCAGCGGCTGGCTGGCGGCATTGCCCTGCATCACCTCCAGCATCAGCACCAGATCGCTCACCGAGCGGGCCATCGGCCCGGGCACCGACAGCCCGTCAAAAGGGGCCGGGTTCGGCTGGTATGGCACCAGCCCCGATGTCGGCCGGTACCCCACGATGCCGCACCAGGCGGCGGGCGTGCGGGTGCTGCCGCCGAGGTCCGATCCATCGGCCAGCGCCACCATGTTTGCGGCCAGCGCGGCGGCCGC
>NZ_JWLD01000027.1 GCF_000813725.1 Leisingera sp. ANG-Vp
CGCGCCCGCCGGGGGGGGGGCGGACGCGTGCCCGCCGCTAGCGCGACGGGCGGGAAATCTGAGGAAACACGGCACTTCAATGCCCCAAAACTTGGCTGAGGAAGGTTTTGGTGCGTTCGTTCTGCGGGTTGTCGAAGAACTGTTCCGGCGTGCCCTGCTCGACAATTTCGCCATCGGCCATGAAGATCACCCGGTCGGCGACCTGGCGGGCAAAGCCCATCTCATGGGTGACGCAGACCATAGTCATGCCCTCTTCGGCCAGCGACACCATCACGTCGAGCACTTCGGAAATCATCTCAGGATCCAGGGCCGAGGTGGGTTCGTCGAACAGCATGATCTCGGGCTTCATGCAGAGCGCCCGGGCAATGGCGACGCGCTGCTGCTGGCCGCCGGACAGCTGGCCGGGGAATTTGTCGGCCTGCTCGGGGATCTTGACCTTGTGCAGGTATTCCATCGCCACCGCTTCGGCCTCTTCGCGCTTCTGCTTGCGGACCAGGATCGGCGCGAGGGTGCAGTTCTCCAGGATGGTCATATGCGGGAACAGGTTGAAGTGCTGGAACACCATGCCGGTCTCGCGGCGGATCTCGTCGATGTGGTCGAGGTTGTCGTCCAGTTCGGTGCCCAGCACGTTGATCGAGCCCGCGTGGTAATCCTCCAGCTTGTTGATGCAGCGGATCAGGGTGGATTTGCCGGAGCCGGAGGGGCCGCAGACGACGATCTTTTCGCCCTTGCGGATATCAAGGTTGATGTTTTTCAGCGCGTGAAAGCTGCCGTAGTATTTGTCCATATCGGCGATGCGCACGGCGGTGCCGGTGTCAATAGCAGTAGCGGGCATGGGTTCCTCCCTCAGCGGCTGGCAACGGCCAGGCGGCGTTCCAGATAGGCGCCGTAGCGGGACAGCGCGAAGACGAAGACAAAGAAGATAAGCGCCACGAAGCTGTAGACTTCGATATGGGCAAAGCTCCATTCGGCGGTGCCAAAGGCGGCATTGCCCGAGGCCATCACATCGAAGAAGCCGATGATCACAACCAGCGAGGTCTCTTTGAAGGTGATCACAAACTGGTTGATGGTCGGCGGCAGCGCGTTGCGGAAGGCCTGCGGCAGCACGATGTAGCTGATGCGGTGCCAGTAGGACATGCCTAGCGCCTTGGCGGCCTCTTCCTGGCCAGCGGGCAGCGCCTGCATGCCGCCGCGGATGATCTCGGCCTGGTAGCAGGCAAAGAACAGCGCGTAGCCGACGATTACCCGGTAGAGCTTGTCGCCGATCAGCCAGCCCGGCAGCACGAAGGGCAGCACGATGGCAAAGGTGAACATGATCGACAGCAAGGGCAGCGAGCGGATGGTGTCGATCACCAGCCCCATGGTGCGGGCGATCCACGGGAGCTCGGACCGGCGCAACAGGGCAAAGACGATCGACAGCGGCATGCCGATGATGGCGACGGCGGCAAAGACAAAGATGGTCAGTGACAGACCGCCCCAGCTTTGCGGCGGGATTTCCTTGAGCCCGAAATAGCCACCCGCCATCAGCACATAGAAGATGGCAAAGCCGGTGAGCCACAGCACCGGCAGGCGTATGGCATTCCAGAACCAGGGCACGCAGGAGAGCGCGGTGACCAGCACGATGGCGGCGCAGGCGATGGCAGAGCGCCACTGTTCCTCGAACGGGTAGAGGCCGAACAGGATCAGCCGCCAGCGCGCGTCGATCACCGACCAGCAGGCGCCGGCATCATGGCCGCAGTGCTCCTTGTCGGCGGCACTGAACACGGCGTCCAGAACGGCCCAGTTCAGCAGGCTCCAAAGGATCCACAGGGTGATGGCGCCAAAGAGGACCGACATGGCGGTATCCAGGCGGGTGGCGAAGTAGCGGGTGCGGATGTGATCCAGCAGGGTGGGGCGGTGGTAGGTCTTGGCCATGGCGTGTGCTCCTTCAGATCCGCAGCTGCGTGCCTTTGAGCTTGATCGCGTCGTTCACGCGATTGAGCACCCAGGCCATGGAGTAGTTGATCAGCAGGTAGCCCCCCATCAGGATCCCGATCAGCTCCAGCGTCTGGCCGGACTGGTTGATCGAGGTGGAGACCACCATGAAGAAGTCCGCAAAGCCGATGGCGATGCCGATGGTGGTGGCTTTGAACAGCCAGACGTACTGGTTGATCATTGTCGGCAGCACCACGCGGATCGCCAGCGGCAGGCGGATGCGGCTGAAGATTTGCCAGCGGGTCAGGCCAAGGGCGTGGCCCGCCTCGCTCTGGCCGCCGGGGATGGCGTTGAAACCGGCGCGGATGATCTCTGCAATATAGGCGGCGCCGTAGATCGAAATGGCGATGATGCAGGCCAGGAGCTCCGGCGAGATGCGGATGCCGTCTCGGTAATTCAGCCCCTTGAGGTAGGGCATGTTGACCAGCGGGGTGTCCGGCAAGCGGCCGAGCCATATCGACAGGATGCCAAGGATAATGGCACCCAGCCACAGGCTGCGGCGCAGCGTTTTCTTACGTGCCTTGCCCATCCGCGAGAAGCGGCGCGCAGCACCGAGCCAGAGCGACAGGCCGAACGCGGCAAGCAGGAACAGGAAGGCGAGAAAGACGGAGCCGCCGGAGACATTCAGCCCGGGCACAAAGATGCCGCGGCCGGTGAGGGCAATGGAGTCCCAGACAAAAGGCGCCTGTTTCGGCTTTGGCAGCCCGATCAGCAGCGCGTACCAGAAGAACAGCTGCAAGAGCAGCGGCACGTTGCGGAAAATCTCGACAAATGCAGTGCCCAACAGCTCGGCCATGCCGTTGCCGGAAGTGCGCATGACGCCTGCGGTGACGCCCAGGACGGTTGCAACGGTCAGCCCGATGGCGCCGACAAACATTGAATTCAGCACTCCGACCAGAATGGCCCGCCAATAGGGAGAGGATGTGGAATAGTCGATCAGGGAGAAATTGATCTCCCAGCCGGTGGCGCGCTCAAGGAAGCCAAAGCCGGACGTCAGCCCCTGTGCCTCCAGGTTGGTTTGCGCGGTCAGTACAAAGACCACGATCATGATGAACAGGCCGCCGGTGAAGCCGGCCTGCAGGCCTGCGTCGCGCACGGATTTGCTTCTGAGCAAAGCTGTCATAGTGTCTCCCCCCTTTGTTTGACGGGCAGAGCCGGATGGCTCTGCCCGGGTTCAAACCGGATCAGTCGATGATCATCGGGTAGAAGACGCCGCCCTCGGTATAGAGCGCGTTGATGCCGCGGGGCAGGTTGTAGGGCGAGCCGGAGCCGATGTTGCGCTCGTAGATCTCGCCGAAATTGCCGACTTCCTTGATCATGTTGTAGGCCCAGTCGTCCTTGAGGCCGAGGCGCTCGCCGTAGCCCGGGGTCACGCCCAGGAACTTGCCCACGGTGGTCGACGGCGGGTTGGCCTTGAACTCATCCACGTTGGCGGAGGTGATGCCTTGCGCCTCGGCGTACCAGAGCGAGTTCAGCATCCAGTTCTGCACATCCAGCCAGTCCGGGTCGCCTTCGGGCACGATGATGCCTTCGGCTTCCAGCTCCAGCACGTCGGGCAGGATCACATGGGCGGAGGGGTCTTCGGCCTCAACCCGGGCGGCGGCCAGGCTGGGCGCCCATTCGATCAGCCCGTCGCAGCGGCCGCCGAAGTAGGAGGTGCGGACCTCGTCGCCTTTCTCAAAGACGATGATTTCGGCGTCGATGCTGTTGCTTTCCAGGTATGAGGCCAGGACACGCTCGGTGGAGGTGCCGGCCGAAACGCAGATCGAGCCGCCGTCCAGATCCGCCACGCTTTCCGCTTCGGTTTCGGCATGGGCCATCACCTGGAAGGCGCCGATGAAATAGGGGCGGCTGTAGGCCAGGTTCAGTTCGGTGTCGCGGCTTTGGGTCCAGCCGGAGACCTTGATCACCACGTCGATGTCGCCTGACTGCAGCGCCGGCCAGCGCTGGGCCCAGCTGATCGGCACGATTTCCAGGTTGCCGTCGGACTGGCCGAACAGGCCCGCCGCCAGCGCCTTGCACAGGTCGATGTCGACGCCCTTCCAATTGCCCTGATCATCCACCTCGGCAAAGCCCAGGAATGAGCCGTTATGGCCCGAGCACAAGAGCGAGCCACGCTCCAGGACAGTGCTGAGGCGGGTGTCATCAGCGGCAAATGCGGTGCCTGCCGCCAGTGCGGCAGCGCCTGCTGCGGCGCTCAATACCAGTGGTTTCATGTTTTCCTCCCATTCTTGTCGACATTTTGTCTGCACGTTTTGTGTCGACAGTTTGGCGACACGTCAATAAATTTGTTTGGCCCGGCAAATGCTGTATGAGTAGGCAGAGGAGCCGCTTGCCGCCTTTGGAAGAGTAAAAATGACGGAAAATCAGCAGTCTGCACAAAAGCTTGCCAAGGGGCGCGGGGCCAAATTTGTCTATGACGAGCTGCGCCGGGAGATCCTGACGCTGGAGCTGGCCCCGGGGGAACCGCTGGATGAGACCAGCCTGTCGCAGCGATTCGCCATGTCGCGCTCGCCGATCCGCGAAGCTTTGGTGCGGCTGTCAGCCGACGGGCTGGTTGAAATGCTGTCGAACCGCTCGACCCTGGTGGCGCCGATCCGGCTGGGGGAGTTTCCCCGTTACGTCGAGGCGCTGGATTTCCTGCAGCGGATAAATACCAGGCTGGCGGCAGAGTTCCGCAGCGCGGCGGATCTGGAGCAGATGACCCGGGATGCAGAGGCCTTTGAGGAGGCCTGCCGCAAGAACAATTATCTGCGGATGTCTGCCACCAACCGGGATTTCCATATGACCATCGCGGCAGCGGGCCGGAACCCCTATCTGGCGCGGTCTTACGGGCAGCTGCTGGATGAGGGGCGGCGGCTGCTGCACATGCATTTCGACTATATCCAGTCGTCGGCGACGGATCATCTGCTGACCAGCGAGCATTTCGATATCATCGAGGCAATCCGCAATCAGGACGTGCCGCTGGCCGACAAGCTGGCGCATGAGCATACCCGGCAGTTCCATGACCGGTTCATGAACTTCCTGAGCGCGCGCTACCACTCAGATTTCGAGTTCTGAGCCCGGCGGCAGCCCCGCAAACATCTGACACGATTCCCTGCCACCTGCCGCTTGCGGGCAGAGCGGAGCCGTTGAGCGGTACAAACTGCTGGGCCTGAACGTCCTGTCCTAGACAGCTGATTTCTCCTGTTTGCAAGGTCTTACGGCATCGCTTGAGCGGTTGCGGGTCACTGCTAATTGTAGCAAATGGAACTGAAAATAACAAAAGTATTGCAAATGCAACAAATCTCGACCTAAAGTCTCACCCGATGCGGCCCGCAAGAACCCGCACCAGTCTGACGCGTCCTGAGCAAGGGAGGGAAACATGCTCAAATCACTCAAATTCGGAAAACTCCTGGGCCGGGCCGGCCTGGCAGGCGCCCTGGCCCTGTCCGTTGCCACCCTGGCCTCCGCTGCCGACATGCGCCTGAAATTCGCAGGCACCTTCCCGGTCGATCACCCCGGCACCAAGATGATGGAGCAGATCAAGGCGGATATCGAAGCTGCTGACGTGGGCCTCAAGGTCTCGCTGTTCCCGGCCAACCAGCTGGGGTCAGGCGAAGCGCTGATGGAAGACACCATCCGCGGCAACATCGACTTCACCGCCGCCTTTATCTACAGCCACAAGGATCCGCGGCTGGAGTTCCTGTCGATGCCGTTCCTCGTCAACAATTTCGACGAGATGGACAGCATCATGCGCAACATGGACAGCCCCTTTAACCAGATCCTGCAGGAGCGCCTGAACGAACTGGGCCTGCGCCTGCTGGCCAACAACCCCGAAGGATTCACCGGCATCGTTGCCAACAAGAAGCCGGAGAACTGGAACGTCATGGGTTCCAAGGACATGAACATCCGGGTCTGGTCTTCGCCTGTTGTGAAGAACATGGTCGAAGGCCTGGGCTTTCAGGCAACCACCATGGCCTGGGGCGACATCTTCCCGGCGCTGCAGTCGGGCATCGTGGACGGCGCGATCTGCTGCACCAAGTCGGCGACCTATTCGATCTTTGCGCAGTCGGATGTGGGCAAATACTACGTCCAGTACAACTCGGTGTCCGAGCTGACCTCCTATTACGCCTCCGAGAAGACCTGGGCCAAGCTGGACGACGCGCAGCGCGCGGCTGTGCAGGCAGCCTTCACCAAGGCGTCGGATGATTTCTTTGCCTACAACCGCGAGAACGACGCCAAGTTCGGCGAGCTGCTGCAGGAAAAGGGGTATGAGATCCTGGCCCTGAACGACGACGAGCAGGCTGCGATGGCCGCTTGGGTGCGTGAAAACATCTGGCCGACCATGGTGGACACCATCGGCCAGGACACGCTGGACCGTCTGACCGCGGAGTAATCCAAGGACTGGGGCCGGCGGCATCCTGTGCTGCCGGCCCCTTCTGCCACGGCGAAAGGGGAGGGCTGATGAGCGAGATTACCGAAAGACTGCCGCATGGCGCAGCTGCCCCGCTGCGGGCGGCGCTGCGGTTCATGCGCCTGTTCGTGGCCGCAGGCGGCCTGTTGATGGCGCTGACCTTTCTGGCTGTTGTGATCATCCGCTACGGCTTTGCCGGCAATCTCTTTGCTTATGAGGAATGGCTGCTGGCGATCAGCTTCTGGACCTTCTTCTTTGGCGCCGCGCTGGCGGGCGAAAAGAAATCCCACGTCAACGCCGATATCCTGGGCGTGGTGCTGGGGGACGGCAAGCTGGCCTGGGCGCGGGGCATCCTCGTCTACCTGATCGAAATCGGGGTCGGCGCCTATATCGTCTACTGGTGCTACCTGGCGGTGGAGAGCGAGATCATCGCCTACCCGCTGTGGGAGCGGACCACGGCGCTGAAGATCCCCGCTGTTCTCCCCCGTGCCGCGATCATGACCGGCTTTGCCTTCATGACCCTCTTCAACGCGATTTACTTCGTGCTGCATCTCATCGATGGGCCCGACGCCTATCACGCGCCCCGCCCCGAGGAGGACGACGCATGATCATCTTTGGCAGCATTGTCATCATCTGCGGCCTGCTGTTGCTGGGCGTCAGCGTCTATATCGCCTTTGGCGCGGTTCTGCTGTTTCTGGCCATGACCGGCGGCCATGACATCACTGGCTATCTGCCGGCGGGCTATTGGAAGATGAACACGCTGGTTCTGCTGGCAATCCCGCTGTTCATGATCTCCGGTGCGATCATGGAAAAGGGCAAGATCGCCGCACCGCTGGTGGCATTGGCAGAGCTGTTCATCGGCCATATCAAGGGCGGTCTGTCCGCCGCTGCGGTGGTTGCCTCGGGCATTTTCGGGTCGATCTCCGGCAGCGCAAACGCGACACTTACCTGCATCGGCGGCATCATGATGCCGCATCTGCGCAAGGCGAATTACCCGGATGGCCTGTCTGCGGCGCTGATCGTCAGCGCCAGCCCCTTGGGTCTGCTGATCCCGCCGAGCTCTTCGCATATCCTCTATGCCTGGGTGGCGCAGCAGTCGGTGCTGAAGGCGTTCCTGTCGACCGTTTTTCCGGGCATCATCCTGATCGTCCTGCTGATTGCCACCAACCAATTTGCCCTGCGCAAATACAAGGACATCAAAACCACTGAAAAGCCGGTGGATTTTGCCCCGCAGTTCAAGCTGCAGACCCGTCAGGCAATGCCCGCGCTGCTGATGCCGCTGATCATCCTGGGTGGCATCTATGGCGGGATCATGACACCAACCGAAGCCGCGGGCGTGGCGGTGGTCTACTCAATCCCGATTGCGATTTATGTCTACCGCGGCCTCACCTGGCGCGGTCTGATGGAGACGCTGACCGGCGCGGGCATCACCATCGGCGTGGTGATGACGATGATCTTCATGGTGCTGATCGTCTCGCGCTTCCTGATCTTCGAGGACATTCCGAACATCGCCCGCGATCTGGTGTTCTCGGTCTCGGAGAACCCGATTGTGATCCTCTTGATGGTCAACCTGGTGATGATCCTGATCGGGATGCTGATGGACGATATCTCGGGTCTGCTGCTGGCAACACCGCTGCTCCTGCCCATTGTGCGCGATGTCGGGGTCGATCCGATCCATTTCGCGGCGATCCTGGGTGTGAACCTCGGGATGGCGAATGTCACCCCTCCAACCGCACCGCTGCTTTATCTCGGCGCGCAGGTGACCGAGACGCCGGTGGGCAAGATGCTGGGTCCGACGCTTCTGTTCATCTTCTGTGCCTGGCTGCCGACACTGGCGCTGACCACCTTTGTTCCTCAGCTGTCGCTCTGGCTGCCGGATGTGCTGCTGAGCCGCTGAGGCCTCCCCGGGCGGCAAGATGATCCCCCGCGCCGCCCGGGCCTTGAACTTCCCCGTTGCAAAGATTGCAAATGTAAAATCTTGTGCAGCGGGGTGTATCGAATGGATCGGGCTGCACCCTTGGCAATTGCAGGGGAGCCTTGGATGCAACAGGAGACGTCGGCCGGCATGAATACCTACCTTCACGTGAGCGACAGGCTGAAGGAGCTGTTTCCGCAGCTCCCGCGCGCGCTGAAGGTGGCGGCGACCTATATGCTTGAGCATCCGGGCGATATCGCGACGCTGTCGATGCGGCAGGTGGCCGGCAATGCGGGCGTGTCGCTGCCGAATTTCTCGCGCCTGGCCAAGGCGCTGGGATTTGAGACCTACAGCGAGCTGCGCGAGGTTTACCGCAAGCAGGTCCAGCAGAACGATATCAACGAGTACCACCTGCGGGCCGAGAACCTGCAGAAATCCGGTGGAGACCAGGCGGCGCGGGAGGTCTGGGAGGACTTCCGCAACGCTACGATTGGCAACCTCACGGCGATCTTCGATTCCATCGATCCCGACTATTTTGCCAGCGTGGCCAAGGTGCTGAACGACGCTGAACAGGTTTATGTGGTGGGGATGCAGGCCTCGGCCAGCTTCTCGGCCTACGCGCACTACATCGGCGGCATGGCCAGCGGCAAGGTGCGGCTGGTGCGCGGCGAGGGCGGGGTGTTTGCCGACCCTGTCGCCGACATCGGCGAAGGCGATGTGATGATTGCCATCAGCCAGCAGCCCTGCGCGCGGGCCGCGATCGAGCTGGCGATGCTGGCGCGGGAGCGCGGTGCCAAGGTTATTGCGATCACCGACAGCCCGGCCTCCCCCATCGCAATGGAAGCGGACTATGTGCTGCTGGGACCGAACCGCAGCCCGCTGTTTTTTGAATCCTATGTCGGAACCACGGTGCTGATCGAAGCGCTGATCGGATTCTTCACCATTGGCCAGCCCAGCGGTGTGGTGGAGCGGATCGAGCGGATCGAGGCCGACCGGCTGCGCATGAACGAATACTGGAAAAACAAGAAAGCCTGAGCCATGACCGCCACCGAGACCCTGACCCTTCTGGCCTGCCAGATCAGCATCCCGCCGATGACCAGCGCGGCGGAGCGCGATGCGCATCTGGCGGCCTCGGCGGCCAAGGTGCGTGCGCAGCTGGAGGCGGCGGACGGCAAGGTGGATCTGGTGGTGCTGCCGGAACTGTCGAGCATCGACTATGCCCGTGACACCTTTGCCCGGCTGGATGAGATTGCCGAACCGCTGGACGGCGCCTCTTTCCAGGCCTGGAGGCAGGTGGCGCAGGTGCATGGCGTGCATGTCTCCTACGGGTTTGCCCGCGCGGGCGAGGGCGGCCCGTTCATCAGCATCGGCGTGGTGGGCCCGGACGGGGAACTGGCCGGTCATTATGACAAACTGCATCTGGCGCAATACGGCGCCTCGATGGAGAAAGAGTACTTCAACCGCGGCAGCCACTTGTTTGTGTTTGAGGTCAACGGCTTCCGCCTGGCACCGATCATCTGCTACGACATCCGCATCCCGGAGCTGGCGCGCACCTTGGTGGTGGACCACGGGGTCGATGCGATCCTGCATTGCGGCGCCTATTACCGGGATGAGAGCTTTCACACCTGGCATCCTTTTGCGATTGCGCGGGCGCTGGAAAACCAGGTGTTCTTTCTGTCGCTGAACCGGGCCGGGGAGACCTATGGCAACTCGCTGTTCTGCCTGCCGTGGCAGGACGAAAACACCCCGCCGGTGGCGTTTGCCGAGACTGCGGAGGAGTTCCGTCTGATCACCCTGGACCGGGAAACCCAGGCCAAGGCGCGGCGGGATTACACGTTCCTCAAGGACCGGCTGGACGATTACCGGATCAGCGTTCTGTCGGCCTAATTCCTGCTTCCCACGTAATACTTCCGAACTTCCCGGATCGCCTAGCGATCCGGTTCGCGCCCGGCCCCGCCCCCCAAGGGCGGGCGCGAAACACTGTCAGAGCAGGATGTGTTAAAGCGTATTGAGGAAGCGCACCCTCGCGCCAAGCCGTGAAGCGCCCACCCTCGGGACCGGGCGCGAACCTGCTGTTGCACGAGGCCTAGCGGTTAACTCCGGATGCGCGGCGTGCGGCCGGCCTTGTAGTACGCGCCGCTGTCTTCGCGGGTGGCCTCGTAGTCGGCAATCCGCTGCTGGGCTTCCTCGCCGCCAAGCGACACGAGATGGCCCAGCAGGCACTCCAGCACCGCCATCGCTCCGCCGTAGCAGCCGAAGTAGTGATGCGACTGGGTGGTGATGGGGAAGACAACATCCGGGTCGATTTGCGGCGCGACCACCTCGCTGTCGGAAATCACGATCAGCCTGGCCCCGCGGCTGCGGGCATAACGCAGCGACTGGATGGTCTCGGCGGAGTAAGGGGCAAAGGTAATGGCGATCAGGCAGTCCTGCTCGGTCGCGCCGATCAGCTCATCCACGGCTGACCCCATATGGCGGGGGATCAGCTGCAGGCCGGGCAGCGCCATGCGGCCAACGTAGTGGAAGTAGTAGGCCATGGCGTAGCTGGAGCGGGTGGCGGTCACGTAGCAGTTGCGCGCTTCGGTCATGCAGCGCAGCGCGGTCTCGATCCGGTCCTGCGACATCATCCGCAAGGAGCGTGAAACGATATTGATCTCGTTACGGGCCAGCCTCCCTTGCGTCTGGGCCAGGCTGTCGCCGTCGTCCAGCTGGGCAATCCAGTCGGCGCCCATCTGGTCTTCGCGTTCGGTCACCAGGGCATGGCGGAATGGGTCGCGGAACGGCTCGAAGCCGTCAAACCCCATCTTCTGCGCCAGCCGGACCAGTGAGTTGGGACTGACCCCGATTTTCTCGGCCGAGACGCGGATCGGGTCCATGCCAAAGTCGCCGGGATTGTCGATGATGTACTTGGCGATCACCTTGAGCCGCGGCGGCAGGCTGCCGATGGCGGCTTTGAGATCGGCGAGGAGACGGGCTTTGCGGTTTTTGTCCATGCCTAAATAAGAACGAATGTTCTTATATTGGCAAATTGAAAACACGTGTGGAGAGGGCAATCTGGCGCAAATCTGAGTTTTAGAGAAAGACAGGCCCATGTCCCTTCCTTCCCACGCCTCGGTCGTTGTCATTGGCGGCGGCATCATGGGGTGCTCGACGCTGTATCACCTGGCCCAGATGGGGGTGCGCGATGCGATCCTTCTGGAGCGCAACAAGCTGACCAGCGGCACCACCTGGCACTCGGCGGCGCAGGTGCGGGCGCTGCGCCATTCCCAGAACCTGACCCGGATGATCCAGTATTCGGTGGATCTCTACTCGCGGCTGGAGCAGGAGACCGGCCAGTCGGTGGGCTGGATCCAGAAGGGCAGCCTGTCGATTGCCACCAACCCGGACCGGATGACTCACATCAAGCGGCAGGAAGCGCTGGCCCAGGCTTACGGCGTGCGGGCGCAGTCCGTGAGTGCGGAGGAGGCCAAGGAGCGCTGGCCGCTGATGAATGCGGAAGACGTGATCGGCGCGGTTTGGTCTCCGGATGACGGGCGGGTGTCTCCGTCGGATGTCTGCGCGGCACTGGTCAAGGCGGCCAAGGGGCTGGGCGCGAAGATTTTTGAGAACACCGGTGTCACCGGCATCCTGACTGAGAACGGCAAGGTCGTGGGGGTCGAGACCACGCAAGGCACCGTGATGTGCGATGCGATTGCGCTGTGCACCGGTCTGTGGTCGCGCGAGGTGGGCGCTATGGCCGGGGCCGAAGTGCCCGCGCTGGCCTGCGAGCATTTCTATCTGCTGACCAAGCCGATTGACGGCATCACCGGCAACACGCCGACGCTCAGCGACCACGACAACCATCTCTATATCCGCGACGACAGCGGCGGGCTGCTGGTGGGCTGCTTTGAGCCGATGGGCAAGCCGATCAAGCCGGGCGTGCTGGACGAAAGCTTTGAATTCGGCCTGCTGCCCGAGGATTGGGAGCATTTCGAGCCGATGATGATGAACGCGCTGCACCGCTTGCCCGCGCTGGAGACGGCGGAAGTGAAGATGCTGCTGAATGGCCCGGAGAGTTTCACCCCGGACGGGATGTTCATGCTGGGTGAGACGGCGGAAACCAAGGGGCTGTTCCTGGGCTGCGGCATGAATTCGGTTGGTCTGGCTTCGGGCGGCGGTGCGGGCATGAATCTGGCGCATTGCATCGTGCACGGGCACACCGCCTATGACCTGGGCGAGGCCGATGCCAAGCGGTTTGCCCCAGTTTACAACAGTCTGGAGCATCTGATGGCGCGCGCGCCGGAGATCCTGGGCACCCATTACGAAATTGCGTATCCGGGGCGGCAGCTCTCAACGGCCCGGGGTTTGCGCGCCTTGCCGCTGGAAGCCGAGTACAAAGCGGCGGGCGCGCATTTCACCCAAGTCTATGGCTGGGAGCGGCCGCTGTATTTCGGCAAGACTGCCGAGCCGCGGATGACCTTCGGCAAGCCGGACTGGTTTGAAAATGTGAAGGCTGAGGTGATGGCGGCGCATCAGAAAGCCGCCGTTTTCGACGCCTCGCCCTTTGGCAAGATCGAGGTACAGGGGCCGGATGCGGAGGCCTTCCTGCAGCACACCTGCGCGTCGAATATGGCCAAGGCGCCGGGCAGCGCGATTTATACCGCGGTGCTGAATGGGCGCGGCACCTATGAAAGCGACATCACCGCGCACCGGATTGCCGGGGACCACTACCGGCTGTTTGTCGGCACCAATGCGATCAAGCGCGACTTTGCCTGGTTCAAACGGTACGCCGAAGGCTTTGACGTGACCCTGATCGACAGCACTGAGGACTATGCGGTGCTGGGCCTGATGGGGCCGGAGGCGGCGCGGATCATTTCGGACTGCGGCGCGCCGGAGCTGAATGAATTGGGCTACTTCAAGGTTGGTCCGGCGCATGTGGCGGGATGCCATGTGCGGGCTGTCCGGATGTCCTATGTGGGCGAGGCCGGCTGGGAGCTGACCATGAAGGCGGAGGATGCCTCTGCAGTCTATGCGGCGCTGACCGCTGCCGGGGCGGTGCCTGCGGGGATGTTTGCCCAGACCTCGATGCGGGTGGAGAAGGGCTTTGCCGCGATGGGGCATGAGCTGGACAGCGACACCAGCCCGGTTGAAGCGGGGCTGGACATGCTGGTCTCCAAGAAGAAGAGCTTCATCGGCTCCGAAGCGCTGGCCGGGCGGCGCAAGGACGCGAAGCGCGCAATGATGACGGTGATCATCGAGGATGAGAGTGCGGTGCCGCTGGGGCACGAGCCGGTTTATGCGGGCGGCAGGATTGTCGGGCACACCACCACGGCCTGCTTTGGCTACCGCGTCGGCAAGCCGATCGCACTGGCCTATGTCCGTATGGAGGACGCGGACGGGGCCGCGGCCGAGGTCGACATTGCGGGCACCCGATTTGCTGCGCTCCTGCAGTTTGCCTGCGCTTTCGATCCGAGCGGCAGCCGGATGAAAGGATAGCTTCCGTCAGGAACACCCCGGTGCCAGCGATGACGTTGGCGCCGGACTGCCGCGCGCCGGCAGATAGGCCTGTTTGCGGTCCTGAACGGGCGTGACGCCGTAGAACTTGCGGTAATGCAGCGTCAGGGTTGAGGAACTGGCATAGCCGACCGCATGGGCGATGTCCGAGACGGAATCCCAGGAGTAAAGCACCATCTGCCGGGCCGCCTTCAGACGCTGGCGCCTGTAGTATTCGCCGGGGCTGAGGCCGGTGGCGGTACGGAAGCTGCGCTCCAGCTGGCGCGGGGAGATGCCGGCCATGCGGGCCACGTCGCGGATGCAGACCGGCGTCTCGAAGTTTTCTGAGAAGATTGCCATGGCCTCCTTAACCGCGGGCGGCATCTGGTCGACGGTGCGGTCGCTTTGCAGCACCGGGATTTTCTGCCGCGCACTGCCGTTGCGGATGATGGGGTGCTGGAACATGCAGGCAACCTCGTTCATGGCGTCGGCACCAAGCGCTTTGCCGATCAGCTCAAGCGACAGGTCGAACATGGCAGTGGCGCCGGAGACTGTGTGGACATTGCCGTCGCGCACGATCAGCCGGTCGACGGCGGTGCAGTCTGGAAAGGCGGCCTCAAATGCGCTGCGGTAGCACCAATGCACGGCAGAGCGCCGCCCGGCCAGCACGCCGCTGCGGGCGAGCGGGAAGACTCCGCCGGACACCGCGCCCAGGGTCACACCGTGGCGGGCAAGGTAGCGCAGCCGGCCGGGGCTGGCGACCGGGTCTTCAAACTCGGCTTCCGGGCCGGACAGAAGGAACAGGCAGTCGAACCCCTCGGCCTCTGCCAGGCTGGTTTCCGCTGGAAAAAGGACCCCGGCAGAAGCCTTTGCGTCCGCGCCGGTTTCCGTCACGAGGGACCAGGAGAACACCTGGTGCCCGGCGATTTCATTGGCGGCACGCAAGGGCTCCATTGCCGAGGTCAGGCAGGCCATGGGAAAGCCTGGAAACAGCAGAAAGCCTATGCGGGTATGGGGGGCGGGGCCGAAGTCGTTTGAATGGATCGTCATGGTCTTACTCCAGCCCCAGCGCTTCTTTCTTGGTCTTTGCCCAGGTGGTGACCAGATGGTCGACCATCAGCCCCATGAAGGCGACGGCGAGGCCAAGGACCAGGCCTTTGCCCACATCGGTGGAGGAGAGTGCGCGCTGCATCTCTTGGCCCAGGTCCTGGGTGCCGATAAAGGCGGCGATGATCACCATGAAGAGCGAGAACATGACCGACTGGTTCACGCCGACCATGATGGTGGGCAGGGCCATCGGCAGACGGACCTTCCACAGGGTCTGTGACCGGGTGGCGCCGGACATATCGGCGGCCTCAATCAGGGTTTCCGGCACCTGGCGCAGGCCTTCGATGGTGTAGCGCACCAGCGGCACGGCAGCGAAGAGGACCACGGCGCCGATCACCGCCACGTCGTTCACGCCGAACAGCATGACCACCGGGATCAGATAGATGAAGCTGGGGAAGGTCTGCAGCGTGTCGCAGATCAGCAGGGCGAGGGCCGAGCGTTTTTCGTGGAAAGAGCCCCAGATGCCCAGCGGAAAGCCGATCACGGCAGCAATCGAGACGGCGACCACGACAGTATAGACCGTGATCATCGCGCGGTCCCACCAGCCGGACATGGCGATGAGGCCAAAGAAGGCGAGGCAGACAAGGGCGGAGCGCAGGCCGCCTATGGCCCATCCAACGGCCGCCAGCAGCGCCAGCACCGCAGCATAGGGCATCCACAGGAAGGCGTCGCGGATCGGGATCAGCACCCAGGTGATCAGGAACCAGCGCAGCCATTGGGTGATCGGGTCGATCAGCACGATGAACCAGTCCGCAACCGCGTCGATCGGCTTGGAGATGGTGAAGGCATCGCGGCGGCCGATCTGGTCCATCAGCGGGATGAACTGTGCCAGTACCAGGCAGGCCAGCGACAGGCCGGCGCCAAGCAGCAGGAACTTGTTGCGGACAGCGAAGGAGGTGCCTTTCTCAAAGTGCTCGGGCTGTTTGGTGGCCCAGGCCTTGGTGCAGCGGTCCAGCATGACCGCCAGCAGCACGATGGTGATGCCGATCTCGACCGAGCGGCCGATCTTGAGCGCCTGCAGGAGCTGCAGCAGCTTCTGGCCAAGGCCCGGCATGCCGATGAAGCTGGCCAGAACCACCATGGCGAGGCACTGCATGATCACCTGGTTCACGCCCACCAGAATCTCGGTCCGGGCGGTGGGAATGCGCACGTAGCGCAGCAGCTGCCAGCGGGTGGAGCCGCACATGTGGCCGCTTTCGATCACCTCATGCGGAACCTTGCGCAGGCCGAGGAGGGACATGCGGATCATCGGCGGCACTGAGAAGATGATGGTGACGATGGCGCCTGCCTTGGGACCGACGCCGATGAAGACAACCACCGGGATCATATAGGCGAAATGCGGCAGGCTTTGCGCGATGTTGAGGATCGGGTTCAGGATCCGCTCGAACGTCTTGGACCGCCAGGCACAGATGCCCATGACCAGGCCGAACAGGATCGAGAAGGGGGCGGCGACGACGATGACCGAGAGGGTCTCCATCGCCCATTTCCACTGCCCCATGACGGCGATCCAGACAAAGGTGCCGCCGGTGAGCAGCGACAGGCGCCAGCCTTGCAGCGCGTAGCCGATGACAAAGCCGATGCTGGCAATCACGGTCCAGGGGATCGGGCCGATGCGGGGCCAGCGGTTCTTGCCGTAGAGCAGGTTGGCGGTCACATCGAGCAGCCATTCGACACCATCGGCAAAGGCGCGGGTCAGGTAGAGAAGGCCCAGGTCATCGCGCAGAAAGGCAAAGATGGCATTGATCCAATCGGCAAAGGGCAGCACCAGCCATTCCGGCGGACGCACCAGCCCTGCGGGCAGAATGGAGTTGCCAATGGCCAGCAAGCAGGCTGCGGCAAAGATTGCCCAGCCGGTTTTGGCCCGTGTCCAACTGTGGGATTTTCCGGCAAGTGTCATGGTTTGGTCTGTCATGATGCCTCTCCCAGAAGCACGTCGAGCGCCTCCTGGCGGCTCATGGCTCCAATCAGGCTGCCGGCGCCATTGGCCACGGGCAGGAAGTCGCGGTTGTCATTGACCAGCAGACGGGCCAGTTCGGAGATGGTCTGCTTTTCGCCAATGGGGGTGCCTGTCAGGCTGTGGCCGTTCACTTCGCGCGCCAGCACGCCAGCATGGACAACGCGGGATTTCTCGATCTCCTCGGTGAACTTGGCGACATATTCGGTGGCCGGGTTCAGCACGATCTGATCCGGGGTGTCGCATTGCTCAACCACACCGTCCTTCATGATGGCGATCCGGTCGGCGAGGCGCAGGGCCTCGTCAAAGTCGTGGGTGATAAAGACAATCGTTTTGCCCAGCATCTCCTGCAGGCGCAGGAATTCGTCCTGCATTTCGCGGCGGATCAGGGGGTCGAGGGCGGAGAAGGGTTCGTCCAGGAACCAGATGTCGGGCTCGATTGCCAGGCTGCGGGCAATACCCACACGCTGCTGCTGGCCGCCGGAGAGTTCGCGTGGGAAGTAATCTTCGCGGCCGGAGAGGCCCACCAGTTCGATCACTTCCAGCGCACGCGCGCGGCGCTCAAAGCGGTCCTGGCCGCGCATTTCCAGCGGAAAGGCGACGTTGTCCAGAACGGTGCGGTGCGGCAGCAGGCCGAAGCTTTGGAACACCATGCCCATCTTGTTGCGGCGCAGATCAATCAGCTCTTTCTCGGACATGTCGCCGATGTTCTGGCCTTCGACACGGACCTCGCCGCCAGTGATGTCGATGAGGCGGGACAAGCAGCGCACAAAAGTCGATTTGCCGGAGCCGGAGAGCCCCATGATCACCAGCATTTCCCCCTTGGCAATTTCCAGGGAAACGTCGCGCACCGCGGCGATGTAGCCGGCCTGGCGGATTTCATCAAAGCCCGGGTTGCCGGTCAGCGACTTCAGATACTGTTCCGGATTGGCGCCAAACAGCTTCCAGACGTTTTTGCAGGAAATGACGGGGGTGGCGGCGGTCATGGGTCTACTTTCGCTAGTAAAAAATCCGGGGCAGCAGGCCGCCCCGGTGAGTTGGAGAGGAGTGCGTGGTTCAGGAGCCGGTCCAGGGCTTCCAGAGATCCTCATTGGCCTCCAGCCATTCGGCGGCGGCGTCCTCAGGCTCCATCTCGTCAATGTCGACCAGCTTGGCCATCTCGGCGATCTGCGGGTTGGTGAAGCTGATTTCGGTCAGCGTCTGATAGGCGGCTGGCCATTTCTCTTTCATGCCGTCCCAAGCGGCCTTTTTCAGGTAGCCGTTGGCCGGGTTGCCGCAGTCATAGGTGGCGTCGGGGTTCGGACCGACCGAGGGATCCTTGTCGCAGCCTTCGACCCAGGTCGGGAACTCGACAAACTCGCCCGGCCAGACAGCTTCGGCAAAGTTCGGGGTCCAGTTGAAGATCACGACGGGCCGTTTGGTTTTTTCTGCCGCGGCCACTTCTGCCCACAGTGCCGAGGCTGAGCCAGCGTTCACCACGGTGAAGTTCATGCTCAGCGCCTCGACGCGCTCGGCGTCATGCTTGAGCCAGTCCACCGGTCCGCCCAGGAACCGGCCTTTGTCGCCGGTTTCCGGCGTGGCAAAGATGGCTGCGCAGTCGTTCAGCGCTTCCCAGCTCGGCAGGCCGGGGCAGGCTTCCTTGGTCCAGGCCGGATACCACCAGTCTTCGCGGGTGACGGCATTGTGGTCGCCCGCGTCATGCAGGCCGCCTTTGGCCAGCGCTTCGTTGAAGGATTTGCCAAAGGCGCCTTCCCAGACTTCAAGTTCCAGCGTCACATCGCCCAGACGCACGGATTCATAAACCGCCTGGCTGTCGGTCGAGACGTATTCAACATTGTTGCCCATCGACTCGAAAATCTGTCCGACAACGTGGCTCATCACGATCTGGCTGGACCAGTTGTGAACCGGGATTATGATGGGGTCTGAGGAGTCTTCCGCCATTGCCATCGGGGCTGCCATGGTGATGGCCGCTGCACTGGCCAAAAGATATTGCCGGTATTTCATGTGTGTCTCCCTGTTGTCGCAGCCCGGGTCCGGATGGCCTGAGCTTTTCGCGTGTTGAAAGCCTGTGCTTTCAGGAGGGTAGGCTAGGAAGCAGATGTGAACAGGTCAGCCCGGCCGGATGAACAGGCTGGTCAGTGATGTTAAAATTTGTTAACCGGTAGGAAAATTCCGCGAAGGGGCACTGCGTTCATGGCGCATATTCTGATCATCGAGGACGAGCCGGTCACCCGGGCCACCCTCGCCAGTTATCTGGATGCGCAGGGGTATGATGTCTCGCAGGCCGAGACCGCGGAGGAGGCGGAGAAAATCCTGGAAGAGCAGGAGGTTGACCTGCTTTTGGTTGACATCAACCTGCCCGGAAAGGACGGCTTGCAGATCACCCGCGAGCAGCGCGGAAAATCGGAAATTGGTATTATCCTTGTGACTGGAAGGGATGATGAGATCGACCGGATCGTCGGGCTGGAGCTGGGTGCGGATGATTACGTCTGCAAGCCGTTCAACCGGCGTGAACTGCTGGCGCGCCTGAAGAATCTCTTGCGGCGGACACAGGACATCCGGCGGCTGTCGCGCCGGATCTACAAGTTCGGAAAGTTTCAGTTCGATGTGGCCGCGCGGCATCTTCAGACGGCGGAAGGCGATAGTATTTCACTGACCCGCGCCGAGTTCGAAGTGCTTGACATGCTGGTGAGCAGGGCAGGGGAGGTGGCCACTCGAGATGCGCTGATGAGCCGGGTGACCCACCGGCAGTACGGTGCCAATCCCCGCACTGTCGATGTGCTGATCCGGCGTTTGCGCGGCAAGCTCGAGGAAGATCCGGCAAACCCGCGGGTGATCACCACCGTACACGGGGAAGGCTATGTCTTCACGGCGCCTTTGAACTGACGGCTTTGCAATCCCGCATGACAGCAGCAAGCGCTCTAAGGATTTGCGGTGCCAGCCGTTGGAGCGCGCTCAGCTTTTCCGCGGCAGCTGACCGGCCGCCGTCTCCGGCTTGGGTTTCAAGGCTTGCCAGCAGCGCCGCCAGATCTTTCTGGCCAAAAGTAGCCGCCGCACCCTTGGCCCTGTGCGCCTCCTTGGCAAGGGCTGCGAAATCCAGCGCCTCCAGCGCCGTTTCCATACGCGCAATGCTTTGCGGCAGTTCCCTTTCGAACATCAGCGCGATGTTCAAGGCCTGCGGTTCTCCGAGGTCTCTGATGTTCTCCTGCATTTGCTGCAGAAGGCCGGCATGGCGGTCAGGCGGTTCTGCTCCTGCCTGCCGTGCCGACAGGTAGATTGCACCTTCCCGGCCCTGTGTGACGCTGTCGAGTGCCTTGGCAAGGCGCTCGGGCGAGACCGGCTTGGCGACGAATCCGGTCATCCCGGCCTGCAGGTGGGTTTCGATCTGCTCTTCCTGCACATGCGCGGAGATGCCGATGACCGGCAGCCTGGCGAGCTCCGGGTCGGACAGGGCACGCAGGCGGCGGGTGGCCTCAGTGCCGCTGATACCAGGCAGGTTTATATCCATCAGGACAAGATCAAAACCAGAGCCCGGCAACAGCTCCAGTGCCTCTTCGGCACTGGCGACACATTGGCAGGAATGGCCCATGCGCTCCAGATATCCCTGGGCGACCATTTGGTTGATCTCATTGTCCTCCACAACCAGGACTGACAACGGGTTCTCGGCCACTTGCACCGGGGCCGGGACATCTTCCGGAACCAGATCAGCGGGATCGCCCTCTTCAAGTTCCAAGGCAAGGGTAAACACCGAACCAACGCCCTGTGTGCTTTCCAGAGAGAGCCGGGCGCCGATGGTTTCTGCAAAATGCTTGCTGATCGCAAGCCCCAGCCCGGTGCCGCCAAACCTGCGGGCTGTATCGCTGTCCTCCTGCTCAAAAGCCTCGAAAATACGGGATTTGGCCTCTTCTGAGATGCCCATGCCGGTGTCGCTGACTTCAAAGGCAACCTGGTGACGGCCATTGCCTTCACCATTGGCACGGACCCGCAGGATGACCTCGCCTTCCTCGGTGAACTTCAGCGAATTGGAGAGAAGATTGAATAGGATCTGACGAAGCTTGGCGGCGTCGCCCCGGACCACGTCGGGCAAGTCTGAGGGTGCATCGAGCCAGAGATGAACGCCCTTTGCATCAGCACCAGGGCGCAGCAGCACAACAATATCCCGGACCAGCCTGTTCAGCGAAAAGGCGGTTTCCTCAGGCTGCAGCGCGCCGCTTTCGATCTTCGAGTAATCCAGAATGTCGTTGAGGATCTTCAGCAGGTTCTGGCCGGAGACCAGCGCCGCCCGCAACCGTTCCATCTGCCGGGGCGGCAAGCCATCATCAGAGAGGCTGCGCAGCATGCCCAGCACGCCATTCATTGGCGTGCGGATCTCGTGGCTCATCATCGCCAGGAACTCGGATTTGGCCTGATCGGCTGCCTCGGCCTTTTGCCGGGCCTCGTCATGGGCTTCGACCTCTTCACGCAGCCGTTCAGTCTGGTCGTCGACCAGGGCCTGCAGGTTGTTGCGGTGCTCGCGAAGCTCCTGCTCGTTGCGGTCGCGAACCCTTTCCAGCTCAAGTTTTTCGATGGCTTGCTTGCGGAACACTTCAACCGCTTCTTCCATGCGGGCGATCTCGTCCTGACCTCTGGGGCGCAGGGGGCGGTTGAGCTGGCCGCGCATCAGGGCGGCCATGGTGCCGGACAGCTGGTTCAGGCGCCGGGTGATGCTGCCGCGCACGTAGAACCAAAGGACCGCCAGCGACAAGGCAAACCCAGCCAGGGCTGCGAAACCATTGCGCAGCTGCGCCCGCTGCACATCGAGCGCTGCGTCATTGCCGGAGCGGATCGCCCGTGCCTGTGCCTGGTCTGCGACGGCTGCGGCCTCATCGCCGAGGCGCAGCGCTGTGTTCTGCAAGTCCTGCTGCAGAGCGGTTATGCGGGTTTCAGTGGACAGGATCCGGTCGCGCAGCACAAACAGCCCGGTCTCCGTGTCGGAAATGGTCCGCAGCTGAGCGGCAGAGGCTTCAGCCTGCTGGCGGCGGCCGGGGTCGCGGATTGCTTTGATCCGGCGGGAGACGATCAGCAGGCGGCTGGTCAGCGACGCTTCGATCTCACCAAGCTCAATCTCACTGCCGGCGTCTTCGATCCGGTTGATCAGCAGGCCGATCTCAGCAGTTTGCGAGCGCAGTTCGAACATCAGGCCAAGCTGGAACAGATCCACTTCGATAAGCTTGTCCAGCGTGTCGGTGCGGGCCTGCTCTTCAACCGGGGATGAACCGGGGCCGTAGAGGCTGGAGATCACCGCAGTCGTGCCCATCTCGGCATTGGCAACCAAAGTGTCGGCCATGCTGAGCAGGTTGCTGGCAGCCGAGAGGTTGCGTCCTGTCAGCTCCTTGAATTCGCTGTGCAGGGCGATTCGCGTTTCGACCAGCTCGTTCAGCAGGGACAGCGTCCGGGAAGCTTCGGTCACGGTATCCCGCAGCCGCGCAGAGCCGCCCCCGGTCTGTTCCAGCGCTTCCAGCCGCAGCGTCAGTGCACCAACCTGATCTGCCAGGAACTGAGCCCGGTTCTGCCGGTCGGACTGGGTCGTCACAGCTGCCAGTTCCGGCGCAATCGCGATGATGCGGGTGCTTTCCTCGGCCATGCCGCGGACTTCGGCTATGGCGGGGATTGTCTGGCTGATCACCTCGGCCTGGCGCCGGGCCAGCACACGCAATTCGACCAGTCCAAGGATGCCCGCAAGAGTGGGCAGCCCCGCAATGACGATGAATGCGAGGCTCAGTTTTCCGCCAAGGCCGAGCTTTCCTAACATACCCGAACTTTCGCGCGCATCGGCACGCTGTGCAATTTTGAATTTCCCTTTTCTCTTCCTCTGCCTATCCTCTGAGCCGGGAAGGGGCACACATGCGCGCGATCTGGCTGCTGATTTTCACTGTTGTTTGCTCTGCCGCAGCTGCAGAAAGCTGGCGGCTGCAGTTGCCCAGGACGCCGTTCGACTACCAAAGCGGTTTCGGGACGGAGGACTACCAGCCTCTGGAAAGGGCGGCCCGGGACTGGCGGCTGTGCATTGCTTATCCGCATCTGAAGGACGCCTACTGGCTGAGCGTCAATTACGGAATGGTGGTGGAGGCTGCGCGGCTGGGCGTGTCCTTCAAACTGGTTGAGGCAGGGGGCTATCCTAACCTGCAGCGTCAAATCCGGCAGGCAGAGGAGTGTGTGGCGGCTGGCGCTGATGCTCTGATCCTGGGACCGGTTTCTTTTGCCGGGCTGACCCCGGCCGTCGAACGGATTGCCGCTTCGGTGCCGGTCATCGCTGCCGTGAATGACATCGCTGATGCAGGGATCACGGCCAAAGTGGGGGTGTCCTGGACCGAGATGGGCGCCGTTGCCGGGCGGATTATCGCCGCGCGTCACCCCAAGGGGACGCCGCCGGTCAAGGTCGCTTGGTTCCCGGGGCCGGAGCAGGCGGGCTGGGTGAAGTTCGTGGAGCAGGGGTTTCACGCGGCGCTGGCAGACAGCTCGGCCATAGTTTCGGTGACAAAGTACGGCGACACCGGGCGGGAAATCCAGGTGCGGCTGGTTGAGGATGCGCTGGATGAGGTGCCGGATCTGGACTACATTGCCGGTTCTGCACCGGCAGCGGAGGCCGCGGTCTCAGTGCTGCGTGCCCGCGGCCTGCATGGCAAAGTGCAGGTCGTTTCTGACTATATGACCCATGCGGTGTACCGCGGAGTGCTGCGCGGCCGCGTCATCGCGGCACCGACGGATTCGCCTGTGCTGCAGGGGAGGCTGGCGGTTGAAATGGCGGTGCGCGCGATCGAAGGCAAATTGCGGACCAAGCACGCCGGTCCGGAGATCCGTGTGTTCGACCGGAATGCGCTGCAGACAGAGGTGCTGGAGCAATCTCTGGCACCGGCCAGCTTTGTTCCTGTCTTTGACTTCCGGCCGCAGCGGTGATGCGGTTTTCAGCCGGCTTAAGGGGACTGCGTTGCTTTGGGCAGTGCGAGCCAAGGGCCCGGAACCGGGAATGCCGCTTCGGCAGCATGGGGCCGTTAAGAAATACTTCTGAACCCGGCTTTTTTGGGGTTGCGACTCTGCAGTGCTATGATTAAACCCCGCCGCAGTGGACCGATAGCTCAGCTGGATAGAGTACTTGACTACGAATCAAGGGGTCGGGGGTTCGAATCCTCCTCGGTCCGCCACTTCCAAATTGTCGAATGCCAAGCAAAACTGACCTTCTTGTCAGGTTTTTGACCCAATTCCCGTTATCTGCTCGCGGGGTCTGTTAGGTTTGATCTGACTTCCTTCAGGAAAATTAGGGCTGATTTGCAGATTCAATCGGCGAAGTTGCCTGTTCTTGCTGAGCCATCAGTTGCTATGAGCACCAGGCCGGATTGCTGCGGGCGCAGTCGGTCACTAGCAGCCCTAAGCAAACCGTCGGCCTGCCTAACATCCGGGACCGGTACTCATGCAAGTCGGGCGGATTCCGGTAGTTCGCCGCAGGCGCGAGCCGAACATGGTGAAACGTTGGAAGCCGACCTCCAGGCAACGCCGCAATAGGATTCTGTTCTGCATCGCCGCAGGTCAATTGAGCCCTGAGCCGCCATCCCCCGGCAGATGGGATGCTGCAGGCGCAAGAGGCCGGCCACAGCTCATAGCCACCGTTCATACGCAAGGGAGAATGGCGGAAAAGTAGCGTTCCTAAATGCGGCGTTGACCTGGCGAGCTTCCATGCAGACGACATCAAAGCCATTGTTCGTGAGCCCGTATTCCGCCAACGTAGCGATGATTAGCAGGTGGTGACTGTGGGCATCTTCCTAAAGAACGCCAGCCGAAACTTTGTCGGCTGGCCCTATCATAATGTAGTTACTGGCTCCCCCAAATTTTGTCGTAAACCAGCTGAGCGATCAACCTGTGGCCGGTCAGGTTTGGATGAACCGCACCGGTTATTCTTTTGTCGCCGGGTTGAGTGATAACTGTATCATTGCCCGTTCTTATCGCACGCGTTTCGCTCTCATAAGCATAAGGGTTCCAGTCCCACACTGCCCAGTATGGTTTGGTATTCGGGAGATTCCCACGCGATCCTTTCCACCACCCGTACCCGACAAATGCATCACGTGTTTCACAAACAAAAGAGATACCTCGGTCGCGTGCTGTGTTTGAAAGAACTTCCCGGAGTTCATCAAATTGTTTCAGGGCGAGCCCAGCTTCACTTGCTGTAAGGTTGAATTGCCAGCGACGAAAGTTTCGCCCAGGCAAGTCACTCAGAGTTCGGATGAGGCCCTTTGACGCGGCTGCTTTCAAACCGTACCAAGCGCCTTGAGGGTTGAACACCTTGGGAGCGTCGCCTGGCACTCGAAAATCCGTTGAGGCGAGTGGCTCGCAAACCGGGCTGGGAGAAGCAGTATCGCGCAGAGGGTCGGGGTATTGTGCCATCACAATCTGCTTAGGCTCCAATCCTAAACGGTGTTCTAAGATGTTGAACAATAGGGTGTATCGATCCTTCATACCCAGCGACCCAGTTTGACCATTGGTCAGATCACCGGAGTGATAGTTGATTTTCTTGTCTAGTCTCTTGCAATAGCGGTCCAGTTGTCGATTATCCTTGGAAGCCACTCGGTACTCTGGGCTGGGGCAGACTTCCGGAAACAGGAGATTGCCGACAATGCCTAGCTTCCACTGTGTCGGAACAACAAAGTACTGCACGATATCTGCAAAACCCATGCTGTTCCCGCCTTCGTTCAAGAGCACGTAGTCAGGCGTTCGAATTTTCCCTGTTGCACAGGTTAACAACCCGGACTGCGGGAAGTGCCCATTATTTTTTTCCCGGATGCTCTGTGTAAACCGGCTAAAGTTATCCAGTTCCGGATTAGGTATTAGGTTGCTGTGGCTGCGCGGCCGATTGCCAGGGCCGCCTCTACGGTGGAAAGCGCGAATGTTTATGCCGCCGGTTTCTTTTTTTGAAACCGCCTCATAAATTGGCGCCGCTTCGCCAAGAGGTTTCCCATCTTGACAGAGCTCACGGATTGCAAAATTTACTTGGGAGTACGGGACATAAATTCCTTTTCCCCAAGCTTGGTATTGCGGCACAAGCAGGCCATCGAAGGCTTCAGCGCCTGTGCAGGCATAGTGTAGAAAAGAAACGTAGGCGTGCGGGTTTTCTGAAGCGATCTTGAGCGCAGTAAGACTCTGGTGGCTATAAAAGCTGCGGTGGCAGGTATCGTCTACCCAGTGGTTAGATTTCGCATCTGGCGCTTCTGCTGGAGAAACGAGACGGTTCTTATAATCAACCAGCCACTCCAGTTCATTGTTTCCAGGGAGGGTTTGGCCTGACTTCCAGTCGCCCGGGTAATCAGGGTTGCCTTCTCCGGAGGCGTAACTGTCTCCCATGCCGATGATGACTACGTGGTTTGGATTGATCGGTTCTTCGATTTCCTTTCCATCAAAGGTCACTTGCAATTTTGCGCCTGAAAGCGGCACTTGGAATAAAAAACCGAGTTCACAAGGCTGCGTTGTCATTTCTCCCTGAAAGGACCAGGTGCAATCCGATTGCGAAGCCACTCTCGCGACGGCTGTAATCGTGGTGCTGGCGTCGTTTTCGTTTCTGACATAGCTTAGAATTTTGGCCCTGTGCTGTTTGGTGCGCTGATCCCAGTGCATGTTTTCATGCTGACCGGCTTTGAGTGCTGCGCGATAGGGCGAGGGCAGACCTCCAGCCGACAACCGCTTATGCCAGTCCTCAAAATTCTCCCCCGGGGCCAACTTGTAGCGCTCAAACAGATTGGCCGGGTCCTTCTGTGTAGCGAAGGGGCCAAACCTGTTTACAACTTCCCATTCGATTGTCTGCAAACTCTCTTCGGCTGAAAACCCGAACGAAGGTGTAAGTGTCGCAAGAAGCAGCAGTGGTCGAAATAAACGCAAAACTATACCTCCAAAAATTGAAAAGAATGACGTAAGCTTAGCTACTCACCCGTACATACAGCTTTTGATTGATTTTCAGGTCAAGTAAATTGGTACCTGTGATGGCCTGCGGTGTGTAAGCAGCTCGGTCTATGCTGGGTCCGTTCTCAATGCCTAGGATCAGGCTGTTCGTGACTAGTCATCTAATGTAGGCGCGACGAAAGCTCCTTCTGCACCTGAAGCTTGTTCGGCACCAGATTTGCGCACCCGCAGCGAACGACCGAAGGTCCCGCGTGGAGGTATCGGTTGGTTCGAAATGCTGCACGCTGCGTGAACGGCAGGTTTGACGGCCGCACCGCAGCATTCACGATGACTGCTGAATGTCTCCTCAGGGCCGTCCTTGAAGACGGCCCATAACCTTAGATTTCAATGGCCTCTGCAATCGCAAGAGCATCTTCCAACTCAACGCCGAGATATCTAACAGTGCTGTCCATCTTGGTGTGGCCCAACAGGAGCTGAACGGCGCGCAGATTGCCCGTCTTCTTGTAGATCTGGGTCACCTTGGTGCGCCGCATGGAATGGGTGCCGTATGCGCTCGCCTCCAGACCAATCGACGTCACCCAGTCACGGACAATCCGTGCATACTGACGGGTTGAGATGTGAAGACGTTCGTGAAACCGACCGGGCCATAGGTATTCAGATCCGACCATCAGCGGGTCTTGCATCCACTTTTCCAGTGACGCCCGCGTGCCTTCAGAGATTTCGAAGCGTACAGGTTTCTGTGTTTTGCTTTGCAAAACCGATGCGCGTTCCTTGATTTGGCCTGACGCCATAACGTCGATGACCTTCATTTTGACAAGATCGCAACCGCGCAGCTTGCTGTCGATTGCCAGGTTGAAGAGCGCAAGATCTCGTTGGTTATCAGCGAGCTCGAGCCGGACCCTGATCGCCCAGACATGTTTGGGCTTCAATGGTCGCTTTTGCCCAACAATGCGCCCCTTATTCCAAGCGGGACGAAGTGCGCGAATGGCAGGTAAGTTGGCAATGGTCATGATGGTTCCTCCCATCCGCCACGACCCACCACAGCGCCAACCGGACGTTGACAATCCAAGGTAACACTCTCAGGTTTCATCGCGGACAAAGGCGGGAACGAGCCCAAAGCGACTGATGCTGCAAGTTACATTCCGGTCAGGTTGGGTACTGATACGCGATATCAGTTACAGCCCATATTGAAGTGATGCGCGCGATTATCGCGCGCATCGGTCTGAGGCATTTCAGATCACAGCTCTACAACGACTTTCCCGAGCGTAGAGCCGTCTGTCAGATGTACAAAAGCCGCGCCGGTATCTGTCCATTCAAACCTGCGTTCGTCGACAATCGGTTTAAGCGCGCCAGCATTGGCCATGTCCGCCAGTGTCTTCAGGATACCGCCATGGGTTTGCCGTCCGACATTGTGCATCATCGGGATCAACATGAAGACGACGTGCAGGGTCAGGCCTTTGAAATGCACAGGCGTTAAGTCGATCTCGACCATCGCAACCGTTGAGGCGACCTGGCCATTGAGCTTGGCTGCTGCAAACGAGTTCGTCATATTCACCCCGCCCACGCTGTCAAACACCATGTCAAAGCCTGCGCCGCCGGTATGTTCAGCCACATAGTCTGCGACGTTTTGGGATGTGAAATCCACGGCACGCGCACCGAGTTCTTTGATCAGGGCCAGCTGATCTGCGCCGCGGCCTGTTGCAGATACGGTTGCGCCAAGGTGGCGGGCGATTTGAATGGCGATATGCCCAACACCGCCGGCACCGCCCTGGACAAGAACGGTCTGGCCCTCGCCAACACCTGCGCGTGTCAGACCTTCGTAGGCGGTGATGCCGACGAGAGGCAGCGCTGCGGCTTCCCGCATGCTAAGCGTCCGGGGTTTATGCGCAATCAGGCGGGCATCTGCATTGATGTACTCTGCCAGAGAGCCGGGAAGGTCCATCAAACCTCCAGCACAGCCGTAGACCTCATCGCCTATGGCAAAGCCTGTCACGTCTTCGCCAATTGCGACGACTTTGCCAGCAAAGTCCATGCCAAGCACGGCGGGCAATGCGGGGGACAGGGGCAGCTCTGCGCCCATGCCCCGGATCATTGTGTCGACAGTGTTGACGCTGACCGCGGCCACTTTGACAACCACATGGCCGGCTGTCGCAACCGGGTCGGGCACTTCAGCAAGTTCGAACGGCGCGTCGGGTCCGTAGGAGTTAAGAACCATTGCTTTCATTGGTGTGTTCCTTTTGGTGTCGTCACGCCAGGGGAGCGTCGCAGCAACGCACGCCTGACGGGATTATTGTTTTGTGGGTGGTCAGGTGATGTCCTGCACTTGCATCACCAGGTTGCCCCATTGGCGCTGGTTTTCGATGTCGTGCTCCAAACCTTGTTCGTCCGCGATGGTGAAACGTTTGATGGCCGGGGTTTTGCTGGTGGCCTGATACAGCCAATAGGCTTCGGCCCTCAGCGCCTCATCAATGGGTTTGTCGATGGATTCATAGACCATCTGCTTGCAGGCATTGATCGACTCTGCTGGGAATTTTGCGATCCGTTCGGCCAGCGCGGTTACGTAGGGGCCAATTTCATCCGGCTCCAATGCCTTGTTGATGGTGCCAAGACGCTCTGCGTCATCCGCGTCATAGTCCTGCGCGCTCAGGATGATCTCCAGCGCTTTGCCCAAACCGGTCTGGCGCGCCATGCGCGAGGCACCGCCGCCGCAGGGGAGGATGCCCATCCCGACTTCCATCTGCATGAACTTGTATTTTCCGCGCGCGGCAAAGCGCATGTCGAGCGCCAATGCCAGCTCGTGGCCACCGCCGCGTGCAAACCCTTCCAGCTTGGCTATGGTGGCCTGCGGCACCTTGCTGATCCGTTCACAAACCGATTGCAGGTCCAGAAGCTGTGCGTCCGCGCGGGACACCGCTTCAGTCGACATGTCTTTCAGCAAGTCGGTATCGTAGTGGCAGACCCAGATTTCCGGGTTGGCGGATTGGAAGATCACGACTTTGGTTTCACGGTCCCGTTCCAGCCGCATGGCCAGACTGTTGAGATCGGCCAGCATTTCCTGGCCTTGCACGTTCACGGAGCCAAAGTTGAATGTCACCGTGGCGACGCCGTTTTCGACGGTGACCTCGAAGGTTTGAAAGTTTTCGTATTTCATCAGGCAGTCCTTTCCTGGCCCCCGGCGCGGCATGCGCGGGGAGTAGCGAAGAGTTAAAGGGGGAAGGCAGGGCGCTGTTTCGCCGCGATGGTCAGCGCGTCTGGCTGATCAGACCTTTGATTGTGTTCATGACCTCGGCAACGTGCGCGTTGTCCAGTGCTGCGGAATGCGGATTGGCGAAGGCACCGCTGTCATTGTCGAAATAGGCACCTGACGCGTCAGCGAACCGCGCGCCCAAGGCTGCGTCAATCAGGATATCAGCCCCTATGCTCATATCGTTCCCAGCGATACCAAAGCCTTCTTTCACCATCTTGGACGCCAGAAGTGATCCGGGGTTCACCGCGACCATCACCGGCGCATCCGGCTTTGATTTGGCCCAATCCTGGGTCCAGATGGTGATTGCCAGCTTGCTTTGGGCATACGCGTCCATGTCGGACAGCGGTACACTGCCCTGCAGGGCCTTGATGTCGACCGGGGCCTGAGCTGCCGAGGACAGGTTCACAACGCGCCCGTCGGCGGGAAAGATCGGCAGCAGCAGTTCGGTCAACAGATAGGGAGCGAGCGTGTTCACGACAAAGCGGATGTCCTGCCCGTTCGCAAGCACAGGCTGCGGAGCTTTCAGCACGCCTGCGTTATTGATCAGCACATCCAGCTTATCATGTTTGGCCCGTATGTTTTCGGCCAGTTTTTGCACTGCGGACAGGTCGCTCAGGTCAGCGGCATAGGTTTCGGCAGCCCCGCCGACTGAGGCGGCTGCGCTTTCCAGTTTGGGCAGACTGCGGCCATGCAAAAGCACTTTGTGCCCCTCGGCTGCCAGCTTTTTTGCCGTGAGCAAGCCAATGCCGTCGGTTGAACCTGTAATGAGTATGGTCTTTGTCATCGGTTTGATCCTTTAGGAAAAGTCAGGCAGCACGGTGTCCGCCAGCAGTTGGAGGGTTTTTTCGATGGGGGCTTGGTTGAACCTAAGGTTCAGAGCGACGTGATTGACCCCAAGCGTTTCAATCTCGCGCAGATAGCTGCGAAGGAAACCGGTGCCGGACTGAAAACCCAAATGGATCGGGCGCGGAGGCGCCGCAGGATCGGCAACGACATCAACGTAAAGCGATTGCATAACGGGCTTATCAGGCTGGCCTGCGGCCTTCACGCGCCGCCGGTAGTCCACGATGGCCTGGCCCTGAGCCGCCGCGTTGCGCGGGTAGGTCATCCATCCGTCGCCGTTCTGCGCCACCCAATCAGGTGTTTGCTGGCTGCCGCCGGTTATCATCATCGGCAGGCGGGTGCCGTGCGGCTTTGGCAATAGATCTATACTGCCAGTCAATGTGCCCTGCGCGCCTTCATGCCTCGGATAGGCGGAGCTGGCTGCGCGGATGTAGTCAATGCTATCGCGGAAACGTGCCCCTCGGTCGTCATAACTCTGGTTCAATGCCGGATACTCCTCGGGCCGGTCACCAGAGGCCACACCCAGAAGAAACCGCCCGCCCGACAGCACATCTGCGGTGGCTGCGGCCTTGGCGACATGGGCGGGGTGGCGCAAAGGCAGGATCACACTTGACGTACCCAGCGCAATCCGGCTGGTCGCCGTGGCCAGCGCTCCCAGATAGACAAACGGATCAAAAACCTGTCCAGGATCACCAAAGCTGGGAACATTGAAGGGCACGTCGCGCAGCCAAAGCGCTGCAAACCCAAGCTCTTCCGCGCTTTGCGCCGCTTCCAGATGTCCCCGCAGTGCTGGCTCTGCGCCGGCTGCGTATGCTTCGAGCGGCAGCACCAGGCCAACGCTTAGCCGCCCGGGACAGAACACCCGGTTGTAGGCCACATTGATCCGGGCAAACTCAGCAGGCTGCATTTCATCCAACACATCCGGTCCCCTTAATAACGCACCAAAGTGCGGCTCTCGATGCTTTTGCGAACGGTGGTGACGGTTGGGTCCTCGACCATATCGAGCGCGCTATGGGCAATCGATGGCAGGCCTTGGTTGTCATAGATGTTGAAGATCGCGACCTCATCCGGTGACATTTTGGACTGATAGATCCATTCATGCCTGGGGTTTCCCACCAGCCCCATGATTTGCCCTGTGCGGTCAGGATAGATCAGGTCCAGCAAAAGCCAGTCAGACGGGTCAACCGACGCCGGGCGGACAAAGCCCAGCGGGGCTGAATTAATCGGACGCTCCACGGGGCGCCACACATTGACAAAAGCATAGTGGCCTTGCGCCCATTCCGCTGCGGTTCCGGCTCCCAGCAGGTCGACAAGCCGCTGTTCGGCGCCATCTTTGCTGTAGTCACTATGGACGTTACGCGCGGGTTTGCGTGGCGCATCCGGGTCATCTGTCCGAACCGTATGATCAAAAACAACAACCTCGCGTGCGCCCAGCCTGTCCGAGAGCAGTGCCGTCAGCTCTGCATCGTATGTTGGTTTCCAGGCGTCACCTGCAAAACCTTGCACCGCCGTTGTTAGCGAAATGAATTCAACCGCGTCAGACGCAAATGTCATTGAACTGTTTGTGTCGCGGGTATCCATCAGCGTAACGCCCGTGGGGGCGAGTTCAGGGGAAATCAGGTTGCCTGCAATCCCGCCAGCATCCAGCGCAAAGGCTTGGCGATAGGGCTTGTGTACGTGGTAGTTGACTGTGGCTGTCCGCGTCATTTGCGCCTCCTGCGTTTGCGTCGTTGCATCGATGAGAGGGATTTAACGTTGATCCATTTGCATATAAACTGGCCATTAATGGAATGATAATTCGGGTTTTCGATATAATGGGGCTAGATACAGACGCGCTGCGCTTGTTTGTTACAGCAGCAGACAGGTTGAACATCAGCGCTGCGGGACGTGTACTGGGAATGGCCCCGGCCGTCTCAAGCGCAAAGCTGGCCAAGCTGGAGCACAGCTTGGGCGCGGAACTGCTGCATCGCACAACACGCAAAGTCTCACTGTCGGTTGAGGGGGCCGATTTCCTGCCTTTCGCCCGAGAGATCATCGCGCAGGAAGAGGCCGCACTTGCGGCTTTGGGCAAGCAAACAACAACGATCAAGGGCACATTACGCTTCGCGGCACCCAGCAGCTTTGCGCAACTCTACATCGCACCGATCCTGCCAAAATTCCTGCAACAGCACCCCGGCCTCACGCTCGATTTGCGGCTGTCAGATGTTCAGTTTGACCTTATCGAAGGGAGCTATGACCTCGCACTCAGGAACGCGCCGCTTGTCGATACCAGCCTGAAGGGGCGAAAGCTTGCTGATGACCGGCGTATTCTCTGCGCCGCGCCAGACTATCTAGACACATACGGCACACCCAAAACACCCGGCGATCTGAAAGACCACAACCTGATCGCTTTCCAAAACCGCAATCCCCGCCCGCTGAAAGGAAAGGCAGGTGAGACAGCCGCATTCGACCCGGCAATGGCGAAGGGACAATTGATAATCGACGACGGCCACAGCCAAGTCAGCGCCACGCTGGCCGGGGCTGGTATCTCCTTGAACGCACTATGGAGTGTGCATCATCACCTGAAATCGGGCCGGTTGGCACAAGTTCTGCCGAATTTTGAGGCCGCCGAGGACAATGTTCTGTGGCTTATCTATCCCAAGTCCAACGTACTATCCCCCAAAGTGCGCGTATTCATGGATTTTCTAATCGCAGAGGTTGGTGCAAAGCCGCCTTGGGAAATGTAGACCAAGAAAATACAACCTCAGTTGCGAGAAACCTCCCAACTTCAAGGTCGAATAAGCAGCAAAACGGACACGCCAATCATAGTCATGAATGGCTGGATTGCCTGCAGTGTGTGAGTTCGCATTTCGCGTGATTTTGCAGGCGCAGCAAATGTCTCCTTTAGCGGGCCGCGCCGCAGCACCCAGCCATAGTGGCGAGTGACCGCAATGGGCCGCCAATACGATTGGTTGCTGGGTGCTAAACCGGGCTGCAAGGAGACCTATTCGAATTGAACCCATTAGCAGCTTACGCAGAAGTTTAACCGTTGAAACTATCGGCGATATCCAACCTTTGTCGCTGCTGTGGCCGAGGCCGCACCAACCCGACCCCCAACACCATCAGTCCTAAGGAAACTATCAAGGCGGGCGGCGCCGTCTCGTTCAGGAACAAAGTGCCGGACAAGAAACCGCCAATTGTCACGAAATAGGCCACCTGGCTAGCAAAGACCGCGCCGGTCCGGGCAACGATTGCAAAATAGGCCGCGTAGCACAGAACATGCAGCAGGCCGGAGAGGATGAGTGCCGTAAAGGACAGAGAGAGTGTTGCCAGGGCCAGCGGATCGGTGCCGCAGCCAAAGACCAGGGGCAGAGCAAGAAGGCAAGACAGGCCGGACGCATAGAACAGTGTTTCGACAGGGTCGAAGCGGTCGCGAGCGCTGGCGGCAATCACGTTGCTCTCGGCCGCGTAGCAAAGCCCGGGCAGCAAGGCGATAGCTATGCCCCAGGCTGCCTGCTGACCCAGCAGCGTGAGCGAAATGCCCAGCAGCAGGAGGATGGACGTGGCGCCTAGGAGCAGACCGGAGCCGCGTCGGAGACTGAGCGTTTCCCGGCCCAGGCCGAGGGCGATCATGTAGGCTGCCATCGGGGTGACGGCGATGCCGATGGACATCATGTTCGCCTGCACCATGCTGACGGCCGCAAAGCTCAGCCCGTGCGGCAGCAGCGTACCCAGCGACGCAACAATGAAATAGAGACCCCATTGCGGTCTGGCCCCTCTGCGCTGCCCTTTCAGCCGCCGGAAAGACTGCCAAGCCAGCAGTAGGGCAAACCCGGCCAGCTGCTGCCAAAAGACCAGGGCAGCAGTGGAATGCTCACCCGCCACGGCGAGCTTGTTTAGAGGTATGGTTGCTCCCCAAGCCAGTCCCAGGAAGATCAGAAGCAGTGTCCAGCGCATTGTGGTTTTCTCCTTAAACACATCAATCATTAAGATGCAGGCTGGCACTGCCTGCCTGGCAGCGTGTGGCGGGACGGATCAGGGCGCAGAGGCCTCTGAGGTGATCCAGGATAAGGGGTTCCGGGCTGCGCGACCGGATGAGCAGGCCGAGAGTGTACATGCCGTTGGCCAGTAGCCCCGCGTGTGTGCGGCGCGCGGGTTCCGAGTCTTCAGGTACCGCACGCTGCAAGAACCTGACAAACCCCTGCGACAGTATCCGGCGGTTGTGGGCTGCCAGTTCGGCAGCCTGCTCATCGGTTCCGGACATTTCGACCATGCTGGAGCAAGCGAAGCAGCCTAGCGGCTCGCCGCCCGGGGTCAGCCGCTCTCTTGCGCCCTGCAAGGCGCTGCGCAGCCCTTCGGGGCTGGCGCCGGCTCGGGCAATACCGCGGGCCAGCGGGGCGGTTACGTCCCGGTTGTAGCGGTCGAAAGCGGCCAGGTATAAGCCGTGTTTGGAGCCGAAGACCGAATAGAGACCGTAGTTGTTGACACCGGTGCCAGCGATCAGATCCTGCAGAGAGGCATCATGGTAGCCTTTGCGCCAGAACACCTTGAGCGCAGCTTCCACGGCATCGTCCGGGTCGAATTCCTTGTGCCTTCCCATGGTGCTCTTCCTGTTGCTTGAGGCCGCGGCGGGCAAAGAGCACCTGCCGCGGCTGCGGGGTCACCACTCTTCCGCAAAGGGGCGGATTGTGGTCTCAAAGGACCAGGTGGTCCGGTGCTGGTGGGTGAAGTGATAGATCTCTGCGGCGATGCCGTCGGGATGGGCGAAGAAATCCTCCCGCGCATGCGGCCAGTCAGCGGGCGGCACCAGCCAGCTGGGGCGCTCTGCGTCGCTGGCGCCCAGCCAGGTCACGTCGATGGCGGCATCCACCGACAGGTAGCAAACGTGGATACCTTCCGGGCCCAGGTCCCGCGCCAGCGCCTCGCATAGGTTGCGCTGTGCGGCCTTTGTCGGGGCAAACAGCGCGTAGTTCGGCACACCGCGGTGCGACGCAGTATTGCCGGTGGCCAGGATTGCCCCGCCGCCGCTGGCGGCCATTTTGTCCGCAAAGAAGCGGGCAAAGACCAGCAAGGCGGTAGTGTTGACCCGGAAGTTCCGTTCGATCTCCAGCGGATCCAACTCGCGGAACCGGCCAAAACTGTGCGACACCGCATTATGCACCAGTACCCGGGGCACACCCATTTCCGCCTCGATCCTGGTCAGGCAGGTTTCGAAGGTGTGCAGATCAGAGATGTCGCAGGCATAAGCCTGCGCGCCGGGGTGCTGGTCTGCAAGCGCCTGCAGGCGGTCCGCGCTGCGGGCGATCATGGCCACACGGTAGCCTTGCGAGATGAACTTGCGCACCGTGGCGCTGCCGGTGGCGTCGCCGACGCCGGTGATGATGCAGAGAGGTCCGGCCATGGTCAGGCCCACTGCTTCTTGCGGATTTCGGTATAAGGCGCGCCGTATTTTCCATTCTCCTCGCCGGCGGTGATGACGGTCATGATCGCGGGGTCGTACTCGTAGGTCCGGATCCATTGGCGGCCGCCCTTTTCCATCAGCATGTGAGAATGGGTCGAGCGCGCACGGCGTGTGTATTCCACTTCCACCATCCGGCAGGACTGGCCGCCAAAGCCATAAGAATACTCATCGGCACCGGGCTGCACAAAGCGGGCATGATAGAGTTTCCAGTACTGGCCATCGTGTTTGTAGATGGCGAAGGTCATCTCGTGGGTGTCGTACTGCCAGTGCCAGGTGCTGTCCTGGTAGATCTTTTCCCAATCTGCCAGCAGGCTGCCGTCCCGGAACGAATGGCCTTCGATTTTCCAGCCCAGAGTGTCGGTCATTTTCGTGTCTCCTTAAGTTTTCACATCGATCATTATGAAAAGGCGGCGGCAGGTCTCGCTTGCCGCAGCGGCTGCAGCAAAGCTGCCGTCTTTATCCGGTCTTTTGCGCGGGGGATGAGTTGGCACGGGGCGTTTCCCAGCTGAACAGGGCTGAAACCGCAGCAAGGTCCTGCACGCCCAGCCCGGTCAGGCTGCAGACGATGACTTGGCGTCCGTTGTTGCGCAGCCGGTCATTGTTGGTCCAGGCAGCGCCCAATTCCTGCATCCCAAGTTCTGCCTCCGTCAGGCCAGAAGACAGGGCGCGGGCTGCGTTGCCATAGGCGCGGGCCTGTCCGAGGCTGTCGGTAAAGACCTTGTCGGCCCGGGAGAGCAGAGCGGCGGGTATCTCGCATTTGGTTTCGTCATCGGCACCGGCGCTGATCACCGTCTGTCCGGGCTCAATATCTTCAGCCTGGAACAAGGGGTCTGTGGCGGCGGTGGCGCAGACAACCAGCCGGGCTCCACGCATCGCTTCGGCAGTGCTGCCGGCGGTGGAGATCCGGCTTGCCGGAAGTCCGGCCTGCAAGACGGCGGCCAGCGAATTGGCCGCCTCAGGCCGGCGGGCCCAGATGCGGAGGCTGCGGATTTCCCGCAATTGCGCCAGCGCCTGGATCTGATGGCGCGCCTGGGTGCCGGCGCCCAGCAGCGCCGCGTCCACCGGGCCGGCGGAAAGGCCGCTGTGCGCGGCCAAAGCGCCGGCGGCACCGGTCCGGTAGTCGGAAATCAGGTGGCCGTCGTGAAGCAGCGCAAGCGGCTGGCAGGTCTTGGAGTCGCATGCCAGGATCAGCCCGCTATGGCCGCTGCCGGTGGCTGCTTTCAGGCTTTCCGACCAGCCCGCGAGCTTGACGGTGAAAATGGGGGCGCCAGGCAGAACTGCGCTTTTGACATGCACATCGGCGCCCGGCGCCGGGAACAGCACCTGAGCCGCCGCGGTGGCTTTGCCCGTGCTGTAGGCTATCATCGCCTGGCGCACTGGTGACAGCAGGGCTGCGTGGGACAGCCGGGCGGAGATTTCTTCGCGGGTGATGTGGCGCAGGGCAAGGGTCATGGCAGCACCTCGAACCGGCCGGTGCCCAGGATCGAAACCTGACCTCCGACTTGGACAGCTCTGATCCCATCCGGCCCGCTGTCGACCTGCACCGAAATCCGGCTGGGGCGGCCTGCATACTGCCCCTGCTTAAGTTCCAACGTGTTGGCCGCGTTCAGCAACCCGTGCTTATGGGCATAAGCGCCAATGACGCCTGCGGCGCTGCCGGTTGCGATGTCTTCGATCCGTCCGTCGTTTGTCCAGTGGCGCCCCTCGTTCCGATGAACATCGAACAGATAGGCAAACTGGGCGCCCACATCCGCCAGCCGATGTTCCAGATCCGGGACCCGGATGGCCGCACTGTCCAGGCCCTGGTGAACCGGTACCACCAGATAGCGCAGCCCTGTGGAAATGACTTCCATCGGCAGGCCCGGGGCCAGATCCTCCGGCGCCAGTGAGAAACAGCTGGCAAGCTCCCGGGCGGCGGGGCCGTTCAGCTCTGCCAGGTACAGCGGCTTTCCCTGATCCATCCACACGTCAAACCCGGCTGCGCAGCGGGCAGAACACAGTGTCACCCGGCGGTCTCCCAAGGCAAAGGCGGTCTCAGTTTTTGCTGCGGGCTGCTCCAGGTGATGCAGCACGGCCGCGGCTCCCAGCATAGGATGGCCGGCAAAAGGCAGTTCCTCTTCCAGATCGAAAACCCGCAGTGGGCGGCTGCCGTCCGCGAGGGCGGGCCCGGTCAGAAAGGCGGATTCAAAATGCTTGAGCTCCCGGGTCAGTTGCAGCATCTGCCGACCGTCCAGTGCCCGGGCCTCGGGGAAAACCGCCAGGCTGTTGCCGTAGAACGGGCCGTCCGAGAAAACATCGCATAAGACATAGTGCATGCCGCACCCCCGCTGAACTGAGCATCTGCCTGCTGGCTAGCTCAGAAAGAGGGCGCGGGGCGAACCATATGTACATGAGCCCGCCTCATGAATATGGGGATCAGCCCGTACTGAACAGCTTTGATTGCTGCGCGCGGATTGCTGAAATCTCCTCATGCACCCACTGGCGCAACGCCTGATACCCATCGGTGGCGGCATTGGCGGGGGGGGGGACCAGCCAGTAGCGGGCGCGGGATTTCACCGGCTTTCCAACAACTTCCAGGAATCTAGCCTCAAGATCATTTTCCACCAGCAGGCTGCGCCCGAGCGCAATGCCCATGCCGCCAATGGCAGCCTGGATGGCAAGATCGGCACGGGCAAAGGCGTTGATGGAGCGTTCGAACTCAATATCCCAGCCGCGGCCGGCAAAATATTCCTGCCAGCTGAAACCTGTGCCGTCGCTTTCGCCGAAGCGATCCACCAGAAGCCGGGCGCCGGGCTGGCGGCAATAGTCCTGCAGCGGCACCGGCCCCAGATAGCCGGGCCGGCTGACGGGCAGCAGAACCGCCTGCAGCAGAGGCTCGGAATGCAGCCCGGGATAGGGGCCCAGCCCATAGCGGATTGCCGCCTTGGCCTCACCTGCGTGCAGGTCGACCAGCCGATCATCCACGTCGACTAGAAGATCCAGCCCGCTGTCCTGCGCACGCTGCAGGGCGGGCACAACCCATTTCATCGCCACCGAGGAAGACACTGAAAGGCGCAGGCTGCGGCTGGTCTTCAGGTCATGCAGCCGGGTGAGGGCTGCGCGCCAGGCGCTGCCGCTGTGCTGCGCGGCGTCACACAGGATGCGCCCGGCGTCGGTCGGCATGATCCGGCGGGTGGTGCGGTCAAACAGCGGCACCCCAAGCGCTTCTTCCAGCGCCTTGATCCTGTGGCTGACTGCCGATTGCTCAATGCTGAGACGCTCCGCGGCGCGGGTGAAGTTCTGCTCTTCGGCTATTGCCTCCAGCAAGGGTGAGCTCTGGATCAGCTTCGGCAGCAGGCTGTCGGTCTGTTTCATGAATCAGGATCATAGTTATATCAATGTATTCTTGGCAAGGGATGGATCATGCTGACGGCAATTCATGAAAAGGAGCCGAAAGCATGACCCACACTGAAGCCACGGTCACCGCCCGTATCGTCAACGGTTTCGTCACGCTCAAGGATTGCGGCGACCCGGAGCTTCTGAAGGCCGGGCGCGACGGGTTGAGCGACGAAGACCTGAAGCGCGTTGGAAATGGCGGTGCCGCCCGGCCGTCCGCAACCGGCGGCAATCCCGCCGGCGTCGTGCTGGATGCAGACGGTCTGAGCGATGCCCAAATGCTTGAAATTGCGCAGAAGGTCGGCCTGTCCGAAACCGCCTTTGTGTCCCGTTCTGAAACCGAAGGCTTCAAGCTGGATTTCTTCACCCCGACTCGCCGCATAGCCCATTGTGGCCATGCAACCATCGCTACCTTCAGCTATCTTGCCGAGCTCGGACGGGTGAGTGAGGGTGAGACCTCGAAAGAGACCGTGGACGGCCCGCGCAAGATTATCATCCGGGATGGCGCCGCCTATATGGAGCAGCTGGCACCGCGCTACGAAGACCCGTCTGAGTGGGCGGACAGGGGCGTTCAGGAACAGGATGTGCTGAACGCACTGGGGCTGACGCCGGAGGATTTGAATCCGCGCTTCTCTCCCAAGCTGGCCAATACCGGCAACAGTTTTGTGCTGGTTGCAGTCAAAGACGGTGCCGCGCTCAAGGCGGTGAAACCTGGCCTAGCGCAACTCGAGGCCATCAGCGAAGCCTTGGATCTGATCGGCTTTTACGTGTTCACGACGGATCCCGGTGCTACCTCTGCTGACGCCACCGCTCGCATGTTTGCACCGCGTTACGGCATCAGCGAAGAATCGGCCACCGGAATGGCAGCCGGACCGCTGGCCTGCGCGTTGTATGACCACCTCGGCGTGCGCAGGCCAAAGCTGCTGATCGAGCAGGGCCACTTCATGGAGCCCGCTTCGCCCAGCGAGATCACGGTTGAACTGAACCTCGACGCAGGCCGGGTCACCGGGCTGATGGCCGGCGGCTACGGCGCGGTGATGAAGGAACTGCAGATCAAGCTGGATCACAGCCCGGTACCGGCAGTGGGAGGGGGAAATGATTGATCTTTACGGATGGACCACCGGCAACACCTACAGGGTGCTGATCGCTCTGGAGGAAACTGGGCTGCCTTACCGGGCCGTGCCTGTGAACCTGCGCGAGCGGGATCAGGACAGGCCGGGGTTCCTTGCCCTCAACCCGATGGGCCAGGTGCCGCTGATCATCGACAGCGAAGGCCCTTGCGGCGCCCAGATCACCCTGAGCCAATCCATGGCGATCCTACTGTATCTGGCCGAAAAGTCAGGCCAGTTGCTGCCAGCCGCCCGGGCGGACCGCGCCCACGCGCTTGAAGCCCTGAGCCTAGTGATGACCGACCTGGTGGCTCCCGTCAATTTCGGGCTCAGCCTGGAGCGCGAAGAGGGCAGCAGCGCCGGCCAGGCCTTTGGCGAGGCGCGGGCAACGCGCGCGCTTGCGGCCATCGAGCAGCGGCTCGGCATCTGCAGTTTCCTCGGAGGCACCCGTTTCGGAGCGGCGGACTGTGCCGCTTTTCCCATGATCCACCTGCTGGGTACCGGCCGCCTAAAGGACTTGCCGGCCACCCTGCGCTGGTACCACGAGGCGCAGGAGCGCCTCCCGGTGCAGCGCGCGCTTGCAGCAGTTTTCTAACTTGATGAAAGGAGATTAACATGTGTGGCAATCATCAGAGCTTCGACGCTTATGCCTTTTCCAAGCAACCCGGCTTTGACGAAGCGGCGGTGCGCAAGGAATTCGCCAAGGCAGTGCCGCTGAAAACCGTGGTCGTCTATTGCTATGACCCGCGCATCGCCCAAGTGCCGCGGCTGGTCGCCGAAGAGTTCGGTCAGACACACCCTGGAGAGATCATTACCGACGGCAATGGCAGCAAGATCGCTTCGACCACAAATGTCTTCGAGATTTGTGTGGCAGGAGGCCGGGCTTATGACGCCCTGCGGTCCGTCACAGTGGCGCAGCACCTGTTCGGGATCGAGAACATCGTCATCATTCACCACACCCATTGCGGCGCCACTTCGTTCACCAAAGGGGGGATCATTGACGCTTACAAGCAGGAACATGGTGCCGATATTGAACAGCTTTACCCAGCGGAAAGCATTTGCATTAGCGACTACACTGCCTCCCTTGAGCATGATGTCCAATTGATGCGGGACTCCGCCGGAACCCCCCAACACGCCAATATCTACGGTTACATGTACGACATCGACGAGGAAAAGCTGATCAAGGTCGCGCAATCGCTGGCCGTGTGACTTTTCGGGCCGGCGGCAGAGCTGTCGGCCTGCTGCAGCGCGTAAAGGATATTGCGTTAGCCGCTTGCCAAAATTGGAGGCTGGCATGAGACAGCAGGATGTTAAAGACTGGCTGAAGGCCTATGGCAGGGCCTGGATCGAAGGCGACCCGGACGAGGCGGCCGCCCTGTTCACGGTAGCTGCAGAATACCATGAGACCCCTTTCAGCGAACCGCTGACGGGCCGGGATCAAATCAGGCAGTATTGGCAAGAAGGTGCGGCAGACGCGCAGGAAGACGTCAGGTTTTCAGCGCAGATCTGGTCTATTGCAGGGAACACAGCAATTGCAGGATGGCAGGCCGCCTTCAGGCGCAAAGCCTCTGGGAGGCTTGTAGAACTGGACGGGGTATTCCGGGTGGTCTTTTCCAGTTCCCGGAACGGCGTGATCTGCAACCGCCTGGAGGAATGGTGGCACCGAAGGGAGAGCCAGAGCTGATTGGCAGCGCTCTGGATTTTCAGGCCGCGCTACCTGCCAATGTCCGATATCGCGTGCTGCACTGCAGAGCCGACCACCCCACTCAATGTCCGCGAAGGGCCGGTCATACTGGCCGTGACCTGTCAAACCTAATGGCTCACTGCACCGCAGAAATTGGGGCTCTGGACCTTGCTCCTTGAGCAGCCTGTCCGGCCAGCTTGTCTTTAAACGCCATATGCTTCACGCTTGCCCCGTAAACTCTAGGGAACATGCGTCTAAGTGGACTTCAACCAGATACGATACTTCCTTGCGCTCGCAGACACTTTGAACTTCACGCGGGCGGCGGAGCAGTGTTTTGTCTCTCAGCCTGCGCTGACCCAGGCGATCAAGCGCCTGGAAACCGAGCTTGGCGGGGAGCTGATACGCAGGGATGGCCGGGAAAACGCGCTCACCGATCTGGGCAAGTCCCTAAGAGCGCATTTCGAGCAGATAGACCGCACGCGGCATTTGGTGCGGGCAACCGCAAACGCCGTGAACGCAGGCGAAATCGCTGAGCTCAACATCGGGCTGATGTGTACGATTGGGCCTGGTGTCCTGGCGCCGATGCTGGATGCATTCCATGTTGCGCACCCTCTGGTGTCAATTGTCCTGCATGATGTCGCACCTGACGCAATTTCCGATCTATTGCTGACCGGCGTGCTGGACGGTGCCTTTTGCGCGCGCCATGGGCCGCCGCATCCGCAGCTCAGCTATGTCGAACTGTTCGAGGAGCCTTTGGTCATAGCCTTTCCGGAAGGCCACACCTTTTCGCAGATGGAGGCGGTTTCCCTGCGCGACATAGCAAAGCAGCAGTATGTTGAGCGGCTTCACTGCGAGTTCCGGGAAGAGGTCCTTGAGTACTACAAGGACCTTGATCTCGAGCTTGAAGTTGCCTTTCGCAGCCAGCGCGAAGACTGGATCCAGGGGATGGTCCGCAATGGCGTCGGCGTCTGCTGCATCCCGCGGTATTCGTTGTTGCGGCCCGAGTTGGACCACAGGCCGATTGTGGACCCGGCACTATCGCGAAAGGTTGCTTTTGCCACTGCGGAGCAATCTGAACAGCTGCCTGCACTGAAACTGCTAGCGGAAATGGCACGTGCGCATGACTGGCCGGTCTACGCCTCTGAACGGCAGAAAGGGCCTGCGGCCTAACAAGGCAAGGCTCAGCGCCGATTGGACTGCTGTGCCCCTTTCACCGGGCTGCCATAAGCAGCGCCTATTGAATACGAACAACTGAATATTTCCCCGCGGCTTTGCCTTTGGCTACGGTTCATCAGGCGGCAGAAAAGCTCTGCTGCAGCAGCAACCTGAACCGAAAAGGATGGATAAGCCGCGGAGGTAGATCAGTTGCCCCGGAAATCTGCCAATAGGCCTGTCGCAGCCGGTTCGTGCATCGCGCCGGAAGCAGCGTTTCAAAACGCCTTCTGGGATCACTGGGAAGCTGGTCTCTATGTTGATACGGCCAGCGGCATCCCGTTGTTCGCATCGGTTCACAAGTTCAGGTCCGGCAACGGATGGCCTTGTTTCTTTGAGACGATTGCGGGTGAGGAAGTCAGGGAAACGACGGAGCGCTCAGGCGGCATGATCCGCATCCAGCTGCGGTGCCGGACGTCCGGCACGCATCTCGGGTACCTGTTTCTGGATGGGCCGGAACCGGCCGGTCTGAGCTACTGCATCAAGTCTTCGGCACTCCGCTTCGTGGCGCGGGAAAACCTTCAGGCGGAAGGCTACGGGGAATTCGTGCGCCTTTTTACGCTAGAGGCTTAGGCGGAGCCCGGAATGCAATAATACAAACGGGAGAATGACAAAATGAAGACCAAATCAGCAAAAACTGCCTTGAACTTTGCGGCGGCCACCGTGGCAACCATCAGCCTGTCCAGTGCGGTGCAAGCATCAGGGCACTTTATCTCAGGCTTGCAGGACCAGTATCCGGCCTATGACCTCAATGACACCTATGTGTTTCAGTCCAGCAACGACGGTTTCACATCCTTTATCTCCTCGGCCAATCCCAGCCTGCCGGGCACGAACACGTCGCCCGCAGGCGTCATCTTTGGCAATGAGGGACTCTATAATCTCCATATTGCCCAGGATGGAGACTTCCAATCCGGCATGACCTTGGTGTTTTCCTTTGACGGGGAAAATGTCGAAGTCAGCAGAGCGGGCGCCCCCAATGCCTCCGTAGGAGAGGCAGGAGAGCCGCTGGGCAGCGGCAAGGTTGGCGACACCCTGGAGCTGCCGGATGGAATCCGCGTGTGGACCGGGCGCGGAGAGGAGCCGTTCTTTGGCAATGGCGTTGGCCTGTCCAAATTCAACGCCGCGAAGCAGGCAGGCAGCTTTGCCCCGGAGGTTTTCCAGGAGGATGGTGATCTGTTCATGGGAGCAACCGCCAGTTTCATCGTCGTGGACGTCCCCAACACACTGCTAGGCGACGAAGTCAAAGTCTTCACCACCACAGCCGTGCCCTACAAGGACGAGTGGAGCCAGATCGACCGGCACGCCAATGTGCTGTTCCCCTATGTGTTCCTGGCTGACACCCCCGCTGTTCAGGAGGACCACGGCCAGCACCGCCCGGACTTGGATGTAGAGGAACGCCGCCAGGCCATTGTGAACAATGTCTTCTGGGCAGCCTCCGCGTCACAGGCGGTCGAGGGAAATCCGGTGGAATACGCGGGCAAGGTTGCTGATATGATCATGCCCGACGTGCTGACCTACAAACCTGGCACCAAAGCAAGCTATTCGGTGGACGGCCTGAACGGGCGGGCGCTGCAGGATGATGCGATGAACACGGTCCTGCATCTCATGACCGGCGTTGCGATTGACGATAATGCCGACGATGCCAAGCGCTATACGGATCAGTTTCCGTACATCGTCTCTGTAAACTGATTTAGCCAAAACCGTACCTGCCTTGCCTCCAGGACGCTCTGTTGGAGCTGGCCAGAGGCAGGCGGTACCTGGAGGGAAAACCATGAAGAATCTTGTTTGGTCAGCTTTTCTGCTGGCATGCAGCGCTGCCGTGGTCAGTGCCGAAGACCCGGCAAAACTGCCTGTTCCGTTCAACGCTGATGGAACTGTCAACCTGCCGCAAAACTACCGGCAATGGGTCAACGTCGGCACCACGCTGCTGCCGAAGGGAGAGGTGAACATCATCGACGGCCTGCCCATCGCAGCCAGCGAGTATATCGACACCTATGTCGAGCCGCAGTCCTTTGCCATCTACATGGAAACCGGAACCTGGCCGGACGGAACGCAGATCGTCAAGGAATTCACTGCAACTAAGGATGCCGCACCGGACGAAGTGCTTGTCGAAAGCCACTACACAGGCTTGGCGATGCTGATTAAGGATACCGAACTGTTTCCTGCGGAGACCGGCCACCTCGGCTACTTCAACTTTGGCCATCACCGTGAACCATATGAACCGGCCGCGTCAGTGCTGCCAAGGGAACAGTGCTCCTCATGCCATGAAGCGCTTGCTGCCGATCAGCAGTTCATTTTCGCGGATCATCACATCGGGCTTCAAAGCAAGCCGGCGGAATAACCTCCAAAGCCGCCAAGTGTTGCGATTGCTCCGTAAGCCCGGATGGATCCCGTGAGGCTGTCAGCCCTGTTGAGGGAATGCTGCGCTGTTCGCCAACGGCAGGTTTGACGGGCCGCGCTGCAGCGTTGCGCTTGCAGGTCGAACGGCAGGAAAGGGCCGTCTTCAAAGCTCAAACGAAGCCTATGGGTCTTGGCCCTAGCTTCTAGTGCAGCCTTCATTACCGAAACGAACATCGCAAACATAGTTGACTTCATTCGCCATCAAAGGTTTTGTGATGCCAGTGAGATATTTACCAGAGTATCTGACTTCAACGACCCCCCCAAGGGTCCGCGGCTCTGTTCGAATTGCTAGTTGAAATGCTGCAATTTTGATCATCCGCACTCCCTTTATTCTGCATTCGGCTACGGCAACGGGTCAGTGTCGCTGTTCTGCTGCTACTAAACACAAAAGCCCAGCACAAAACGCTTGGAAAGCCTGCAGCGACTTCTCTAAGCAACACAGCTGACTTCAGAGGATTGGGAGAGTTAAAATTCTCCCTTTTATTTTAATACGTTATTACCATTCATCATGCATATTGCCACCGTTGGCGGCTGCAATGTCTACGCACGCTGCGGCGTCCTAAGTTCTCAGTTAAACAGGATGGCGGTATGACCTACAAAATTTCCAGAATTGTGCTCTTAACAGGGGCTATACTTTCAACAGCTGCTTGTAGTGTGAGTGGAAATTCCAATGACAGTCTCAATGGAGCGCTAAGCACCCGCCTCCTAGTTGACGAAGGAATGCCTAGGGAAATTGGCAGAAATTCCATGCACGGCAGAGAACAAACCATGAACGTTTTCTTGACTGGCTACAGTTACTGGGACAACACTCCCCGCGGATCGGCACAGATTGCCCGACCAGTGATCCACCGGCAGGCTGGCGGAACAGGAACCTACGAGGACCCGATCACTCTTGCAGTCGGGCATGTGAAACGAAACGGCCGCAGCTACATGGACTACCCTGCAGGCACGAAATTCTATGTTAAAAACCTGCAAAGGTACGCAATTGTCGAGGATCTTTGCGGTGACGGGCCAAAACCGCAAGCAGGCCCTTGCCACAGCGGCTATCAAGGGCACGATTGGCTGGATATCTACGTTGGTGGCCAAGGTATCGACGAGAATTGGGTCGACCGCTGCATGAACCGTATCACGGGAATTCAGCCGGTAATTCTAAACCCCGGTCCTGGCTATCCGGTTACACCAGGGGAAATTGCAGCCAGCGGATGTGCAGCCCTTTGACGCGAAGCTGCAGTAAATCCATGTCTTGCCGGCTTAAGCCTGTCAGTTGAAGCGGGCAAGACGATGGGCAATGGCCTGAAGAATAACACCGTTTGTATTCAAGTCTGTGTAGGCCTCGGTTGTACGGCCGGTCTTCAGGTATATGCTTGACGCAAACCCGTTCTTCGTTTTCGCGGCACTTCTAGTGAACCTGTATAGTTTCTCAGAGTATTCATGCGGCTGATAAGCTGACCAGAGAAAAGCAGCCTTACTGCTGATAACCAGATTTTCCTCGCGAAACTCAGGCGTTCTGTATTCAAGCTCCTGCCCAACCGTGTCAATGGCCCAGGTCCGTTTCTTTGCGTCCAGTTGCAACCCCTGATAGAGGAACCAGGGCGACTTGTCGATTGCCCCTTCCGAGACGCAGATGAGCCGGCCGGTCTCGCGAAAGTCCTCCAGTTGAGCGGCAAACAGGACATCAGCCAGATAGGCGCTTTCCTTCGACATCCCCATTTCCATTGCTTCAAGCAGCAGGGGTTCTGCGCCGAACGGCCCGATTTTGGCCGCAGCTTCCAGCAATGCCATTTGCCCGTCGGCCGCCGACCGGCCAGCAAAGACCTCATATGGGGATTTGGCAGCGATCCCCCAACGCCGGAAGGCCAATGCCGAGTAATGGGCGCTATGTGACACATATGAAGTCTCAAGTTCTCCATTTGTGACCGAGTGAATTTCGCCCTCAAAGATCACCTTCCGAAGGTTCCAGGAAGCGACAAGCTTAGCCAGTTGCTCTCCGAAACTGCTGTGTCGGCGCAGGTTGTCCAAGGCAGCCAGCAGCCGACCTGCGTCGGATCCGTCAAAGTCCCTGTTGCCCCATTTGCGGCGATCGGTCCGGATCCATCCCTGCGGCAAGTGACGCCCTTTGAAAGTCCTGCCCGTGATATTGGGTAGGATCTTGCGGATAGCAGTCTCAAAGTCCGGTTGGCTGATCAAGCCAATCTGTGCAGCAGCCACTAAGCCATTGATGTGACTTCCAACGTCCCACATCGTGACAGCCTCGTGTTTCCGCCCCCCCGGTGCGAAGTCCACTGTCGCCGGACACAACCCGGTCCTGGGATCAGTGAATTTTTCGAAGTACTGCCAGGCAACATGGGCATCTTCCAGAAGCCCTTGCCGCTTGGCATCCGAGAGGTTCTGGCGTGTTTTTGCCAACTCTGGCGCGGCGGCAGCCGTCCTCCTCCATCGTGTTGGCAGCGGCCCTGCCGGGGCAACGGTCCTGGCAAACTCTTCAAGAAGGAGGAACTTCGTCTCCTCATCCCTGAGCATGTCCTTCAAAAGGGTTTCCAACGCTCGCCGCTCAGGCGGAAAGGCAATCGCCTCCGGCTGAATAAAAACCACCACATCCCCGGTTCCCGCCGTGGCTGACTCAAATGCTTCCGCCGCACCGCCATCGCTGACAACCCGTTGCGGGAATTGCAGGAAACCCGCGCCCTCCAGCCCTTGGACACCACCTGTTTCTGCAATAAAGGCAACGCCGATTCCAGGCCCCAACGGCCTGACCGTCCGGATTTTCGCCTCACTCCGGCTTTCAATTTCCATAGGGAGCATTCTGTGTTGCGCGGTACTGACCTCAGCGTTCATTGGGTGAAAGTCGGTTGGAACCCAAAAACCGTTGTCGGCCTCACCCGCAAACTGGTTTCCGGTGGAATGGGGGATTCCGGCTGTCTGAAGAAACTTTGTAAAACCTGAATACCCGGATAACTGATCACGATCATTCTCTTGCGGCTTCAGGACATGCAGGCAAACCGTCCGTTTGAAGCCGTAGGTGTCGCGCAGTTGAATGTCTGTCACCGGCAATAGCGACACATCTCCATCCAACTCTTGTTGCGACAGCGCGTCGGCAAACCAAACCGCGGCTGCCTTCAACTTTTTCACATCCATCCCAGAGAAATCCTTCGCTGAGAAGTAGACTATGTTCTGGCTAGCAGAAGGTGCGGCGGTTTGCGTTTTTCCGTCAAAATCGTTCAGGGATACCAGGTTGCCGCCAAACAGCCTCACGACACCATTGTCCCAAGTTTCGGTCCTGACCGGGGCTGACTGCGCCGGAACCGAAAGGAGATTGAGAATGCCCGCAGAACGCACTCCGCGCGGAGGAGAGGGATTTTCCCGGTCCGCACAGGCGATTGCCTGCAGGGCTTTGACCGGCTGCTGGGCGGAGCCGCCCGACCACAGCATCCTTTTCATGGCAGAGACGGCGTCATGAGCCGTCCGGGCTTGGAAATGCTCGGAAAATGACTGCAGATCCGGAACGTAAGGCACAACATCCAACCCGCTTCTGCCAATCAGATAACCGTTCAGAACCTGTGCTAGCTTGCTTTTCGCAGTATGCGGGCGGCCTTGTTTATCAAAGGGGTTCACCACGCAGGCGAGCGGTATGTTCTGGTCAACAAAGGCATCAATCACCGCAATAAGATGCGGGATTGAAATGTCTTCATTGATATCTGTCACTATGGGGACAGTTTGCGCAGGAAGCTTCCACGCAACAGAAGCTGATCCAACCTCTGGGAACAGGGCCAAGCCGGCCGCGACCGATTTCAGAAATAACCTGCGTCTCATGTGTGACCGGCCGCCAAACTATAGTCTCGTCCTTGGCGCTTTACGCTACCCCAGCTGGCTAAACGTCCGGTTACGGCACGTAAAACTGAGCGTATTACCGAAAAATACATGAGCGGACGGTAGACGAGGCGTTGAAGCGGAAACAGCAGCAAGGACCATTTGCTTTCATCCTCATCGGATGTGATGGCAATGGCAGCAATCAACAGTTCCAGCGCCGGGAGTGCTAGGTAGGCCCATATGTACTGCATCGGCTGTGTGTGCTGGGAACCTCCTACCTCGGCTGCCCAGCCACCGGCCATCAGCTTGTACAGCATCAAGATCACAAACAGATCTGCGATAGGGGCCAACAGCGGGAAAACATAGCCAAACACAAACATGTCGGAAATTGATACCAAGCCAACCGAGCGCCTCTCAATGATCGCCCGTTTATGCTTCCAGGCGCTTTGGAATATTCCAAAGGACCAGCGAAGCCGCTGTTTCAGAAGCTGACTCACCTTTTCCGGCACTTCGGTGTACGCCTTGGCCTTTGGCTCGAAGACTATATTATACCCCGCCCGGTTCACCTGGATTGTGAGGTCAGTATCTTCGGTCAGAGTTTCCTCACTGAACAATCCCGCTTTCTTCAAAGCCTCAACCCGCCACGCACCGATGGCTCCCGGAACCACCAGAATGCCGTTGATCAGGTCAAACGCTTTCCTTTCGACATTCTGGGACGTTGCATACTCAAATGCCTGAAGCCGGGTCAGTAGGTTCACACGGTTGCCTGCAATGATTTTACCTGCCACTGCGCCGGTCTTCGGATCTGCAAAGTGCCTGACGAGATGTGTAATTGCGTTTCTGCATACTTGCGTATCCGCATCGATGCAGACGACAAACTCAGCATCAGTGCTCAATATCGCCCTGTTAAGCGCACTCCACTTCCCTTGGTTTGGTTGGGAGATGAGGCGGACTTCGCTCTTGTGGCCAAACTTGAGCACCTCAATAAGCGTGTCGTCGGTGGAGCCGTCATCCACCACGACAATTTCCAGGTTCTTGTAGCCGCTGGCGCGCACGCTTTCGATGCTCTGGGAGATCACCTTTGCCTCATTGTGGGCGGGGATTATCACCGCAACCTTCGGCTGTCTTTGCAGGGGTGTAAATCTTTCACGGCGGTTCAAAAGCGCCAGGATCAGAATGCCGGCTGAGCGAACTATGCCAATTGCGAGCACCGTCCAGAAAACAACAACGACAGCTTGCTGCGCCATCCAGACAATGGAGAAGGAAACTCTGTCAAAGGCCGGGGATCCGCCCTCGGCAACAGGCATCAGCGCAGCCCGGTTGGTGCCAAGAAGGTCCGCCAGCGTCGTAAACTCATAGCCTTTTGCCCGCAGCGATCGGATTATCGGGCGAACTGCGTCTACTGTGGCAGTACGGTCCTGGCCACCATCATGCAAAAGAATGACATTGCCGCTCCCCTGTTCCACTTGGCCTATCACATAATTTGCGATTTCCCCGCTGTCCCAGCCTTCCCAATCCTTGGGAACAATTTCCATACCCGCAATCGCGAATCCCCGGGCTTCGGCTGCCTCCAGAGAGGCCACCCGCTCTGCGCTGATCGGGCCGCCGCTACGTTGGAAGGGTTCGCGGTAGAGCAAGGTTCTCCGACCGGTTGATCCAGCCAGGATTTTGGCTGAGAGCGAAAACTCCAGATCAACGCGGGTGCTGGAGATCTGGTCCATTCTGGGGTGAGAAAAGCTGTGCGCTCCAACCTCGTGCCCTTCGTCAACCATCCGGGTGACCAGGTCGGGAGAATCCATGACATTGGTGCCGACAACAAAGAAGGACCCCGGAACGTTCTCTTCCTGCAGGATATCCAGAATTTCCTTGGTGTATTTTTCATGCGGACCGTCATCAAAGGTCAGCACAAGCTTGCGCCTGTCCGGTTTGCCGTAGAGCTCAATCGAAAACGGCTTGGGCGGAAGGCTATAGGTCTGGTTGCTGATCAGGCCAGTCTCCACTTCGAAGGACAATTGACGTGCTCCTGCAGTTGCGCGCTGGTCGATGCGGATAAATGCGCCCTGTCCTTTGTAATCAACATAGTTATCGAGCTCTACGACATGAAGTTCAGCCCCCAGAATGTCTTTAGAAGCATCTTGATGCTGCAGGACTTTCCAAATTCCGGGGTCCTCTTGCCCAAGAGACCACACCGCAACGTTGGCAAGGCCAAGCTCCTTGAGGCGGACAAGTTGGTTGTGAGCTGACGCAGCATCCAGCATCCAGATTTTGCGCTGTCGCCCTTGGGCGTCACGGTAGCGGCTAAAGCTATTTTGGGCTTTGGCGCTGAACCGCAATTTTGCTCCTGAGGAGCTTACTCTCTGCATGGCTTCCGAGTATGATAATACCTCAGGCTTTGATACGCCAGAGGTCCACTCAACCGAGAAATTGCCGAGCGCAACAACTAGCTTGTCTGCCCCGACAGCCAGAACGGCCTCAGTGGTCAAACCTTCTATCCAGGTGTACGGTGCAAGCGGACCTGGCGCGGTTTCCGCCCAAGGCTCCTGAAAGAGCTTCAGGATGATCTGGTCAAACAGATCAGTCAGATCCGGTTCCTTCCAATAGGGCTGCTGGCCCGCAAGAATAGTGCAGGCCTTCAGCCCCCGGGAACGGAATGCTTTTGAGAATCCTGACATCAGAGGCTTGAGGCGACGGAACGAGTCTGGCTTCAATCCAGTGAAGTCCAGGCATGCACCTTGGGCATTCAATGCCGCTACGGCGGCGGCCATATCTTCGGCAAGGGGTGCCACGCGCTCTGCATCTGCCAGGCTATCCAGAAAGACCTCTTTCTGCCTTGCCTCACCCAGCAAAATGACCGGCAAAAGCTGCGGACGCAAAGCCGCCTCGGCAATGTACTCTTCAACAGCAATCCGGGTATCCTTGCTGATGACGGATACTGCAGGACGGCCCTTTTTCTCGACAATGCTGATCCACTCAGGCACGATCACGCCAATTTGGCCGCAACTGTCATCCAGCGACAAAAAAGCTTGTTCAGATGACACAGGCACATGACCAAAAACCTTGGGAACCGCCGTGTTTGCCAGTGCCGAAAAAAGGGGCTGTTTGCGTCCGTCTCCACAGGAAGTTTCTGCTTCTGGTACCGCAAAGGCCGAAGCCAAATGAACCTGGTCGTGATGAACGGAACCGTCAGCGGTAAAGGAAGAATGAATATGTTTGTCATCGTAGAAGGGATTCAGCTCCCGCAGTGCAGACTGCAAAGAGAAAGAGCCATAAAGAAACAGCACAGCCCAGCAAATCACAGCCGTTAGCAAGGCAATAAGAACAGCCCTTACCCGGCGCACACGGACCCTTTTGGGATCGGCAAATACCCTGCCGGATGACGCAACAGTTTCAAGTCTGTTCTGATGAAAGGAAAACCGCCTCAAACAGCCCCCCTCCGAACACAGCAGTACTGCGCTTCGAAAGCCGCCAGGCACACACCTGCAAAGCAAATATCAACACTGCTGTCAGCCACGGTCCCCCGACCCCTTTGCAGGCCAACACTGTCGTCAAAATTGCGCGGTGCCTGTCCCCACAGACTTCCACGCATGACAATCAGATCAGGCTACATGGCGTCCAATTTCCCCATTGAGGGAAGGCTTGTCAAAATTTCCTCAAATTTTAGCGGAAATTTCCTTTTGAACTCCGAGTTCAAGCGACAATTCCATGACTTTGGGAGACACTGTTGCCACAAGCCGCGTTTGATGCGGTTGCACGTGAATCAGTCTAAAATCTTTGAGACCTGTAAAATCAGGTTCCCACAGGAGGCCGACGCCGTACCGGCACGGCCTGTTGCCGACATGGGGACAATGGCTGATGATTGTCGGGATTGGATGAGAAATCCGGCTGAACATGTGAGGTTTGATTCAGATTCCACAAAAAGTAATTGTTTCTCTTAGGAAGTGTTCTATCACCTTTTACCCAAGGGGTTTTCAACCGAACGAAAATCCAAGTTTGGGCCAGAGCGCTTAGTGGGGTTCACATGAAGATATCTGTAAATCTGATGGCCGCCATTCTTTTGGGCACCATTCCATCTCTTGTCCTGGCGGACCCGAAGCCTCGCAGTGCCAAACCTGCACCCCCTCAACTTGTATCGAAAATCTATGCTGGGAATACTGATATCTGGGCTGAAGGGTGCAATGGCGGCATCTACTACTCGCCTAATCTGCAAGCCCGCGCCTGGTGCGGTGACAACAGTGACAGCCTTGGCGCCGGGGAATGGAACGTCGACGCCCAGGGCCGCTTGTGCCACCAGCTGTCTTGGTATTGGCCCAACAACAGCCAGGCAGGAAAGAGCATCGGCGATCAAACGTGCATTTCTCATGTTGTCGACCGCTGGGGAACAGTTTGGCGTAGCTGGCCGAATGACACGGAGTGGTGGCCGCTGTCCGGAAAACACTCTGGAATTAAGGATTATTCCGGGATGAAAAAAGGTTACAAATTTCATTCGAGTGTTATGGCAACCCGTTCAAAACTGGGGCTTTAGCAGCTGTTTTTATGGTTAGCTTGGAACTTGAATCGATCTAATAAGCAGCACTACCGTTATTAGGCAGGCACCGCGTTCAGCACCTGAAATCACATCTTGTAATTTCAGATGGGATACGCCCAACGCGTCACCAAGTCCTAAGTTTTTTGAGTAAAGGGCATTGGGCTGATCAACATTGCCTTGATGTTCTTAGCGTATATTGGATTTGGGTGCGCTCGGAATTTAATGACTGATCAGCAGTTCAAATCTTCGCCGCCTTCGTGAGCCCGCTTTAGCTTTTCTGAAGCAAACCCCGAGCAACCGCAGCCAATTTTCACTTTCTGCCCGACCGGGATGAGTGGCTTTAGCGCTCGGTCGGCGGTCAGGAAGTCGGTTTGAGCAGCCTGTAGCCATAGCTTCCGGCAACGGGAGCGGCAACTTTGTCCGGCGACGTGTGAATTCGGGGTTTCAGACTTGCTGCGGCCTGCCGGAATGGCTGCATTCTCCTCTGCCATGCAGCGAAAGATATTCGGGGGTGCAGCGGATCGGCGCGCTGCGAGCGCGCGCAGCATGAAAACCAGATTCACAGTTTGGGCTCTTCACCCGATTTCGCCGCTATCAGGCCGAACCTTGGCTTCTGATAAACGAGTGGCAGCGCATCATCGGAAACGTCGCTGGATCAATCCCTTGGCCAGACCTGTCAATGGCCGGTCCCTGTCCACGCATAACGAGGGGCTTGCTGCCCAAGCATTCGGCGGCTCCGAGCCCAAACTACTAAACGCTGCGCAAGACATGAACAGGTAAGAAACGCACTAAGCCGCCATTGGCCGAAGTAGTGTCGGCCTTTTGCGGGCACTCGTGTTGACCTGACTGTTCCGCTTTGCATCCCAGCATTGCGGTCTTTCGGGCATCGTGCAGCCTTGCAGAAGAGCGAGTATAGCAATCCGCTCGAAGTAGCCCTCGGGCGCCTGTGGCCGCGGCCCCAGCTTCGCGATCCTGACATCAGCTAGGTTGCGACAGGCTGCACAGTGTAAAGGTCTAGCTACAGGCGGTAATCTGGATTCTAGCGGTGCCTACCCTGAACTCTGACATACTACGGTAATCCGAAGGTTCAGACCACGCAGCTGCAAGGAGGCCAAGCGGGAGTGTACTGTGTTCTCAGCCCCTGTTTGCTGTGAAGGCCCCCGCTAGCGCACTCATCTTGCTTTGTGCGGCTTGCCTTTCTGCATCATTGCTGAATGTGCGGGTTATGACGGATTCGATCTGAGCCATTGCATCTTCGCGGTTCAAGCCACCAATCTGTAGACCGCACCGCATCCACAGCCCGTCAATCAGCAGGCTGACTGTGTGTGATACTTCTTCCGCGGCGTCGTCGCCAATGCCCGTTTGTTTGAAGGCGGACAAGAGGTTGCTGTGAAGCCGATGATAGATGGCATTCTGCAGCCGCTGAAACTGCGGATTATGGGGAACTTCGGCGCACATTGCGATCCAGCCATGTGCCACTTCCGCCCTGAACGTGGTTGGGGAGAAATTTGCCTCGATAATGGCATAGAACCTTTCCCATGGTGTTGAGGCCAGGGCCATAAAGGCAACGGCCTCCTTGCGCAGAGTGGCGTTGGCCCGGCGCATCGCCGATTCAATCAGGTTCTGCTTGTTGGGGAAGTAGTGCAGTACGCTGGCCTTCGATACGCCGGTATGTTCGGCGACGCGCTGCAGCGTTGTGCCCTTCATCCCGTGCAGTGACAAGACCTCAAAGGCCGCTGTGGCAAATTCTTCCCTGCGGATTTCCGCAATGCTCTTGCGTCCCATGTCCGGCACCTCCTGAGATGCACGGTAGAATTTATTGACTCCAGGGTCAAATTATCTTACTGGACAGTTTATTGACCTGCGGGTCAGTAAATTTTCCAATGGGAGGAAAAGCCGATGAAGATGAAATTCGCATTGCCGCTAGCTGCATCCGTGCTTGCGCTGACCGCGCACCAGGTCGCAGCCGGCTGCGAAACTGTGCGCTTGGCAGAGCCGGGCTGGACGGACCTCGCTTTGACCACCGGTGTGGCAAGCGTTGTGTTGGAGGGTCTCGGCTACACAGCGGAAAGCGATGTGCTGGGCATCCCGGTGATTTACGAATCGATGGTCAGCAAGGATCTGGACGTGTTCCTTGGCTATTGGGATCCAGCGATGGAGACCTACTACCAAGCCTATCGCGACACCGGCGAAATCGAGACGGTTCACCAGAACCTGGAAGGGGCAAAGTTCACCTTTGCAGTGCCGAAGTACGTCTATGACGTCGGGGTGACAGATTTCAGCCATCTGGCAGAGCATGCGGATAAATTCGACAGCCAGATGTACGGGATTGAGCCGGGCTCGAACGACATCATGCTGGACATCGTCGGCAAGGATGCCTTTGGCCTGGGCGGTTGGAAAGTGGTCGAGAGCTCCGAGCAGGGGATGCTGGCACAGGTCAAGAAGAACGCCCGCAAGGAAGACTGGATCGTGTTCCTGGCCTGGGCGCCGCACCCGATGAACACCGAATTCGAGATTGAATACCTGACTGGTGGCGACGACTTCTATGGTCCGAACTTCGGTGGTGCGTCTGTCCATACGCAGGTGCGCAAAGGCTACATTGAGGAGTGTCCGAACGTCGGCAAACTGCTTACCCAGATGACCTTCGACATCCCGGTGGAAAGCGAAGGCATGGGCTATATCCTGACTGATGGCGACGATCCCAAGGACGCTGGAGCTAAGCTGCTGCGGGCGCATCCCGACTATCTCGATGGCTGGCTCGACGGCGTTACCGCCAAGGACGGCAGCAGCGGCCTGGAGGCCGTGCGCGGCCATCTAGGCCTGTAAGAGCGTGGGGCGGCTGATGCCAAATACTGCCGAAAACCTAAGCAGCTGCCCTATCCATGCAGAGATGCACGGTGACGTCTCGTTGCCGTGCCTTGTCCTGATCCTCGGATTGGGGATGCGCATTGAGGAATGGCCGCAAGAGGCCGTTGCCGATTTGGCGCGCGACTTCAGGGTGATCTGTATCGACAATCGGGATTCCGGCCGGTCGGGGCGCTGCGGCCCGAATGTGGACAGCGCTGCTGTCAGAACGCTCGAAAGCGGGGCACCCTATGGCGAGGAGCCGCTGCCCTACACGCTGTTTGACATGCGCGACGACGTCTTGCGTGTGCTGAATGAACTGCAGATCGGAAGGTTCGCCGTTGCGGGTTTCTCCATGGGAGGCATGATCGCGCAGCTTGTCGCCGCCCAGGCTAGCAGCCGAGTAACTGGCATGGTGCAGATCTGCAGCTCTGCTGGGGAAGTTGCCGCCCCGGTGCCGGAAGTGACCTGGCAGCGCTTCCTGAAGAATGCGCGTCCGTTTGAAAGCCGCGATGCGCTGATCCGGTGGCTTGCAGAAGATCTGACCTGGTGTTCCGCACCATCCCCATTAGCAGATGCTGTCGATGCAGCCGAAGCGATGGTGGACGGAGGCTACACGCCAGGTGGCTATGCCCGGCAGCTACTGGCGCTGAGCCAGTCGGGAGACCGCAGCGCATATCTGACTCAGATTACCTGCCCGGCCCTGGTGATCGGGGCGGCGCAGGACCGTTGCATCGAGCCGGATAGCTCACGGCTGGCCCAACGGCTTATCCCGGATGCAGAACTCGTCATCTGCGGCAACACCGGCCATGCGCTGGAGCCGCAGGTGATGGCACATCTTAGCAGCTGGCTCAGGAAGACACTGATCCAGCGACATTGAATATCCGCAACACGGACAGGAGGGAGGACCTGAAAATGGAGTGGCTGGAATCTCACAAGATCCCTATCGGAGCATGGGCCAAAGGGTTCGTCGATTGGCTCACTGACAATTTCTTCTGGTTCTTCGACGGGTTGTCGGCAGTACTGGAAACTATCATTCTTGCATTGCTATGGCTACTGCAGTCTCCCAACCCGTTTGTGGTGATTGCGGTCATCACGATTTTGTCTTGGCTGGCCCGGAGATCCGCGGGCTTCACCGTGTTCACGGCGCTGGGACTGCTGCTGATTGTCAACCAGGGTTACTGGGTCGAGACGACTGAAACGCTGGCGCTGGTCCTGGCCGCTGCGACTGTCTGCATGGGGTTCGGGGTGCCGCTGGGCATTGCTTCCGCCCGCCGGCCCTGGCTGCACCGGGCGATGGAGCCGGTCCTGGATCTGATGCAGACGATCCCGACGTTTGTCTACCTGATCCCCGCGCTGATCCTGTTTGGCCTTGGCATGGTGCCCGGCCTGATCGCAACGGTGATCTTTGCCATCCCTGCGCCGATCCGGCTAACCCATCTTGGCATCACCTCCACCCCGACGGCGCTGATTGAGGCGGGCAAGGCTTTTGGCTCAACGCCGTTGCAACTGATGTGGAAGATCGAGCTGCCCTATGCGCTGCCACAGATCATGGCCGGGCTGACCCAGACCATCATGCTGTCGCTGTCAATGGTGGTGATTGCGGCGTTGGTGGGGGCTGATGGGCTGGGCGTTCCGACCCTGCGGGCGCTGAATTCTGTGAATATCGCCAAGGGGTTCGAAGTAGGGATCGCCATCGTGCTGGTTGCGATCATCTCTGACCGGATGTTCAAGCGGGGAGGTGCGTGAGCAATGACTGACACAATGGTTCGTTTCGACAACGTAAACATCGTCTTCGGCAAAGAGCCAGCGAAGGCGCTGCCGCTGATGGACAAGGGTATGAGCCGCACCGAAATCCAGGAGCAGACCGGCCAGGTTCTGGGCGTTCACGATTGTTCGATTGATATCAAGAACGGCGAGATCCTGGTGCTGATGGGGCTGTCCGGTTCTGGTAAGTCCACCCTGCTTCGCGCCGTCAATGGGCTGAACCCTGTGGTCCGTGGCAAGGTCGAGGTCAAAACCGGGCATGGGCTTGTCGATGTGGTGCAGACCGATGCGCGCAATTTGCGACAGATCCGCCGCGACCGGATCGGCATGGTGTTCCAGCAGTTCGGCCTGCTGCCCTGGCGCACGGTGATCGACAACGTGGCCTATGGCCTGGAGGTGGCAGGAGTTCCGAAAGAGGAGCGCTACCGCCGCGCGCGTGAGCAGCTTGAGCTAGTCCATCTGGAGGATTGGGCGGACCGCAAGGTGCAGGAGCTGTCCGGCGGTATGCAGCAGCGTGTCGGCCTCGCCCGCGCCTTTGCCACCGAGGCGCCGATCCTTTTGATGGATGAACCGTTTTCGGCGCTTGACCCACTGATCCGCAACAAGCTGCAGGACGAATTGCTTGAGTTTCAGCAGAAGCTGGGCCGTACCATCATCTTTGTCAGCCATGACCTGGACGAGGCGCTGAAGATCGGTTCGCGCATCGCCATCATGGAGGGCGGCCGCATCGTACAATGCGCCGAACCCCAGGAAATCGTGCTAAACCCGGCAACTCCCTATGTGGCCGAATTCGTTGCGCATATGAACCCGCTCAATGTTCTGCGCGCGATGGAGATCATGGTGGATGGTATCCCGCCTATCGAGGTGAACGCCCGCACGATCCCAGATACGACACCCTTGAAGGACATCATCGGAATGCTGATAGAGGAGCAGAGCGACATCCTAGTGACAAACGGGACTGGCCCGGTTGGCAAGATTGACGTGAAGGCGGCGCTGTCCAGCTTGCTCAGAACACAGCAGGGGCAAAGGATGTCGGCACAGTAGCCTGCGCTGCAAGAGCTGCCACCCTCGCTGTCGCTGCATTGTTTCGAAGTTATTACTAAGCCCGCCCGCTCGATCTGTGGGCGGGCACTTGAGTTCTCTGACATGATCTTTCGGAGAACTATTCCCAACAGAATACTGTTTCCTCCTTAGAGCACCCCTTGGCAGCGGGGCCATAGCCTGCGTGGATAGTGCCTTCTCGATTTCAATTGGCTGCTTTCTCTGAGGCAGAGGGGGCGCTGAAGCAGCGAACTTCCTCTTCCGGCACTTCCAGCGGAGCGCCGCAGGCAAAGAGCACGGTTTGCCGCCAATAAAGCAAGTTGCAGCGAATTTTCACTTTGTCCGGCAGACTGTGAGTTCGATCATCTCCAGATTTTGCTCGCGCAGCGAATGACCGGAAAGCGGGCTGCGCCTGCAGCAACGTGAGGGTAGGGCGAAGGTCCGGAATGGCCCGGTTCCCGCCCTTTGTGCATGACAGGCGAAGAGCGAACAGCAGCTCGGATCGTGTCTGCTTCGGACTGCTAGTGCCCGGCTGCGCCCGCAGCAATCCGGCCTCGTGCTCATAGCTGATGACGGCTCAGCAGGTACAGACGGCTTCCCCGATTGTACCTGCAAATCAGCCCTGATTTTCCTGAAGGAAGTCAGTTCAAGCGCAACAGAACCCGCGAGTCGAAAACGGGAATTGGGTCAACAACCTGACAAGAAGGTCAGTTTTGCCCAGCATTCGACAAATTTGTGTCAGATGTCGGCCAAAACTGACTCAATGGGAGCCGTTTCCTGGGGAAATTTGCCCGCGCGGGCCAGGCATTTCCAGCCCAAGTGTCAAGCATTTCTGACCCAAACCGGACCTTCAGAACAGGATGCGAAATGGGCTAGATGCGGGACTTACCTGCCGTCCGTTTCAGTATGGTGAATGGCTGCTTTCGACTCCGCTGTCGAGAATCAACGGGGACGAAAACATGAAATATCGGATTGCTTATGTGCGCCGTGGTCGGTTGAGTTTCTCATTTTACCAAAGGAGCGCGCCGCTCGGTTCGCAGCTATTGCATGGCACGCATCTTCAACCCAAACAATGGGAATGGCGCCAAAGAGCTTTCCGTCCGAAACCTCAGATCTGAGGCTTTCCCAATCAGACAACCCATGCCGTACCGCAATCTCTTCTTGCACCCATCTAAGTTGCGCGTCCATGATGTCTGATGCCCGGGAATGCGCTGTGTGAGCGGCGGCCCATCGAGCGATCTCCGCCTCTAACTCGTCCATGAACGCCATCTCAAACCAGAATGACTGTGCCAAACTGTCAAAATCGTTCAGCTTCTTCGCCATGACCTTTACCAAAATCTCGCGCGTGGTTTCCGCCTGCTCGTCCTTTGGCAAAGCTTGGAGCTCCGAAAAATCTGATGCGCCGATCACAATGGGCCAGATATAGGCCTGATACCTCCCGCTCCCGAACAACCAACGCAGAAGGCGCGGCTTCAGCTCATCTTCGGTTAGACCAAATTTGGCGTCAGATCCATGATAGCGCTGTTGTGGACCCAACTGCGCGATCCGTCGCAGACCCTGTTTCGGGGCCTGATCTTTTGAAAAGAAACGCGCGGCCAAATTTGCATCCCGTGCTTTGAGATCAAAGGCAACCATCTTCCGAGCAATGTCTTCCGAAATATCCGCGTCCGTGCCCCAAGTCCGAAGGTCACGCTCAGAATAATGTAGTTTTGACGCCGTCCTCAAGATGTGCCGCGATTGCGGTTCAGAGATCAAGCCAAAACGCTCAAGGCAACGCAGTGCATAGCGTACATTGATCAACGCATACGTGATCGCGGCATCCTTCGCTGCGGGATTCGTCAATACCGCCACCTCGTCATCGCTCGTTAGGATACCGCGCCTATAAAGCCGGTAAATCGAGCCGTATCCTTTCATACCCGCAGGCCAACATTCAGCCGCGCGCAAAGCCCCCATGCTGGAGGCGCCCGCGACCTCGGCGCCATCTTTCAGCACATCCATGACCTCTCGCGGTGAAACAGCCAAAGTCTGAGAAAAGACACCATCTATTATCAACATCCTACGAGCACCATTTGCGCGCGCGCGATAAAGGTCCCCCCGCGCGATCGGCGGCAAAAAGTCAGCCTTTGGCAAGTATTTTTGCAGGTCAGAAATCTTGGCTGTCGGTCCAACGAATACGACGTCCGAGGTATGCGTGGTCATATCAAGCTCCTCAGCAACCGATCACCTGGGAGACGAGTAGTGAAGCTATAGGGGCATTCCAACCCCGGTACCACAACGCGAACCACTGGCACGCCTAACTCAGCGCGCGTCATGTTTACCACAATGCACCGGTCCAGACCAACCGTGCGCATCGCCTTCAAAGCCCGGTTTGTGTTGCGCGCAATGTCCTCGTCACCGTCGCTAACAAAATCAAACGTGGCCAATGCGTCCGGGTTCAAGACACGGATACGTCGCAACAAGCGGCTTGCCCGATCTGGTCGCGGCCTCATACCTTCAATTGCGTCGCGTGCGCCTAGGAGGGTTACGGAATGCGCCTGCACAGCTTCTGTCACAGCGCGCAGCGCGGCGCGCCCTGCATCGTAGTCACAGCCGTGGCCAACAAAAACAGTGTCTCGATTCATATTCCCCGGAAAACGACGCGTGAGTACATGGGCGGCGATCACCGGGACGCCTAAGTCCGAGGTCTGATCCTGAAACGTGACCACGCAGTTTTCGCTCCGCAATCGTGCGACCCAGTCCGCAACGGTTGGTGGCAGAGTGTGTGTGCTAAGCATGCGAGGCTGAAATCGCGGCCCGTCGGCGGCCTCGCCGTGCTCCTCAATGAACCGGTCTATCGAGGCCGCGTCTCTTTCAATCACCTCATAGATGGCGTGCAGGGTCGCTTCAGCAATACTGTTCCCGGACGCTAGGCCGTTTGTCTCTACCCCTTGAAAAACACCGTCTTGAGGTGGCGTGATCACAGCATCAGAGGGCAACCAAATCTCAGTCTTCTGCTGTACATCATACCCTTTGGTCCAGTGGATGGATGTTTTATTCGTCAACCTTCCTTGCGCGGGTGCGTTCAGATCCCCAGGCGTCACGATTGGCAAATCCTGACGCTCTAGCAGGCAGGAAAGACTGCATCGAACCTGCCGATCGCTCGGCAAGCTCTCTCCGCAGACCCTTTCTATTGCTTCCATGATTGCGCTTGCTTTGGCAGCCTCCGGTGTCTCGCCCTTGCCGGAATGCACAGTGATATCTGCCGCCAGCGGTGTAACGGCGCCCCAAACAGGCAATCCAAGACTGTCAATCGTGCTAAGGTCATAGACCCGTGTGACCGGCACCTTGGGAAGGATCGGGGCAACCGTAGCAAGAGTGTCTGAGATGAGTCTAACATGCCCTGATGCTGTCACGATGGGCTGCGGGTCAAAATCCGAAGCGCACAAACCACTTTGAACGCTGACAAAATCTGACGTCGTACTCAAGCTCATCTTCCCGTACAAAAATTGACAAAGCGACCTAGGACCCGGTCTCTCTGGGGATGTGTTGGTGTGCCCACTGACGTTTGAAGACACCGCGTTGCTTGATTGCATCGAGCGTATTCAAGTGTTCTGTTGCCCATGAGCAGATGGTCTGTTGCCCCAATTGTTTGGAGACCTCGACCAAGGCTTCAGCCGCGGAAATAGCTTGTGGGTCCAGCGAAAGCGCAGCAAGATACGCATCGCCCGCCTGGTGCAGATCATCCAGCGCTTCCAAACATTGCCCGATCATGAACCACGCAATCTCGCGCCCCGGAGGTGCCAGCTCCGCTGCGTGCCGATAGGCTTTCAATGCTTGCTCGAATTCGTCGCGCTCAATGTGAACCTCGCCCAGCTGAAGCCAAACACGAGAGTCATTGGGGGAAATCCGGGTCAAGCGCTGAATCCGTGACAAAGCAAGCTCGGTATCTCCGTTCCAAAGTGCTTCCTTGGTTCGACTCTCAATAACAGGAAACAGCACTTCATCGGCTGCAATCCGCAAAACTTCGGTGGAGCGGTCCAGTTCATTCGCCAACGCTTCCGCACGTTCCATTTCGGCGACCATGCTGGCACTGTCCTGTCGCATTTGCGGTAAAAAACCCCCAACCCGATGATAGCGACTGTTGACAAACGTCAGAGTGAATGGGTCTAACGCGTCCATTGCTTCATCAATGATCGTACGGTGCCGCTCTTGCCAGGCCGAGGCCGTCTCGTGGTCGCCAGCGTGTTTCACCGACTGCACAACAACCTGATACGTCGCATCAATCCGGTCAATTCCGTCGGCGCCGCGTTCTGAAATAGCTTTGAACTCGTCAATAGAGTACGGCACCGCCGGGTCGTCGACATGCATTCTGTAACGTGAATAGCAGTGCAGGAACGCGGCCGACGTCTCCAGCGGTGTCATCGGTTCCGACAACTGGTAGGCGCCATCAAAAAGCCGTGCGGTCACGGGCTGGAAACACATCTTTGACAGAACCCAACCTACACGGATTTTTTGGATCTCGGTCAGATCAGCGAAGTTATCCAGATAGGTCGCTAGCTGTTTGACTTGATCACTCTGTGAGACATCAAGCGACTGTATTGGATCTACAATATCAAACTCGAAAAACCCCGTGTCGCGCACGAGACTCTCGCGAAAGGATGGATTGAAACTCGCTTGAATATGCGGATAGACGCGACCCTCGACCAACGCGCGAAAGCAAAAATCTATTCCATGCACATGAAAAGGCGCGTCAGTCTCTGGGGCAGACAAGTTAAAGTAGGTCTGAAAAAGGTGCGCGCGAAAACTAGAAGACAAAAGTCTCATGAGGTACGTTTTTTTCAGTGTATTGCGGCCGATTAGCAAGCCACGCTAACCGGCCAGCCAATGGAAGGCTCAGAACTGAACGCTAAGCGGCGACTTCGAGTCCAGAGTTTCAAATTTCTTGATCTTCTTCTTTTTCATGACAGATTCCTTTCGTAAAAAAATGATATGGTGCCGCTTACCAGCAAAGCACCGCAACGGTGGCTCGAACTAAAGACGGAGACATACGATCCCGTGCTTCTTTGTCCAAATCAACCAAGGTAAGGCCGGTCAAGCCGTCCAGTCCGCTTGCAGCTTCCAGCTGTTTGCGCTGCTCTGCTGAGAAGTCGATGGTTGCAATTGTTTTTGGTGCGCCAAGTTCAGTCTTGGACATATTGGGATCCTCCCGATCTAATATCCACACCTAACCCTTGCACAGAATCGCGGATTCTCGAAGGAATTTTTGCATGCATAGATTGCAATGAAGTAGCTGTTATGGCCTTTTGAGTCGCAGAAACCCTTTGATCAACTAAACAAACTTGCTTGATAGTGTTGAGAAGCCTATGCCTGAATTTGTTCTCACAAGTAGCGAAACGGACATGCGTGCGGTTCTCGAAAGTCCTGAGACTAAAGGTTTTCCTGTCCCCTCAAACTGCGCGTCACAATTCAGAAAGCTGTTCCGAAATGGGAGCAAAATTTCGGAGCCACGGCGAGGCCCAAGGGTATCTCAGGGTTGCCTCGCTGTTCCTGACAACCATGACGAGGCACTCTTGGCCAAGCGATACGCGGCGCTAAAAGGATACGAAACGGTCCCGTTTTCACAGCTTGCAAACAGCGAAGGGGACGTAACAGTTGTGTTGCCGATAGGGATGGACCCACAGGACGTTTTGACAAGATTGTGGCCCTTACATGGGTTGGGGACCAAAGCGTGGCCAATATGCAGCTTTCTAGTTGGTGAAAGCTTGGCAAGCCTTGCGCTTTTGATGGCAAAGCACTTGGTTCCGGACGCCATGAACGCACAGGCTGAAACCCACGTGTTCTCAAATGAGAGAATGGGTGGCGGCGCGACCTATCCTGACGCGGTCGACATGGAAGGACTCAGCGGGGACCAGATCGCCTCGCAAATGACATCCGCTAACGGGACGCTTCTCATTGGAGGACATAGCAGACCGCATTGCGGATTATTCCCAACGCAAGACGGGCTGATTGGGCTATGCGCAATGCCCGACGGCGGCGCGTCCGGCCGATGCCTTCAGGGCACCGCATGTTTTTTTAAGGGCAGGCCGATTGTGCCCCTACAATCGCTTAAGGCGGAACGTGTTTTTTACAACGGCTGCACAACGGCTGGCACTTCGACACGGCGCCCGGATTTGCTAGACGCGTCCGAAATGATTGCGCACGCGGTATTGCGTGGTCCAGCGCGCGAATATGTCGGGAACCTGCGCGCCGGTCGCTACTCGGACCAAGAACTATCTTGGTTTGCAGCACTTAGCGCGCATGGACTGCGCCCCGCCGAATGCGTGCGCTTGATCGAGGCTCGACGCGGCGATGTCGGGACCGAAAAACTCCCTTCGCTGGTTCATTTTGGCGACGTCCAAGCTCCGCCCTGGCCTGTCTCGAATGTCGAAATAGCGCAGCCGACATACCGCGAGAACACCATGACATTGGCCTGGACTGGCGCAAGGTCCATCAAGACGGCGCTGATCACCGATCCCGCTTGGCTGCTAGCGATGGGCGCAGGGAAGTTCACAATACAGACCCAAAACGCCGAACCAGCGCAAATAGCCGTCCTCGAGAGCCCGTTCGACAGCGCTTTGTATGTGCTGCTGGACTGCGGCAGCAGCGAACCAGCCCGGCTCAAACTCACCCGGCAGGACACATCGGCAGCCCCGGACTTCGAAGCCGCGGCGGGCGCGTGTCTGTCAGAAAGCTATGCGAGATTAGCCGAATTGGCGCGATATCCAGCCTTTCGCGATGCTCTTGGTCTGAATTTGAACGATCTCGAAAACCTGATGCTAACCGAGCAGTGGGAACTGAAAAGCAGCACAGGGGTTCCGCCGCAGAGCACCACAAACACCTCCCCAGGAATTCAAGAGGCTCTGCGCCACACTAATGCCTGTATCTTGACCGTTGCTTTGGCAAAATGCTCTGGCAAATGGAGCTGGCAAGACGAATACCTGGACCGCACCCTTGCCACACCCGAAAGCACCCCTGGAACCTGCCCAACCTGCGGCGGAGCAACGGTTGCATATCAAAACGCCAGTCTGCTCAACCCCGCTCTGCGGAGAAGGTCGGTGGCTTGCGGCATCTGCGGTATCGTGCAGGATCAGCCCGACTATGGTCTCTCCTTCACTTTGCAACGTGAAGGTCTGATCACGCACGGATCTGAGTTTTCCGGCACCGTGCGAGTTGCGAACACCACTAATCGGTCCCGAGATTGCATCTTGGCCGCAACGGTCCGCGGTGCTCAAACACCTCACGCTAACAATGCCATCACAGCGTTTTCGATTGCTGCCCAATCCGCGACCTCCGTTCCTTTCCATTTTTCTACGCAAGCTCTGATCAACGAAGTGGTCCAATGCTGGGTAATGATCGTCTGCGATGGGGATATCGGTTTTGCGGGGCGCATTTCCGCCATGAGATCAATATAGAGGGGTACAAAGCATGCAGTTTGACGTGGCCGTTATCGGTGGCGGACCCTCGGGGTCGGTCACCGCTAGCTTGCTTGCTATGGGTGGCGCTTCGGTTGTCCTATTTGAGGCAACGTCCTTCCCCCGATACCAGATTGGCGAGTCGCTGATGGTCTCGACGGTTCAAGGACTGTGCAAATATATCGGTGCCTTGGAGGAGGTCCTCAAGGCGGGGTTCATTCGAAAACCCGGCGGTGTATTCAAATGGGGCGCCTCGTCAGAACTTTGGACATTGGCGTTCACCCAAGCCAACGAACTGCTCGAAGACGACGCGAATTTCGCCTTGCATGTAGATCGGTCGCGTTTCGACTCTATTCTGCTGGAGACGGCCAAACGCCACGGGGTGGAGGTAAGGCAGCCCAATCGCGTTCGCGAGATTGCTCCCAAAACCCCACATGCAAAAACCATTACCTTTGACACGCCAAGATCCGGCCGTGAACAAGTAACCTGCCGCTTCGTCATTGATGCCAGCGGGTCTTCCTCGCCATTTGCGAAGCAAGTTGGTACGCGGGTTCACTCGAAATTCTTCAACAACATGGCGTTCTACGGGTATTTTGAAGGGGCCAGTAGACTGCCCTCACCATTGCAAGGAGGGGGGATCACCGAAGCCTTCTCGGAAGGCTGGGCTTGGTTTCTCCCCATTCAGGACAACTTGACTAGTGTCGGCGTCGTGTTGGGGGCAGAAAGCAAACCCAATGACGGGCCCGAATTCTTGATGAATACCTATTTGCCAGAGTGCCGGCACATCAGTGGGCTTTTGAAAGATGCGCGGTATGCAACAACGAAGCCGTTTGACGTTTTCCGTATGCGCAGCGACTTTTCCTACACCACGGACCGGTTGGTGCGCGACGGTGTGTTTCTGGTTGGAGATTCCGCCGCCTTTTTAGACCCTTTATTCACAACCGGAGTCCATCTTGGTACCTATTCCGGCCTGCTGGCGGCCCGAACGATCTTATCCATCATGGACGACACGCTACCAGACACGGACCTATATCAGGAGTTTGAAACGCGCTACCGTTACGAATACGAACTTTTTTACCACTACGTTGTGGCCTATTATGACGCAAACGTTGCACCCAACAGCAACTTTTGGTCAACGCGTAAGGTCGCCAACACCACGGAGCAGGAAAACTCTTTCTATATCGATCTAATAACGCAAGGTCGTGATACCGCTTTGGACTATTTCGCGTCCAAAATTGGCTTGGGTGATTTTGTGCAGGAATGGATCGAAAAACTCAGCTATGTTACCACGCCCGAAGAAAAGGCGCTCGCCTGCCGACGCATGGCTGAAGAGATCCATTTCCACTTCCCGCCTCCCTCAGGCCCGCGTCCTTTCCACCTTGGGTTTCAGGATGTGCGCAACATGGCCAACGGCCTCGTGCATGACGAGCCGAAGGCTGAGGACCTGTTGTTCCAACCGTCTCAAGATGGGCTCAGATGGCAGCTACGTGCCACGACGAGTTGACCACCGTTGCTGCAAAGACATGGTGCTCAGCAAGAAGATATCTGCCGCTGAATAACGGCGTTGTGAAACATTAACTTCGGGAGCGCCAGCTCAGGATAGAGGACGTTTAAGGTGCTGTGCAGCAACAGGCTGTTTGGGCTCGAAGCCCGATTTCGCCGCGCGCGGCACGAATGTCTGCTTCCGCCGAAGGAAAACTTATGAGTCGCAAAAGGTAACTTTGCTGCCTCGGCTGTAAATATTTCGCTTTAAAATCAATCAACCAAGTTCCCCAAAAAGGAAAAACTATGTGTCGCCCGACAAAATTGTCGAATGCCAAGCAAAACTGACCTTCTTGTCAGATTGCTGACCCAATTCCCGTTTTCTGCTAGCGGGGTTTGTTAGGTTTGATCTGACTTCCTTCAGGAAAACCAGGGCTGATTTGCAGGTTCAATCGGGGAAGCCGTTTGTACCTGCTGAGCCGTCATCAGCTATGAGCACCAGGCCGGATTGCTGCAGGCGCAGTTGGTCAACTAGCGGCCCTAAGCGAACTTCCGGTCTGCCTCGCAGCCGGGATCGGGACTCATGCAAGTCGGGCGGAATCCGGTCATTCGCTGAAAGCTCGGGCCGGACATGGCGAAACGTTGGAAGCCGACCTTCAGGTAACGTCTCATGAGATTTCTGTTCTGCAGTGCCGCAAGTCTGCTGCGAGCCCAGTTCAGGAATTGCTGCGACTCGACGGAACGTCTCTCTTTACAGATTTTCGCAGTCTCCGGATCGTGTGGCCGGGCCGCCTTCGGTGGGAAAAATCAGATAAATTTGATTATTTGGTCAAAAAATGTTTCACTGCCGAAAAAACTGGGAGGGAACTATGATGAACGCTTCACTAACAAGAAGAGCCGTGCTTGCGGTTTTCTTTGCTTGCGCAAGCCTGCTGAGCGCGGGTGCTGCCGTGGCCGAAAAGACCAAGGTTGCAGCAATCTACACGCTGCCCGTCGAGCAGCAATGGATCAGCCGGATCCACAAGGCTCTGAACGCCGCAGCCGAGCGTGGCGATATCGACTATGTCTTCTCGGAGAATGTGGCGAATACCGACTATGAGCGGGTGATGCGCGAATATGCCGAACAGGGGCAGCAGCTTATTGTTGGTGAGGTGTTCGGGCTTGAGCGCGCGGCGCGCAAGGTTGCAAAAGACTACCCCGGAACCGCTTTTCTGATGGGATCTTCTTTTGGTCCGGTGGCGCCGAACTTCTCAGTGTTCGACAACTGGATTCATGAGCCGTCCTACCTGTCCGGCATGGTTGCGGGTGCCGCGACCGAATCGAATGTGATCGGCATGGTCGGCGGATATGCCATTCCCGAGGTGAACCGTCTGATGCATGCCTTCATGGATGGCGCGCGGGAAGTGAACCCGGATGTGAAGTTCATCGTGAACTTCATCGACAGCTGGTATGACCCGCCAAAGGCCAAGGAAAGCGCCTTTGCCATGATGGATGCAGGGGCGGACGTGATGTACGCCGAACGCTTTGGCGTATCCGACGCAGCCGTTGAGCGCGGTGTGAAGGCCGTAGGCAATGTCATCGACACCTCCGGCGACTATCCGGGCACCATCATGGCGTCGGCCCTCTGGCATATGGAAGCAACCATCGACAAGGCGGTTGCCAATGTGGCCGGCGGCAGCTTTGAGGCTGCGGATTACGGCCAGTACAGTTTCATGGCCTATGGCGGCGGGTCTCTGGTGATGGACGAAGGCTTGGTATCCGCAGAAACCGCGGCGGCCGTGAAGGCGCGCGAGGCCGAAATTCTGGACGGGCTGTTCCGTGTGAACGTGAACGATGCCCGCCCGGTTTCCGACAACTGACGGCAGAAGGGCCGGCATGTGCGCCGGCCCTGTTTCCCATGACAGATTCCACGGTTCTAAGGCTCAACGGGCTGAGCAAGCGTTTCGGCCCGGTTGTGGCAAATGACGATGTCAGCCTGACGCTGGCCAAAGGCGAAGCGCTTGCGCTGCTGGGTGAAAACGGCGCCGGCAAGACCACGCTGATGAACATGCTGTTTGGCCACTACCTGCCGGACGCCGGCAGCGTTGAAGTGGCGGATGAAAACGGCGTGCTGCAGTCCCTGCCGCTGGGCCATCCGCAGGCGGCGCTGGCGGCAGGCGTGGGCATGGTGCATCAGCATTTTGCCCTGGCCGAGAACATCAATGCGCTCGACAACATCACCTTGGGATCAGAACCCTTGCTGGCGCTGCGGCGCAACCGCCAGGCGGCGCGGGCCAAGATCGAGGGGATCATCGAACGCAGCGGGCTGAAGGCACCGCTGAACACGCCTGTCGGCAGGCTTTCGGTTGGCGAACGCCAGCGCGTGGAGATCCTGAAAGCGCTCTACCGCGACGCCCGGATCCTGGTGCTGGACGAACCCACAGCCGTGCTGACGCCGCAGGAAGCGGACACACTGTTTGAAAACATCAAGGCGATGACGCGGGAGGGGCTCTCAGTCATCTTCATCAGCCACAAACTGCGGGAGGTTCTGGCGTTTTCGGACCGGATTGCGGTGCTGCGGCACGGCCGGAAGGTGGGCGAGATGGCCACCGCGGATGCCGATGAGAAGGCAATCGCACGGATGATGGTCGGGGCGGATACGCCCAAGGTCGCCCGCACCGACATGGCGCCGGGCGCGCCGGTCCTGAACCTGTCGGGGATTTCCGTCACCGGGCGCTCCAAGCGCGATACGCTGAAAGGTGTTGATCTCATGGTAAACGCGCATGAAATTCTGGGCATTGCCGGGATTTCCGGCAACGGGCAAAGCGCGCTGGCCAATGTGATATCCGGCCTGGCAGCGCCCAGTGAAGGGCATATTCAGGTTGACGGTATTCCAGTGCCGAAACCCGGTCCGGCTGCAATGGTGAAGGCCGGTATCGGGCGCATCCCCGAGGACCGCCATCACGAGGGTATTGTCGGCGCCATGAGTGTCGCCGAGAACATGGTGATCGAACGGCTGGATGATCCGGAGGTGCAATCCCGCGGATTGCTGCGGCGGGACGCCATCCGGGACAATGCCGAACGGCTGGCGCAGGCCTATGACGTGCGCGGGCCGGGTGTGACGGCGTCCTCCAGGCTGCTCTCGGGCGGCAATATCCAGAAGCTGATCCTGGCACGGGTGTTCGAACGTTCGCCCCGGCTGATCCTGGCCAACCAGCCGACACGCGGCCTGGACATGGGGGCCGCGGCTGAGGTGGGCCGGCGCCTGTTGGAAGCGCGGGAGCGCGGCGCGGGCGTTGTCCTGATCTCAGAGGACCTTGACGAAATCCTGGGGCTTGCCGACCGCATCGTGGTGATCCGCGACGGCAACCTGGTGGAGGCAGGCAGCCACGACCGCGAAAAGATCGGGCTGATGATGGCAGGAGAACCGGCATGATCCGCATTGAACCGCGCGAGAACCCGTCCCGCGCCTTTGCCATTGGCATTCCCATTCTGTCCGCCGTGATTTCCCTGGCCCTTGCCGCCATTCCGCTGCTGGCCGCCGGGGCCAATCCGCTGACCGCCTATGGCGAGATGATCAAGGGCGTCTTCGGCTCGGTCTTTGCCCTGTCCGAAATGCTGACCCGTGCAACGCCGCTGATCTTCACGGGTCTTGCCGCTGCTTTGGCTTTCCGTGCCAAGCTGTGGAACATCGGGGCTGAGGGGCAGCTGTACCTAGGTGCAATGGCGGCTGTTGCCATCGGGTCGGGATACCTGGACGCACCAGGCATTGTGCTGCTGCCGCTGATCATCCTTCTGGGAGCAGGTGCAGGTGCCGCGGGTATGATGGCGCCGACCTATCTGAAGGTCCGCTTTGGGGCTGACGAGGTCGTGACGACGCTCCTGCTGAACTTCATTATCCTGATTTTCCTTCAGATGATGCTGGAAGGTCCGCTGCAGGACCCGATGGGGCTGGGCTGGCCGCAGTCGGCGCCGGTTCTGGATCAGGGCATGCTGCCGCCGCTGATGGAGCGGATGCGGGTGCATTCCGGACTGATTATTGCCCTGGTATTGGCGGCAATTGCCCAGTTCATGCTGGCGCGGTCGGTTTGGGGCTTCAAGCTGCGCGCAGTCGGAGAAAACGCCGCCGCTGCCCGCCATGCGGGGATCAATGTGAACCGGTCGCTGTTCGGCGTGGCCGCAATCTCGGGCGCCTTGGCCGGGCTGGCAGGTGTCAGCGAGGTTGCGGGGCTGAAGGGCTATCTGACTTCGGATCTGTCGCCGGGCTTTGGCTACACCGGCATTGTGGTTGCGATGCTGGCCGGGCTGTCGCCCGCAGGCGTGGTCGTTGCGGCCTTGTTCATTGCCTCGGTGTTCGTAGGCGCCGACAGCATGAGCCGCGCAATGGGCGTGTCGTCCTTTCTGGCGGACCTGGTTGTTTCGATGTCGCTGCTGTGCGTTCTAGTCGGCGGCTTTCTGGCGAAGTACCGCATTCTGCGCACCAGGGAGGCCGTATCATGATGGATCTTCTGAACATCCTCCTGAGCGAAAGCTTCTGGGCGGCGTCCTTGCGTATTGCCACGCCACTGATTTTTGGCGTGCTGGGCGCCTTGATCTGCGAGCGCGCAGGCGTCCTGAACCTCGGGATCGAGGGGATCTTTGTCGTCGGGGCCATGTGCGGCTGGATGGCGGTCTGGCTGGGGGCCGGTCTGTGGGGCGGCGCCCTTGCAGCGGCGGCGGCAGGAGCGCTGTTCGGACTGCTGCATGCGGTGCTGACGGTTCCCTTGGGCCTGTCGCAGCATGTGTCCGGACTGGGGATCACTTTGTTTGCCACATCCGTCAGTTACTTCACCTACCGCACAGCCTTGCCCAATGTGTCCTCGCCGCCGCGGATCGAACCGTTTCAGGCGCTGGACATTCCGCTGCTGTCGGATCTGCCGTTTCTGGGGCCGGTGCTGTTCCAGCAGACCGCGCTCACCTGGCTCGCGCTGCTGATGGTGGCAGTGGTCTGGTATATCATGAACCGCACTGCTCTGGGCGTTGCCATCCAGGCGGTCGGCGACAATCCTGACAGCGTTGACGCGCAAGGGCTGTCGGTCTACGGCCTGCGCATCGGGGCGATTGTTGCTGGCTCGGCGCTGATGGCGCTTGGCGGTGCCTTCCTGACCATGAGCGCCTTTGATGCGTTCTTCTTTGGGATGGTCAACGGGCGCGGATGGGTCTGTATCGCGCTGGTGATCTTTGCCAGCTGGCGGCCCGGCAAGGCATTGTTCGGCGCCTTGCTGTTCGGGGCATTCGACGCGCTGCAAGTACGTTTGCAGACGGAAATGGGCGCGCTGGTTCCCGGCCAGGTCTTCCTGATGGCCCCCTATATCCTGTCGATCATCGCGCTTGTCATTGCAGCCCGTTCTGCTGACTATCCGCGTGCGCTGCTGACACCCTGGTTCAAGGGACAGCGTTAGAAATCCGCTTTGGGAAGGAGAGCCCGATGTTTGACCTGATTGTCAGAAACGCCAGCCTGACTGACGGGCAAACGGGCGTCGATATTGCCTGCAAGGACGGCAGGATCGCTGCGGTTGAAGCCTCCATCACCGCCGAGGCCAAGGAGGTGATCGAGGCAGAGGGATATCTGGTCTCGCCGCCGTTTGTGGACCCGCATTTCCACATGGATGCAACGCTGTCGCTTGGCACGCCGCGGATGAATGTCTCCGGCACGCTGCTGGAGGGCATCGCCCTGTGGGGAGAGCTGAAGCCGGTCCAGACGGTGGACGACATCATAGAGCGTGCGCTGCGCTACTGCGACTTGGCTGTTGCTAAGGGGATCGGCGCAATCCGCAGCCATGTGGATACCTGTGACGACGAACTGAAAGGCGTTCAGGCGCTGCTGGAGGTGCGTGAAAAGGTGAAGGATTATCTGGACCTGCAGCTGGTTGCCTTCCCGCAGGACGGTGTGCTGCGCGATCCCACGGCAATGGAGAACACAGTCCGGGCCTTGGATATGGGGGTGGATGTCGTCGGCGGCATCCCCCATTTTGAACGCACCATGGCGGATGGCGCCGAAAGCGTCCGCCAGCTGTGCCGGATCGCGGCGGACCGCGGCCTGATGGTGGATATGCACTGCGACGAAAGCGATGATCCTCACAGCCGCCATATCGAAACCCTGGCCTATGAGACACAGCGCCTTGGGTTGCAGGGGCGGGTGGCTGGATCGCATCTGACCTCAATGCACTCCATGGACAACTACTATGTGTCCAAGCTAATCCCTCTAATCGCCGAAGCCGGAGTTCACGCAATCCCGAACCCGCTGATCAATATCATGCTGCAGGGCCGTCACGACACCTACCCCAAGCGCCGCGGACAGACGCGTGTTCGCGAATTGCGCGATGCGGGCATTACAGTTGGCTTTGGGTCCGATTGCGTAATGGACCCTTGGTATTCGCTGGGCAAAGCCGACATGCTGGACGTGGCCTTTATGGGGTTGCATGTGGGGCAGCTTTCGAGCCGTGATGATATGAGCTGGTGTTTTGACGCCGTGACAGAAAATTCCGCGCATATCATGGGATTGCAGGGTTACGGGGTCGCAAAGGGGAAAGATGCGAATTTCGTTCTGCTGCAGGCCCAGGACAAGATAGACGCCATACGGCTGCGGGCGCACAGGATAGCGGTCATTCGTGCGGGCAAAGTTGTTTCACGGTCCGCTGCAGTGGTGCATGAGATCACCAAACCCGGCGATGCCGCTAGGGTTCTCAACGATGCGAAGATCACGGATTAAAGAAAGAGCTGATAGGCGCTAGCCCGCGATGGATGACGGCCTTGTCCGCACTGTTTGGGAGCGGTCACCTCCTGACTTAGCACGCGCAGCGAATGACCGGTAAGCGGGCTGCGCCCGCAGCGCTGTGAACGCAGGACGGAGGTCCGGAATGGGCCGGCTGCGCCTTTTGTGAATCGTCTTTTCCAAAACCAATAGTGTTTTACCTCAGCCGCAAAGATTCAGCCGCTTTGAACCAATCCTGCACTAAGCTGCCTTGGCAGCTCCGAATTTGTTCCAAAGCTCATCAGCAACAACGCCAATTGCCTGGTCCCTGCGCCTTATCTTGAAAATCATGGTCCGGCGAAGCGGGAACCCTTCCAGGTTCAGGGAAAGCAAGGCTCCGGACCGCCGCTCCTCCACCGTCATGTGATCGGGCAAGCCGCCCCAGCCGAGGCCGGCGAGGATCACCTGTTTCTTGGCTGCGAGGTCAGAAACTGTCCATTTCAGCCCGCCCGGCAGCAGATCCCGGCTTTGTTCATGCGCCGCACCGCCCGTTCCGGCCGCCACCACCTGCACATGGCTTTGCATTTCGGAAGCGGACAGGGCGCGGGAACCGGCGGGCAGGCCCAGCCCGGGGCCGGCCACCGGCCTGATCGTGACCTCTGCAACCGGCTCTGCCTCCACTTCGTCCAGGGGGACCCCGTCCAGGGACGCGAGCGCGATATCCGCCTTGCCCTCCATCAGCCGGGCAATCGGGCCGCCCATCATTTCCATCCGCAGCCGCAGGTGGGTGGCCGGGTGGTCGCGCCCGGTGTCTGCAAGCGCAGGCAGCAGGGGGGCTAGATCCATTGTTGCGCTGACGGCAATGGTCAATTCCGGCTCTTCGCGGGCGCGCAGGCGGGACGCGGTGGTGCGCAGCCCTTGCATCTGCCGCAGCACCCGGGAGGCTTCGCGGTAGAAAATTTCGCCGGCCGGGGTGAGCGAGGGACGGTAGGCTTCCCGGCTGATCAGTTCCAGCTCCAGTTCCTCTTCCAGCTGGCGGATTGTGTGGCTGATGGCGGACTGCGACTTGTGCAGGCGCTCCGCCGCGCCGCGGAAGGTGCCGGTTGCGACAATGGCATCCAGGGCAATGAGCTGGTCGTGTTTCATGGGTTTTCAATATGATCTGATTTTCTAATCATTATGCTGAAAACACAATATTATCAATCAATCATATCAGGAGGTAGTCAGAGGGCATCACCAACCAAAGGAGACTGTCATGAAACTCTACTACAAGCCCGGTGCCTGCCCGCTGGCCAGCCATATCGCACTGCATGAAACCGGCCGCCCGTTTGAAATCGAATCTGTCGATACTGCGGCAGGCCGGACCGAAAGCGGCGCAGACTACCGTGCGATCAATCCCAAGGGGTATGTTCCGGCTCTGGGCCTGGACGACGGCAGCGTTCTGACTGAGGGGGCGGCTGTTTTGCAGTTTATCGCAGACAGCAGCCCGGAGGCTGGCCTGGCGCCGGCGGCAGGCACCCTGGCGCGCGCGCGGATGCAGGAACAGCTCAATTGGATCGGGACCGAGCTGCACAAGGCATTTGGCCCGCTGTTCCGCGACGGCACGTCCGAGGCCGGGAAAGACGCGGCGCGCACCGCTGTTGCAGGCAAGTTCGATCTGATCGAGGCGCAACTGGCGGATGGCCGAGAGTGGCTGGTTGAAGGCCGGTTCTCGGTGGCGGATGCCTATCTGTTCGTGGTCTCGAACTGGGCGAATTTCACCGGTATCGACCTGGCCCGCTGGCCCAATCTGGCTGCTTTTGTGAGCCGCAGTGCATCCCGTCCGTCGGCTCAGGCAGCGATGCGCGCCGAGGGGCTGATCCAATGACGCCCGCCGCCCACAAACAGGTCGGCGAACTGATGGAGACCTATTTCGAGGGTCTCCATCAGGCCGACAGCACCATGCTGCGCGAGGTGTTCCATCCGCAGCTGGCCTATGTCTGCGCCACTGAAGGCGATGAGCTTTACTTGGATCTTGAGACCTACCTGGCTCGCGTGGACGGGCGTGAGCCGCCAGCCAAACGCGGCGACCCGCGGGAAGAGGAAATCCTGGAGATTGCCTTTGCCGGCGGAAGGCTGGCCCGTGTCAGCGCCCGGATGACCATGATGGGCCGCGACTTCCATGACTTCCTGACACTTGTCCGCCACGGCGCCGAATGGCGCATCGTTGCAAAGGTGTTTTCCTATGTTCCGCGAAAGGACTGACTGATGCCCTATGTGAATATCAAGGTGACCCGCGAAGGCGGCCCGGCGGGCACCGGCCCAAGCGTAGACCAAAAGGCACAGCTGATTAGCGGAATCACCGGTCTACTGCAGGACATTCTGGGCAAGAACCCGGCAACGACCTTTGTCGTGATCGACGAGGTCGCGCTGGAGGATTGGGGTGTCGGCGGCCTGCCGGTGCAGGACTACCGGAAACAGGCGCCATGAAGACGCGTCTGACCGAGGCGCTTGGGATCACCTGTCCGGTGATCCAGGCGCCGATGGCCTTTGCCGCGGGCGGTACGCTGGCCAGCGCCGTCTCCAGCGCTGGCGGGCTGGGCATGATTGGGGGCGCTTACGGAGATGCCGGGTGGATCGATCAGCAATTCGGCGCCGCCGCGGGCGTCCGCGTTGGCTGCGGGCTGATTACCTGGAAGCTGGCGGAACAGCCGCAATTGCTTGACCGGGTGCTGGCGCATGAGCCGGCGGCGGTTTTCCTGTCCTTCGGCAATCCGGCGCAGTTTGCATATGCAATCCGGGACGCCGGGGTGCCGCTGATCTGCCAGGTCCAGACCCTGCGCGATGCCCGGCAGGCGCTGGAGTGCGGCGCGGACATCATTGTTGCGCAAGGAGCGGATGCCGGCGGACATGGCGAGGCGCGCGGCACCTTTGCGCTGGTTCCCGAGGTCGCGGACGAGATTGCGCGCCAGAACAGCCAGGCACTGTTGTGTGCGGCCGGCGGTGTTACCGACGGGCGCGGTCTGGCTGCGGCCCTGATGCTTGGGGCGGACGGGGCGGTGATCGGTACCCGGTTCTGGGCCTCGCACGAGGCGCTGGTGCATCCGCGCATTCTGGAACGCGCGTTGCGGGCGACCGGGGACGACACAATCCGCACCAAGGTCGTGGACGTGGTTCGCGGTTTCGACTGGCCCGGCCGCTACAACGGCCGTGTTCTGCACAACCCGTTTATTCAGAAATGGCACGGCTCAGAAGACGCCTTGAAGCTGGAAGCGGGTGTTGAAGCAGAAAAATGGACGGCAGCTCAGGATGTCGGGGATCCTGATATTGCAACTGCATTTGTCGGCGAAGGCATCGGCCTGATCAGCTCTGCGGCGCCTGCCGACGATATTCTAGCGAGCCTTGTGGAAGATGCGCAGCGGTGTCTCGCTGGGGCGGCTTTATAGAACGCGGTGAACCGGCAAGCGCTAGAAGCACTTGCGCTGGAGTTTGCGGTGGCATGATTAGCACTTCGAACTCCAGCTCGGGCCGGAACTAGTGTCAGGACCCATTGATTTCCGGTGGGTGGCGTGATTCACGGTTCGAAAATTGAGCGGTGATATGTCTGATCTTTTCTGGCTGACGGACGCGCAGATGGCCCGTCGTGAACCTTGTTTTCCGAAGTCCCACGGCAAGCCGCGTGTTGATGACCGGCGTGTTTTGAGCAGAATAGTCTTCATCAATCGCAATGGTTTGCGCTGGCGTGATGCGCCCAAAGATTACGGCCCGCACAAGACCTTGTACAACCGTTGGAAGCGTTGGAGCGACAAAGGCATCTTTGCACAGATGATGGCCGGTCTGGCTGCTGATCACGGTGAGGAAAAGACCGTGATGATCGATGCAACTTACCTGAAAGCACGCCGTACGGCCTCCAGTCTTGGGGTTAAAAAGGGGGGCGTGGGCGCCTGATCGGGCGCACTAAGGGCGGCATGAACACTAAGCTGCACGCAATCTGTGACAGCCAGGGGCGCCCACTGAACCTGTTCGTGACCGCCGGACAGGTCAGTGATTACACCGGTGCAAAGGCGCTGCCGAGCGGCCTGCCTGACGTCCAATGGCTTCTCGGAGATCGCGGGTAAGATGCCGATTGGTTTAGAGAAGGGTTGAAAGACAAAGGGATACGCGCCTGCATCCCCGGTTGAAAGCAGCGCAAGAAAGCCATCAGATACGACAGACGCCGATATAAGCGGCGCAACCGCCCCTCTCGTGACATTGCTGCGCAATGCACTGCCGGGCAGTGATTGAGATTATGTTCGGCAGGCTGAAGGACTGGCGGCGGGTTGCGACACGATACGACAGATGCCCAAAAGTCTTCCCGTCAGCAATCGCGCTTGCAGCCCTCGTTATCTGCTGGCTTTGAAACTCAATGAGTCCAGAGCCTAATGCAGCGGGCAAGGCCCTGTTCTCTCGACAAAGCTGCGGAAAGCGACAATAGTCCAAGACCGCCCCCACAGAAGAGCGGCAGGTATGACAAATACAGATAAGGCAAGGCTGGCCGACCCGCTCGGGCAAGCAAGTGTTCTCATCGTGGACGATGAGCCGGGCATGCGCAATTTCCTGGTGAAAACGCTTCGCCCCCTATGCCAACTGGTGGATGAAGCTGAGAACACTGAAGCCGCAGCTGCCTTGCTCAATACCCGGCAGTATGACGTGATGATCCTCGACAACATAATGCCGGGCCGAAAAGGCCTGGACTGGCTGGAGGAGCAGCGGCGCGAAGGCGGCTTCACGGATACCATCCTGATTACCGCCTATGCGGATCTGCAGACGGCGATCGACGCGCTGCGTGCCGGGGCGTCGGATTTCGTTCTGAAGCCTTTCCGCTCCAACCAGATCCTCAATGCCCTGCGCCGCTGCATCGAGACGGCCCGGCTGAAGCGCGAGAACATGCTGCTGCGGCGGGAGCTGGAAGCCGCCGGTCCAGGGCGCCGCCGGCGCCGCGAGCTGATCGGGGCGTCGCCCGCCGTTGGCCAGGTGCGCGCATTGCTGGACCGGGTGGCCCAGGTTTCCACCCCGGTGCTGATCACCGGAGCTTCGGGCACCGGCAAGGAGGTTGCCGCGCGCCATCTGCATGCGCACTCCAGCCGCGCCGGGGCGCCCTTTGTGCCGGTGCAATGCGGCGCCATTCCGGCGGATGTGATCGAGTACGAGCTGTTCGGCCATGCGCCCGGCGCCTTCCCCGGTGCGCCGGCAGGGCGTGAAGGCCTGCTGGCCTCGGCGCAGGGCGGTACCGTGTTCCTGGATGAAATCGGGGAACTCAGCCCTTCGGCGCAAACCGCACTGCTGAGGGTGCTGGAAGACGGCCGTATACGGCCGATCGGCACCGAGCGGACAGTGCAGCTCGATGTCCGTTTCGTGATGAGCTCCAGCCGCGCGCTGGACGAGGCGGTGGCGGCGGGCAATTTCCGCGAGGATCTTCTGTTCCGCATCAATGTGATCGAAGTGGCAATGCCGCCATTGCGCGAGCGCGGCACGGATATTGTCGAGCTTGCCGGGCTGTTCCAGTCCGAAATCGCTGCCCAGCTGCAAATTGCGCCGCTGGAGCTGTCCGCCAGCGTCAAAGCAGCCCTGTTGCGCCATGACTGGCCCGGCAACATCCGCGAGCTGCGGAATTTCATTGAACGCTCCCTGATTTTCGGCAGCTTTTCCATGGACACGCTGGCGCCCGCCCGTCCCGCTGCAGACATCCTGCCGCTGGAGGAGGTCGAGCGCCGTGAGATCCTGCATGCACTGGAAGCGGCCGGCGGCAACCGCAGCGAGGCGGCGCGGCGGCTGGGTGTCTCGCGCAAGACCATTGACCGCAAATGCGCGGCCTGGGGGCTCTGAGCCGTGCGCAGGCTGCGTTTGTTCCTGCGGTCGGTCCGCGTCCGGCTGCTGCTGATCGCACTGCTGCCGATGCTGGTGCTGATGCCGTTGCTGCTGGGCATTGCCACCTGGCGCTGGTCGGAAAAGACCGACGGCCTTCTGATCAGCAAGGTGAACGGCGATCTGACCATCGCTGACCAGTATTTGGCCAGGCTGACCGCCACCTCAGGCGAGCTGCTGGATGCGGTGGCGCAATCGGTTCGCTTCCGCAGTGCCATCACGGCTGGCCGCACCGCGGATTTCCTGGCCCGGGAACAGGCCCGGCTCGGACTTGATTTCCTCTATCTGGCCGGCCCCGAAGGCCGTGCCGGCTTTGCCCCCGCGGACTGGCCGGTCCTCCGCGGCGCGCTGCAGGGGCAGTGGCAAAGCGCGGTCGACATTCTGGACGCCGCCCAGCTTGACGCTCTGGCCCCCGGCCTTGCCGCCCGCGCTGCCATCCCGCTGGTGGCGACCGAAGCGGCTGTGCCCACGGACCGGACCGCCGAGACCCGCGGCATGATCATCCATTCGGCGGCCCCGGTCGCCCTGCCGGGCGGCGGGCGGGCCGTGCTTGCGGGCGGGCGGCTCTTGAACCGCAACCTGGATTTCATCGACACCATCAACGCGCTGGTCTACCGCGAGCAAAGCCTGCCGGAGGGCAGCCAGGGCACCGCCACTCTGTTCCTGGAGGACGTGCGGATCTCCACCAATGTGCGGCTATTTGAGAACGTGCGTGCGCTCGGCACCCGGGTCTCGGCCGAAGTGCGCGGCCAGGTGCTGGGGCGCGGTGACGTTTGGCTGGACCGGGCGTTTGTTGTGAACGATTGGTACATCTCCGCCTATGAGCCGATCCTGGACAGCCGCGGCGACCGTGCCGGAATGCTCTATGTCGGCTTTCTGGAAACCCCCTTCCGCCAGGCCAAGCGCAGCACGGTGCTGACGCTCGGCGGGGCCTTCCTGCTGATCGCGGCGATGTCGGTGCCGATCTTCCTGCGGTGGGCCGGGCGCATCTTCCGTCCGCTCGAGGGCATGACCCAGACCATCGCCAGGGTCGAGCAGGGCGATCTGACCGCCCGCAACCGCCCGCAAGAGGAAGGCGGCGAGATTGCGCGCGTGGCGGCGCATCTGGACGGCCTGCTGGATCAGGTGCAGGAGCGCGACCGGCAATTGCGCGGCTGGGGTGAAAGCCTGGAGGCCAAGGTCGAGGAGCGCACCGCCGATCTGCGTGAGGCAAATCAGCGGCTGGAGCGGACGACCGAGCGGTTGATCGTTTCGGAGAAACTTGCCGCTGTCGGCGAGATCACCGCTTCTGTTGCGCATGAGATCAACAACCCGGTGGCAGTAATCCAGGGCAATCTCGATCTGGCCCGGTCGGTGCTGGGCCGTCACGCGGAACCGGTCGAGGACGAATTCCGGCTGATCGACGATCAGGTCTACCGCATCGGCGTGATCGTCTCCAAACTGCTGCAATTCGCCCAGCCCGAGGAATACTCTGGCGCTGCCGGATTGATTTCCCCGGCCGAGGTGCTGGCCGACTGCCTGGTGCTGACCCGCCATCAGATCGAGGCTACCGGGATCGAGGCAAAGGCGCACCTCGCCAGTACCGGTCAGGTCAGGATATCGCGCACGGAATTGCAGCAGGTGATCGTCAATCTCATCCTGAATGCGGTGCAGGCGATGCCCGGCGGCGGCCGCCTCATCCTGACCGCCGAGGATGTCCCGGATGGTGTGCTGCTGGCCGTCGCAGATACCGGCACTGGCATCCCTGCAGAGGTTCTGAACCGGATCTTCGACCCGTTCTTCACCACCAAGCAAGCGCAAGGAACCGGGCTGGGCTTGTCGATCAGCCATCAGCTGGTGAGTCGGGCCGGCGGCCGCATCACCGTGCAGTCAGAGCTGGGCCAGGGCAGCCGCTTCGAAATTTTTCTGCCTTCCCCCGCTGCGGCCTGATCCGGACAATTTGGCGCGAATTCGCTGATCGTTGCTCACTGGTTCGGACAGAATGTCCCGATACCGGCTGCAGAGGTCTGAGGTTCCGGACAGAATGACCTTCTAAGCTATTGATATTGATAAATTATTTATTTGACAGCTGGGTGATCTCTCCGCCTTTGTCAAGCTACGGCACATTGCCGCGGGCCATTCGGGACGGCCGCAATAGGAGGTTGCAGCCGCCGGAAAAGCACTAGGGAGGAGACCACATGAGTACGCCATCATCCGGCGGGCTGAGCTTTCTGCACAAGGATCACATCACCGCCAAACCTGGGTTCAACCGCTGGCGGGTACCGCCGGCATCCATCGCCATCCACCTCTGCATCGGCTCGGTTTATGCCTGGTCGGTGTTCAATCCGCCTCTGACCCGCGAGCTGGGGGTGGTCGCCTCCAGCGCCGACGACTGGAGCCTCAGCTCTGTTGTCTGGATCTTTTCGGTGGCCATCGTCTTCCTTGGGCTCGCTGCCGCCTTCGCCGGAAAATGGCTGGAGGAAGTGGGCCCGCGCATGGTCGGCGTTGTGGCAGCTTTGCTGTGGGGCGGCGGCTTCATTGTCGGCTCGTTCGGCATTTCCAGCCATCAGCTGTGGCTGGTCTATCTGGGCTACGGCGTGCTCGGCGGCTGCGGGCTTGGACTGGGCTATGTCTCGCCGGTTTCAACGCTGATCCGCTGGTTTCCCGACCGGCGCGGCATGGCAACGGGCATGGCCATCATGGGCTTTGGCGGCGGTGCGATGATCGCTGCGCCGGTCAAGGGATGGCTGCTGGAATTCTATCAAACCGCGCCCACCTACCTTGGCGCCAGGGACGCGGTGCAGACCGTGGTTGAAAACGGCCGCGTCTTTGCCGAGACCGCGCAAGGCAAGATCGAGGTGGTGATCGCCAGCGCGGCGCAGGCTGCCGAGTTCGGCGGCCAGGCGGGCGCTTACGCCGTGGGCACCGGCAACACCGGCGCAGCACAGACGTTCATGACTCTGGGCGTCGTATACTTCGCAGTGATGATCCTGGCCGCCTTCCAGTACCGGGTCCCGGCGAAGGACTGGAAGCCCGAAGGCTGGGAGCCGAAACCTGTCGCATCCGGGCTGGTGACGCAGAACGACGTGCATATCGACCAGGCGCTGAAAACCCCTCAGTTCTGGCAGCTGTGGGTGATGCTGTGCTTCAACGTCACCGCGGGCATCGGTGTGATCGGTGTCGCCAAGACAATGATGTCCGAGATCTTCGGCTCGGTGATGCCGCTGGTGGCAACCGCCGCCTTCGCCTCGACCTATGTGCTGATGATTTCGGTCTTCAACATGGTCGGCCGGTTCTTCTGGGCGTCTGCTTCGGATTACATCGGGCGCAAGGCAACCTACATGTGCTTCTTCGTTCTGGGCACTGCGCTCTACTTGTCGATCCCCTATTTCGCCTCTGCCGCTGCGGCCAACCCGTCGCTGGTATATCTGATGGGCTTCTACCTGGCGACGATGCTGATCTTCTCAATGTACGGCGGCGGATTTGCCACCATTCCGGCCTACCTGGCCGACATGTTCGGCACCATGCACGTCGGCGGCATCCACGGCCGCCTGCTGACCGCCTGGTCAACCGCGGGTGTGCTGGGGCCGCTGGCGATCACCTCGCTGCGGCAGATGTCGGTGACCAGTGCGGTCCAGGATCTGGCCGCCAAAGTGGACCCGGCTGCCTTTGCAGAGAAATTCGGCGCACCCGTTGCGCAGCTGGACCAGCTGGTGGCGGCCAAGACCGTGACCATCGCCAAGCTGATGGAAATCGCACCGGCCGGCACCGTGGATCCGACGCCGAGCCTTTACAACACAACGATGTATTGCATGGCGGCGCTGCTGGCGGTGGCCTTCTTTGCCAACCTCTTCATGCGTCCGGTGAAAGAGCACCACCACCACGACGAACCGGAGCTGCAAGCTGTTCCGGGAGAGTAAAGATGCCAGCCGGGGCGCATTCTGTGCTCCGGCTGCAGTCTGCAATCAAGACAGTAAATCCCCAGGCAGAAGTTCAAGATACTGCCGCAGCAATCGGAAATGCCGCAAACGTGACGCAGGACGCAAACCTGCGCCTAGGCATCCGCAACACTGCATCCGTTACTAGCTGCAGCGCATAATTTTCTCTGAATGCCCGCTTTCTAATTCTCTGCATGGAAACTGAGCCATTGCAGAAGGCGGAGAGATGCCGCTTAGCGTCTGCCCGCCGCACAAAAGCACTCAGTTCCGCGGATGTAAGTTCGCGTAAACGGACAGGCGGGCATCTGCTGAGAAGCGGTTCGGGCAGCAGGCAGTAAATGTTGGACGTCAGCACCCAGCTCATGTCGAACTATCACCAGAAAGTAGGGGCATTTCCAGCGTTTGGCGGTTATGGCTGCGACCGACGGCAAGAGCACCCCGGCCAGGGCAAAGGTATGGCCTTTGTTGGGCGCAGCTTTCCCGGCCACCCTTCGCGCACAGGCCGGCGCATCGCATGCAAAACGGCTTCCGTCGCAGCAGCCATCCAGGGCATTTCCCCGTGCAGTTCGACCGCTAGTTCATCAGCATGGTGCTCAGTAGCAATCGCAGCCAGCTTGACGCCATCCCGCAGCACAGTGAGCCGCTCCCGGTACTCCCGGGTGAGATGCCCCATGCCGGAAACTGCTGTCCGGCGCTGGCGAAAAAGAGCAACACGGCGGTTGATCCGCGCTCTTTCCTGTTCGCTGGGGTTGGTGGAGTGGCGGCGCCTGGCGGTTTTATCAAGCAGAAGCTGGACTGCAGACGGATTGCCGGTCTTTCGGCCGATGCGCACCAGTTTGATCCGCCTCACTAAGTGTTTTCCGCGAGAACGCCGAATCCAGGCCGATAGGCTTGAGCATTGCAGGGAAGGGTAACCCTGCGCTCGTCTTTGTTCAGCATCGTGTCACTGGATATCGATTGGGGCACGGGCTTGCTCTGCAACCCAGTCGCAAAATATTCTGGCATCCTTCCGGTTCTCGGTCGCATTGATCAGATAAAAGAAATCTCTCTCGATTTCTGGAAAGCCTGCCAGTTTGTGCAAAGAACCGTCCGCTAAGTAAGGGTCGACCAGAGGATTGCCGGCCAGCGCCACGCCATGCCCGGCAATCGCCGCCTGCAGCATGTTGATGTAGGTGTTCATCACCACGCCGCTGGATTCCGGAGGCGGAGAGACATGGGTTTTCCGGAACCAATTCGGCCAGCGCGCTCCGGGACGGTAAATACCCGAAAGATGCAGCAGATTCTCTTTCAGCAAGTCTTCGGGATGAGACAGTTCGGTACGGGCCTGATACTTTGGACTCACCACCGGGAAAACGCGTTCACGCAGTAATGGTGTGACTTTCTCCCAGGGGGGCGGTGTTTTCGAATAGCGGATCGCCACATCGATGCCTTCTGCCAGCAGGTCCAGTTTCCTGTCGGAGACCACAAGGTTCAATTCGACATCCGGATAGTGATTGCTGAAGTCCACCAGCCGCGGCATCAGCCAGTATGTGGCGAAGGCAGATGTGGTGGTGACTGTCAGGCGGCTTCCCCCTGCCTGCAGTGATGCATTCTGCATAGCAGAAGCAATCTGGTGCAGGGCCGGAGAGACTTCGGCTTCCAGTGCGCGTCCTGCCTGGGTCAGGGTCACGGTGCGGTGGTCCCTGTGAAACAGCCTGACGCCCAGAGTGTCCTCCAAATCGGCAATCTGGCGGCTGACTGATACACGGGTGACCCCAAGCTCCTCGGCCGCGCGCGTAAAGTTGGCATTTCGGGATGCTGCTTCGAAGGTAATCAGATGCGGCAGCTTCGTAAGGGTTTTGCGTAGATTTGCCATAACACTGTGGTTAACATAGTGAACCGGATTTTGGAACTTCACAGGGGGCGGTTTCTCACCAACCATTTGCGCAACGAGCGGGCTGAAAATACCCGCGCTGCGATGACAACTTGGGAGGATGACATGAAGCACCTAGTAAAAACGGCTGCCGCACCGGTTCTGGCACTTGCTTTGGCCCTGCCGGCTGCAGCCGGCGGCATGCCAGGGAAGGGAATATCCGTTTCGCCGATCAAAGGCTCACCTGCAAACGCCTGGTTTCAGCATATGGTGGTGCAGCTGGGCCTTGAAGCCTTAGGCTACGAGGTCGGGGAAACGCTGGAAGCGGACTTCCCCGCTGTGCACCTTGCCGTGGCCTCAGGTGATGCCGACTACACGTTCAACCACTGGAAGCCGCTGCACAACGATTTCTTCGACAAGTCCGGCGGCGAGAGCGTCATGACCCGGGTGAATGCGGCCATCACCGGCGCGGGCCAAGGGTATTACATCGACAAGAATACCGCCGAGGCGCATGGCATCACCGACATCGGGCAGCTGGCCGACCCGGCTTTGGCCGCGGTGTTTGACAGCGACGGCGACGGGCGCGCAAACCTCTCCGGCTGCAATCCCGGCTGGGGCTGCGAGCTGGCCATCGAAACCCATCTGGACGACTTTAAACTGCGCGATGCCGTGCAGCATGATCAGGGCAGCTATTTCGCCATCATGGCCGACACCATCACCCGCTACAACGAAGGCGGCGCAATCCTGTACTATACCTGGACCCCGAACTGGATCAGCGATGTTCTGGTTCCGGGCGAGGACGTGGTACAGATCGGCATCCCCTCAGGCGGCGGGTTCAAAACCGGGTTTGCAGTGAACGACGTCTACATCGTGGCCAACAATGGTTTCCTCGAAGCCAACCCGGCCGCCGCCAAGTTCTTTGAGATGGTCGACATCCCGATCTCGGCCGTCAACGCAGCCCAGGTGAAGCTGCGCGACGGCGAGAACACCCAGGAAGATTTCCGCCGCCACGCCGAGGACTGGGTGTCTGCCAATCAGGCTCAGTTCGACTCTTGGGTGGCCGCGGCAGCAAATGCCAACTGACCCCTCCCCAAAGGTTGGCGGGCGCGGCTTCGGCAGCGCCCATTTTTTCCGGAAAGGACTGCGCCATGAGTGAAGCGCAAATCGAATGCCGCGACCTGTGGAAAGTCTATGGGCGCAGGTCGGACGAAGCCATGCGGGCGGTGCTGTCCGAAGGCCTGAGCAAAGAGGAGGTTCGCGACAGGTTCAACTGCGTTCTGGGCGTGCGCGACGCCAGTTTCAGCGTCAAAAAAGGCGAGATCTTCTGCATCATGGGGCTGTCCGGCTCGGGCAAGTCGACGCTGGTGCGGCACGTGAACCGGCTGATCGAGCCGACGGCCGGCGAAATCCACGTTGCAGGCCAGCGGGTGGACACCATGAACGAAGCCGGGCTGCGCCAGCTGCGGGCTAAGACCATCGGCATGGTGTTCCAGCACATGGCGCTGTGGCCGCACCGGACGCTGGGCGATAATGTCGGCTTCGGGCTGGAGGTGCGCGGCGTCTCTGCGAACCAAAGGCGCGAGGCGTCGGTCCGGGCGCTGGAAGCCATGGATCTGGGCGGCTGGATCGACCATTATCCTGACCAGCTGTCGGGCGGGATGCAGCAGCGCGTGGGCCTCGCCCGCGCGCTTGCGGCAGATCCTGAGATCCTGCTGATGGATGAGCCGTTTTCGGCACTGGACCCGCTAATCCGGCGGCAGCTGCAGGATCAGTTCCTGAACCTTTCCGCGCAAATGGATAAGACCACCCTGTTCATTACCCATGATCTGGACGAGGCCATCCGCATGGGCGATCACATCGCGATCATGAACGACGGCGAGATCGTCCAGATCGGCACGCCTGAGGAGATTGTGACCAATCCCAAGGACGGCTACGTCGCCGAGTTTGTCAAAGGCATCAGCCGGGTCGCCCTGGTCCGTGCGGAAACCATCATGGACAGGCTGGACGGCCGCGAGGTCACTGCCAAGCAAGTCGGCCTTGGGGCAGAGCTGGGCGACATCATCGAACATTTCATGGAAGACCAGTCCCCGGTCACGGTGATGAGCCCTGACGGGCCACCCGTCGGGCAGATCACCATCAAGGCCGCACTGACGGCCTTGCGCGGGTAAGGAGGCGATCATGGACATCTGGAATATCTTCGACACCGAATGGGTGCCCATCGGCGGCTGGGTGGAAACCGCGCTGCAATGGGTCGTGACCCATTTCCGCTTTATCTTCCAAGCCATCAAGGTCCCGTTCGACATCGTGCTGACCGGATTGGAGGACGGGCTGACACAGGCACCGGATCTGCTGATCCTTCTGCTGATTGTGCTGGTGGCCTGGCAGGCGGGCGGTCGCAGGCTGGGGCTGATCTCGCTGGCCTGCATGACCGGCATCGGCCTGATGGGTGCCTGGGAAGAAAGCATGACAACGCTGTCTATCGTGCTGACCTGCGTGGTGTTCTGCTCGCTGATCGGCATTCCGCTGGGCGTTGTTGCAGCCAAGAATGACCGGTTCTGGATGGTGCTGCAGCCGGTCCTGGACCTGATGCAGACGATCCCCTCCTTCGTCTACCTGGTGCCGATCGTGATGCTGTTTTCCATCGGCAATGTCTCGGGCGTGATCGTGACCTTCATCTATGCGCTGCCGCCGGTGGTGCGGCTGACCAACCTCGGCATCCGTCAGGTGCGGGAGGACATGGTCGAGGCCGCACGCGCCTTTGGCGCTTCGAACCGGCAGACGCTTTTCAAGGTTGAGCTGCCGCTGGCGATGCCGACCATCATGGCAGGGGTCAACCAGACCATCATGATGGCGCTTTCGATGGTGGTGGTGTCCTCGATGATCTCGGTCACCGGCCTGGGCCAGATGGTGCTGCGCGGCATTGGCCGTCTGGACATGGGGCTCGCCACGGTCGGCGGCTTGGGCATCGTCTTCCTAGCCATCGTGATTGACCGCACCTCGCAAAGCTTTGGCATCTCGGCCCGCGAACGGGGCCACAGGAAATGGTACGAAACCGGCCCCGCGGGAGCCGTGCGTGCATTGATAAAGAAAGATTGAGACATGACTGACAGGCCGAATATTCTGTTCATTCAGGTGGACCAGCTGACCGCAAGCGCCCTGCGCGCATACGGCGACCAGATCTGCCACGCGCCCGCGCTGGACGCTCTGACAGACAATGGCGTGGTGTTTGAAAACGCCTATTGCAACTTCCCGCTCTGCGCGCCGTCGCGGTTCTCGATGGCCACCGGGCAGCTCTGCTCCACCGTCCGGGCCTATGACAATGCGGCGGAGTTTTCGGCAGAAATCCCGACCTATGCCCATTACCTGCGGGCAGCCGGCTATCAGACCGCCCTCTCAGGCAAGATGCATTTCATCGGCCCGGACCAGTTCCACGGGTTCGAGAAACGCCTGACCGCGGATCTGTATCCGGGCGATTTCGCCTGGGTGCCGAACTGGGGCAACGAGGGCAAGCGCGACACCAACGACCCCCGCGCGGTGCGCATTGCCGGCATCTGCGAACGCTCGGTGCAGATCGACTACGACGAGGAGGTCACTTTCAAGGCGGTACAGCACATCTATGACATGGCCCGCTCAGATGACGAGCGTCCGTTCTTCCTGCAGGTCTCCTATACCCACCCGCATGAGCCTTATCTCTGCCGCAAGGAATTCTGGGATCTTTACGAGGGCAAGGAGATCCCTATGCCGCGCGTTGGCGCCTTGCCGGAGCAGGAGCACGACCCGCATTCCGCCCGGCTGCTGAAGGATTTCGGGATGCTGGGGATTCAGTTCAGCGATGATGACGTGCGGCGAGCGATCCGCTCCTACTACGGCTCGATCAGCTATATCGACAGCCTTGTTGCCCGGGTGCTGGATGCGCTGAAGGCAACCGGAGCGGACAAGAACACGGTTATCATCTTCACCTCCGATCACGGCGAGATGCTGGGCGAACGGGGCATGTGGTTCAAGAAGCACTTCTTCGAGAAGTCGCTGCGGGTGCCGCTGATCATGACCGCCCCCTGGATCAAGCCCCAGCGGGTGCGGGAGCTGGTATCGCTGGTCGACCTGCTGCCAACCTTCAACGCAATTGCGGGAACCGAGGAGCGCGACGCGCCCTTGGAGGGCGTTGACCTCTCCACTTTGACTGATCGCGGCGACCCCGCCCCCGAGCGCGCGGTTTACGCCGAATACCTGGCCGAAGCGACGCCGGTGCCAATCTTCATGATCCGCCGCGGGCAGTACAAGTTCATCTCCTCCTCCCATGATGGAGAAATGCTGTTCGACCTCCGCTCCGACCCCGATGAGCGCAGCAATCTTGTATACGATGCCGGCCACCAAGAGGCCGTGGCCCGTTTCCGCGAAGAGATTTCCAGGAAATGGAACGAGGCAGCGCTGACCCGGGACATTGTCCTCAGCCAGAAGCGCCGGGCCATTGTCCGCGACGCCATGAGACAAGGGGAAAAGCAACGCTGGAACCACGGTGAAAGCGGTACGGACATGGTCATCTGGTATCGCGGTGAACAGGGCTACAACGAGTGGGCCTTCGACTATATTTGAGTGCTGAGAGAGTGGCAGCGGCACCATGATCCTCACGTCGGTCTGGTTCTGCCGGGGGCGGTATTGGGGAGCAGAAAAGGGTGGACCGTCACTAGCGGCTTCGCACGCCCCTCTGACGAATTTTGTCACAAACTGCCACCGCTTAGCGGTGGCCGCCCGAGCGGCCATTAGCGACCTTGTGCAGCATTCTAGTTTAGGCAATGCCTCCGGGGCCAAACGGGCTGCCAACCTTGCAAGTGGAAACGGGCGGCCCCGCCCCTTTGGATCTGGGAAAAGCCGCCTGCAGCCCCGCTTGTCTCAGCAGGCAAGACTAACCGCCTTGCGCGCAGTCTCCAGCCCGTCACTGGCAGTCATCGAACAGCATACGCTTGCTAGGGTTCGCGGCTGCTCATAGGGCCAAGGCATTCCGCGATGGAGCGTTGCTCTCTGGTCCCACATCAGGACATCACCAACCTGCCACTGGTGCGAATACACAAACTGGGGCTGCGTGCAGAAGGCCATAAGCTCATCCACCAGTGCATCGCCTTCCGCTGGGCTGAGCCCCTCCACTTCGAACACATGCGATGCAATGAACAGTGCCTCATGCCCATTGACGGGATTTGCCCAGACTGCCGGCCATCGCTGCGCCGGCCATTTGTTGAACATGGGCAGATTTGCCAGCTCCATTGAAATCCGTTCCCGCGAGCGGCGGTAGTTGTGCCCCAGTATCCGTCCTCTGATCTTCTGTTTGAGTTCCTCTGGCATCGCGGCCCATGCCGCGCGCGTGGAGGCCAGCTCTGTCTGGCCGCCCTCCGTTGTCACAACTTTGGCAGCCAGGATGTTGCACAGGGAAGGAACCGGCATGAAGGTGGAATCGATATGCCACTGCTGGTTCGCTTTCAGGTGCAGGGTGTGCAGATCCATTTCATCCGTGACACCTGCACCCGTTTCATTGGAAACAAGCGACACCTCCGGCCCCGTGCCCGGCTGCCGTTCATCCTTTTTCCGGTCCTCAATTGGGCCGAACATCCGCGCCAGGCGCAAGTGGTCTTCCGGCGGCAGTGACTGGTTGCGAAACAGCAGCGCAGAATGATCTTCGAAAAGTTTCCGGAGTTCCGGGTAATCTTCCTCCGCCGAGGCCTTCGACAGGTCGAAGTTGTGGACGACAGCGCCAAAGCAGTCCGTCAGAGGGCTGATTTCAAGTAAAGGTGACATTGGTTGTTCCTGTATTGCATCTCCTGACTGCATCCTAAGAGTGCGAAACCGCAAATAAACTTGCTAAATCTGCATGACGTTCATAGCTTTTCTTTATGCAAGGCCGTTTTCGCCGCACACAGCATCTGCTCAATGCGCTTCCGGTTCTGGAGGCATCCGTAAGGCTTGGCAGCTTTACAAAGGCCGGAGAGCATCTGGGTCTCAGCCAACCCGCTGTGAGCCGCCACATCGCCAACCTTGAGGATCAGCTGGGAGTGCAGCTCTTTACCCGGGAGCACAACAAGCTGACAGTGACCAGACAGGGCCGGGACCTGGCGAATGCGGTCAGCCTGGGCCTGACCCATATCGATTCAGCCATCCGCAAAACGGCAGGAAGCGCCGGTGCCGGCGGGGTGCGCCTGGCCTGCACGCAAAGCTTTGCCAACTGCTGGCTGCTGCCCCGGTTTTCCCGTCTGAGGCAGGCAATGGGGGATGTGCAGGTGCAGCTTGCGGTCTCTCATTGGCTGGATGACATCGACCCCGACAGCGTCGACATGATTGCCCACTGGCGGCCGCAAGGCTGGGCCGGATGGCCGCGGGAACAGCTTTTTGAGGAAGCAACCTTTCCGGTGTGCTCCCCGGACTACCTGCGCCGCAACCCCGTGCTCCAGGATGCTTCGGAGGATCCGTCTGTTTTGGTGCGGCCCGATCTGCTGCACTATGAGGAACGTGCGATGGAGTTCGCAGGCTGGCCCGATTGGTTTGCCGCCTCAGGCATCAGCTACACCGCTCCGGATCGGATTTCCCGGTACCCCAGCTACCAGTTCATGCTGCAAGCCGCGGCGGATGGCGCCGGGATCGCATTGGCTTGGCAGCACTTGGCTGCAGACAAAATTGCTTCTGGCGATCTGGTGCAGATCGGACAATGTCTCCGCCGGGACGGGGCTGGCTACTTTCTGGAATACAGGGATTCAGGAACTGCTTCGCAACTTCCGCAAAGGCTGCTGGACTGGTTCTTCGCGGAGGCAGGCAAGTGAAGAGTTTCTTGCAGCAAATCGCTAATTGAGGGCGGGAACCACGTTGAAGGATCATGAGTTTCAAGGAGGTTCTGCCCTTCCTTACTGGAAGCTGGATGGGAGCTGCAGGTCCTGGACGCGCTGCTGGGTATCAGGCTGGCGTGTTTGGTTCAGGGGTGTGCCAGCGCTGGACCTATCAAGGCTACGGCCGGCGGCGCAAGCACTCCTTTGATGCGGCTGGCCAGTTGGCATCCGCCGGAAGAAAGGCATAGCCAATGTGCCTTACTCATACTTTGGAAATCGGCGTTCTCGTCCAGTCACAAGCAGTGCTGCAATCATGAAGATCAAAGACGGAATGAGTGCAAGTTCCAGCCAATCCAGGTGTTTGGCAAGCCAGCCTCCCGCCAGCGGCAATACAAAGGCGATGCCATAGCCAACCAGTGTCATGCCGGCACTAAGCCGGGTAACAGCATGCCCTTTGGCGATCACCGCGGGCAGTGAAACCAGCAGAATCAATTCAACTGAAGCTGCAAAGCCCGTGAGCAGCGCGGCCGCCCAGGACAGCCATCCGGAAAAGAAGGCAAACCCTGCAAGCCCCGCAACGGATAGTACGGCCGATGCTGCAATCGGCCCTTGCTTTCCAATCCACCGCGGAAAAGCAAGAACAGCAATCGAGGCCAGAAGAGGGGTCGCGTTGTACGCTAAGAGCAATCCTGCCAGGGCTTCTGTTTCCCCTCGATCCTGCAGGATCGCTCCTACGTAAGAATTGATGACGTAGAAGGCCACGACCGACCCCGCCAGCAGCACCCCATACCGCCAGACATGGGGATCGTTCCATCGCGGCAGTGATGCTGTTGTGACCTCTTGGCCAGCCGCGCCTTCTGATGAGCTGCGCTCGGCGTTAGTTGGCCGGACGAAGGCCGTCGCCAAGGCAATGAGCACAATCGGAATGGACCAGAGCAGCAGCGCCGTGCGCCAGTTGTCTGCAGCCATCGGCAGCACCACAGGGAGCGTCAAGCCGGCGCCGGACATCTCGCCAACCATCATTCCATTCAGGTACACTGCGCTTCCAAGCGCTATGTGGTTTGGCGTCCAGGCCCGCGTGGCAGCCGGCAAAGCTGTTTGGAACACGGCAACGCCAAGCCCCATGAGCACTGAAACTGCAAACAGTACCGTGCTGGACGGGGCATAGCCTCTTGCGCTGGACGCTGCCGCCATCAGAAGAAGCCCCCCGGCAATGGCGGCTTTAAGCCCGAACCGCGCAATGATCATCGCCGCTGGGACCGCTCCAAAAGCGATGGCGACCACCGGCAGCATGGTCAGCGCCCCTATGCCTGCCGCGTCCAATCCATATGCATCGCCGATGCGTGTTGCCAATGGCGGGGCCGCCAGAACCGGGACGCGCAATGTCCAGCCGACGAGCCACAAAATGGCAAACATGGCGATTGGATACGAATGGGAACGATGCGTTATGCAGTGACTCACGAGCGGCTCTTTTTGCTTAGCAGGCTGAATTCCACAAACATAGCCTTTCTGTAAATTTGGAGAATGGGTATAAGTTAGGCAGGTGATTTCGAAAAATTGGAAATCAAATGAACCGGTTTGCAGAGATTGAAGCTTTCGTCGCGGTTATAGAAACCGGCTCGTTCTCCGCGGCCGCAGCACGGCAAGGGGTAGCGGTATCTGCTGTCAGCCGCAGGGTCGACGAGATGGAAGCGCGGCTTGATGTTAAGCTCACGCAGCGTTCGACTCGCGGTGTCCAGGCTACCGAAAAGGGGCGCATGTACTATGACCGTTGCCTCCGCCTCCTGTCGGATTTGACAGAAGCGGACAATGCGATTGCCGGTCTTGATGGATCGGTCTCAGGGCCAATTCGTATCGCTTGCCCGCCCGCATTCGGGCTGCGTCATCTCGCACCGCTTGCAAACGCCTATGCTGCTGCGAATCCCGGTGTTCAGTTTGATATCGATATGGGGGACCGGGCAGTTGATCTCGTTGAGGAAGGCTTTGATTTTGCAATCCGCATTGGAAATACAGACGATCCGGCTCTGATCTCTGAACCTCTTTTTCCTGTTCAGTATGTCATCACCGCAAGTCCGGCATTTTGGGATGAATATGGGCGCCCCGGAAAGCCGGAAGACCTGAAGGAGGCGCCGGCGATCGTATTTAAGACTGGCAGTGACCCAGCGCGCTGGCGGATTACCTGTCCTGACAATCGAACCGTCGAAGTGCGCCTGTCCCGGCGCTTCGTGGCCAACAACGGAGAGATCCTGATCGAGGCGGCAAGAGCCGGGTTGGGTGTTTGCCTGGAACCCAGATATGCCTGCGACGATGCTATCCGCGACGGTTCACTGGAGGCGGTTCTGAAAGGCCATCGCATTGACGAGCGAATGGTTGAACTCGTGCGGCCAAGCGCTCGGCCGCTCTCTCGCAGGGCTGGTGATTTTGCCGACATTCTCCGGGAAAAATTTGGCGGGGCCGCTGCTTGGGGCGACGGCTGAAGCGCAGGTTCCGATTTGCGGTAAAGGGCAGCTTCCAGGCGCTAGGGCCGAAGCAGCCGGCCCGTGCAAACAAGATCAAACCGGATGCCATTGCATGTGAACTCTGCAACCGTTCTGCAGGGCTGGGCCGCGGCACGGGCGTTTGCACGCGCGGCAGGATTGTTGAGGGTACGCCCGCGGAACCGGAACAGCCTGGCGAGGCCACAAAACACCTTTGGATTGCAGGGGATCGTGCTTGGTTGGAACCAGATGCAGGTTGCAACTGGTAACTCTAAGGCAACGGCGGCAGAGCACGATCTCCTTTGGCAGCATCCGGCGCCTCGGACCGTCTTTCGATGGGCTGCTCAATCCTCACGGTCATCTGTCCGCTGTGACCTGCAGCAAGGAATTACAAGGCGGGCTGTTGCTGCGCCGAGCAGAACCCGCTGCCGCGGACGTGCTCGTAAGCCATTGCCGCGCGGCAAACGTCTTGGTCGCTGTAGGTATGGCCAACGATCTGAATACCAGTTGGCACACCGCTGGAGGAGATCCCGGAGGGGGCCGAGACAACCGGACAGCGGCACAGCATGTTGAAGGGCAGAGTCAGAACCCAACCGGTCAGCGGGTGCACCCGGTTGCCGTTGATGAATATTTCATCGGTCACACCGTCGCCATCGGCCGGCACCGAGGGAATCCCAGTGGTCGGGCAGACCAGCAGGCGGTAGTCCGCAAAGATCTTGCTTAGCTTGCTGTACATACCGTTTTCCACTTCTGCCGCATGCAGGAACTTGGCAGCAGTGCTCTTCTTGGCGTTCTCGATATGCGCCTGTGTGTAGGGCATCAGCAGATCGGGATCTTTCTCCGCCATCGGTGCGAGGTAGGTACCCATCAGATGATTCAGATGCCCCATCGCCCCTTGCAGGACGTCTATTGTCCAAGAGAGGTCCACCTGCTCAACAATGGCGCCGGCCTCGCGCAGCACGTCAAGGGCGGCCTCGGTGTTTCTGCGCACTTCGTCGCTGACATTGTAAAAGCCCAGATCCGGCGAATATGCAATTTTCCAGCCCTTGATGGATTGCAGTTCGGTTGAGATCTCCAGTTTCGGGCGCAGGGAGACGATGTCCTTGGGGTGTGGTCCGCACATGGCATTTTGCAGCAGGATCATGTCTTTGGCGGTGCGCGCCATCGGACCGTCAACCGCATAGCCATCCAAATTGAAAGGAGAATCTGTGGGGTTGCGGCCGTAGGTCGGTTTCAGCCCGTACAAGCCGCAGGTCGAAGACGGCACCCGGATTGAGCCGCCGATATCCGACCCGGTACAAAGCGCCGATGTGCCTGACGCCAGAGAGGCGCTGGAGCCGCCGGAAGATCCGCCGGGTGTCTGGCTGAGGTTCCAGGGGTTGCGGGTTACCCCCCACAGTTTGCTGTTCGTGATGACGGTGCCCGAGAACTCGGGCGTAGCGGTGCGCGCATGCATAATGCCGCCTGCGCGGAAGATATGCTCGTTCATCGGCGAGGTCGAAGTTGCGATATTGTCCTTGAGCAGCAGCGAGCCATTGGACGTGTGCTTACCTTTGACGTCGCTTTCGTCCTTGATGCCGATGGCCAGCCCTTCCAGCGGGCGGGTGTCCTGGCCGGATGCATATTTCTCTTCTGCAGCCCGGGCCGCGCTCATGGCCTCATCGAAATAGGTGTAGGTGAAAGCGTTGACTTTGGGCTCCACTTCGTCGGCGCGGTCGATCATTGCCTGCAAGTGTTCAACGGGCGACAGGGTCTTGGCCCGGAACATCTCAAGCGCTCTATGTGCGGGCAGGTAATGCAGATCGGTCTGGGACACGGGACGTTCCTTGCTGTGTGAGGGATTAGCGCCGTTCTGGCGCCGGCTGTGGAGGCGTGTTTCGGCGAAGACACAGGGAGAGGGTGCCTTCGCCGGGCTGGCGGCAGGGAGGAGAAACGCCGCTGCCGCCGGCCATTTTCATTGCATTGGCGCGGGGTCAGGCCTGGTGGGTGATCCGGCCGCCGCAGATGGTGACAGCGGCGCGGGCAGTGCTGAGCTGGCTGGGCTCCAGCGCCTCCAGATCCTTGTCCATCACCACGATGTCCGCCATCATGCCCGCTTTCAGGCGGCCTTTGCGGTGTTCATTGAACTCCACCCAGGCGTTGTCGCGGGTGTAACTGGCGAGCGAGGCACGCAGGCCGAGGCGCTGCTCAGGCCAATGGGCCGGCAGCTCGACACCCGCAACCGCGCCCTGGATTGACAGCATCGGATCCACCGGCACAACCGGCCAGTCGGTGGACAGCACCACCTTGGCACCGCTGTCGCGGATGGTTTTCCAGGCAAAGGCGGTTTCGAATTGATGGTCATGCAGGATGTCGCCACCGTCGTAGGGAGGGAAGAATCCGCCGCGCGGGGAGTGCAGCGGCTGCAGCGAGGCCACCGCGCCCAGCCGGCTGAGGCGGGGAATGTCGTCCGGGTGAATGGTCTCGATATGTTCGATCCGGTGGCGGCTGTCGCGTATACCGTTTGCCTTTTGGGCGGCTTCATAGCCATCCAGAGTGAGGCGGACGGCGGCATCGCCAATGGCATGAACGGCGATCTGCAGGTTCTGGGCATCGGCGCGGATGCAGACTTCGTTGAAATGCTCAGGCGCAAACAGCGGCTCGCTGCGGTCATCGGTGCCCGGATAAGGCTCCAGCATATAAGCGGTTTTGCTGTCCAGAACACCGTCCACGAACATCTTCACGCGGTTCGACCACAGCATGCTGCCTTGGTAGAGGTTGCGCATTTCCACCGCTTCCGCGATGCGGTCCACCGGGTCGGTGTGTTTCAGATGCAGCGGGATTTCGGTGCGGCACAACAGGCGTTCTTCGGCCTCCAGCTCTGCCAGCAGCTCCAGCTGGTAAAAGTTGCCGTCCATGTTGTGCAGCCCGGTGATGCCTTTCTCAGCACAGTGTTTCATCCCCTTGGCCAGCACGTCCTTGTCGGTGGCACGGACTGCCGCAGAGGGGGCAGGGACCGGATCGGCACCAGTGGTCATGCCCAGCATCTCGCGGCCGCCGAGAGCGGTCAGCGCCATGATGTCCTCGAATGCGGCAGGCTCCAGGAGTTCGCCGGCGGCCAGGCCGTCCGGCCCCATGACCACCTCTGAGCCGACACCGCAGTTTTTGCCGTGCAGCAGCCCGGCCAGCTCAAGCGCCTTGGTGTTGGCGTAAACGGTATGATGGTCCGCAGTGGAGGCAGCGAAGGGCCGGTCTGCAATGGCGGCGTCCAGATCGTGGCGGGTGATCGAGCGGTCGCCCATCAAGGCATAATCGATAGAGCAGGCAAACAGCAGCTGGTCATCGGGCCGTGCTGCCGCATAGGGCTGCACGGCTGCGCGCAGGGCCTCGACCCCGGTAACGCCGTGGAGGTTCAGGAATTCCAGCTCTGCAGAGCCTGCGAAAATATGCACATGGCTGTCGATGAAGCCGGGCAGGACGGTGCCGCCCTGAGCGTCGATCACCCGCGCTGCACCCGCGATATCGCGGATTTCGGCGGTGGAGCCAACAGCAGTGATCTTGCCGTCCTCAATGGCCAAAGCTTCGGCGTCCGGGCCGTCAAAGGTGATGATCCGCCCATTCAAAATGACGATATCAGGCATGAATGTCTCCAATACGCGGGATGCCCGGCGGGGCACCCCGTCTGCCGTCAGGCAGGGTTACTTTTGCAGATCGGTCCAGATTTTGGTGTAAATACGCTGCACCTCGGGCGGGCAGGCTTCGGCGACGTAAGCGGCGTCTTTCAGGTGCTCCGGGATGATCACCTCAGGTGCGGAAGCCATATCTTCGGGCATGAATTCTTCAGATCCCATGATGCCGTTGGCATAGCGTGCAAAGGCTGAGATCAGCGCGGCGTTTTCCGGATCCATCAGGAAGTTCTGAAAGGTCTTTGCATTTTCGGCGTTCTTGGCGTCTGCAAGCACAACGACGTTGTCCATCCAGACCGGATAGCCTTCCTGAGGATAGCCAAAAACGATGTTTTCGTTTTGCAGCCGCGCCCGGTAAGAGGGGCCGTTCCAGTTCACTCCGGCAGAAACATCGCCCTTGGCGTATTGCTCGACCGTGCCATAGTCGATCGACAGCCAGTGTTTCTTGGCCTCAACCAGCGTGTCCCGTACCTGTTTCAGGATGGCCTTGTCGCCGGTGCATTGATCTCCGCCGTGATAGCTGATCGCCAGACCCAGGACATCATTCATCTCCGGGACGACATTGATCTTGCCTTTCAGTTCTTCCGGCGGGTCCAGAATGATGGCTGCGGTATTCGGATCGCCGTCATAGACGGCAGAATTGACAACAATGCCAACGGTTCCCCATTGCCACGGCACGGAATACTTGCGGCCGGGGTCAAAGGCGACATCCACCCAGCGCGGGTCCACATTTTTAAAGTTTTCCATTGCATTGGGGTTGGTTTCCATCAAGAGGCCCTCGCCGGCCCAGATCGGAATGTAGGTGCCCGAGGGAACCACGATATCAAACCCGTGGCCGCCGGCCTTGACCTTGGCCAGAGCGGTGTCGTTGCTGTCGAAATCGGTGAGCGTGACCTTGATGCCGGTCTCTTCTTCGAATTTGGCGATCAGATCGGGGTTGGTGTAATTGCCCCAATTGTAGATGTTCAGCTCACCCTCGGCCCAGGCAGGCACAGCCAGTGCGGCAGCAGCGCCCAGTGCAGTGATCAGAGTTTTCATGTGTTTCCCTCCCTTGGGTTACTTTTCTTTACTCTTCGACAGCAGGTAAAACGCCACTACCAGTGCGACGGAGATCGCCAGCAGGACGGTTGAGATCGCATTCACCTCCGGTGTGATCGCCCGGCGCAGCTGGCCCAGCATGTAGGTGGGCAGCGTGTCCTGGCCGGCGGATTTCACAAACTCGGTGATCACCACGTCATCCAGGGAAATCACAAAGGACAGCATCGCGCCTGCCAGCACCCCAGGCCACAGCTGCGGCAGGGTCACCCGGCGGAACACCTGCCAGGGGCGGCCATAGAGGTCGGCGGCGGCCTGCTCCAGGTTCAGGTCCATGCTCTGAAGCCGGGCGCGGACCGGCATATAGGCGAAAGGAATGCAAAAGGCCGAGTGGGCGATGATCAGGTACCAGATGCCGGTATAGCCGGTGGCGACCTTGATCATGGCAAAGAACAGCAGCAGGGCCACGGCGGTCACGATTTCCGGGATCATCAGCGGCTGGTTGATCATGGCAAAGACCAGGCCGGAGCCGCGGAACTTGCCGGTCCGGGTGGTGGCCAGGGCCGCCATCACCGCAACGCTGGTCGCCACCAGGGACGCGCTCGAGGCGATGATCAGCGACAGAACCGTCGCCTCCTGCACCTTCTCGTTCTCCCAGGCCGCCGCGTACCATTGCCAGGAGAACCCCTCCCATATGGCGATGCTGGTGCCTGCGTTGAAGGAATAGATCACCAGCAGGATGATCGGCAGATAGAGCATCACAAAGCAGCTGAGGGCCACCAGGGTAAAGCCGGTCTGCTGGCGGACGTCGAATGCGCGCGGTTTAGCCATGATGCGCCCCTTCGCTTTCGGACGAGCGGACATAGATGATCAGCGCCACCATCACGATGGCCAGAAGGGTGATCGACAGGGCCGCGCCCAGGGGCCAGTTGCGCCCTTGGCCGAACTGCAGCTCGATCAGATTGCCCAGCATCAACTGCTTGCCGCCGCCCATGATGCGGGGCGTCACATAGGCGCCCAGCGATGGCACGAAAACCAGGATGGAACCCGCCACCGCACCGGGCTTGATCAGCGGCAGGATGACCCGGCGCAGCACTTTCCAGCGCGAGGCATAGAGGTCGTATGCAGCCTCGACCAAAGAGAAATCCATCCGCTCCATGCTGGCGTAGATCGGCAGTACCATCAGCGGCAGGAAGACGTAGAACATGCCCAGTGTGACCGCGAATTCGGTGTACATCATCTGGATCGGAGCCTCGATCAGACCCAGTTTCATCAGCACCGTGTTCACCACGCCCTCGTTGCGGATGATCTCCATCACCGCGAAGGTCCGGATCAAGAGGTTGGTCCAGAACGGGATCATGATCAGCAGCATCCAGAAGTCGCGTTTGCGAGCCGGGCGGGTGGCGATGAAATAGGCAGTTGGAAAACCGACCAGAAACGCTACGGCAGTGGTCATCAGCGAGAGTTTCACAGAGCGCCAAAAGATCGCCAGATGGGCGTCGGAAAAGGACAGGGTCTCGTCAAAGAAATCGCGTTCCGCGACGACGCTGAACCAGGCGTCGGTCGAGAATGTCCATACTACGCCGCCGTAGTCGCCGGCGGTCAGGAAGGAATAGACGACAACGATCAGCAGCGGGCCTGCGGCGGCCAGTGTCAGGATGGTCAGTGCCGGCGTCAGCAGCAGCCAGCGGTTGCGTTCGGTCTGGGCATCTGCGGACATGGCGTCAGTCCCTCAGAACCTGGGCAATGCCGGGGTTGAAGGAAATGCCGACGCTGTCGCCCACGCTGTGATGCTCTACCGCGTCGGGCTGGTTCTGGCGGCGGATAACAAAGGTGGGCTGGCCTTCGCTTTCGACGTGGTAATGGGTGTCGGTGCCGAAATAGACGATGTTCTTCAGCCTGCCGTCGATCAGCGCGCCGGGCTCTGACAGCATCGCATGTTCCGGGCGCACTGCAATGGTCACCGCGCCGGAATGGGCCCCGCCCTCGGGGCTGCGCGCCTCGACAGTCGCGCCGGAGGGCAGGCGCACCTGGGCTTTGCCGTTGTCCTCGGACAAAAGGTTGGCGCTGACGAAATTGGTATCGCCGATGAAATCCGCCACAAAGCGCTCAGCCGGGTGGTCATAGATATCCTTGGGGCCGCCGATTTGCAGGATGCGGCCGGACTTCATCACCGCAATCCGGTCTGACATCGTCAGCGCCTCTTCCTGGTCATGGGTGACAAAGACAAAGGTGATGCCGGTTTCCGACTGCAGCCGCTTCAATTCAATCTGCATGTCCTTGCGCAGCTTGAAATCCAGCGCCGACAGCGGTTCGTCCAGCAGCAGCACCTTGGGTTTCGGGGCCAGGGCCCGGGCCAGTGCAACCCGCTGCTGCTGCCCGCCGGAGATCTGGCTGGTCATCCGGTCCGCCATTGGCGCCATCTGCACCAGATCAAGCATATCAGCCACGACGGATTTGATTTCAGATTTGGGGCGGCCCAGCATCTCCAGGCCAAAACCGATGTTTTCGGCCACCGTCATATGGGGAAACAGCGCATAGTTCTGGAACACCGTGTTCACAGGACGTGCGTATGGCGGCTTGGACAGCATGTCTTCGCCGTTCACCGTCAGGCTGCCGGAGGTTGGATTCACAAATCCCGCTATTGAACGCAACAGGGTTGTCTTGCCGCAGCCCGAAGGCCCCAGCAGGGTGAAGAACTCATTTTCCTTGATCGTGACGTTGATGTTTTCCAGCGCAGTGAAGGCCGAAGGGCCTGCGCCAAAAGTCTTCGACAACCCGGTTATCTCAATCATTGTCCGCGCGCCATCCGTACCGTCCTCCCTGTGCGGAGCATCTTTTCCGTACGCTCCAATGGGAGAAAGTAGATATGATCAAATTTCTTCCGTCAACTTTTTTATAGTCAACTTCAATTTTGTACTTGGCTTCAAACTTGCACTGGAACTTGGAATGAATATGATCACCGGCATGGCGGGATTGAGAGAAAAGCAAAAGCAGCTGCGCCGCAGCGAGATGCTGAAGGCAGCAATGTCCCTGTTTGCCGCACAGGGCTACAGTTCAGTAAAACTTGAAGAAGTCGCGGAGGAGGCGGGAGTTTCGCCGGGCACGCTCTACACCTACTTCAAAACCAAGAACGACCTTCTGCTGGCAGTGGTGACCGAGGATTTCGAGCACGGCTTCACCTTGGGCCGGCAGGTCATTGATGCGCCGCAGGCGGATGCTTTGACAGCAATCAACACCCTGACGAAATGCCTGTACAAATACCGCATGGGAGGGCCGACCTCGGAAATGTGGCGATTCGCCGTGGCAGCGTTCATGACCCAGCCAAAGTCGCACTTTGCCCGTGAGTATGAGAAATGCCTGAAACGTCAGCGCGGTCAGTTTGCCCGCCTGATCCGGAGGCTGCAGGCCGCCGGTCTCTTTCCCGAAGCTGCTGATGCAGATGATTTCGTCTATCTCCTCGATAGCGCCGCGTCGTTGAGCTTTCTTGAGCATATCCGTGATGATGAGGCGCCGGACACCGACCTGGAGGCAAAACTGTACAGGTGCAATGAGCAGCTGCTCTCTATGGTGTTCCAGCGGGGGGCTGCATAACCAAGCTTTTAGCAGGCCGTGCAGGCAAGGTGGTCTGGTACATTCCTGCGTGCCAATAGGCTTGGAACGGAGATGACTCCGCAAGAACGGCCTTCGCCTCCGCCGCACCGAAGAAGCGCGCTGGGCGGAGCTTTGCGCCTCTCTAGTCAGCAAAAGGTGCTTAAGGGGCTGCTCTTTAGTGCTGTCATTAGATCGGTAGCGACAGTCCGACTTTGGTGCGTTCCATTGACACTGAGGTTCGGAACCGGCGGACATTGGAGTTCTCGAAGAACAGGCGGTGGGTCAGGGCCTCGAAATCCTGCATGTCCTGAGCGCTGCAGATCAGGATGAAGTCTGCATCACCAGTCACATAGTAGCATTGCTGCACCTGCGGGTCGGACCTGGCCCGTTTGCGGAAATGATCCAGCTGGTCCAACGATTCACGGTCCAGCTCAACCAGGACCACAAATGTCATCTTGTAGTTGAAGCGGGCAGGGTTAAGGATCGCCACTTCCTGCTGGATAAGGTCGGATTCCCGCAGCTTTTTCAGCCTGCGCTGTACAGACGGAACGGAAAGAGAGCACTCCTGAGAGAGTTGCTCCAATCCGATTCGGCAGTCTTTCTGGAGCTGGCGCAGGATTATTAAGTCAGTTTCGTCCAGATCAATATTCATGACTTCATCATATCACGTTGAGGTAAGTTGGCGAGAAACTTTTTCAAGTTCCAGCCGGTCGATGAAAATTTCAAGTGGCCAGTGCGTGTTAGTTTTGGGCCATGGAACAGATAGACTCTCTCAGCTTTGCCCCGGACTTCGAACGTGCATTGAAGTTTTTCCAGGCGCAGGAAAACTATGAAGCCTCGCCGCTTCGCGAACTCAGCAGCCCGGACGGCCTGACCGTCCTGGCCAAGGATGAAACCGGCCGGATGGGCCTGGGTGCCTTCAAGGCGCTCGGGGCGCCTTATGCGGTGGCCCGGATCCTGCAACAGGCCTGGGAGCAGAAAACCGGTGAAATTCCGACGCTGGAACGGCTGAAGGACGCTGACATCCGCGCTTTTGCCGCCACCCATACCTTTGTTTGCGCCAGCGCCGGCAACCATGGCATGGGCGTTGCCGCAGGGGCCCGCGCGATGGGCGCCAAGGCCCGTATCCATCTGGCGAAAACTGTTCCCGAAAGCTTTGCCGAGCGGCTGCGCGGCCTGGGCGCCGAGGTCGTGCGTTCCGGCGATGTCTATGATGTGAGCGTTGCCGCAGCCATTGCCGATGCGGATGAAAGCGGCGCGGTGCTGCTCGCGGACGGCACCTGGGAAGGCTATACCGAGATCCCGAAATGGGTGATGGAAGGCTATTGCGTCATCGCCGAGGAAATGCGCGCAGTTTTCGAGGCCTCCGGCACCTGGCCGACCCATGTCTACCTGCAGGCCGGCGTCGGCGGCCTGGCTGCTGCCATGGCCTATATGATCCGCCGCAACTGGGCCGAACAGCCCGAGCTGATCGTGGTCGAGCCCGAGGCCGCTGCCTGCCTGAAAACCAGCCATCTTGCCGGTGCGGCCACCCGCGCTGACGGCCCGGATTCTAATATGGGCCGCCTGGACTGCAAAGAGCCATCGGTTGTGGCCTGGCACGCGCTCGAAAAAGCCCAGGTGTCTTATCAGACCCTCACGGAGGAGGAGGGCGAAGCAGCGGCGGAAGCGGTTTCGGCTCTGGGCCTGGAAACAACCCCCTCGGGCGCGGCCGGCTATGGCGCGCTCTGCAAAGGGGCTCCCCATGACCAAGGCACGGCATTCCGCCCCCTTGTCATCATTTCGGAAGGCGCCGCGTAAGCGGCGAGCAAGAGGATCACCTAAATGACCAACTTCACCCGCAAACTGCTGTCATCGGCCGTGCTGATTGCCGGTCTGGCAACCTCGGCAGTTGCTGACACCTGGAAATTCGCCTCTGAAGAGGACAAAGGCGACGTTCAGGATATCTTTGCCCAGGCCTTTGCCGACAGCATCAAAGAGCAGTCGGACGGCGATATCAAAGTGCGCATCTACTACTATGGCCAGCTGGGCACTGAGAACGACATTGTCGAGCTGACATCAAAAGGCACCGTGCAGTTCGTGTCCGTCGGCACCGGCCACCTGGGTTCTTATGTGCCCGAGGCACAGGTGCTGGATCTGCCCTATGTCCTGGGCGGCGACATCGACACCATCCGCAAGGTGCTGACCACCAGCCCGACCATCTATGAAGGTCTGAGCGCGAAGTTCGAGAAGGTGAACCTCAAGCTCCTGACCATGATCTCCGAAGGCGAGATGGCCTGGGGCGCAAACAAGCCGATCCGCTCGCCGGAAGATTTCGACGGCCAGAAGGTCCGCACCTTCACCTCGACCATTCCGGTTGAGACCTACAAGGCATTCGGCGCCAACCCGACGCCGCTGTCCTGGGGCGAGGTCTACGGCGCGCTGCAGCTGAAGACCGTCGACGGCATGGTGAACCCGGTTTACTTCATCTACAACGCTAAGTGGCACGAGGTGCAAGACTACCTGATGTTCCCGGGCCAGCAGCCCTATGTCGGCACTGTTTCCACCAACAGCGAATGGTTCAACGGCCTGCCTGCGGAAGAGCAGGAGATGGTCCGCACCGCAATCGCAGCCGCCGAGCAGGCCGCGCATGACTACCAGATCTCGATCAACTCCCAGAACATGGAGAAGATCAAGGCCGAGCGCCCCGACCTGGAAGTGATCGTGCTGAGCGAAGAAGAGCGCGCCGTTTTCAAAGAGCTGAGCACCGGCCTGCATGAAACCTTCTTTGACGTCGTCGAAAACGCCTATGGCGACGACGAGAAGGCAGAGGCCCGCGCAGGCGCCGAGGCGATCCTGAACGGTGTTCTGGCAGACGTCGCGGCCGCCAACTAACCCGGCTTGCTGAAACTGGAGGGCGCGGCTTCCCGGGGAGGGGAACCGCGCCTTTCCTTGAAGTGCGCGCACCTCGCGGCGCGAGGGAGAGAGACATGAAGACCCTGCTGCTTGCCCTGAGCAAAGGCACCGAGCTGATTGAGAAGACCGTCATCATTCTGGCGATCCTGCTGATGATGCTGAATTCAACTGCCAACGCCATCGGCCGCTACGGCTTTGGCAAGAGCCTGTTCTTCTCAGAAGAGGTGAACCAGTTTCTGATCGTCGCGGTGACCTTTGTCGGATTCGCCTATGCGGTGCGCAAAGGGCGCAACATCCGCATGACCGCCGCTTATGACCTGCTGCCGCCGCGCGGCCGCAAGGCAATGATGCTGCTGATCACCGGAACCACAAGCGCGCTCCTGCTGTTTCTCGCCTACCAGGCGGTGTTCTATGTTCTTGAAATCAAAGCGGTGAACCGGCTGAGCCCGGCGCTGCAATTCCCGGTCTATCTCATCTACGCTGTGATCCCCGTGGGTCTGGCCATGGCCGGGCTTCAGTACCTTATCGCCTTCCTGATGAACGTCACCCATGCGGGCACCTGGCTGTCTTATGAGGTCAAAGACGGCGAAGCCGAAGAGATCGGAGTCTGAGATGGAGTTTCTGAACGATATCCTTTCGGGCGAGCTGGATACATATGTCATCACCGCAGCGCTGGTGGTGCCGATGGTGGTGCTCTTGTTCATGAGCTACCCGATGGTGGTGCCGCTGGTGGCTGCCACGCTGATCGGTCTGGTTCACTTTTCGCAGACCGACACTGGCGTGGTGATCCAGCAGATGGTGACGGGGATTTCTCCCAACGCACTGATTGCGGTGCCGATGTTTATCCTTGCCGCCGACATCATGGCGCGGGGCCATACCGCCAATAACCTCCTGGGGCTGATCCAGGCCTATGTCGGCCACCGCCGCGCGGGCCTGCCGATCACCGCCTGTATTGCCTGCACCCTGTTCGGCTCAGTTTCCGGCTCGACCCAGGCAACCGTGGTATCGATTGGACAGATCATGCGGCCGCGGCTGCTGAAAGCGGGCTACAAGGACAGCTTTGTGATGGCGCTGATCATCAACGCCAGCGACATTGCCTTTCTGATCCCGCCCAGCATCGGCATGATCCTCTATGGCACCCTGGCCAACACCAGCGTCGGCGACCTGTTCATCGCAGGCATCGGCCCCGGCATCCTGCTGGCGGTGCTGTTTTCTGTCTATTGCTACTTCTACAGCCTGTGGCAGGGCGACACGATTGCGCTGGTTCCCAAAGCCACGCGCGCAGAACGGCTGGCGGCCATCAAAAAGGCAGTCCTGCCGCTGGGCTTCCCGGTGCTGATCGTCGGCGGCATCTACTCCGGTGCAGTCACCCCGACCGAGGCGGCCTCTTTCTCGGTGCTCTATGCGCTGATCGTGGAGTGCGTGATTTACCGCGAGCTGAAATTCAACGACGTGATGGATGCCGCTCTCAGCACCGGGCTGATCACTGCTGTTGTGTTCATCCTGGTGGGGGCAGGGCAGGCGTTCTCCTGGTATATTTCCTTTGAGCAGGTGCCGCAGGGGCTGTTGGAGCCGCTGAATCTGGAAGGCGCCTCGCACGAGTACATCCTGTTTGTCATCGCGCTGTGCTTCTTTGTAGGCTGCATGTTTGTGGACTCGCTGGTGGTGCTGGTGATTCTGACGCCGATCTTTGTGCCGATCATCAGCGCCTCCGGCCTGGATCCGGTGCTGGTGGGGGTCATGATCACGCTGCAGATGGCCATCGGCTCGGCGACACCGCCCTTTGGCTGCGATATTTTCACGGCAATTGCGATCTTCAACAGACCCTACCTGCAGGTAATCAAAGGCACACTGCCCTTCTTCCTGATCCTGGCCCTAATGACGGCGCTGCTGATCTACTTCCCAGGCATAGCGCTGTTTCTGCGGGACCTGGCGAACCTCTAGACCTGCAACGAGGCACAATGAATTGGACAGGCACCGCCGGGTAAAGCGGTGCCTGCTTCAAATTTCTGCATGATTGGAGCCACTCGCGCGTAGCTTGCTGGTTCGTGTGTTTGCGGCCGGTACGCGCAGACGCTTACACACAAATCTATTCACGCATCCAGAAGCCCGTAAGCCTTCTGGACATTCGCTCAACGCATCAAGTTTCGGCTCTCTAGCTGCGGCTGGCGGATGCAGTCAATGTCCGCTTTCCGCGTGCTTGGTGGCCAGCGGGAACCTGCAGGGCATGGAGGGGCCATACGGTGTGAGCTCATGACCTACTGGCGGGCAAGCAGCGCATCGAAAGCCAGTATTACGGTCTCGGCGGCCAGCGGATCCGGTCCCTGTTTGCCCAATGCTGCCCGCAAATAGACGCCATCTATCAGGGCGGATAGTGTGCGTTCGATTTTTTCCGGCCGGCTGCTCGTCTTGCGAAGGTCGTGCAGAAGGTTGCTGCGCAAACGCTTTTGATAGATCTCCATCAGATGCGCGGCGTCTTCGTTGCTTTGCGACAAGGCGTAAAAGCTCAGCCAGGCCGAAGTCTTCCGCCTTTCAAAGACGTGATCCTCAAAGTTAGCCCGAATGATCGCTTTGATGCGTTCTGCCGGCCCTTCGGCGTCAGCCAGTCCAGCTATGACCCGCTGCGAGAAAATTGTCAGAATATGCCGCATGGCAGCGATCAGCATTTGATCTTTGCTGCCGAAGTAATGATGTGCCAGACCGCTGCTCATCCCAGCACGTTTTGCAATCTTGGATACGGTGACGTCTAGCGAGCCAGCCTCGCCGATTTCATCGATTACCGCATCCACAAGTGCTGCGCGCCGCTTAGGCTCCATCCCCAATTTTGGCATAGGTTTCCCCTTGTGTGCAGGCATTTTTTTAACTTGGGACTGGACCAAGGATCAATCGGTTACATCGTTTGGCCGCCATGGAATACTCTGTTCCGGCTGGGTGCAACTCCGGCATTTTGACCCCTGCACGCAAAATGGGAGTAAGCGTGCAGGGGAGGCTCAGGTCAACTTGTCCAAGCTGCTGGTGCGCTGCTTCGGACTGGTTGACCAGGCCAAGGCGGGCTAGGGCAAAAGCTGCCGCTGCATGGCGATGCCATGCAGCAGTATTTGCCAGAGTCCGCCTGAAAAGATGAACCGGTACAGCTTCGGTTTGGCCTGGAGCGGAGGCCGATATCGGAAGCTGCACAAGCCTCCCGGCGATCATTTTTGAGATCACCGTCGCATAGACATGCGCGTTTAACGTCTATCCTATGGGCTGCAACTCTGTTCGGGTGGTTTCTTCGGTGCTGAGGGTCTCCTCTTTTGGCGCTCTGCGTTCTGACAGGGAACAGGCGCCGGCGTCTCCCAAAGCACTGGCTACTCTCCGCGGGGAAACCTTGCGTTTTCCTCCACTACGTTAAGATCCATGTGATTGCGCATGTAGCGTTCACTGGCTTTCTGCAGCGGCTGGTAGTCCCAGGGGAAATAGCCCCCCTCGCGCAGCGCCTCATAGACCACCCAGCGGCGGGCCTGGCTTTCGCGCACGTCTGCGTCGAACCGTTCCAGATCCCAGCGCTCCGCCGCTGCCGCCTTGAGGTGCTCCAGAGTTTCACTGTGGGCCGGATCGCCCGCAAGATTGGTCAATTCATGAGGATCGGCATCAAGATCGAACAGCTGGTCCGGATCCAGGCTGCACAGGTTCAGTTTCCACTGGCCAAAGCGCAGTGAGACCATGGGCGCATAAGATGCTTCAGCGGCATATTCCATCGCCACCGGTGTCGTCCGTTCCCCGCCTTGGCCCAGCGGAACAAGTGTTTCGCCTGAGGTCCAGGGCATCACCTCCTCCATGCTGACACCGGCCAGATCGCACAGCGTCGGACAGACGTCGATGTTGGAGACCGGGGTGTCCACCCGGCCCGGGGCCATCTGCGGTGCTGCCACCATCAGCGGCACCCGCGCCGAGCCTTCATAAAAGCTCATCTTAAACCACAGGCCGCGCTCGCCCAGCATGTCGCCATGATCCGAGACAAACAGGATGATGGCCTCCTGCCGGGTGCTCTCCAGTGCCTCCATCACTTCGCCGATTTTGTCATCGAGATAGGAAATATTGGCGAAATAGGCCCGGCGGGAGCGGCGGATGTCCTCTTCGGTGATGTCGAAGCTGCGCCAGTCGTTGGCATCAAAGATCCGTTGTGCATGCGGGTCCTGATTGTCATAGCCAAGGTCCGCCACCTCAGGCAGGAGGTGTTCGCAATCCTCGTACAGGTCCCAGTACTTTTTGCGCGCCACATAAGGGTCATGCGGGTGGGTGAAGGAGACGGTCAGCGCCCAGGGACGGCTGTCCTTGCCGCGGGCAAGATCATAGATTTTCTGGGTGGCGTGGAAGGCAACTTCGTCGTCGAACTCCATCTGGTTTGAAATTTCGGCAATGCCTGCGCCGGTGACGGACCCCATGTTGTGATACCACCAATCGATCCGCTCGCCCGGTTTGCGGTAGTCCGGAGTCCAGCCGAAGTCAGGGGGGTAGATGTCGGTGGTCAGGCGGTCCTCGAAGCCGTGCAGCTGGTCGGGGCCAACAAAATGCATCTTGCCGCTGAGGCAGGTGTAGTAACCCGCGCGGCGCAGATGGTGCGCGTAAGTTGGAATGGAAGAGGCGAACTCGGCCGCATTGTCATAGACTCTGGTGGCCGAGGGCAGCTGGCCCGACATGAAGCTGGCCCGCCCCGGTGCGCAAAGCGGTGATGCGGTATACGCGTTGCGGAACCGGGTCGAGCGGTCAGCAAGCTTCTTCAAATTGGGGGTGTGCAACCACGCGGCGGGGCCATCTGGGAACAGAGTTCCATTCAGCTGATCCACCATGAAAATCAGTATGTTGGGTCGGGTCATGTTCGTTTTCCCAAATGAGGCCAATGTTTCTGCCGCGCAGGCCTTGGAGCCGGCGGGCGGGTCAGGTTGCACGCGCAGCAGTGTTCTGCCTTGCAGCTGCTGCCGATAGGGGGCAGCGGCCCTGCAGGCGAAGAATCCGGGCGTGGCGGAGAAATTGCCTTATATTGATTGGTCAGTCAATCAAAAACCGCTGCAACGGCATTTCGCTTGTGCTGGCTGATCTGGCCGCCCAGGTTTCCGGGCGCTGTGCCGCCGCAGGGCAGCGGTGAACCCAGACCGAATTTGCCGCAGCGGCGTAAGGAGCCGCGCCGTCTCACAGCGAAAACAGCATCCGTTCTTGCTTGTGGTAGAAGAGCTAAGGTGAAGCGTGATGAGATCACCGCGCTCGCCGATGCCCGAAAACGCGGTGCCGAGGATTGCGGGTGCTTCTTCCATAGCGGTATGGCAGCACCCGCTTAGACGGCTCTCATTATGGCTGGAGCAGGGGAATCAATTTCAGGCCGGCTGATGTGAACATTATGCGAACACTGCCGCGCGGGTTTTGCATGCGAATTACATGCAGTTCCGTAAAAGTTCCCGGGAAACTGGGGAAATTTCCCTATTTTTGTGATGCGGCAAAAATTTGAAAAAACGCCTTGTTTCTCTAGGCTCTGGCAAATATACGGGTCAGCGGAGACGTGGCCGAGTGGTCGAAGGCGCTCCCCTGCTAAGGGAGTAGGCGGGAAACCGTCTCGAGGGTTCGAATCCCTTCGTCTCCGCCATCATCTTATGATTTTCTTGAATGAAAGGCGTTTGCCTGCATCAGCTGCCATCCATCCGCGTGGTGAAAAAAACGCCGCGGTTTATGGGAAAGGCCAAGGTGCTGAGTGGTAGGAAATTGTGCGCCCGCGACGCCGGGGCACTTTTCGATCAAGCCGGAAGGCAAGCCCGGAGCGGTTGCACCAGGCCTGTATTTTTGCTTCAGAACCGCAGCGACAGGCAGGACATGCCGCCGTCAAGCTTGGCGCAGTCGGTGTTGTCGATCTGGACGACATCATATCCAGCCTTGTCCAGGACTTCTGCGGTGCGGGGGAAGCCTGCGGCCATCAGCACCAGGTTGTTGAAGCGGATGGCGTTGGCGGCGGCTTCCTCGCCCTCCGGCACATGCAGCACTCGGTAGCCTTGGAAACAGCCGGACGCATCCAGGCGCTTGGTCGACAGGATGGTTTCACCGTCCATCAGCGAGCAGTCGGTTTTGAAGTGCAGCACACCTGCGGGGGTGAAGACTTCGCGCAGGCTGTGTCCCCATTCGGCGGCAATCTCTGCCAGTTCGGCAACGCCTGCGGCGTCGGTGCGATCGGAGCGGCCGACCAGGATTTCCTTCTCCGTTACCAGGATGTCGCCGCCTTCGACATGGCCGGGGCCGGTGATTTCGCGAACCTCATCGTAGCAGGCGCGGAGGGTTGGAGCCATTTCGGCGACCTCACCCAGACGCGACGGCGCGCCGGGGCGCATCAGAATAGCGCCCTGAGGCAGGCAAAGGGCGGTGTCCTCGACAAACTGGGCGTCGGGAAAGGCTTCCAGCGGATCCAGCTCGATCACCTCGGCGCCGGTGCTGCGCAGGGCGGCGACATAGGCCGTGTGGGCCGCCAGCATGCTGTCGAGGCTGGGGTTGCCGATATCCTCGGCGCGCAGGCCGGCGGCGATGGTGGAGGCCGGGCGGCGGGTGATGGCGCGGGTAAACTCGTAGGTGGGGTTGCGCATGGGTTACTCCTGCTCCGGCGCGGGGCCGGTGATTTCGATTTCCACGATGGAGGGGGCTTGGCGTTTGCTCGCCTCGGCCAGTGCGGCAGCGATCGCTTGCGGGTCCTGGGCTACGCGGGTGAAGGGGATGCCGAAGGAGGCCGCAGTGGCGGCAAAGTCCGGCGGTGTTGGGTCGCAGCCGACCACCTCGACGCCGACGGCCTCCATCGAAGAGGCGATCTCGCCATAGCCGCGGTTGTTCCACAGAACAAAGGTGATAGGCAGGTTTTCGTCCACCGCGGCCATGATTTCAGGCAGCGAGAACTGGGCGCCGCCGTCGCCTGCGATGCAGATCACTGGAGTTCCGGGGGCAGCAATGGCCGCACCGATGGCGGCGGGGATGCCATAGCCAAGCGCGCCATATCCGGTGGCGGCATTGAACCAGCCGCCGGGGCGGTCATGGTCGTAGTAGAGGTTGCCGGCATAGATCGGCTGGGTGGAATCCCCCACCATCAGCGAATCCGGCACGGCCGCACGCATGGCGTTCAGCACTTCGACCTGGGCGCGGTAGCCCGGACCGATTTCCTCAAACGCAGCGGCGCGGGCCTGTTCGGCGCGGGCGGCGCCTTCGCTTGTCTTTGAAGGATCGGGAAGGGTGGTCAGCAACGCTGAGATGGCATCGTCGGTTCGGCCTTGAATGGCGAGTGCCGCGTCATGCCGGGCCAGCTGTTCGGCGCAGATGTCGACCCGGATCAGCCCCTCCATGGCCGCCATGCGACCGGTGGCATACATGTCGTAATCGGTGGGCCCAAGCTCGGTGCCCAGTGCCAGCACACAATCGGCACCTTCGATCAGGGCGCGGACGGCTTGCAGGCTGGGGCTGGCAGGTACGGTCAGCGCATGGCCGTGCATCAACCCGCGGGCGTTGACGGTTTGCACCACTGGCGCATCAAGGCGTTCGGCCAGCGCTTGCAGGTCTGCGCCTGCGGCTTTGGCGCCGCCGCCGGCCAGGATCACCACTTGTTTGGCAGCGGAGAGCCGGTCTGCGGCCTGGGTAACCAAGCCCATGTCCAGAGTCGGCTTGGCGGCGTCTTCTGCGGTCGGGGTGCCCTTTGCGCCGGTGCCGGCCACATCCAGCGGGACCTGGACATGGGTGGGTCCGGGGCGGCCTGCGGAGAAGGGGGTAAAGGCGCGGTCCAGCGCGGTGCTCAGCTCTTCCGGCCGGGCGACATGTTCCGAGACCAGCGCCACGGTCTTGGCCAGGGCGTGCTGATCCGGCAGCTCGTGCAGGTGGCCGTGGCCCTTGCCGAGGGTGCCGCTGGCATTGACGCCGGACAGGACCAGCATCGGCACCGAATCCGCGCGGGCCTGGGCCATTGGGGTCAGCGTGTTGGTGAGGCCGGGGCCGGTGATCACAAAGGCAACGCCGGGTTTGCCGGAGGCACGGGCATAGCCGTCGGCCATGAAGCCTGCGCCCTGCTCGTGACGGGGGGTGACGTGGCGGATGCCAGAGGCCGCGAGGCCGCGGTAGAGCTCTACCGTGTGGACGCCGGGAATGCCGAAGACGCAGGAGACGCCGCGCGCTTTGAGTCCCGCGACCAGCGCTTCACCCACTGTTTGTTTGGTCATGCAACGCTCCGTTTCTTGCGGTTTGCGTGGGCCACGATGCGGTCGAGCGCGGTGGCGAATTTGCTGTCATCAATGGTGAGGGCAACCCGGACCCAGTCGCGCAGGCTGTCGCCGAAGGCAGAGCCGGGCATGACGGACACGCCGTGCTCCAGCAGGTCCCAGGCGTAGGCGTCGCCGTCCATGCCGGTGGCAGCGACATTGACCAGGGCGAACATGCCGGCGTCGGGGCGGTGCACGGTTAGTCCGGTTTCGCTGTGTAGCCGCTGCATCATCAGGTCTGCGCGGGCGGAGAAACGGGCGGCCATGCCGGCGGCGACGGAGGACCCCTCGCGCACGGCTTTCTCGGTCATGTCGGCGATGAAGGGCTGGTTGCCGAACAGCATGGTCTCCGAGACCGGCAGCAGCGCGGTGCAGAAGTCTGCGGGGCCGACGCACCAGCCGCTGCGGAAGCCCGGGGCGGCGTGGGATTTGGAGATTGAAGAGACTGCAATCACCCGGTCTGCCAGAGCGGGGTCAGAAAGCGGGGAGACGAATTCGGCGCCATCAAACACCATGTGCTCATAGACTTCATCCGAGATGATCCAGAGGTCGTGCTTGATCGCCAGTTCGCCTATCTCCTGCAGGTCCTGAGCGGTCAGGATGGCGCCGGTCGGGTTGTGCGGTGTGGTCAGCAGGATGGCACGGCTGCGCGGAGTGATGCGCTCTGCGATATCGGCGGCTTGCATGCGGAAGCCGGCCTCGGGGTGCAGCGGAACCGGCGCGGGGTCTGCGCCGGAGGCACGGATCACGCCTTCGTAAGTGGCATACATCGGATCACCCACCAGCACCTCGGTGCCTGCCTCGGCCACGCCCTGCAGGACTGCATAAAGCGCGGTCTGAGTGCCCGGGAAGCAGAGAATGTTTTCCGGTGTGAATTCGCGGCCGCGGCTTGCGGTGTAAGATACGGCCAGAGCTGCGCACAGCCCGGCCTCGCCGCGGCCGTTGGAATAGCCGGTGCGGCCCGATTGCAGCGCCTCGGCAGCTGCGTCGAGCAGCTCCTGCGGGGCGGGAACATCCGGTTCGCCAATGGTCATTTCGACCAGGTCGGCGCCATCCGTTGCCATTTGGCGCGCCTTCAGGTGCACCCCCCATTTGCCGCCGCCCAATCCGGCCAGGCGTTCGGTAATTGCTGTCAGCCTCATGTCTTGTCAGCCTCCTGCGTTAAGTTCAATCCAATGAGGGCGGCAACGGATTGCCGTCCGATTTCAGGCAGTTCCCCGGGCGTGAAGGCGTCGGGCAATGCGCCGCCCTCCAGCCAGAGGCCGTCAATCACAGCGTTGCAGGCAATCGCCAGCTGCCGCAGCCGGGCAGGGGGTGCGGCGCGGCCTGCTTCCTCCAGCGCGGCGGCAATCAGCCCCTCCAGCTGGTCGCGGAAATAGGCATAGGTGCGCTCGTGCGTGGCCTTCATCTGGGGGTCGTTCTGCACCTTGTTCAGAAAGCTGGCCCAAAGCGCTAGTGAGCGCGGATCGACCACCGGCGGCGTCAGCGAGGCCTCAACAAAGGCGCGCAGCTTGGCTAGCGCGGAGCCCTGGACGCCTTCTGCCGGGGCAAAGGTTTCATCCGTCATCGCGTTCATATGGTGCTCGTAAGCGGCGGTGATCAGCTCTTCCTTGGAGCTGAAATAATGGCGGATCAGCCCCTGGGTCACATCGGCGCGTTCGGCGATTCCCCGCACCGTGGCACCGCGCACGCCTTTCTCGGCCACCAGTTCGAGCGTGGCGAGGATCAGTGCTTCCTGCCGGGATTCGGCTGACTCGCGTTTGAATTTTTTGCGCTCCTCGCTCACCTTAGCTCCCTTTTCGCCGGGTGAAGAAATTATACACTTGCATAATTACTGGGATCGCGGCTTACTGCAATCAGAAAATTTGAGGATCACGCAACAATGGACACAGCCGCAGCTGCCGCATCAGTTCAGGAGCCGGACACGCGCCGGGAGGCGATCCGGGTGGAGGACTTGCACAAGTCCTTCGGCAATCTGGAAGTGCTGAAAGGCGTGGATCTGACCGCGCAGCAGGGCGATGTGGTTGCGATCATCGGCGGCTCCGGCTCGGGTAAATCGACCATGCTGCGCTGCATCAACTTCCTGGAGACGCCGAGCTCGGGCAAGATTGTGATCGGCGGCGAGGAAGTCGCGATGCGGGGTGATGGCAGCCCTGCCAATCAGAAGCAGATCGAACGCATCCGCACCAAGCTGGCGATGGTGTTCCAGCAGTTCAATCTGTGGACCCACCGGACGCTTTTGGAGAATGTCATCGAGGTGCCGGTGCATGTGCTGAAGGTGCCCAAAGCCGAAGCCATCGAACGGGCGCGGGAGCTGCTTGATCGGGTGGGATTGGCCGGCCGGGAGGACACCTATCCTGCCTATATGTCCGGCGGCCAGCAGCAGCGGGCGGCGATTGCGCGGGCACTGGCTGTGGATCCGTCGGCGATGCTGTTTGACGAGCCGACCTCGGCGCTGGACCCCGAACTGGTGGGCGAAGTGCTGACGGTTATCCGCGGCCTGGCCGCTGAAGGGCGCACCATGCTGCTGGTCACCCATGAAATGAAGTTCGCGCGCGAGGTCGCGAACCATGTTGTCTACCTTTACCAGGGCCGCATCGAAGAGCAGGGACCGCCTGCCGAGGTCTTTGGCAATCCGCAATCAGAGCGGCTGAAGCAATTCCTGAGCTCGGTCGCCTGACACAAGAAGAACCCAATAAAATCAACAGGGAGAGAACCTCATGAAACTGAAAGCACTGCTTGCCGCTGCAACCGCAGCTGCCGCCCTGACGGCTGGCGCCGCTGCCGCGGAACAGGTCAAGATCGGCATCGCCGCCGAACCTTACCCGCCGTTTTCCTCGCTCGACAGCTCGGGCAACTGGGTTGGCTGGGAAATTGAAGTTATCAAAGCAGTCTGCGCCGCCGCAGAGCTGGACTGCGTGATCACCCCGGTGGCCTGGGACGGTATCATCCCGTCGCTGACCGGCCAGCAGATTGATGCGATCATGGCCTCAATGTCGATCACCGAGGAGCGCCTGAAGACCATCGACTTCTCGGATGCCTATTACAATACGCCGGCAGTGATCGTGGCGGACAAGTCGATGAACATCGAGCCGACACCGGACTCGCTGGCGGGCAAGATTGTCGGCATTCAGGCTTCGACCATCCACCAGGCTTATGCGCAGGAATACTTCAAAGATGCCGAACTGAAGGTTTATCAGACCCAGGATGAGGCAAACCAGGACCTGTTTGCCGGCCGCATCGACGCGACCCAGGCGGACAGCATTGCAATGGCGGACTTCGTGAATTCCGACAATGGCGGCTGCTGCGAGATCAAGGGCGCGGTTGCCGATGACCCGTCGATCCTGGGCCGCGGTGTGGGTGCCGGCGTGCGCAAGGGCGATACCGAGTTGCTGGAAGCGCTCAACAAGGGCATCGCAGCAATCCTGGCTGATGGCACCCACGAGAAGATCACCGCGGGCTATTTCACCACCAGCATCTACTAAGGTGCTGCCGTGACCGGACTGTTTGAGATACTGGGCCTCGGCGCCAGCGCGGAGCTGCTGTCGCTGGAGGGCTGGGGAGGCAACCTGCTGCGCGGGCTAGCCAACTCCCTGCAAATCGCCTTTGGCGCCTTTGGGCTGGGGCTGGTGATCGGGCTGTTCGGAGCCTATGGCAAACTCTACGGCGGGAAGGTCACACGCGATCTTCTCGCCATCTACACCACGGTGATCCGGGCAGTGCCTGAACTGGTGCTGATCCTGATCCTCTACTACGTGGGCAGCGATATCATCAACAAAATCTCGGAAGCGCTTGGCGGCGGCCGGGTTGAGATCAACGGCGTTGCCGCCGGCATCTGGGTCTTGGGCGTGGTGCAGGGGGCCTATGCCACCGAAGTGCTGCGCGGTGCCATCAAGGCTGTTCCCGTCGGGCAGATTGAGGCGGCGAAATCCTATGGCATGCCGACTCTCATGATCATGCGGCGGGTGACGATCCCGGCGATGATGAGCTTTGCGGTGCCCGGGCTGGCGAACCTGTGGCTGATTGCGACCAAGGACACGGCACTCCTGGCTGTGGTCGGCTTCAACGAACTGACACTGGAAACCCGGCAGGCGGCCAGCAGCACCCGGGCCTATTTCACCTTCTTCCTGGCGGCGGGCTTCCTTTATCTGATGGTGACGCTGTGTTCGGGCGCGGTCTTTGCCCGGGTTGAGAAATGGGCGCGGCGCGGCCAGCCTTCGCTGAAAGGAGGCACGGCATGATCAGCGTGAAGGAGCTGATGCAACCGCACCGTATCGTGATGATGCTGGTTTTTGCGGCGCTGGTGGTCTGGTGCGCGGTCTCGCTGCGCTGGGACTGGATCCCGAAGTATGCTCCCTTGGCGCTGGAGGGGCTGTGGGCCACGGTGTGGATCCTGGCGGTTTCGACTTTCCTGGGCTTCCTGCTGGCGGTGCCGCTGGGCTTGGCTCAGGCTGTGGGCCCCTGGTATCTGTCGATCCCTGCGCGCACCTTCTGCACCGTTATACGCGGCACGCCGCTGCTGCTGCAAATCTGGCTTTTGTATTACGGACTGGGCTCGCTGTTTCCGCAGTTCCCCTGGATCCGGTCTTCTGAGCTGTGGCCCTACCTGCGGCAGGCCTGGCCCTATGCGGTGCTGGCGCTGACCCTGTCTTATGCGGGCTATGAGGGCGAGGTGATGCGGGGCGCGTTTTCTGGTGTTGCCAAAGGCCAGCTGGAAGCCGCGAAGTCCTTTGGCATGCCCCGTTTCACCATGTTCCGCCGGATCTGGCTGCCGCAGGCGATCCGCAACGTGCTGCCAACCTTGGGCGGAGAAACCATCCTGCAGCTGAAGGCAACGCCGCTGGTGGCGACAATCACGGTGGTAGAGATCTACGCGGTCTCGTCACGGGTGCGGGCGGATACCTTCATTGTCTACGAACCGCTGCTGCTGCTGGCATTGGTCTATATGGCGATTGCAGGGGTGATTGCCTTGGCGTTCCGGCGGTTTGAAGCCGGCACACCGCAACGCCGCTAAGCAGGTCGGCCCGGCAGAGCGCCGGGCTGAAGCCTGTTTCGACTACGCCTTTTGCCGTGCGTTGGAGGGATCCCAAGCCGGGGCATCCAGAAGCGTGAAGGCGCGGCGCCTGCCCAGGATGACAACCTCCAGCCCATCGCATGCGTCAGGGATCACATAGGCGAACGCCAGGCTTTTGCCGGTTGCGTGGCCATAGCCGCCCGAAGTGCAGACGCCAACCACCTTGTCTCCCTGCATCACCGTCTCGCCGCCGTAGATGTCGCAATCACCGGCAGCAACCTCGCCGTAAACCAGCCGGGTGGCGATGCCTTTGCCGCGGACGGCTTCGGTCGCGGTACGGCCTTTGAAGTCTCCTTTGTCCGCTGCGTAGAAACGGGTGCAATCGGCCTCGATCAGGGTGATCTCGTTGGTCAGTTCTGCGCCATAGCCGCGATAGGCTTTCTCCATCCGCAGCGAGTTCACCGCCTGGACGCCGAAATCGGCAATGCCGTGGGGTTCTCCGGCTTCCCAGATAGCGCTGTAGAGCGCTGCCAGCTGCGCCATTGGCGCGTGCAGCTCCCAGCCCAGTTCGCCGACATAGTTCACCCGCAGGGCGCGGACCGGTATGCCGGCAATGGTGATCTCCTGGCCCGAAAGCCAGCGGAAGGCGGAGTTGCTCAGATCTGCATCGGTCAACGGTGCCAGCACCTCGCGGGACCTGGGGCCTGCGACCACCAGCATGCCATAGTCATCGGTCACGTTTGTGATGACCGCGTCGTTGCCTGCGGCAAAACTCAGCTGATCCTGCACCATCCGCTCGGTTCCGGCGCCGGAGAGAACGTAGAAGCGGTCCTCAGCCAGCCGGGTGATAGTCCATTCACCCTCGATCCGGCCATTGTCCGACAGCACATGGGTCAGGTTGATGCCGTCGGTTTTCTTTGGCAGGCGGTTGGCGGTGAGATGGTTCAGCAGGGCCTCAGCACCGGGGCCGGTGACGTCGAATTTGGCAAAGCTCGACAGGTCCATGATGCCAGCCCGCTCGCGCACGGCGCGGCATTCTTCGGCGACGATTTGGAACAAATTGTTGCGGCGGAATTGCAGGTCTTCGGTAAAGCCCTCGGGGGCGAAATACTTCGGCCGCTCCCAGCCGTAAACCTGGGTGAAAGCCGCCCCCTTCGCCTTGAGCGGCTCATAAAGCGGCGTTGTGCGGGCCTCGCGCCCTGCCGCCGCTTCGCGCCCGGGCAGGGGGGTCACGAACATCTCGTGGTAATCTTCGAAGCTTTTAGCGCGGGTATAGTCCTGATCGGCAAAGCCGCCAAAGCGGCGCGGGTCGGTGCAGGCCATATTGATCTCGGCATCGCCGTGGACCATCCATTGGGCCAGGTATTTGCCGACCCCAGCCCCCTGGGCGATGCCGATGGAGGAGCCGCAGCATTGCCAGAAGTTGCGCAAGCCCGGTGCGGGGCCGGCCAGCGGGTTGCCGTCCGGCGTATGCGGAATGGCGCCATTGATGATGCGCTTGATCCCTGCATTGGCAAAGACGGGCATGCGCTCAAATGCCTGTTCCAGCCAGGGTGCAATACGGTCGATGTCGCCGTCGAACAGTTCGTTCTCGCTCTCCCATTCGGGGGAGCCGCCGCGGTGGTCCCAGGCTTCCTTGGCGCCATAGTGCTCGTAGATGCCGACCAGACCGGATTTCTGCTCCTGCCGGTAATACCCGGCGGTGGCCGGGTCGCGCATCACCGGCAGCTCGCCCTCCCAGGTCTTGAATTCGTCCAGCGCTTCGGTGACCAGGAAGTGGTGCTCCATGTTTGTGATCGGTGTATCCAGCCCGACCCAGAGGCCGACTTCGCGCGCATAGCATCCGCCGGCGTTGACCACATGCTCGCAGGTGATGCTGCCCTGTTCGGTGAACACGTCCCACTCGCCTGAGGCGCGCTGCTTGATATCCATCACCCGGTTGCGGCGGATGATGGTGACACCCATCTGGCGGGCGCCCGCCGCCATGGCGTTGCAGGCGCTGGAGGGGTCCACATGGCCGTCCATGTTTGTATAGGCACCCGCCAGGATGCCATCGGTTTGCAGCCAGGGGTTCAGCTCCTTGATGCGGTCCGGCCCGATGACTTCCATGTGGAAGCCCACATTGGGCGCAAATCCGGCGACATAGTTGAACCAGTCCACCTCTTCCTGAGTGGTGGCCAGCCGGATGCCGCCGCAGCCGTGCCAGCCGGCGGGCTGGCCGGTCAGCTCCTCCAGCCGGGGGTAGAGCGTGTTGGAGTAATGGTGGATCTTGGCCATGTTGTAATTGCCGATGAAGCTGGGGCATTGGCCGGCCGCGTGCCAGGTGGAGCCCGAGGTCAGCTCGCCCTTCTCGACCAGCACCACGTCTGTCCAGCCCTCTTCGGCCAGGTGATAGGCCAGGCCGACACCCATCATGCCGCCGCCGATGATCACCGCTTTTGCGTGAGACTGCATTTGGAGTTCCTTTCCTGAAATCTTTGGAATCTTGGTGACTGGGTTTGGAGGGCCGGGCGCTGCCCGGCCTATCGGCCGGGTGGCATTGTCAGTTTCAGAAGCGCCACTCTGGTCACCAGATACCGTTGCCGCCGAACATCCGGGCGCGGGGCAGAATGATGTTGAAGTTCTCGCGCAGCTGCCGGTCCAGCTGCTCGGGGATGTGGCGGGGGTAGTGTTCCGCCAGGATGGCCTGCACCTTGTCCCGCGCGGCGTCGCGGGCATCGCGGGCGCCGGCCTCCTCCCATTCGCTGATGCTGCGGCGGTCGGCGATCTCGGGGTAGAGGTAGTCGGTCTTCATCCTGGCAAAGGTCTGCGGGTGGCCGAGGTAATGGCCTTCGCCCAGCACCACGTCGCGGATCACCTCGAAGTTCAGCGTGTCCTCGCTGACTTCGACGCCTTTCACCGTGCGCAGGATGGCGCCCAGCAGGTCGTTGTCGAGCACGTAGCTCTCAAAACTGGTGCCCATCAGGCTGCCGTGCATGCCTGCGCATTCGTGGATCATCGAAGCGCCGGCATGGGCCGCCAAGGAGATGGTGTAGCCCTTTTCGCCGCCTGCCTGCATGTCGGGCAGCTTGCTGTCGGTCATGCCGGCAGGCACCGAGTTCGGCAGGTCATAGAAACCGGCCATCTGGGCACAGGCCGCGGACAACAGTGCCTGCTCGCCCGAGCCGCCGGACATGGCGCCGGTGCGCAGGTCGCTGACAAAAGGCCAGGTGGCAAAGATGGCGCGGCAGCCGGGGTCGATGATGTTGCAGAGGATCAGCCCGGCCAGAACTTCGGCGCAGGCTTGCGCCACCGCGCCTGCAAGGGCGGCAGGGGCGGTGGCTCCGGCCTGGCCTGCAGCCACCAGCAGGATCGGCATCCCGGCCTCAACCGCGGCCTCAAGCGCGTCGCAGCTTTCGGTGGCAAAGCGCATCGGCGGCACCACGTGGCAGCAGACCGCGGTGCAAAAGGGGCGCTGGCGGAATTTGTCCTCGCCGCCCGCCACCGCGTCCAGCATCGGCATCACCGCCTTGACGCTGGCGCTGTCGGTGTAGCTGACGGCGATGGATTTCGAGGTGCCGGAGAGGCAGGCGTAGGTGGTGTTGATATCGAGATCCAATATCGACGTGGTGTCCCGGGCCACCACCGAGCGGTGGTACCAGTGGATATTGTCCATCTGGTCCACCAGCCGGGCGATGTCATAGAGATCGCCGACGGTGCTTTCGCGGTATTTTCCGGTGTGGAAGTCCATCATGGTGGGGGCGGCGCCGCCGGTACCGGCATGCACGCGGCGGCCGCCGATTTCGATGTCATGCACCGGATCGGTTCCATGCAGGGTGAACTTGCGCCTTGTGCGGGCGATCACATCTTCAACCAGACTGCGGGGAAAGCGCAAACGCCCCGCATCGTCCACCTGGCATCCTGCCGCAACGGCGCGGGCCTGAAGGCTGGGTGTGACCTGCGATAACCCGAGATCACCCAGCAGCTGCAGCACGAGCTGGTGGATGCGCTCCATCTCTGCCGGGCTCAGCGGCCGGTAATGGCCCCCGGGCATGCCGGGAGTGATGGGCGGCGCGGCGGCAGTATCTGAGGCGCCCCGGGCACGGCGGCCGGGGCGGCGTGGAGCGGTAGCTGGCATAGGCGGACCTCATGTCGAATTTGAGATCCAGTTGCGGTCAAAACCGGGGCGTGCTCAAACGATCATTCTGAATGCGTTGCATTCTTTCAGATCATGCCAAATTATCTGCCGCTTCGACCTCTTCTAAGATCCACTTGAGGAAATCTCTGATCAGCGGATTGGAGATCTTATCTTCGGATGTGCACGCGTAATAGCCTTCACCGGTTTCCAAGGGTCTGTCCGCAGGGCAGGTCAGGCGGCCATCGGCCAGCATCGGATCGGTGATGTAACTCCAGCCCAGGGCAATGCCGCGGCCTGCCTCTGCGGCCTGCAGCACCATCGGGTAGCTGTTGAGGCGGATGCCGGGGCGCTGCGGCTGGCCGGTGACACCCTGCTGCGCCAGCCAGACCTGCCAGTCAACGCCGCCCCAGATATTGCCGCCGCCCTCCAGATGCAGAAGCGTCTGCTCCAGAAAATCCGCGGGCTGACGCAGCTCCGGATGCAGCTGCAGATAGGTGGGGCTGCACACCGGATAGACCCGCTCGCCGAACAACCGCCGGGCTTTGGTGCCGGGCCAGTGCCCGTCGCCATAAAGCACCGCGATATCGGCGTCGCCCTTGCTGGGGTCCACTTGCTGGTCGGTGGCCAGAACCCGCAAGTCCGCGGCGGGGTGGCGTGCGCTGAAGCGTTCCAGCCGCGGCATCAGCCAATAGTAGGAAAAGGCAACCGAGGCGGCCACGGTGATTTGCGGCGGGGCCTGGGCTGCGCGCAGCCCATCGACGCAGCGGGAGATCTCCTCGAATCCCCGGGTGACGGCGGCAAACAGCTGGCGGCCTTCGGGGGTGAGGTCGATGGCGCGGTGGCGGCGCAGGAACAAGGCGTGGCCAAGATTGTCTTCCAGCACCTTTACCTGGCGGCTGACAGCGCTTTGGGTGAGGCAGAGTTCATCAGCGGCGGCGGTGAAGCTCAGCCGCCGCGCGACTGCCTCGAACGTGTGCAGCTGCGGAAGCGGAGGCAGGGGGAATTTCTTCAAGATCCGGCTCCTTTGCGCACCAGGGCCGGCAAGGCCGGCCCTGGTGCGAGGATGCGCAAGGTTTTGAAACTCTGTCCAGCGGAGAGAAGCCGGCGAATTGCAAAATAGCTGATGTAAATCAAATTGCAGCGGAGCAGTTCTCATTAGTGTCAGCGGCAGAAGCAAATGGTGATTCCTGTAACTTATGCCGCGCACTCCTGTCATATTCTCTGCTTGCTGCCTGGGCTTTGCTCGCCGGCTGGCGGGGATCTGCGCCGCATTCATGCTGGTGCTGCAAATAGCCCTATCTGGTGCCGGGCAGGCAGCGCCGGGCGGAGACTGGATCGAGATCTGCGGCGAGTTCGGTGTGGTAGAAATTCAACTGCCTGCGGCAGGCGGCGGCGAGCGGGAGGATTGCCCCAAGTGCAGCATCTGTGCGCTGTGCGCTGCGGAAACCGGTGCGCGCCCTGCTGTCTGGCAAGCAGCAGGCTCCAGCTGTGCGGTGGATTTTACTGTCTGGCTGCCTGCAGCAGTTTCCGTGCGTCCAAACCCGGCGCAGTACTGGCATGACGGCCGCGGGCCTCCGCTGGTGACCAAGAAGAACTCCGAACGCGCCCTGCGCGCGTCCGTGGCAGCCACTCAAAGTAAAGGAGGGGCGCCATGGGCCTGACACGCGCCTTCCGGGGCTGGCTGACAGCCCTTGTGATGATGCTGGCCGCAATGTTTGCGGCGGCGGCTGAGGCAGACAGCCTCGACAGTTTCCTGACAGAGCTGACCCCTGCCGATCTGGTGCCCGGCGCCGAGGCCTTTGGCCTGGTGCGCAGCGATGTGCCGGTGGCGCCGGTGCTGAAAGGCGGCGAGACCGTTGCCTATGCTTTCCTGACCTCAGATTTCGTCGGCACCACCGGCTACAGCGGCAAGCCGATCCATGTGGTGGCCGCGATTGACACCGATGCGGTGCTGACCGGCGTGAAGCTGGTGAAGCACTCCGAGCCGATTGTGCTGATCGGAATTCCCAACTCGAAAATGGTCAAGCTGACCGAAGGCTATGCCGGGCTGGACCTGAAGGCCGAAGCCGCGGCGGGCGGCGATGCGCATGATCTCGACATTATTTCCGGCGCGACAGTCACGATCATGGTGATCGACGACAGCCTGGTGCGGGCGGGCATCAAGGTCGCCCGGGCGCTGGGGCTGGGCGGTCTGTCGCCGGTGCAGCCGGACGGGCCGAAGCGCGAGGTCGACATGGCCCGCGAGGAGGTATTGGACTGGACCACGCTGGCAGGCGACGGCTCGGTGCGGCGGATGACGCTGGATGTGGGGCAGATCAACGCGGCCTTCGAGGCCACTGGTGACCAACGCGCGATCAAGCGGCCTGAGGCAGGCGAGCCCGGCGATACCTTCATCGACATGCATGTGGCACTGGTCTCGGTGCCGTCGATCGGCAAGTCGCTGCTGGGTGAGGCGGAATACAAGAACCTGCAGAACTGGCTGCAGGAGGGCGAGCAGGCCATCCTGGTGCTGGGGCGCGGCAGCTACAGCTTCAAGGGCTCGGGCTATGTGCGCGGTGGTATCTTTGACCGCATCCAGTTGATCCAGGGCGATGCCTCGGTGCGGTTCTTTGACAAGCAGCATAAGCGGCTTGGCGCGCTGGCCACTGGCGATAGCCCAAGTTTCACTGAACTGGATCTGTTCAAGATCCCCGCCGATGCAGAGTTCGATCCGGCAGAGCCGTTCCGTCTGCAGCTGCTGGTGCAGCGGGCTGTCGGGGCGCTGGAGCGGTCGTTCCTGACTTTTGATCTGGGCTACAAGCTGCCGGAGCAATACCTGCTGCCCGCCGCGCCTGCGCCCAAAGTGGTGGAGGATGCCACGGATGAGGCCGCTGCCAAGGCAGCGCTGTGGCAGCGGATCTGGAAAGACCGCACTGTCGAGATCGGCGTACTGGGCGTGATGCTCTTGGTGCTGACTGGCGTATTCTTCTTCCAGTTCCAGGCAACCGTAAATGCGCGCACTTTCTATTGGTTCCGCATCGGTTATCTGACCGTGACGCTGGTATTCCTGGGCTGGTACGCAAATGCGCAGCTGAGCGTGGTGAACCTGATGGCGCTTGCTGGCAGTCTGCGCAGCGGCTTCTCCTGGGATGCGTTCCTGCTGGACCCGCTGGTGTTTATCCAATGGTTTGCGGTGGCGGCGGCGCTGCTGTTCTGGGGCCGCGGCGCCTATTGCGGCTGGCTGTGCCCGTTCGGCGCGCTGCAGGAGCTGACCAACAAGATCGCTCGCGCCTTCAAGGTGCCGCAGATCACCTTGCCCTGGGCGCTGCATGAGCGGCTGTGGCCTGCGAAGTACATGATTTTCCTGGGCCTGTTCGGTCTGTCGATGGTCTCGATCCCGCTGGCGGAAACCTATGCCGAGGTGGAGCCGTTCAAGACCGCGATCATCCTGAAGTTCGTGCGCGACTGGCCGTTTGTTGTCTTTGCGCTGGTGCTCTTGGGCCTGGGGCTGTTCGTCGAGCGCTTCTACTGCCGCTACCTGTGCCCGCTGGGCGCGGCGCTGGCCATCCCCGCGCGGATCCGCATGTTCGACTGGCTGAAACGCTATCACGAATGCGGCTACCCCTGTCAGACCTGCCGCAACGAGTGCCCGGTTCAGGCAATCCACCCCACCGGTGAGATCAACCCGAACGAATGTGTGAACTGCCTGCATTGCCAGGTTCTGTACCAATCCGAAGTGAAATGCCCGGTTGTCATCAAGCAACTGAAACGCCGGGCCAAAACCGGGAGCCCCGCGCCGGACGCTGCTCTGGGCCGGCCCCCGGCAAACCACCCCAACGCGAACAGGACAAAAGTTTCCTGAAGGAGGACGTCATGTCTGATGATCTGAAAAACAAACTGCCAGTTACCCGCCGCGGGCTGCTGGGGGCAACCGCAACCGGAGCAGCGCTGGCGGCAGCCGGCGTGGGCTCCTCGCTCTTGGGCGCTGGTCCTGCACGGGCCGCGGGCAAGGTGGCCTTGGAGCCGGGCGAGCTGGATGAATACTACGGTTTCTGGTCTTCGGGCCAGACCGGCGAGCTGCGCATCCTGGGTGTGCCGTCCATGCGTGAGCTGATGCGGATCCCGGTGTTCAACCGCTGCTCGGCAACCGGCTGGGGCCAGACCAATGAGTCCAAGAAGATCCTGACCGAGGGCCTGCTGCCGGACACCAAGGAGTTCCTGGCTGCCAACGGCAAGGAAACCTATGACAACGGCGACCTGCACCACCCGCATATGTCGTTCACCGACGGCACCTATGACGGCCGCTATCTGTTCATGAACGATAAGGCCAACACCCGCGTTGCCCGGGTGCGCTGCGACGTGATGAAATGCGACAAGATCATCGAGATCCCCAACGCCAAGGACATCCACGGCCTGCGTCCGCAGAAGTTCCCGCGCACCGGCTATGTCTTTGCCAACGGCGAGCATGAGGCGCCGCTGATCAATGACGGCCAGATCCTGGACGACCCGTCGCAATATGTGAACATCTTCTCGGCCATCGACGGCGACACCATGGAGGTCGCCTGGCAGGTGATCGTCTCGGGCAACCTGGACAACACCGACTGCGACTATCAGGGCAAATACGCCTATTCGACCTCCTACAACTCGGAAATGGGCATGACGCTCGCCGAGATGACGGAGAACGAGCTGGACCACGTGGTTGTCTTCAACATTGCGGCGATTGAGGCCGCGATTGCAGCGGGCGACTATCAGGAGCTGAACGGCGCCAAGGTGGTTGACGGGCGCAAGGGCGCGCCGGGCAAGCTGACCCGCTACATCCCGATCCCGAACTCGCCGCACGGCATCAACACCGCGCCGGACAAGAAGCACGTCTGCGTCAACGGCAAGCTGTCGCCGACTGTCTCGGTGATCGACGTTGAAAAGCTGGACGCGCTGTTTGATGCGGATGCCGACCCGCGCTCGGCTATCGTTGCGGAACCGCAGCTGGGCCTTGGTCCGCTCCACACCGCTTTTGACAACCGCGGCCATGCCTACACCACCCTGTTCCTCGACAGCCAGGTGGTGAAATGGGACATCGCCAAGGCGATCGAAGCCTATGCCGGCGCTGACGTGGATCCGATCCTTGATAAGGTCGATGTGCAGTACCAGCCGGGCCACAACTCCACCTCCATGGGCGAAACTGCCGAAGCCGATGGTAAGTGGCTGATTTCGATGAACAAGTTCTCCAAGGACCGGTTCCTGAACGTCGGCCCCCTGAAGCCCGAGAACGAGCAGCTGATCGATATCTCCGGCGACAAGATGAAGGTGGTCCACGACGGCCCCACCTTTGCCGAGCCGCATGACTCGATCATCGTTCACCGCTCCAAGGTGAACCCGGCCAGCACCTGGCAGCGCAACGACCCGATGTGGGCGCAAGCGCGGGCGCAGGCCGAGGCGGACGGGGTCGACCTGGACGATTGGCAGGACACCATTGTGCGCGACGGCAACAAGGTGCGGGTCTATATGTCTAGCCAGGCGCCGAACTTCAGCCTTGAGAAGTTCACCGTCAAACAAGGGGATGAGGTCACCGTCTATGTCACCAACCTGGACGATATCGACGACCTGACCCACGGCTTCTGCCTGTCGAACTTCGGCATCGCGATGGAAGTGGGGCCGCTGGCCACCGCCTCGGTCACCTTCATTGCCGAGCGTCCGGGCGTTCACTGGTACTATTGCCAGTGGTTCTGCCACGCGCTGCACATGGAGATGCGCGGCCGGATGCTGGTTGAGCCGCGGAGCGCCTGACGATGAGACGGCTCCTGCCCATTTCCCTGGTTGCGGCCCTGACCTGGCTGGCGCCTTCCTGCCTGACACCGGTCTGGGCGGCCACTTGGGATGTGCCCAACCGGGCAGGAGCCATCAATGAAACACTGGCGCAGGCGGCGGATGGCGACACCCTCCGCCTCGCCCCCGGCACCTATGGTGAAACCTTGGTGCTGGACCGGCCTGTAACGCTGGACGGGCAGGGCCAAGCCACGCTGGACGGTCAAGGCAAGGGATCGGTGATCACCGTGACCGGGCCGGGTGTGACGGTGCGGGGGCTGACGGTGGTTGGCTCCGGCTCCTCGCATCAGGAGATCGACAGCGGCATCAAGCTGACCAAGACGGCAAAGGCACCGCAGATCCTGGATAATGTTCTGCTGGGCAACCTTTACGGCGTGGATGTTCACGGCGCCAAGGACAGCCTGGTGCAGGGCAACCGGATCGAAGGGCGCCAGGACCGCCGCATGAATGCCCGCGGCAACGGGGTTTACGTCTGGAACGCCCCCGGTGCGGTGGTGGACGGCAATGAGATCCGCTTTGGCCGCGACGGGATTTTTGTCAACAGCTCCAGGAAAAACACGTTCACGAACAACACCTTCCGCGACCTGCGCTTTGCCGTGCACTACATGTATGCCGACAATTCCGAGGTTTCGGGCAATGTCTCGATCGGCAATCACCTGGGCTATGCGGTGATGTTCTCCAAACGGGTTAAGGTGACCGGGAATGTCTCGCTGAATGATCGCGACCACGGGGTGATGCTGAACTACGCCAACCAGGGCGAGGTGCGCGGCAATTATGTGAAGGGGGCCAGGGACAAATGCACCTTCCTTTACAACGCGCACAAGAATGATTTTTCAGGCAACTGGTTCGAGGGCTGTGGCATCGGCATCCATTTCACCGCGGGAAGTGCCGGCAACCGGATGGTGGGCAATGCCTTTGTCGGCAACCGGCATCAGGTGAAATTTGTCTCCACCAAATGGGTAGAATGGAGCGAGGACGGCCGGGGCAACTACTGGTCAGACTTTGCAGGCTTTGACGTGGACGGGAATGGCATCGCTGATGCGCCTTACCGTCCGAATGACAGCATGGACCATGTGCTGTGGACCCAGCCGGCGGCGAAACTCTTGATGGGATCGCCCGCGGTGCAGCTGGTGCGCTGGTCGCAGTCGGCGTTTCCGGCGCTGCTTCCCGGCGGGGTGATCGACAGCCACCCGCTGATGGTCCCTGTGCGGCCTGAGGCCGCCAGAAAGGTTGAACAAGATGGATAACTTTCCGCTGCAAATCCGCGCGCTGGACAAGTTCCGCGGAAGGACACAGGTGCTGCATGGCATCGATTTGGATATTGCGCCAGGCGAGCGGCTGGCTCTGCTGGGCCACAATGGAGCGGGCAAGTCGACATTGATCAAGGCGGTGCTGGGGCTGATCCGGCATGAAGGCGGCAGCATCCGCATCTGCGGCGCGGCGCCGGGAAGTGCAGCGGCGCGGGCGGCAACGGCCTTTCTGCCTGAGGCGGTCAGTTTCCATCCGGCTCTGACCGGGCATGAACAGCTGGCGCTGTTTGCCCGCCTTGCCGGCGAACGCGCAGACATTAATGGCTTGCTGGAGCGGGTCGGTCTTGGTGAAGCCATGCACCGCCGCATCGGCGCCTATTCCAAAGGGATGCGGCAGCGGCTGGGCTTGGCACAGGTGCTTCTGGGGCGCCCCAAGCTGGCGCTGCTGGACGAACCGACCAGCGGGCTGGACCCGATCTCGCGCCAGGATCTTTATGCCATCATTAATGAACTCGCCGAGCAGGGCGCTGCGGTGCTGATCGCCTCCCACGCGCTGACCGAAGTTGAGGCGCGCACCGACCGCATCGCCATCCTGCGCAAAGGGGTAAAGGTCGCCGATGACACCCTGGCGGGGCTGTCGGCGCAGGCCGGACTGCCTGTCAGGCTGCGGGTACAGGCCAACGGCAGCGAGGCGGACCGGATCGCAACCCAAACCGGCGGGCGGCGGATCAATGGCGCCTCGGTCGAGATCCTCTGCCGTCCGCAGGACAAGATGGAAGAGCTGCGCAAGATCGCCGCCATGGGGGACGCGGTGGCTGACATCGACATGGTGCCGCCGCGGCTCGAAGACCTGTACCGCCACTATTCCGGGGAGGACCGCAAATGAGACGCGCCTTTGCCATTGCCCGCGCCGAGATGCTGATCCTGCGGCGCAACCGCTGGCTGGTCATGGCCACGCTGATCATGCTGGCGTTTTCACTGGCGCTGTCCTTTGCCGGTTCGGCGCCGACGGGGACGCTGGGGGTGGACATGCTGACGGTCTCTGTGGCCTCGATGACAACGCTGTCGGTCTATCTGGCACCCTTGCTGGCTTTGATGATGGGGTTCGATGCTGTGGCAGGGGACAGGGACAGGGGCAGCCTGGCCTTGCTGCTGGCTTATCCGGCCGGGCGGGCAGAGATCCTCTTGGGCAAGCTGATGGCGCATCTGGCCGCCTTGGCGGTGGCTATGTGCATCGGCTTTGGCGCCGCGGGTGCGGTGGCCGCCTGGTTCGGCGGTGCCGGTCCCGAAAGCCTGATGGCGCTGGG
>NZ_JWLD01000028.1 GCF_000813725.1 Leisingera sp. ANG-Vp
AAATCCTGCTCCCGCAACCAAAATTACCACAATGGAAACAAAATCTTACGCCCCGCAGCCGTGGGGCATTCTGTGTTCGCCCCCTCACCGCTGGAAGCAAATGGGGCGGAATGGCGCTGTGGCGGGCTGGCAACACTGGCCGGATTTGCGGGTCCTCAACGTTTCACCAGCCAACATTATGGAACGAAGCGAGCTGGAAGCACCTTCGCTGCCGACGTTTGGAATAACCGCGAACATTTTGGTTTCGAAGGCGAAGAAGAGCGGATCGATGATTGGGTGCTCGAGAATTTTGGGCGAGCGAACATTCGAGTAACTGACCTTCCCCTCGGATGCGACGCGTGGCTTCCCATTTCAATTCGTTGGGCCAGATGTTCTTTCCAGAAGCTGACTTGCGAATTGTAAAACCCCAGACCTCGTATTCCGCCATTCCGACCTCCTGCTAAATACCGGGGGCCTGAATACCATTTGGAGCACCAGCAGGTTTAGGGGGCAACGAGGGGGCTAGATGCAACGCTTACAATACTGACTACCAGGTAGAACCTCGCAACTGCAGCACGGCGCGAAAGGCGCTTAGTGGACGCCCAACCCGATCCGGATTTATCCGGGAACACCCTGGGAGAACGGAAACAACGAACGGTTCAATGGAACGCTCCGCCGAGAGGTTCTTAACACTGAATGGGTCACAACAACCAAACAGGCGCAGATCGCCATTGATTGCTGGCTAAGGCGATAAAACCACACTCGCCCGCATCAAGCCGTCAACATGCGCCCGCCGGTGCCCGAAACTCTACTTCGAACTGGCCCATAGAAATGGGGCTGGACAGAGTGCGCGAAACTCGGACCGCAATTCGCGCTGCTTTCAAGGCAAAGGCAAGCCTGTAACTTCTGAGGTCGCAAAGCGCATGGGTGCATCGTCTACCGACACCGGATCCCTCATCATCATGTGACAAAGATCAATGGAGCACTAAAATTCAACTTACCCCTGTCCAATAGGGCAGTTCAGTTGCAATTTGGGGGAGTAAAAATGCGCCGCATTGCAGTAATTCTCTTCAGCTTCGTTCTGTTCGGTTGTGATGACAGTGGCAGTCTGAGGCAGGTTCAGGACGATGGCTCTGCGCTTTTACCTCATGCTGCTGCATTGGCAACAGACCAGGTACTGTCGCAACCCATCGGGACCGTCGGGCGCGGCGCGGCAAAAACGGCCCTGGTTATTGGCAATAGCGGATACCGTGCGATCCCCGCACTCGATAACCCGGCCTCTGACGCGCAGCTGATGAGCCGGACCCTGAAGACCATGGGTTTTCAGTTGATTGGCGGAGGCCCGCAGATCGACTTGAGCCGGGCGCAGATGGCTTCCGCGCTTTCCGCCTACCGCAGCAGGCTGTCGAGCCGGGGTGGGATTGGCGTAGTTTACTTCGCAGGCCACGCTGTGCAGATTGAGGGACGCAACTGGCTGGCACCGACAGATGTCGCGCCTTCCAGTGCTGGAGATGTTACCCGCCAGTTCATCGCTGCCGAACAGCTTTTCGGTGGCAGAATAGGTCGGTCTACCAATCTCGTGATCCTTGATGCGTGCCGTGATAACCCTTTCAGCCCGGCTTCTGGATCCCGCGCAGCACCGGTTCCAGGCTTGCGCGGCACTTCCGCAGGCCTCTCCCGGGTGCAGGCCCCGCCCGACACGCTGGTGGCCTTTGCCACTTCGCCGGGCGCTGTTGCCCTTGACGGAAGCGGGTCCAACAGTCCGTATGCGGCAGCGCTGGCCAGAGCCCTGCAGGAGCCCGGTGCCCGGGTTGAGGATGTATTCATCCGCGTGCGCAATATCGTCAGCCGCACCACCGGCGGTCAGCAGACCCCTTGGGAAACGTCTTCTCTGACGCAACGGGTGGTGCTGAGGCCGAGTGCTGGTTCCTCCACACCAACGACCGCCCAATATGACGGGACATATGTCGGTGCTCTGAAGTGCGAGTCGGTTCCTGAAGATCCAGGGACCCCTTCTTTTGTAAAACCGGGAGGAAGATCGGTTCAGGTCAGAATCCGGAATGGAACCGGACGGGTTGAATGGGGCCGGAAAGAACCGGAACCTACTCACTCCGGAGGGTCAAGCCATGACACTATGATCTTCAGGGTTCGTCCGGATGGAACTCTGCGGGTTATTGGGACCTACCAATACGCGACAAGTCTTCGCTATCCATTGAAAATTGGAGAACCGATGACTACAAAGTCATATAATATGACCGGCAAAGCCACACAGTTTGGCTTTGAGGTGTCTGGCTCGCGTGGCGGCCGAACTTGCAAACTGTCACTAGAGCGTTTTTAGCGTATTTCCTGAAACGGATGGCTCCATTATCCGGAGAGCAGTTGCTGGCTGATCGCCAAATACTTTTTTCACTACTTGGATAAAGCTGTTGCATGGCAAGGAAACGAAAACCCAACAAGAGTGAACGGTTTGTCGCAAAGAATGTTTCCGGTTCTAGCCGTTCTGGTCAATGCAAACCTTGGATAAAGCACTGGGAAAAGTTTTTAAAGCTAAAGCGACCTAAGAAATGCAGTGTCTTGGGATGTTCGAAACCCCTGGCAGATGGTGCTCATGTGATTTCGCAAGACGGTAGGACGGACAAGTGCTGGTGGATTGCTCCTATGTGCGTGAGTTGCAATCGATCCAAGCACAAGGAAGAGATGGAATTGGATGTAAGGGTTACTCTAGTGCTTGCCAGGTAATCTCGCGCGCAGCACGTTGCTCAAGGCACTAAGCGGACATTCAACGCTCAGTGTTGGCAGGATGGCAAAGAAGTGAGGAAACTGCCCTTTCGTGCATAAGTGTTTCTGGGTGCAGCAGTATCTTTTCAAGAAACGCAGGCCGTTCGTCGCGGCTTCCATTGAGAGAATTTTCGTTCACCTACAAGAAACAAATCATGACTAAAAATCAGTGCACTAAAGATCCATGTTAGCTTTTCCTTAACACTTCTCGGGAGGTAGTCTCCATGGGTTCTAATGGAGACTGATTATGACGGCAGGATTGAATTTGACTGGCACTGGCGGGGATGACTTGCTTATTGGAGGCCTGGGCGATGATACGCTGGTTGGCAAGGGCGGCTTTGACACGCTGGAAGGGGGTGACGGATCAGATTCGTTAACCGGAAACGGCGGGAACGATTCCCTGATAGGTGGGAGGGGCAATGACTATCTGCATGGCGGCAATCTCGACGATACCCTGATCGGTGGTTCAGGCGTTGATACGCTGATTGGCGGGAGCGGCAACGATACCATCGTTCACGATTTTTCTACTGATGACTCAATCTTGAATGACAGCATCAACGGCAGTCTTGGGACCGACACTTTGCAGCTGGTCAAGGGCACTGTAGCGCCAATTACCATCGGCACCAATGCGGTCATCAAAGGTATAGAAATCATAGACACCGCAAATGACATTCTCTTTGTCCAGAGCGGCGGCACCTATGATTTTTCCGGAATGGTTTTCAAGGACGGGGCAGCAGATGCCACCGGCAGCATTCAAGTCGATGGCAGCGTGGAAACAACAGTTACGGGTACCAAAAACGCTGACAAAATCTCTGGGGATGCATCGGAGTCCGGCCGCGACACTTTCTATGGCGGCAAGGGCGATGACACACTGAATGGGAACGATGGAAAGGACTCGCTGGACGGAGGCGACGGTAACGACAGTATTGATGGCGGTGCTGACCAGGACACGCTCGTTGGCGGCAGCGGCAACGACACGCTGAAAGGTGGTGACAGCGATAACCATCTCGGAAACGCTGACTCATTGATCGGGGACGGCGGGAACGATTCCCTGGTAGGCGGGAAGGGCAATGACTATCTGCATGGCGGCAACCACGACGACGTCCTGGAAGGCGGTGCTGGTGTCGATACCCTGATTGGCGGCAGCGGCAACGACACAATCATCCACAGAACCAGTGAAGATGCAGTTCTAAACGACAGTATCGATGGCGTCCTTGAGACCAATACTCTGCTGTTTGACAATGAAGGCGGTCCGATTATCAAAATCGGTACCAACGCAGAAATTCACAGGATTCAAATTATCGATACCGGCCTCCATGACCTATTTGTCCAGGGCGGCGGCACCTATGATTTTTCCGGAATGGTTTTCAAGGACGGGGCAGCAGATGCAACCGGCAGCATTTATGTCGATGGCAACGGGGTAACGATGGTTACGGGCACCGGCAACGCTGATAAAATCTCTGGGTATGATACGGGCACCGACAACGACACGTTCTATGGCGGCAATGGCGATGACACGCTGATAGGACATGCCGGTCACGACATGCTGGACGGCGGCAGCCATAATGACAGGATTGAAGGCGGTGCCGGAGCGGATACTCTGGTTGGCGATGGCGGCAATGATACACTTATTGGCGGTGATGGAGGTGATAGCCTCACCGGAGACGGCGGAGAGGACTCTCTGACAGGTGGGCAGGGAAATGACTACCTGCATGGAGGAAACAGCCATGATCAGTTGGAAGGTGGCATTGGCGATGACATTCTGGAGGGCGGCGACGACAACGACACGCTCTATGGCGGCGCTGGCAAGGACACCCTGGAAGGTGGCTACGGTGATGACACATTTGTGTTTGAGGCAGGTTACGGCCAGGACGTCATAACGGATTTCTCCGGAATTATGGACACCATTGATCTTGGGAGCTTTGGTTTCATAGATGAGGCTGAGGCCTTGTCTTATGCGGAAGAAAACGGTGCTGATGTCGTGTTTGACTTCGGGAACGGTGACACGCTGACAGTTCAGAACGCCAGTCTTGCAGCGCTGCAGGAGAATATCCTGTTTTGATCAAATGCAGACCCAAGCCTCGCAGGAGGCTTGGGAACCGCCCAGCGAAGCCGGCATATGTAGCGGACACATGGGGGCGTCCAGGCTGCATGTGCGGCTAAGGGCAGCTCCGTCCCGCACTGTGGGAGTTCGCATGGCTTGCGAATTTGCAGACGCAGCGAATGACTTCTCTGACGGCCGCACTGCAGCGCCCAGCTACTGTGGCGAATGCCCGCAATGGGCCGTCCTCAACGCTTTGCCGGAACCTAATCGGCTGGATGCTGCGCTGCCTGCGATGACCGTGAAGAGCCCATTCCTGCTTTGGTTGCAAATGCGGAATGCCGCGCGAAGGACGGAAAAGTTTATCTGCAGAAATGTGGAGCTCATGGCGCCGACGCCCGACGCATGCGGCCGCCATTCTCCCTTGATCGCTAAACCGTGCTTCGGGTCGGTCCCTTCCCCTTTTCTCGTTCCGTGCATAATTGCCGTTGCCGGTAGTTGAAAACGGAGCGGCAGGGGCGCGCTGCGTCAAAAAATGGCAGAGGGCAGCCAGGTGGCAAGACTTGGGACCAGCCAGATCAGCAGAACTCCAAGTGCTTGCAGTCCGATGAAAGGCACAACCCCCTGATAGATGTGGCGGGTGGTTACTTCCTTGGGCGCGGCGCCGCGCAGGTAGAACAGAGAGAAGCCGAACGGTGGGGTCAGGAAGCTGGTCTGCAGGTTGATCGCGATCAGAATGCCCAGCCAGACCGGGTCATGCCCCATCAGGATCAGCGTCGGCGTCACCAGCGGCAGCACGATCACCGAGATCTCGACGAAATCGAGGAAGAAGCCCAGCACGAAGATGAACAGCATGCAGAACAGCAGCGCCCCGGACGGCCCGCCCGGCATGTTGCCGAGGATATACGCCACCCGCTCTTCGCCGCCCAGGCCGATGAACACTAGCGAGAACATCCCCGCGGCCAGGATGGTAGCAAAGATCATCGCCGTCATTGTCGTGGTCGAGGTCACGGCCTCGTGCAGGATGCGCTGTTTCAGCCCGCTGCGCAGGGCGGCGATCACTGCCATGGCTCCGGCTGCAGCCAGCAGCGCATAAAACAGCCCCGCCACAAAATCACCACTGCTGAGGTCGCTGCGCTGCAGCCGGATGGGATGCAGGCCCGACAGGATGCCCAGCAGGATCAGTGCAGCCGCACCCAACAGGATCAGCCGGGCCGGGCCGCCGGCGCGGACGCCGGCCATCAGCAGGGCGCCGATGGCGCCGACAGAGGCGGCTTCGGTGGGGGTGGCAACGCCGCCGAGGATGGCGCCGAGCACGGCAAAGATCAGCAGGATCGGCGGCACCACGGCGCGCACGACCTGACCGCGGCTGGGACGCGCGAGCCCGGACGGGGCAGAGGGCATATCCTGCGGGCGCAGGAACCCTCGAACCAAGATATAGAGCAGGTACAGCGCCACCAGCACCAGCCCGGGCACCAGCGCAGCGGCAAAAAACTGGCCCACGGACAGCGCCTCGACCGAGAATTTGCCCTGTTCGTACTGCGCCTGCTGGTAGGCGTTGGACATTACGTCGGCAAGGATGATCAGCAGCGTCGAAGGCGGGATGATCTGCCCCAGCGTGCCGGCCGTGCAGACTATGCCGGAAGCCACCCGCGGGTCGTAGCCCGCGCGCAGCATGGCGGGCAGGGCGATCATGCCCATCGCCACCACCGTGGCGCCGACAATGCCGGTCGAGGCCGCCAGCAGCGTCCCCACCAGCACCACCGAGATGCCCAAACCGCCCTTCAGCTGGCCGAACAGCCGCCCCATGGTGTCCAGCAGTTCTTCGGCGATGCGGCTCTTTTCCAGGATCGCGCCCATCAGCACGAACAGCGGGATGGCGATCAGCACCTGATTGCTCAGCAGTCCGAAGGCACGTTGGCCCAGTGCTCCCAACAGCGAGATATCCATCACCCCCAGCGCCCAGCCGAGATAAGCAAACAGGATCGCAATGCCCGCGATGGAGAAGGCCACCGGGAACCCCATGAGGATCGCTGCCATCAGGGCCGCGAACATGACCAGGTCGAGATATTCCGTCATTGGGGGGCTCTTTCGGAGAACAGGCGGATCAGCAGGGCGATGGATTGCAGCATGATCAGCACGCAGAAGGCGGGGATCAGCGATTTCAGCAGGAACACGGCCTCAAGACCGCCAACGGCGATCGGGCCTTCGAGGATGGCCCAGGAATTGCGCACCGACGGCCAGGACCAGTAGAGCAGGGCCACCATTGACGGCAGCAGCAGTACCAGATGGCCGAAGATGTCGATGCGGCGCTGGGTCCAGGGGCTGAGGCCCGCATAGAACACATCTACGCGCACATGCTTGTCGACCAGCAGTGTGTAGCCGGCCGCCAGCATGAACAGGGCGGAATGCATGTAGAGGACGCTTTCCTGCGCGGCGATAGAGTTCACCCCGAACACGTAGCGCCCGACCACGATGGCAAACTGCGCCAGCACCATCAGCAGCGCCAGCCAGCGTACCGCCATCGCCAGACCCCGGTTGATGCCGTCCAGAGCATCCGCAACCCGTAGCATCCTGCGTCTCTCCCCATCAAAAAAGCCGGCGCCCGGTCTCTCAGGGCGCCGGCAGCTGTTGTGTAATCAGTAGCCCATCACCGAGGCGCGGGCGTTCATCTGGCCGTTGTCGGCATAGGTCATGTAGCCGCCGACGCTGTCGCGGTAGGAGAGGAAGCTTTCCGTGATGCGGCGCACCAGCTCGTCCTGGTCCTCCCGCAGCTCGGCGATCACTTCCTTGGCGGCTGCGCCCATGGCGGAGATCACGTCCTCGGGGAACATCTTCACCTGCACACCGTCCTCATCCACCATCTTCTTCAGCGCCAGCGCATGTTTGGTGGTGTATTCGGTCCAGACCGGGTTGTAGAGGCTCTCGCAGGCCAGTGACACCACGTGCTGCAGGTCCTTCGGCAATTCCGCGAAGACGCTGGCGTTGACGCCGCATTCCTCGGCCGACGACGGCTCGCCCACGCCCGGCCAGTAGTAATTCTTGGCGACCTGGTAATAACCGAGCGCGCTGTCGGTCCAGGGGCCGATGAACTCACCGGCATCCAGCGCACCGGTCTGCAGGCCTTGGAACATCGCCGGGCCGCTGGTAGCCTCAGCCGCCATGCCCAGTTTCGAGGCCATTTCCGAGGCCAAACCGGTGGTGCGGAACTTGAGGCCCTTCAGGTCCTCGGCAGAGTTGATCTCGGTCTTGAACCAGCCGCCCCACTGCGGGCCAGAGTTGCCGCACAGGAACGGCTTGATGCCGAAGCGGCCGTACATCTCGTCGTACAGCGCCTGGCCGCCGCCGTGGTACAGCCAGCCGAACTGCTCATCCGCGCGCAGGCCGAAAGGCTGCGAGCCGAATAGCAGGATGCCCTTGGACTTGGATCCCCAGTAGGCCGGGACCGCATGGTAGAGCTCAGCCGTGCCTTCGGACACCGCGTCGAAAACGCCGCGGCCCGGCACCAGCTCGCCCGCGGCAAACAGCTTCACCTCGATCCGGCCGCCGGACAGGGTGGTGATCCGGTCGGCCAGCATCTGCGCCGCGACACCGGGCCCGGGCAGGTTCTTGGGCCAGGCAGTGACCATCTTCCACTGCATTTTGTTCTGAGCAATGGCCGGGCTGGCCAGCGCCGTGGCTGCGGTGCCAAGCGCACCCGCTTTCAGAAACTCACGTCTTTCCATGTCTCCATTCCTCCGTCTGTCGGTGGACCTGCGGTGACCGGGCGCGGGCAGCGCAGAATCAATCTTGTTTTGTACGTGCTTTACATTAATATGTAGCTACATATTCTTGTCAATCACGGTTGTGCAGTTCGCGTTCGCCTTACTGCGCTGAATGAAATATGGAGCGGCAGTAAGCATTTTCCCGTTTGATCTGGGGGATATTGGATGGCAGAAAAGCAACGGCATTCCTGGGTGGCAATCCGGGACAGCATCCGGGAGATGATCCTGAACTCCACCTACGGACCCGGAGACAAGCTGCCGCGGGACGAGGAATTCGCTGCCCGGTTCGGCTGCGCCCGCTCCACCGTTCACCGGGCAATGCGGGATCTGGCCCAAAGCGGCATTGTCGAACGGCGGCGAAAGGGCGGAACAACGGTGCGGCGTGATCCGGTGACGCGGGCGACTCTCAATATTCCGATCACCCGGCTCGAGGTGGAACAGAAAGGCAGCGTCTACCGCTACCAGCTGATCCGGCAGTCCATGCAGCCGTCACCCCCGGCCATCATGGCCAACTTTGGCCTGCACGAAGCCCGCCCGATGCTGCGTGTCGAGGCTTTGCATCTTGCCGACAGCCGACCCTATATTTTCGAAGACCGCTGGATCTGCGTAGAAACCGTGCCGGAGATAGCGTCGGTGGACCTGAGCCGTGAGAGCGCAAACGAATGGCTGGTCCGCAACCGCCCCTACAGCAAATGCGATTTGCGCCTGTACGCCCGCACCGGCACCAGTACCGATAGCGAAATCCTTCAGAGCGAGGTCGGGGATGCGTTGTTCGTCATGGAGCGCACCACCTGGATTAGTGACGCCCCGATCACCAGCCTGTGTGCTGTTGCTCGCCCGGGCTATCAGCTGTTCACCCAGGGCTGACGGAAGCGGCACGATTGCCCCGCCGCGCCGGGGCTTCCCGCAGAAGGATCAGCGCGAGCCAAGCGGGAAGCAGCCTCCGGTTGCATGTAGCAGCGCTTCCGGATGTTTATGCCGGCATCTGGCTTGGTTCGCCAAGCGTCACTATCCAGCAAGACCGTGAGCACGGCGCTAAAAACACTGCCGTGGGAATGTGCTGCGGAGTGTGCGACGGCTGCTTTTGCGAGTCGCGCTGCGGTATCGGGAGAGAGGCTTGAAGGGCTGCCTTAGGCCATTCCTGTCTCTTGGAGCCAGATATCCCAATGGCTGCCTCGCCCGGAACTGTGTGAGTTCACATGTCGCACGATATCGCAGGTGCAGCGAATGTCGCCTATGATGGGCCGCAACGCAGCACCCGGTTACTGTAGCGGGTGAGCGCAATGGGTCGAACCGCGGCATGCCGCAGACAGGATAGGAGACCGAAATCCGTGTTGTAGTGGGCCTGCGCCGGACGGGTGCCTTGCTCTCAATGGTGCTGATTGAAAAAGGTTTCTGCAAAGGCGGTGAAAGCCTGAAGAATTGGCCGCTTTAGAGCTGCACCACGATGGGCAAGAGCGATCTGATGAAGGGGCGGGTTGCCGGAAAGGGGGACCCGGGTCAATGGGCTCCCATCATAACAGTGGGCATCCGGCAGATCGGTGGCCAGCAGACCGACGCCGAACCCGTTGGCCACCATTGAACGCAGCATTTCGATTGACCTGGTTTCGTGGGCGACCTGCACTGAGCCCTTGGCGTTTTGCAGCAGGGACAGAAAATAACTGCGGCTGTGGGGCAGGTTCATCAGGATGACCGGCTCCTGCGCCAGGTCTTCGGCGTTCACGCTGGGCTGTTGTGCCAAATGGTGCTCCTGCGGCAGCAGGGCATAGGGCACCGCCGCCATCAACGGAGTGATGACAAAGTCGGATGGAATGCCGAAATCGTATAGCAGCGCCATGTCAATCCGGCCTTCGCTGAGCCAGTCGAACAGCGTTTGCAGGTCACCTTCGAGGATACGGACTTCGGCGTCCGGGCGGTCGTCCAGGAAGCGGCGTACCAGCCGTGGGGCATAGCGCGGGCCGAGGGTGGAAAACACTCCCAGGTTCAGGAACTCTGGTGTTCCGTCACCGCCGCTCAGTACCCAACGCGCTTGCTTCTCCAGTTCGCGCAGCTGGGCGACCTTGTGCCGCCCGAACGGGGTCAGCTCCATCCCGCGCCCGGGGATACGGAGAAAGAGCTTCTGTCCGAACACCTCCTCGCAGCGGGTAATGGCTAGCGAAACCGAGGGCTGCGAGGTGTTCAGCGCGCGGCTCGCCGCGGCAGTGCTGCCGGTGTCTGCGACCGCCAGCAGGACTTCAACCTGGCGGAAGTTCAATGGTATATTCAAGCAGGAATACCCTTCATACCTATCTCGTATTTCCTACAATACCTAACCGAACGCTATCCTCCAGCAAGCAATTGAAGGTGGATGCATGTTCAAAGATGACAAAACGGCAGGCCGCAGGCCGCTCGAAGGAGTCCGGGTGCTGGATTTCTCCCGCGTTCTGGCCGGGCCTTACTGCACGGCGCTGATGGCTGATCTGGGCGCGGAAGTAATCAAGGTTGAGCCCGCTGCAGGCGATGACTACCGCCATATCGGCCCGTTCAAGGAAGGCGAAAGCTTGCTGTTCCAGTCGGTGAACCGGGGCAAAAAATCCATCGTTCTGGATCTGAAATCCGCGAAAGGCGCGGCGGCGGCACGGGCGTTGGCGGCAGATTGCGACGTGCTGATCGAGAACTTCCGCCCCGGCGTGATGGAGCGGTTCGGGCTGGGTGCTGAGGAGCTTTGCACGGCCTATCCGCAACTGGTCTATGTCTCGGTTTCCGGCTTTGGCCAGACCGGTCCGAACCGTATGCTGCCAGCCTATGACATCATCATCCAAGCGATGTGCGGCCTGATGGACATGACCGGCGATCCGGGCGGCCCACCGATGATGGCCGGTGACGCCTTTGCCGATGTGGCGGGCGGCATGTTTGCTGCATTTGGAACGATGGTGGCGCTGTTCGACCGTACACGCAGCGGCCGCGGACGGCATGTTGATCTGGCGCTCTACGACTCACTGGTGTCGATGATGCCGGTGGCGGCCTGCCGGGCGCTGATGGCCGGTGAGACTCCAAAACGGACGGGCAACAAACATGCGCTATCGGCGCCATTTGGCACCTATCCGGCCAAAGATGGCTGTTTCTCCGTTGCGGTACTGAACGACCGGCTGTTTGCCTGTTTCACAGAGGCCATTGGCGCGCCGGATCTGGCGGAGGACGAGCGTTTTGCCAGTGATGTGTTGCGGCGTCAGAATGAACCGGCCCTGGCTCGGCGTATTGAAGACTGGGCCGCCGCGCGCTGCGCGCAGGACGCGGTGGCGGTCCTGACAGAGGCGGGCATTCCAGCCGCGGCCCTGAGTACAGTGTCTGAGGCCTGGGCCTCGCCTCAGGCGCAGGCGCGCGGGCTGGCATCCCCGGTGAAACATCCCATGCTCGGTGAATTCTCTGTGCCGGAACAGCCTGTCCACTTCAGCGGTGCGGCAAGAGGATCCCGGAAGGCGGCCCCGGAACTGGGCGCGCACACACAGGAAATTCTAGAACAGTTACAGGAAGGAGAGGCCAAATGATCGGCGACCTGAACAGCGAAGAACAGGCCGTCATCGGCCAGATCGAACGGTTTTCCAGCGAGGTGCTGGCACCGGCCGCCGCCGCTCTCGACGCCAAGGGGCAGTTTGCAACCCTGCACCGCCCGGCACTGGCAGAAATGGGCATCATGGGCATGAACTTGCCCGAAACCAATGGCGGCATCGGTCTGTCCGGGCCAGCTCTGTACGGCGCAGTGGAGACTATCGCAGGCGCCTGTGGCTCCACCGCTTCGATGCTGACGGCGCACTTCCTAGCAACGGATTCGCTGCTCCTGGGCGGGGATGAGGCGCTCAAACAGCGCTTCCTGCCGGCCGCCGCAGCGGGTGAGGCACTTGGCGCCTTCGCGCTGACTGAGCCGATGGCGGGTTCCAACCCTGCTGATATGCGCAGTACCGCCGCCCGCGAAGGCGACGGCTACCGGCTGAAGGGCTCCAAATGCTTCATCTCCAATGCGGGTGATGCAGATTTTTTCGTGGTCTATGCCAAGACCGACAGCGCAGCCGGCGCCCGCGGGGTCAGCGCCTTTGTGGTGGAACCAGCCAAAACCGCTGGGGTGGAGATCGGCAAACATGAGGAGACCATGGGGCTGCGCGGCGGCCACGTGTTTCCGATCTCGTTTGATTGCCATGTGCCCGCGGAAAACCGGCTGGGCGAGGAGGGTGCCGGGTTCCGAACCGCGATGAAGGTGCTGGATAACGGCCGTATCGAAGTGGCCGCGCAGGCCACTGGCATTGCGCGCGCCGCACTGGATGCGGCTGTGTCCTATGCCAAGAAACGTGAGGTCGGCGGACGACCGATCGGCCATTACCAGGGGCTGCAGTGGATGCTGGCCGACAGTGCCACCGAACTGGCCGCGGCGCGGGCATTGGGGCTGCAAGCCGCCCGCAAGCGGGGCACTGGTGAGCGTTATTCGTCGGAGTCTGCATTCGCCAAGCTTTTTGCCAGTGAGGCTGCGTGGCGTATTGCGGACCGGGCGCTGCAGATCCACGGCGGCTATGGCTATACCCGTGATTTTCCGGTGGAACGCTACTTGCGCGACTTACGGATATTCCGGATCTATGAAGGATCATCGGAAATCCAGCGAACCATCATCGCGCGCGAAATGCTGAGTTAGCGGCTTAGGCGGGCGTCATGTCAGTTAGCGCCGTTTTTGAACATTGCTTCGGCGGAGTGAACTGAACAGGCCTTGTGAAGGCTGTTGCGGTAGTTCGGGCGTTGGACCAAATTCTAGACAGCCTTCCAAGATCTTTTTTGCTCTGGCGAAACTGTTTTGCTTCGCCCAGTCGGTGCGGCATTCAACAGGCGTGCCCGGCTTCGCCATCGCTCATTCTAACTAAACTACGCCACCGGAACTGCCCAGATTTGCCTGGGCCCAACGGTCTAGCTCCTGCATCACGGGCTCAAGCGACTGCCCGGTCGGCGTAAGGGAATACTCCGTGCGGGGCGGAACCTCTGCATAAACTTTGCGGACGACGATTCCATGCGCTTCCAGTTCCCGTAATTTGCGGGTCAGAACCCGCTGAGACACGTCGGGGATTTGACGGCGGATTTCACCGAACCGCCGGGTGCCGCCAAGCAGGAAGTGAATGATCTGGCACTTCCACTTCCCGCCGATGATCTCGATGACGGTTTCGACCGGGCATACATGCGCGGCCGCATCTTCCTCTGTTGCATCCTTCATCTGGTCTTCAAGCATCCCATTCAGCTCCTCGCTCCAGAAATGTACCCTTGGATACGCCGCCCTGCCAAGGCTTGCTCCTTTCGGAGGGCGTCGAGTTCCGCGTTATGAACAGCCTCTGTGCAAAGGCGAACTGACATCTTCAATAGTATCCAAAGTGTTCCTACTCACCGCATTGGTCCATAGGTGCTAAATTGGGGCACGGCGGCAAGGCAGAAACTGTCTTGGAGCCGCCGAACCACGACCTGCCTGGAGGCACCATGAAACTGAAATCCACTTCACCCGCCCTGGCGGCCGGACTTCTGTCCCTGTCGTTTGCAACAGGCGCTGCCGCGCTTGAAACGCCTCAGTCCACCACCGTGCTGGAGTTTGCCGACGGCAATACGCTGTTTGTAGCTGACACCGACGGCGGAAGGATCTTTGCCTACACGCTGCCCGAAGCTGCCCCGGCAGCGGAATCGCGCAGTTACAACCTGATTGGCCTGGGCGCCCGGCTGGCGGCCTCGACCGGCGCAGATCCGTACAGCATCAGCTATCACGATATCGCCGTGCATCCCGTGTCCAAGGAAACCTACATTTCGATGTCCCTGCGCTCGGGCGACAGCAAATCGCCGATGATTGTGCGGGTGGATCAGGATGGCACCATCACACCGCTGGATCTGGCTGCTCTGGAAGGCACATCGGTGGAACTGAACGGCACACCCGATGACAGCGTCACTTTCTGGCATGACATTCCGGCTGCCACCTTCACCGTCACGGATCTTGATTTCGTGGATGGCACGCTGTTCGCTGCCGGGCTGTCGACCGGAGAGTTCGCCTCAACCCTGCGGCAGATCCCGTACCCGTTTACTGACTCTGCTTCGACGTCCAGCATCGAAATCTACCATACCGTTCACAATCAGACCGAAACCCGGGCGCCGATCCGGGCAATGAGCGTGGTCGATCTGGATGGTGTGAAGACGGTTGTTGCTGCCTACACTTGCACACCACTGGTCACGATCCCGTCTGGCGATCTAGCTGACGGCGCCCATGTGTCCGGCAAGACTGTGGCCGAGCTCGGCTATGGCAACACGCCCCTTGAATTGCTGCACTTCACTGCTCCGAATGAGGAGTTCCAGCCGGAAGAATATGTGCTGGTCATCAACAAGGAACGAGATGCCGATCTGATCCGGGTGTCTGACCTGGCCGAGGCCAGCAAAGGCGAAGGGCTGTCGTCCCCAGAGCTTTGGGGTGACGCAGGGGTGAAAACCGCTGCACGCCCGCTGGGAGCAGTTTTGCAGGCCGATGACCAGGATGAACAGTTTCTGGTGACGCTCAAGCGCAACCTGGATACCGGCGACGTCGATCTGGTCTCGTTCCGCAAAGGCGCGTACTTCCGGCTCAGCGACTTCGTCAGCGAATATAACTTCCCCGACTATCAGTATGTGGAGGAGCAGGAGTTTTTCCGCAACTTCCAGAACATGCTGAAGGCAGACGCGGGCTACGCTGATCTGGCGAGGTAACGTGCAGATGCTCCGAAATCTGAAAACCGCATCCCTCTGGCTGGCCGCGCTCGTTGCGGCCAGTTCAGCGGCACAAGCCTGCGAGGAAAGCGTGTCAGATACTGCCCAGGTAACCCAAGTCTACCCCAGTGCTGATGTGCTGCCCGAAAACCTGCTGCGCTTCTATGTCTACTTCTCCGAACCGATGGCACGGGAGGGCATATGGGACTCCGTCGTGCTGCTCGATGAAGACGGCAAGGTGGTTCCAGGGGTCTTCATCGAGAACAAATTCGATCTCTGGTCGCCGAATGATCGAAGGCTGACGGTGCTGTTTGATCCGGGCCGGGTAAAGACCGGGCTGGTAGCACACAATACGCTGGGCCGGGCGCTGGAGCCGGGGAAGGCGTATTCCCTGCAAATCAGGAGCGGCGCGGAAACCAGACGCGGCTGCACGTTAACGCGCAGCTATGAGAAGACCTTCGTTGCCGCCCAAGCGGATTTCGAGGCGCCTGATTTGGCGAAGTGGCAGGTGCAGGCGCCCATGGCGAATTCAACTGAACCGCTTCTGGTGACACTGAATGGCCCGATGGATCACGTCTCCCTGGCCTACAGGGTGCGGGTGACCGACACAGCCGGTGCAAAGCTCGACGGCTCGCTGCGCCTTGGGCCGAATGAGCGGGAGTGGATCTTCACACCCCGCACCCCTTGGGCAAGCACCGACTACCGGATTGAGGTGGACACCACCCTGGAAGACATCGCTGGAAACAGGCTGACCGGCTTGTTCGACCGGCCGCTGGACAGCGATGGCTACAGCCAGCCGGGACAAAAGACAGAAAGCCTCACCTTCAAGCCGCGCAGCAACTGAAGAGCTACATGGAAAGGACTCCGGTCATGAAACTCTACTATGCACCCGGCACCTGTGCCCTGGCACCGCATATCGCCCTGGAATGGACGGGCAAGCCTTACGAGGCAGAGCTGGTTGAACTCGGGTCCGAGGAATACCTCAATATCAATCCTCTGGGCATGGTCCCAGCGCTTAAGGATGATGGCTTCCGTATCATGACGCAGGCAGATGCGATCCTGAAGTATATCGAGGCCAAATACCCGGAAGCCGACTTGGGCGTGACCAAGGACCCGCTCAGCCAATTCGGGCTGGATGAGGCGCTGGCTTTTCTGACAGGCGATTTCCATCCCGCATTCTGGCCCTTCTTTGTGCCGGACCGGTACACGGTTAACAGTTCCACGGGTGCGCAGGATGAAGTGCGGCAAGCGGCATTCGCCAAGATTGATCGGGTAATGAACCATCTCAGCACACTACTGGACGGCGGCCCACATGTTGCAGGCAGCAAGCGCACGATTGCCGACCCCTACGCCTTTGCAATGGTGCGCTGGACGGCACACACGCCGAAACCCTGGCAGGACTACCCGCCGGTGAAACGCTTCATGGAAACCATGCTGAAAGACCGCAGCGTGCAGGCGGCGATGAAGGCTCAGGGATTGAGCTGACAATGCACAACTACGACTACAACGCCCCCGATTACCACATTGCCTCGCGCGGCCGGATTGGCCCGGACCTGCTGCACGGCCTGTTTCCAGCGGACCGTGCGGCATGGGACGATGACACCCGGTTTCTTGGTTGGCCCGCGCATCTTCAGCGCCTTCACGCCTCGATCTCTGAGGCCAGTGCCCGGCTGATCGGTGGATTGAAAGCTGTGCTGGACGAACCCGAGGGCAGCGTCCAGGAGCTGATGGGGCTGACTGGCATGAACCGCCTGGGCCTTGATCTGGTCTCGCATGTTCACGGCCATCACAGCTTCGAGGACAGCAATGTGCTGCCCGGTTTTCTGGGGCGCTTCCCGCAGCTGGCTTCGGCCATAGACCTTCTGGAAAACGACCACCAGGTCCTGGATCAGGCGCTGGACCAGTCGGAACAGGTCTTTGCCCTGCTGCGCGGCGGGGAAACCTCAAAGTCACAAATCGGCAAGGCGCTGGAGCAGGCGAAAGTTCTGAACAAGATCCTGAACCGGCATACCTATGACGAGGAAGACATCCTGATCCCGGCGGTGCTGCATGCCTATGCCTGAAACACCGGATGGCATCCCCGGCTCTTTGCCGAAGCCTGGAACGCCAGAGAGGCGGGTGCTCTAGCTTCTCTCTTTGCTGAGGACGCTGATTTCGTCAATGTCGTGGGTCTGTGGTGGCACAACCGCGTCGACATCGAAAAAGCGCACGCCTACGGGCTCAGTACGTTCTTCCGGCACTCAGAGATTACTGCCCGGGGTATCAAGGTCCGGCGGGTTGGCGGCGACACCGCGATCATTCACACCCGCTGGAAACTGGCACGGCAAATTGGCAGGACAGGTGAAACTCTTGAGGACCGTTTTCGCAATAATGGTGTTTTTTGCATAGCGCCTGGCCAATGGCTGGGCCGTTCTGGCTGCGCATAATATCGACGTCATGCCGGGGATGGAGACCATTGCTACCAAGGACGGATCGGCATTTGCCGTAACCTACCGGGATGGCGAATAGCGGCTACCTGGTCTTCCATGCCTACAGTGGAGCCAAGAGACGTCATCAGCCGTGACACCGCCTCCGCCGCCGACGGGAGATACAACACTGTGACTGGGGCAGGGCGCAGCTATGGTCCTTGTTTTTGGTCGGCTTGACCACCCCAGAAAGCAGGTCTCCGCTTAATCATCTATAGGTTCATTAAGTTTTAAGTTAATAAATTAAGGGTTGTTTTTGCCTGCGACCGAAGGATTAACCTTTTGGTAGGTGGCCATTCCATACGTTCGCCTCTGGGTGAAATGGGAATGGGTCAATGGAAAAAAAAGAAACCATCATCGGAACAGATGGGAACGACCGCATCATCGCTGCGGACCTGGATTCCGTCATTTCAGCCGGTGCGGGCAACAACAGGATACTTGCTGGAGGCGGCGACAATTTCATTGAGGCCGGTGATGGCAATGACCAGATCGAAGCTGGTGAAGGCTCCAATGAGATCCGGGCCGGTGGCGGCAATAACAAAATCTCTGTCGGTAACGGTAGTAATGTAGTTACAGCGGAAGGCGGCGCTGACGTCATCACAGGGGGTGGCGGCAGCAACGTCATCAATGCCGGCGAAGGCAACAACAAGATTACAGTCGCAGGTGCTGAGGAAAGCGAGAACATTATCACAGCCGGAAGCGGCAGTGACAACATCCGGGCCGGCGGCGGATACAATCGTATTTTCGCCGGAGATGGCAGCAACACGATCCTGGCTGGCAATGGGAATAATGCCATCTTTGCAGGCAAGGGTAACGACGCGATCACTGTTGGCGGCGGCAACAACGAGATTGAAGCCGGGGAAGGAAGTAACAAGGTCACTGCCGGCAGCGGCGACAACAGCATCACTACCGGCGGCGGCGCGGATCAGATCAAGGCCGGAGATGGGAACAACTATGTTTCCGCAGGCGATGGCAAGAACAGCATCACCCTCGGCAAGGGGGATAACACCGTCTCGGCCGGGGCCGGCGATGACAGCATCAAGCTTGGCCA
>NZ_JWLD01000029.1 GCF_000813725.1 Leisingera sp. ANG-Vp
GCATCAAGCTTGGCCATGGCAGCAATGCGATCGATGCGGGCGCCGGCAAGAACCGGATTTCTGCAGGCGATGGCGGCAACACGGTGCAAACCGGCGATGGCAAGGATGACATCAAGCTGGGCCATGGCGCCAACACCGTCACGTCAGCGGGCGGAGACAACCGTATCGCCGCGGGCAACGGCCAGAACACGATTGAGACCGGCGGCGGCGCGGATCAGATCAAGGCCGGAGATGGCGGAAACACCATTGTCTCTGGCGGCGGTAATGACCGGATTCAAACCGGCAGAGGCGACGATCGGATTGACAGTGGCGAAGGCAGTGACGACGTCAATGCCGGGGCAGGCTACGATGTCGCGGTATACAGCGGCAGCTTCGATGATTACGCAATTGACCTGAACCGCTACAGGGACGGAAAGGGAAGTATCTCCATCACAGGCCTGGCAGACGGCGCTGGCGATCAAGGCAGCGATGTCCTCAGCGGTGTCGAAGCACTGTATTTTGAGGCTGAGGACTTTTTGTTCGATTTGACCGATGCAGGCAGTATCACGCCGCAGGACAGCGCGGTTGCTTTCGAAAACGCTGGTGATACGTCTTTCGCCATCGAAACTCTGATGGGAACTGACTGGGGGCAGCAGTCCCGCTTTGCCAGCGTGTCTTTTGACGCGCAAAGCGCAGGCGGAGTTCAAGTGGAATTTGACGGTGAAACCGTTACCTACAGCGCCGAGGACCTGCTGGAAGGTTTGGGGGCCGGGGAAGAGTTTCAGGACAGTTTCACCTACACCGTTACCGATCTGTTCGGGGATGAACGGACAGCAACGGTTGAAGTGACCCTGATCGGGGAAAACGATGGGCCGGTTGCTGGAGACGACAACCTGAATGGTGGTTTGAAACCATTCAACGGCTATACTCCTTTGCCGGAAACGGTTGTTCAGTCGGAAGGGACAGTGCTTCCCTGGGGGACGGCAGTGGCTCAATTGAAAGGCGGCGGGCATGTTGTAGTCTGGCAAGCACACGAGGTGATCGGCTCCGATGAGAGAACGGACATTTGGGCCAAGATCTACGATGCCGATGGCAATGTCGCGACTGAAACGTTCCGGATAAACAGCTTCACCGAGCTCAATCAGGTTGATCCGGACGTCACCGTTCTTAGCAATGGCAACGTGCTGTTTAGCTGGCTCACCGACTACGATGCCGAAGATGACAAAAACGATTTCGCAATCCGTATTTTCACCGCAGAGGGAGAGCCGGTAACCCAAGAATGGGGAATCAATGGGAGCGCTGAGGAAAATGTTGGGGACACAAGAATAACCGCGCTGAAAGACGGCGGCTTTGTTGCGGTCTGGACAACCTCCAACAACCAAACTGAAACTGACTTCCGAATGGCTGTGTTCGACAATGCGGGACAGAAAGTCAGCGAGGAGATCTTACACAATCTGCCAGGAGAAGGCACCGCCGACGCAATTTCGGTAACTGCTTTGGAAAACGGGGGCTATGCGGTGGCTTGGCCTCAATCTGATTACGACTATTATTCGCCAGGCGGCACGAAGGCGATCAAGGTCCAAGTCTTCGACAAAAACGGTGAAGCCGCTTCGGATGTATTCGAAGTATCCGGATTGAAGGGGCGGATCGGCAGCGTGCCTGACATCACGGAAGGCCCTGACGGACAGCTGCTGGTCGCTTGGAAAGCGTACACTCCAAACTCTTCTGAAGAATTTGGTGTCTTCGCGAAAATCATCGACCAGCAAGGAAATGAGCTCACTGGCACAATCGAGGTCAGTGATAGAATGGGCTCCTCTTCTTCAACTGTTGAGATAGCCTGGCTGGATGACGGCAATTTTGTCATCGCCTGGAGCGCGCCTGGAGACAGCGATGCATCAAGCCCCTGGGCAAGGCATCCTGGCATCTGGGCCCGTGTTTACAGTTCGGATGGGGATCCGCTTGGTGACGCCTTTGCGGTCAATCAGCAAACCGCGGACAATCAATCATATCTCGGCATTGATGCGCTTGAGGGGGGACGGTTTGTTATCACGTGGGGCGACAATCATGGCGGTGATGCAGTCAGGTCCCGTGTGTTCGAGGGGAGCGGTGCCTCCGCTGAGCTGCCTTTCGGCACCGAGGATGAAGTCTCAAGTATTTCTGTTGCAGACCTGTTGGCGAACGACAACGATCCGGACGGCGAGCCCCTGGTGTTTTCACTTTCATCAGCCACCAGCGAAAACGGCGCCGCGCTCACCTATGATCCAGCGACCGGCACGGTGTTCTATGATCCTACCGGCGCCGCGGCAGTGCAAGCGCTGAACAGCGGTGAAACGCTGACAGACAGTTTTACCTACACGGTCACTGACCCCCATGGAGCGTCTTCCGAAGCCACGGTTACGATTGTGGTCGGTGGGAAAAATGAGGCCTTCCTGGCCGTCGATGATCAACTGGGTGAGATGCCAGTGCAGGTTGGCGACCTGCACGCAGATGATGAGTTCACGGTCAACGAAACGGATTTCCAGCACAGCATCCGGCCTGCGGTGGCCGCCAAGGGAGATGGCGGCGCGATTGTGGTTTGGGATGTGTTCTCAAGCTCAACAGGCAAGTCATCAAGCGGCATCTGGGGCCGGATCACCGGTGCCGACGGCAGCACATCGGTGGCCGAGTTCGAAGTGACGGGAGCTGACGTGATGGCTTCGACCCCGTCTGTGACGCTGCTGGACAATGGGCGGTTTGCGGTATCCTGGTCGGAAAGCGCGCCGGCCGAAAACGAATACGGATATGCGACAGTTGTCAAAGCCCAGGTATTCAATGCTGATGGCTCTGCCGGCAGCAGCATATTCCAAGTGTCCGGCTCCTATCCCGGCAATCAGTCCGATGCTGAAATCACAACGCTCAGCAATGGAAATATTGCCATTGTGTGGCTGTCCAGAGACGCGGAATACGATCAGGGTGTGCAGCTGAAGGCAGCGGTCTATGCGCCTTCCGGCGCAGCCGTCGCTGCCGAATTTGTGATTGACGGCGTGCAGGACCTGAGCACCGGTTTCCTGGGGACACCGCAGATTGCGGCCAAACCCGAAGGCGGTTTTATGGTCAGCTGGAACGACACCGATTCCGTTCGAACCGCCGCCTTCAGCAACAGCGGCGCAGAGACCGCCGCTCCCAGTGAAATGACTGCGGACAGCGGAAATGGTGCCTTTGGCAGCGCGAGTGTTTCAGTCAGCGATGACGGCAGCTATGTGGTGGTCTGGAAACACCGTGATGCCAGCGACCATCACACCGGCGACGCCAGCCTGCATGCCGCAGTGTATGAGGCGGACGGCTCGCTCCGGGTAGAGGAGTTTGTCATAAAAGCCGCCGATGGCTCCATGCGCTATGGCACAATGAGCCAGGTCGAAGTGCTGCCGAACGGGCAGTTCCTGGTTGTCTGGGATGCCTATCCTGAACCGGGCAATTATGCCTTTGACATCTACGCGCAGATCTTCAATCCGGACGGCACCGCCGCCGGGGATGAGTTCAAGGTGAACGAGTATTCATCTCACCACCAGTACCAGGCTGACATTGCCGTTCTGGATGATGACAGTTTCATGATCACCTGGGAATCCTATACCGCAGCGCACTACAGCAGCAGCGAGATTGTGGCCCGGGTGTTCGACCTGGACGGGACAGTGATCGAAGGGCATTTCTCGACTGAAGACGAGGTTGCTGAAATTTCGGTGCAGGATCTTCTTGCAAATGATGACCTTGGCAATCGAGGTGACCTCATTTTTGCCCTGCCGGAAGCCGTCAGCGAACATGGCGCGGCCCTCCGTTACGACGCGGCAACCGGAACTGTGTTCTACGACCCCTCTGAAGCCGAAGCCCTGCAGGCTCTGGCAGAGGGCGAGGCATTGGAGGACAGTTTTAGCTACACATTGACCGGCGCAGATGGCAGCACGAGCACTGCATCCGTGACTGTCGTCGTCCGCGGGCAGAAGGACGTTGTCGTGGCATCCGACGACCGCCTGTTCTCTCACGGTCCAGTCCAGGACATGAGCCTCGACAGCACCGGAGAATGGACCATCAGCGCGGCTGAGCGTGAAAACCACATCGCCTCTGACCTGGCTCATTTGGAGGGGGGCGGATTTGTGGTTGTCGGGGCCAGGGACGGCGATTCCTTCAGCCTTTCGAAGAAGGACGGTGTATGGGGGCAAATATTTGATGCATCCGGGAGCGAGGTTACGGCCCAGTTCCAGATTTCCAATGTAGACGGATACTACAAGACCCCGAAAGTTGCCGATATCGGAAACGGCCAGTTTGCAGTCGTTTGGGAAGTTCATGGGTCGCTGCGGGACGGCGACAGCTCTTTCGGTCCATTACATCGCCACGTGAAAGCCCGTATCTACAACGAAGATGGCTCCCCTGTGACGGATGTCTTCTTGGCAGCTGCTTCGGAGACCGAGAGGCTTTCTGATCCGCAAGTGGCTGGGATAGGTGACGGAAAGTTTGTTGTTTCCTGGCATGCCAGGGACACTCAGCATAAACCTCCTGAGAAGATAAATGCCGCGGTTTTCGACGAGAACGGCACAAGGCTGACCGAGGATTTTCCGGTCTCCCAATCATGGGAGTCTGCCGGGGACATCCATTCGGTGACTGCGCTGGCGGATGGCCGGTTCACTGTCGCCTGGCAATACGACAGTCTGGACGACTCAACAAAAGAAACCTATTTCCGCATCTTTGAAGAAGACGGGCAGGCAGTTACAGGGGAAATGCTGGTCGCAACTGGGCATGGCGCAAACTACGCCTATGTGGAAACCGCCCCCCGTGAAGACGGCGGATTTATCATCCTCTGGGAAGATACCGACTACGTGCAAATAGAACTGAAAGCGACGATCTATGATGCCAGCGGTTCAGTTGAGGTTGAAGATATCACCCTTTCTACAAGCTCAAGCAGCTCCAATTTTACCACCTTGCCCGATGTCGAATTCCTGCCGAATGGCCAGTTTGTTGCAGTTTGGAATGACAAGAGTGAACACCCATCAATCGACGGAGACGTTTCCGAAATTTGGGCGCGCGTGTTCAATGCCGACGGCAGCCCGGCCACGGAAATAATTCTTGTGAATGACCAGATCCAAGGGTACCAGCTGGGGGCAAGGGTTGCGGTTGCCGGGGAAGATAGTTTCGTGATCACTTGGCATTCGCCGGACGCCGAGGGGACTGGCTCCTCGGAGGCCCGGGCCAAGATCTTCTCCTTTGACGGGACTGTTGTCGAAGAAGCCTTTACCGATGAGGATCAGGTGGCAAAAATAGATGTCGCCGGCCTGCTGGAAAATGATGACCAGGCGGAAGCAGATGAGCTGATTTTTGCTCTGGCGGATGCCCAGAGCGAATACGGGGCCGCCCTCAGCTATGACGCTGATGAGGGGACTGTGTTCTATGACCCAACAGCCGCGGCCGGCATCCAGGGCCTGTCGGACGGCGAGGTTCTGGAAGACAGTTTCGCTTACACCATTTCCGACGGAAACGGCGGCACTTCCACCGCGACGGTGACCATCGTGGTCGGCGGTTTGGATGATCCTGGCACCGGCATCTCCCCTGAGGATCACGGCATGCTGATCTAGACTTGCACCTGCCGCAAGGCCCCTCACTATGATGCGGAGGCTGCAGTGCAGCCTTGGCCTCACCCCGCTCCCTGTCTGATCCTCATTGGTGTTGCCAATCCTTTAACCGTTCATCCTCGCATGGGACTTTTCCATGGAACTAAGCCATGACGCATTGAGGCGACCCTGTCGCAATTGGCCGCTTAAGACTCCGTTGTCAGAGTATTGCGGTACAAATGGATACTCACACGAACCGATCCTCAAGCGAGCTGGTTGCTGCAATGTGGGCCAGCTTGGCAAAAGGCCTGATTTGAAATGAAGAATGGCCGTTCCCGCGGTGGTTTTCGGCCAAGATTGATCGGCTTATCGGCACACAGGCCTGCCGATGAAGGCTGAAGTGCTACCCGGCCTGGCATCTGTTTATCTGGGCCTTGGCCGGGCGAGGCAACCTCTCCCTGCCGACGATATTGCATAGCCACTGGAGGGAGCAGTCTGACTTCATGTTTCACTAGATGAGCGCAGCGGTCTGCCAAGAATACTTTTGCGCCGGCGTTGAAAAGGCAATTGAGAGCAGATGTTTCCTTGTTTCGGCTCCAATGCCTATTCGGCTGCCCTGGCCGCCGGGCTAATACACAACGATACAAAACTCCCGCGGATCTTTGCGGCGGACTGGTCTATGGTTTGAGGCCATGAACAATGCCCCCCATATTCTGATTGTCGATGACCATCGTGAGATCCGGACGGCGATAAGCCGCTATCTGGAGAAAAACGGAATGCGGGCTTCCTGCGCCAAAGACGCGGGGGAAATGGATTCGCAGCTGGCTGCGTTCAAGTTCGACCTGATAGTTCTGGATGTCATGATGCCGGGCGAGGACGGGCTGTCTGCCTGCAGCCGGCTGTCGCGTGCCGGGCAGCCGCCCGTTCTGCTGCTGACCGCACTGGGTGAAGAGGACAGCCGCATCGCCGGGCTGGAAAGCGGAGCCGACGACTATCTGCCAAAACCGTTCAACCCGCGGGAGCTATTGGCCCGCATCCGCGCGATCCTCCGCCGCACAGCAGGACAGGCGCCGCCTGCGGGCCGGTTTGCGGGGCAGCGGGTGCGGTTCGCGCAATGGGTTCTGGACTGCGACCGGCGTGCTCTGACCGATGAGGAGGGGCAGGAAACGGGCTTGACCGGAGCGGAGTTCAAGTTGCTGGTCACGCTGCTTGAACGCAACCGGCTGGTTTTGAGCCGGGACCAGCTGATGGAGCTGACGGCCGGGCGGCCTGCGGCGCCGGCAGACCGGACGATCGATAACCAGATCAGCCGGCTGAGGCGGAAAATTGAAATGGACCCTTTGCGCCCGCGCCTCATCGCAACGGTCCGCAACGAGGGCTACTGCCTGGCGGCAGAAATCGAAGTTGAAGGCGAATGAAAGTTTTTCCGCAGAGCCTGCGTGCCCAGTTGATGCTGCTGGTTCTTATGGCGCTGGCGGCGGCGCAGGTTGTTAACCTGTTCTGGTTCGCCGATGAGCGCAGTTTGGCTGTCCGCGCAGCATTGGGGGCCGAAGCGGCAGAGCGCGCTGCCAATGCGGCGCTGCTGCTGGAGGAGGCGCCGCCGTCGCTGCACCCGTCGATAATCCGCGCCGCCAGCACACCGCTGGTTCGTTTCGGTATTGCCGGCAGGCCATCGGTAGACCACAGGACGCATGATCAGGGGGGCGCTGCGGAAGCACGGGTCCGGGCCTTTCTGGGAGAAGGCTTCGGCGGCGAAGTCCGCGCGGAACTTCATGAGATTGACAGCGCCAAGCTGCCGCTGGCCTATCTGAACCCCGAAATGGCCAAAGCGCACCGCGAGATGATGCGGGGGCAGATGCTGGCAATTGAGCTGAAATTCTCCATCGAGCTGAGCGATGGCCAATGGCTGAATGCAGGCACCCTGTTTGAACGGCCTCCGCTGCAATGGCCGGTGCATTCAATTGTCACCTTCGCGCTTTCGGCCGGTTTCATCCTGACTGCGGTTTTCTGGTTCGTGCTGGCACAGGTGGCCAGGCCGCTGGGCAGGCTCGCCATAGCGGCCGAAAACCTGGGGCCGGAAAAGAAGGTTGCGGTGCTGCCGGCTGCCGGGCCGCAGGAGGTCCGCGAGCTTGCTGGTGCCTTTGACCGGATGCAGGACCGGATCTCCGGGCTGGTCGCTGAGCGGACCAGAATGCTGGCGGCTTTGGGGCATGATTTGCGGTCGCCGCTGACTGCGATGCGGGTCCGGGCCGAACTCATTGAAGAGGATGAAACGCGGACCAGCATGGTATCTCTGATCGAAGAGATGCAGGAAATGGCGGAAACCACCCTGTCCTTTGCGCGCGGCCTCTCGGCCTCGGGCCAAGCTGAGGACTGTGATCTCGGACAATTCCTCGAAGATCTGTGCAGGGAGATGCCGGAGGGGTTTCTGCTGGAGCATGGGGAGCAGGTTTCCGTTTGCCTGCACACCGCCGCAATGCGCCGGGCGCTGCGCAATGTCATCGAAAATGCACTGCGCTATGGCGGTTCCGCGCGGGTTTCTTACGGTGTGCACGAGGGCTGCGCCCGGATCGCAGTTGCGGACGATGGCCCAGGCATCGCGGAGGCCGATCTCGAAGCGGTTTTCGAACCCTTCCTGCGGCTGGAAAACTCGCGGTCTCTGGCAACCGGCGGCCATGGGCTGGGGCTGCCGATTGCGCGCTCGATCCTGCGCGCGCATGGAGGGGATGTTTCATTGCGCAACAGTGCTGGAGGCGGTCTCTGCGCTGAGCTGACCCTGCCGCTGGGCAGTGCCGGGCGGCAGGGCTGATAAAGGCGTGCCGGAGGCTTGAGCTAAATGCAGTCATCAGGAGTATTCTTCACGGCTCCATCTGGACCTGCCAGGAAGATCAGTATCTCCTTGTAGCGGATCCGGGTGTCCTCGTGCTGCTGATAGAAGCGGAACAGCTCTTTGAGCGGGGCAGAGAAATCCTTGTGCGCCGCGAGCACCGCGATCAGGGCGCCCAGGGTGATGCGCTCCTCCAGCACAAAGTATCCGCCTAGGGAATAGAACAGGAACGGTGTCAGCGCTGTCAGGAAATTGTTCAGGGCCTTGGCAAAGAATTTCACCCGGTGGATGCGGCGGCGGATTGCTTCCAGCTGCCGCAGCGCCGCTGCGGTCGCTAATACCTCGCCCGGATAGTCCAGCTCCGGGTTCAGCTGCCCTGCCAGGCTGCGGGCAAGGCGGCGCATCTCCTGAATGCGCTCCCGGCTCAGCCGGTTCACGATCCGCTGCAGATAGGGCAGCAGAAAGAGCTGCAGCGGCAGAATGGTCAGTGCAGCCGCGCCCAGGATCGGGTCCTGGATGAACATGAACAGCAGTATCGTCAGCAGCGTCCCGCCCTGGGTCACCGGCAACGCCGCCAGATCTGCTGCGAAGCCGCCGATCGGTTCGGCTTCCTGACCCGGAATCTGCACAAGCTCGCTTTTGCGGGTGCGGCCGGTTTGTTTGCGCCAATGGCGGTAGATGTGCAGCCGCAGGCGCCTGAGACAGCGTTCGGCGAGCCGCCCTTTCAGCACATTCAGCAGATATTTCCCGGCGCCGTTCAGCGTGATCGCCAGCAGGAAAACACCGCTTAGAACTGCCAGATGCTGCGCGGCGCTGAGGTCGTAGCCCAGCAGGTTCAGCGGAGCGTGCGATTTGCTCAGGACGTTGTTCACGATCTGCTTGGGCAGTTCCAGCGAGAGATACAGCACCGGCAGCAATGAAAGGCTCAGCACCAGCAGGGGAAACTGCTGGCGGCGGGTGGTCCGCACAATGTGGGCAAGCAGATTGCGGTCAAGCCCCGCAACGGACCCGCTCGCAGGGAGGGCTTGGCTGGCGCTGGGAGGCCGCCGCCGCAGGCGGAACGCCCGGATCAGCAGGTACCCGGCGAAAACCGCTAGCAGCGCAGGCGCCAGCAGTAAGACCAGATGCATCGCCGGATGCACCCATTCCGGCGAGGTTTCATCATAGCTGAAGCCCAGCCGCTTGGCGGCCTCATGGGCAAAGGAATGGTAGTGCGGAAGCGGGTGCTCGGCCGTCATTGAAACCGGAATTCTGAAAGGAAGAAAAACGCGGCGGCCCATTGAGAGCCGCCGCGCTGCGGTACCGCTGCCTGAGGGGCGTGGCAGCGGCACTCAGCAGATCATTGAACCGCAACCTGGCCGAACATGCCGGATTCGTAGTGCCCCGGGATCAGGCAGGCGAATTCGAATGTGCCGCTATTGCTGAAGGTCCAGATGATTTCGCCGCGCTTGCCGGGCGCCAAAGTGACCGCGTTCGGCGTGTTGTGCTGCTCCATGCCTCCGGCCATGGCCTCCTTGTGCATGGCGTTGCGTTCGGGCGTGTCCAGAACAAACTCGTGATCCAGCTCGCCCTTGTTCACCACCAGGAAGCGAATGGTTTCGCCCTGTTTGAACTGCATGGCGGAAGGGGTGAAAATCATCTCCCCGTCGTCAGTTTCCTTCATAATCACTTTCACTGAGCGGCTGGCCTTGCTGCGGGTGCCGGGCATGCCAGCTGCCATCTGTTCGCTGTGGCTGTCATGGGCGCCATGGCCGTTGCCGTGGTCCGAAACACCAGCCAGAACAGGTGCGCCGGCCTGGGCGGCCAGCGCCGCGAATATGAAAAGCTTCTTCATTGGTATCTCCATGATTTCGAGAGGGAAATTGCCCTTCAGCCACCGAAACCGTGGCGGGAAGGGGTTGAGCCAGGCCAGGCTGCCCCGGCCGGGTTTGGTAGCTTCAGAACATCAGACGCGTCCCTATGACGACTGAGAACACGCCGTTCTCTTCACCGCTGGCACGCAGCAGATCGGCTGTGCCGCCAAAGGATTCCTCGTAGTTGACGCCGATGTAGGGAGAGACCGCCCGGTCGATCAGGTCATAGCTGAGCCGCAGCCCGGCCTCGATCGTGGCGCCGCCAGATGCTTGATCGTAGACAAGGTCATCCTGCAGCGGCACCGTCAGTTCCAGGCTCGGGACCAGGATCAGGCGGTTGGTCAGCAGCGCCTCATACTCGCCTTCAAAGCGGAAGAACGAATGGTCCGACAGGTACAGATCAGCGTCGATCTCGAACCATTGCGGCGCCAGTCCTTTGAGGCCCAGCACCGCGTTGTAGCGGTCCGGCAGACCGTCCGGCGTGCTGGCCTGCACTCCCACGACAGCGTCGAAAAAGGTGGAGACCGGGAACTGCAGCCGCAGCTGGTTTTCCAGGGCTTCGAACCCGCCGGCTCCCTGTACCCGTTCGCCTTCGCTGCGCCAGACGAGTTTCAGCTCGTCGGTGCCGATCATGGTGTCGAAATCCCAGACAAAGGCGTCATCGCCGTCGCTTTGCCTGTATTCCAGCTGCTCGGCCTGAAAGCCGTAGATCAGCTGCTCTGCGCCGGCGGGGGCGGACCAGAGTGCCGCCGCACCGGCCGCGGCGAGGGCCGCGTTGCGTGTCTTGCTCATGTGTGTCTCTTTCTAGTCTGTCGCGGTCAGGCCGGGCCGCCTTCGATGATCACCTTGCGGAACATGCCCGCATCAGCGTGGTAGGAGAGGTGGCAATGGAAGGCCCACTGGCCGGTCACATCGACTTCGGTCTCGGTATAGACGGTGGTGCCTGGCGCCACGCTGATGGTGTGCTTGATGGGATCGCGGCGGCCCTTGCCGGTGTCCAGGATCGACCACATGCCATGCAGGTGCATCGGATGCGCCATCATGGTTTCATTGACGAATTTGAACCGGACCCGCTCGCCGTACTGCAGCCGCAGCGGCTCGGCCTCGGACAGTTTCTTGCCGTTGATCGACCAGATGTAGCGCTCCATGTTGCCGGTGAGGCGCAGCTCGATCTCGCGTGTCGCCGGACGGTCCCTATAAAGCGGCCTGCGGGCGCTCAGGTCGTCATAGGACAGGAACTTGCCGCCGTTGGCCGCACTGGGGGTCAGCCCGCTGCCCGCCGCGTAAAAACCCTCTTGCTCGCCCGCCATCGCCATCTGATGCCCGCCATGGTTCATCCCGGCCATTGTGCCGCCTTTGGATGCCTTGGCGCCGCCCATGCTGTGCTGGCTGTGGTCCATGCCGGCCATCACCTCGGCCTTGGCTGGCGCGGCCATATTGTGCTGGCTGTGATCCATTCCTGCCATGGACGGGCTGTCAGAGGCGGCCTGCATCTGGTGCTGGCTGTGATCGGTGCCCGGCATCATCATCACGCTGTCGGACATGCCGGTGTCGCTACGCATCACATGGCCTTCCATGCCCATGTGGCCCATCATGCCGGACATATCGGCCATCGTCAGCCGCGGCTTGGGCCGCATTACGGGAACCGGCCCGGCCAGGCCTTCGCGCGGTGCCAGGGTGCCGCGCACCATCGCGGTGCGGCCCATGGATTCCGCCACAATGCTGTAGGCGCGGTTTTCGCGGGGCTGCACGATCACGTCATAGGTCTCAGCCACCGCAATGCGCAGCTCATCCACGGTGACCGGCTTCACGTCATTGCCGTCGGCCTGCACCACGGTCATCTTCAGCCCTGGGATCCGCAGGTCGAAATAGGCCATCGCGGACGAGTTGATCAGCCGCAGCCGAACCTTCTTGCCCGGCCTGAACAGGCCGGTCCAGTTCTGCGCCGTGCTTTGGCCGTTGATCATCGGGGTGAAGCCTTGGACGTCTTCGATGTCGGTCGGCATCATCCGCATCCGGCCCCACATCTTGCGGTCTTCCAGTACCGCCTTCAGGCCCATGCTGCCGGAATCCTCGATCAGATCCTGCAGCGTGCGCTGCGAGCGGTTGTAGTAATCCGCCGACATCTTGAGATTGCGCATGATCCGCTTGCCGCGGTGCGGGTGGGTGTCGGTCAGCTGCACCACATAGTCGCGATCCGCCCGCACCGTTTCGCCGCGTTTCGGTTCGATGACGATGGCGCCATAGGCCCCGTCCGGCTCCTGAAAGCCGGAGTGGCTGTGGAACCAGTAGGTGCCGGCCTGCACGATCGGGAACTTGTAGGTAAAGGTTTCACCCGGCTTGATGCCGTCAAAGCTGATCTTCGGCACCCCGTCCTGGTCGAACGGCAGGATCAGCCCGTGCCAGTGAATTGAGGTGTCCTGGCGCAGATTGTTGGTCACATTCAGGGTGACTTTTTCGCCCTCCCGGAAGCGCAGGATGGTCGGGGTCTGGCTGTTGTTGTAGCCGACACCGGACTTGCGGAAGTCCCCGGCGTCGATGCGGATCTTGTCCACGGTGATGTCATAGGTCCCGGCCTGGGCCGCGGCAGCCGCGGACAGGGCAAGGGCCGCGCCGGCAATGGCCGCGCGCAAAAATACGATGGGTGGCATCGTCAGTCCTTGTATTGATTGGGAGTTCGTCTGGGGATCCACTGCAGGCAGCCGCGGGCGCTGCGCTCAGTCAGGTGCTGAGACACGAATTCAGTGCGCGCGAGGTTTGCCGGTTTGCACCTCAGGCTGATGGCGGCCCGGCAGCAGTGGTTTCAGTCTTGGAATTCTACGCTTTGGGAGGCGGAAGATGCGCCTCGGGCGCTGCCGATGACAGACCGGCGCCGTTTATTAGAACGGTCAGTTTGCCTGTGTTTTCGGCAATGGAAGGCTGCTGCCACGGCTGGAGCGCAACAGGCACCTCGCAGGCCGCCGCCTTGTGGCAGGGGCCGGGGCTGGCGTGGCTGTGACCGTCTGCCTTTTCATGCTGGGCGACGGCTGCAGCCGCAGACTGACCTTCTGTCTCCGCGGTCAAGGGGGCAAGAAGCGCGGACATCGCCAGCATCAGTGCCAGCGCCAAAGCTGTCCACAGTTTCGCCGCCCTTTGGCGCATCCGGAATCCCTTCTCTTTGCTTACCCCGTTTAGCTAGCCGTCGCAGGGGCGCAACTCAAGGATACGTTTTGATACATTGAACTGCAGCTGCTCAACAGGCAGCCTGTCTGTCGGGCCTTGCAACGACGAGCCGCTAGATGTTCGCAGCGAATGTCCGGAACAATGGGTTGCAACGCAGCATGGCGTTGAGTTGAAGAATGGCAGGTGTGGACCTTTGGGACAGGACCGATTGATTTCGTTTGATCATCATAATTCACCGGTTGAAAATCGAGCGGTGGCCTGTCTGATCTCTTTAGCCTGAGCGACGCGCAGATGGCGCGACTGGAGCTTTACTTCCCAAACTCTCTTGGCAACTTGGGGTCGATGGCCGCCGCGTCCTAAGCGGCATTTTCTTCATCATCCGCAATGGCTTGCGCCGGCGGAGTGTGCCGAAGGAATGCCGTCCGCACAAGAGTTTGCATAGCCGTTGGAAGCGATGGAGCGATAAGGGGAACTTCGCCCAGATGGTGGCAGGACTTGCGGCCCGCGTCATTTGCTGGCTTTGGAACCCAATTTTGCCAGAGCCTGGAAGACTGCCTCGAAGTCAACTCGGCTGCAGGATATAGTTTGACTTATCCAAGACCGGGAAAGGGAAGATAAATGTACCGAATCCGCTTGTTTGCCATACGCCATTCAAGAGCCTTTGAGTGGATATACCAGCGGGTCGAGCAGGTTATGGTCGCTTTGGATCCGGTCTTCGGGAAAATCGGATACGACAGGATAGAACGCCCGGTCGCATTCACCGAGAGATGCATCAAGACTGTTCTGTTTGATTGCAAAATGTGCGGTCAGTGTGTGCTGTCTTCGACGGGTATGTCCTGCCCGATGAATTGCCCCAAACAACTTCGAAATGGCCCCTGCGGCGGCGTCAGGCCAGGGGGCTACTGCGAGGTGAAACCGGAGATGAAATGTGTCTGGGCGCTGGCATGGGACGGGGCCTCGAGGATGAAAAACGGAGCCCAGATCGAAACCGTGCTGCCGCCGGTGGAGCGCAATTTGGAAGGGTCATCCTCGTGGCTGCGGGTCAGCCGCGAAAAGGCTGCGAGGCTGCGCGAAGCAAAAGAAAAAGGCCGGGCGGCGGTAGCGGAGGCCTTTGCGGATGCGCGGGCTAAGGAGCCCGCTTCGGCACCGCTGGCCGAAGAGCCTGCCCGCGCCTGCGGAGGGAATAAATGATGGAGCATATGCTGCCCAGTTCGTATGCGCCGCCGCCGGAAGGGCACGTATCGCACAGCAGGCTTGAAAAGGTTCTGCGCTCCGGCCGGTTTGCGATCACAGCGGAACTGAACCCCCCGGACAGCGCTGATCCGTCGGATGTCTACGACGCAGCCCGCCCGCTGGCAGAGGTGGCCGATGCAATAAATGCCACCGATGCTTCCGGGGCGAACTGCCATATGTCGTCGATTGGCATCAGCGCGCTGCTGACCCGCGCGGGTTACTCGCCGGTCTATCAGATTTCCTGCCGCGACCGGAACCGGATTGCGATCCAGGGCGATGTTCTGGGGGCGGCTGCAATGGGGGTTAGCAACGTCCTGTGCTTGACGGGGGATGGCGTGGGGGTTGGCGATCAGCCGGGCGCCAAGCCGGTTTTTGATTTTGACTCGCTGTCCCTGCTCAGGACGATCAAGACAATGCGGGACAGCGGCACTTTTCTGTCCGGCCGGAAGATCACAAACCCGCCCCGCTTGTTCCTGGGTGCCGCAGAAAACCCCTGTATTCCGCCTTATGAGTGGCGGCCCGAAAGGTTGGCCAAAAAAGTGGCGGCAGGTGCTGAATTTATTCAGACAAACTACATTTTTGATATTCCGCTCTTTGAGAATTTTATGTCGCGGGTGCGCGAAATGGGATTGGACAAAAAGGTCTTCATTCTGGCTGGCGTCGGGCCATTGGCCTCGGCCCGCGCAGCACGGTGGATGCGCTCGAATGTACCGGGCATTCATGTCCCGGATGCCCTGATAGACCGTATGGAAAAGTCCTCCAGCCCTGGCGAAGAAGGCAAGAGAATCTGTGTCGAGCTCATACAGCAGATCCGCGAGATAAACGGTGTTTCCGGTATTCATGTTATGGCCTACAGGAAGGAGCACCAAGTTTCTGAAATAATAAATGAATCCGGTGTTCTGTCTTCCCGTTCCGAACTGGCATGATGAGTTCTTGTATGCTTGCAGGACCGGATGGGTTCGTTTGGGACGTTTTATGCAGCTTGAATGTGGAAGTGAGATCCAATGGATTTGACATGGGTCTCATGAGGCAGAGGCCGGGCTGCGCACGGCACGCTTGAAGCTGGCCATCACGGCCGTTCGCCGGCAGCGGCCATGATCAGTCCCAGCAGCGCCGTAAAGAACGCCTTGCCAACCTGGCCCGAGCCAGAAAAAGCTGCAATGGCCGAAGGCTCTGCCGCCATCGGAGCGAGGTGCCTGGTCATGCGAAACAGCAACGCAACAGCCGGTGCAAAGACCATAAGAACGATGGCGCCGATGGTGCTGCCCGAGAAGGGCGCAATAGCTGCAACTGTCCGCGCCTTGCTTGATCTGCACTTTTGGGGGGTCGCCATTTTAGAGGTCAATGTCGGAAGCAGTGAATTCTAACCAGATCAACCCAAGTAGCATTCCTCCGGCAACCCACCTGATCAGGCAGTATAGCGGCTTGGCTGAGCCGGCCAAAGGCGGTCTTCGAACTGCTGATACAACCGAAGGAACATGTTTGTGGCCAAACTTCTGGATCCCTTTCAGCTCAAGCACCTGACGCTGCGCAACCGTATTGTCAGCACCTCCCACGCGCCCAACTATGTTGAAGACGGCCACCCGCGGGACCGTTACAGGCTGTATCACGAAGAAAAGGCCAAGGGCGGCGTCGCTATGACCATGATCGGAGGGTCGACCAATATCGCCCCTGACAGCCCCTCGGTGTTCGGCCAGCTTTACGCGGGCGACGACAGTATCATTCCATGGTTTCGGAAACTCACGGATGGCGTTCACGGGCACGGGGCCGCTGTCATGTGCCAGATCACTCATATGGGCCGCCGGACAGCATGGGATGATGGGCATTGGCTGCCTGTTCTGGGACCGTCTGGTGTTCGCGAACGCGCGCACCGCGCTTTTCCCAAAGTGATGGAGCAAGAGGACATCGACCGGGTCATCGGCGATTTTTCCGCTGCGGCGCGGCGCTGCCAGGAGGGCGGGTTTGACGGGATCGAACTGTTGTCCCACTCGCACTTGCTTGGCCAGTTCCTTTCCCCGCTGACCAACCAGCGCGACGACAGCTATGGCGGAACGCTGGAGAACCGCATGCGCCTGACCCTGCAAGTGCTGGATGCCGTGCGCGCAGAGGTGGGGCCGGATTTCCTGCTGTCCATGCGCATCACTGGCGATGAATTGACCAGCGGAGGGCTGAGCGCCGCGGACTGTGCCGCGGCTGCCCGGATGCTGGAAGACAGCGGCCATGTCGATTTGCTCAACATTCTGGCCGGCGCGCCATACGATGATCTTGGGCTTGCAGAATGGGTGCGTCCCATGGGACTGCCTGCGGCGCCGCATCTTACTGTGGCGGGCCGCATCCGTGAAGCTGTCAGCCTGCCGATCCTGCATGCGGGCGGTATCGCCGACATTGCAACGGCCAGCCATGCTGTTTCAGGCGGATATGTCGATCTGGTCGGGATGACGCGTGCTCAGATGGCCGATCCTCATCTGGTGGCAAAACTTGCACGCGGGGAAGAGGAGCGCATCCGTCCCTGTGTTGGTCTTGGCTACTGCGTGGACCGGGTCAATCAGGGCAAGCCGGCTGTATGCGGGCACAATGCCGCCACCGGGCGGGAACAGGTATTGCCCCATGTCATTCGGGCCAGCGGAACCCGCAAGAAAGTTGTTATCGTGGGCGGGGGTCCTGGCGGTCTGGAGGCTGCGCGGGTCAGCGCCCTGCGCGGTCACGATGTTGTTCTATTCGAGGCATCAGACCGGTTGGGGGGGCAGCTTGTTCTGGCCGCAAAAGGCACAACCCGCAGGCAGGTTTGGGGTGTTGCGGATTGGCTGATTTCCGAGGTTTCCGCACTTGGGGTTGATCTCCGCCTGAATACCTATGCGGAAGCTGAGGACGTGCTGGCGGAAGCCCCGGATCTGGTTGTGATTGCCACCGGTGGCTGGCCCGGGCCACTGGCTATTCCTGGCGGTGAACTGGCGCACTCCAGCTGGGAGGTGCTGTCTGGAGAAGTGCGTGTTTCAGGCAAAGTGCTTTTGTTCGACGAGATAGGCGACCACCCTGCTGCGGTCACAGCCGATGCACTCGCTGAAGACGGCCGCGGCGTCGAGCTTGTTTCCCCTGACCGGACGCTTCTGCATGATCTTGGTCCAACGACCTCAGCCGCCGCCTTGCGCGGCCTGGCTGCCAAAGGGACCGGCTTCACCTGTCTTCACGAGCTTCACTCCCTGGCCCGTGAGGAAAACCGTATTCGCGCCCGCCTGCGCCATGTATTGACCGGTGAAATTTCTGAGCGCCTTGTCGACCACGTGGTTGTCGAACATGGCCTTGTTCCCATGGACGACCTGTATCACTGCCTTAAACCGTTGTCGCATAACCTGGGGCAGCTCGATCACAACGCCCTGATCCATGGCGAGGCCCCATTCAAGAACCTGCAGGCGGACGGCCAGTTCCATTTGGCCCGCATTGGGGATGCGGTAGCGGGACGCAACGTGCATGCCGCAATTCTCGACGCGATGCGCCTCTGTGTTAGGGTGTAAATAGATCGCCCTGCATCAACCGCTGAACAGCAGAAGCCCGGCGGCCGGAACCAGTTGGTGCCGCGTCCTGATGGTGCCTGTACCGGCAGGCAGGTGATCCGCCTGTGCAGGGGCGTTCAGTCTGACGGGGAATTCTGCTGGCTCGCTGCCGTCACGGCTCAGCGGCTGATGCCTAAGCCGCTCAATGGGCTGCGTTTTTGAGTTGAGCTTTTATGCAGTAAAATTACAGCACTTTACATGCAGTAATTTTACTGCATATTGGAGTCGTGAAAGATGACCAGCTCGACCTGATATTCAAGGCCCTATCCGACAGCACGCGCCGTCGCATCATCGACCGCCTGAGTAAACAGCCAGCTCAGTCGCTGTTCGAAGTGTGCGCCGCGTCGGTTGCTGAAGATGGGGTTGCGCTGTCCCGGCAAACGGTCTCCCAGCATCTGGCTGTTCTGGAGAAGGCCGGTCTAATCGAGATCGCGTGGAAGGGACGCACAAAGACGCATTCATTGAGCATCAGCGAAGATCATATCGTGGCCGCTTTGTGGCTCACAAACTACAAAGAAAGGGGATCCAAAACATGAAAATCTACGTCACCAGCGTCTTTGTCGATGACCAGGATAAGGCCGAAAAATTCTATACCGAGGTTCTCGGATTTACCGTGAAACACAACATCCCATTGGGAGATTTCCGTTGGCTGACGGTTGTGTCTAAGGAAGATCCGGAGGGGACTGAACTGCTGCTGGAACCCAGCGACCACCCAGCTGTCGGACCATACAAAGAAGCAATTGTCGCCGATGGTATTGCTGCTCATTCTTTTCAGGTGCAAGACCTTGATGCCGAGTGGAAGAAACTGACTGGTCGGGGGGTGACATTTGTTACTGAGCCGATGGATGCGGGAGCAGTGCACATGGCTGTTTTCGATGATACATGCGGAAACCTGATCCAGCTCATCCAGATGAAGGATATGGCATCTGCCTAAGGTGCATGCCAATCAACCTGATCGCGCGACAGGAGGCATTCAACCAGCTTGCAGCATTTGGCAGTTTGGACTGAAATCTACCCTGCACTGCAGTGAGACCAGGCCGCCGGCCCGAATTCCATGCAGGTTTCGGGCGAGGCTGCGAGTTTTGTTTGCGCAGCAGTCCCGGAGCCGGAGAAGTGCGCGGAGCGAGCCGGGCTGTTTTTTCTTTCGCTGTTCCGTTGGTTAACCAGGAAACTGGTTGGGCCTTCGGCTGGCTTAACTGCCGGGTTTCTCCTGGAAAGCGTCCGCGTGACTAGGAAACAGCGTTTGAAGGAAATTCAGTGTCTGTGTCAGCGCCCCCTCACGGGTGTAGCTGTGCGGGAACAGGTGCAATTTCTGCCAATACCCATCAGTCAGCGTATCAATCCAGCCACTGGCCAAGCTTGCCTTGCCGGAATCCTCCGGTGCTAGCTGCCGGCAAATGTCGCTGAGCATTCTGGACCTTTTTTCCTCAAACTCGCCGGTGATCTCGGCGTATTGCGGTACGAAGTTCTGCTCTCCGAAGAAGGCGAACCAAATGGCAAGTGAACTGGGGTTGCAGATCTTTGGGCTAAAGTCAGCCTCGATGATAGTGCGAAGCCGGGCTGCGGGGGCTTCAGGCGACTTGTCGAGCGCTGCCTGCCAGTGGGCCTCGTAGGTCTGGTACTGATCCCGCAGCGCTTCGGTCAGAATGCCGGTCTTGGATTTGAAGTAGAAGACGGCAACCCCCTGCGAAAGCCCGGCCTCGTTGGCCACTGTCGCCAGGGTCGTCTTGGCCAGCCCGTTGGCCACAATCGACTTCAGGGTCGCATCGAGAATCTGCCGCCGCCGCTTGTCGGCGTTTTCCTTGCGTTCCTTGCGCGGCTTCCTGCCGCTGCCTTCCGATGCCGCCATGAGAATTCCAAAAAATACCAATTTTCTCCCTTGTTCCACAATTCGCTGCGCCTGTCAGCCGGATTATTTTTATTTGAGCGCTCAAAAAAACTTTACGGCAAAAATCTTCTCCACTAGGCTCCGGTGGACCGCAGCCGAGTCAGGAGAATTTCATGGGGCAGCACGACAGATACGATGCCATCGTGGCCGGGGCCGGGCACAACGGGCTGACTGCGGCCTGCTATCTGGCCAAGGCCGGGCTGAAGGTTCTGGTGGTGGAAAAGAACGATTGGATCGGCGGTGCGGCGGTGAGCCGTTCGCTGCATGAGGGCTGGACCTACTCCAACTGCTCCTATGTCTGCTCGCTGCTGCGGCGCGAGATCGTGCGCGACCTGGAGCTGCCGAAATACGGGCTGCAGGTAATCCCCTATGAAGGCGGCGCCAGCTTCAGCAGCGATGGCGGTTACTTTGCCTACATGTCGGACCATGATGCCCTGCGCCGGGAGATAGCCCGCCACAGCGCCCATGACGCCGACGCTTATGACCGGTTCAGCCAGACGGTGATCCGCCAGTGCCGCTTTATCCGGCCCTTCCTGCTGCGCAACGCGCCGGACCCGACCTCGCTCAAGCCGCGCGACATCGGCGAGCTGCTGTTCCTGATCAAACAGGCGCACGGGCTGGGCAAGAAAGAGCTGGGCGAGACGCTGCGGTTCTGGTCGATGTCGATCGGCGATTTCCTTGACGAGCATTTCGAGAACGACCTGATCAAGGCCCATATCGCCGGAGCAGGCATCATCGGCACCGGCCTGGGCGTCTATTCGCCAGGCACTGCCTATGTGCTGCTGCACCACTATATGGGTGACGTGGACGGCGCGATCGGCGCCTGGGGCTTTGCCCGCGGCGGTATGGGGGCGATCTCCAACGCGCTGGGCGCCTGTTTCGAGGAGGCCGGCGGCACCATCGTCACCGGCTCCGGCGTCGACCGTTTCCTGGTGGAAGGCGGCAAGGTGACCGGCGTTGCGCTGGACAATGGCGACGAGTACCGCGCCCCCATTGTCGCGTCGAACATGGACGTGAAACGCACCTTCCTGCAGCACACCGGCCAGCAGCATCTGCCCGATGACTTCGTGAAAGCCGTCAAACGGTTCAAGATCCGCGGCTCCTCGGGCAAGCTGAACATTGCCTTGGATGCACTGCCCGAGTTTCCGGCCGCCCCCAAAGGCGCGCCTTTCCTGCGCGGCGATCTGCATTGCGCCGAAAGCCTGAACGAGCTGGAACGCGCCTATGACGACTGGAAGGAGGGGCGCTGGTCGCAGAACCCCTATTTCGACATGCTGATCCCCAGCCAGATCGATCCGACCATGGCGCCGCCGGGCAAGCACATGATGACCGTCTTTGTGCAATACGCGCCTTATGACCTTGAGGTCGGCGGCGTGCGCGCTGGCACTAATTGGAACGGCCAGACCCGCGGCGCCTTTGCCGACTGCGTCTTTGACAAGCTGGAGCAGGCCTGCCCCGACATCCGCAGCAAGACCGTGCACGCCGAGGTCCGCACACCTTGGGATATTGAGCAGGAAGTGAGCCTCACCGAAGGCAACATCTTCCAGGGCGAGCTGACCTTTGACCAGCTGCTCTTTAACCGCCCGGTGCCGGGCTATGCGCAATACGACACCCCGATTGACGGCATGTATATCGTCGGATCCTCGGCGCATCCGGGCGGAGGGGTGATGGCGGCGCCGGGCGCCAATGCGGCGCGGGAAATCCTGCGCAACATCGGGCGCGGCGGCAACATGACCGGTTATGCGGCCTGAGGAGCGGAAGATGACCACAGCAACTTACGACGCAATTGTCATCGGCGCCGGCCACAATGGTCTGGCCGCGGCTGCGACCCTGGCCCGCAAGGGCAAATCGGTCTGCGTGATTGAAAAGAACAATACCGCCGGCGGCATGGCCCGCAACACCACGCTTGCGGGCGGCATCGAGGTGCCCGAGATTGCGCATCTGCTCTACAACCTGCATCCCAAGGTGAAAAAGGAGCTGGGACTGGGCACTTCCCGCGCGCCGCTGGAAGTACAGGAACTGCCCGCCGTTTCGCTGTCAGCAGACGGCAATCACGCGGTGATTCGAAATGGCAGGGCGGAGTTGCCGGACGGGCGCCCGCACCCGGAAGCAGAGCCCTTTGCCGAACTGATGCGCCGCCTGACCCTGTTTGCGGATCTGCTGGGGCAGCTGTCTACAAAATCCCCGCCCTCGCTTGAGGGCGGTTTGACCAGCCTGGAAACGCTTACAGAACTTGCTGGTCTGGCCAAGCTGGGGCTGGATCTGAAGCGGATGGGCAAGAAGGACATGCGCGAGTTCCTCCGCGTGCTCCTGTCCAACGCCTACGACCTGCTCCTGGACGATCTCGAAGACGGCCCGCTGGCCGGGGCGCTGGCGGCGGATGCGGTGCACGGCGCTTATGCCGGGCCGCGTTCCCCCGGAACTGTGTTTTCCCTGATGTACCGCCTGGGGCAGGGCGGCGGTGCGCAGCTGCCGATGGGCGGTATGGGCGCTGTCTCAGCCGCGTTTGAGAAGGCTGCCCGTGCTGCCGGAGCCGAAATCCGCACCGGCCTGGGCGTGGCCCGGGTACTGGTCGAAGGCGACCGCGCAGCAGGTGTGGTGCTGGAAGACGGGTCTGAATTGTCCGCCAGGACGGTTCTAAGCAACACCGGCCCGATGCCCGCGATGATGCTGGCGGGGGCAGAGCATTACGACACCGAAATGGTGCGCCGGATGCGCAACCAGCGCTGCAAGGGCGCGGCGGCCAAGGTCAATCTGGTGCTGAGCGGCGCGCCGGAGTTCACCGGCCTCAGCCCGAAGCTTGCCGCAGGGCGGCTGCTGATTGCCCCCAGCGCAACCTATGTGGAGCGCGCTTTCAACCCGGCCAAGTATGGCGAACTGCCGGAAAACCCGGTGATCGAGGCCGTGCTGCCCAGCTTGTCTGACCCGGCTATGACGGCTGGCGGGCAGCATGTGCTGTCGGCCGTGGTCAGCTCGGTTCCTTACGGGCTGGAGAGCGGCTGGGACGAGGCAGCCCGCAGCAAACTGGCGTCCGTCACACTCGCCGCTCTGGAGAAATACGCCCCCGGCATCGGCGCGTTGGTCACGGAGGCACAAGTGCTCAGCCCGGCCTGCATCGAAGCCCGCACAGGTGCTCCCGGCGGCCATTGGCATCATGCCGAGATGGGCATCGACCAGATCCTCACGGTGCGGCCCGCCAACGGCATGGCGCAGTACCGCTTCGGACCAGAGGGCTATTACCTTTGCGGCGCGGGTGCCCATCCGGGCGGCGACGTGACCGGGCTGGCGGGGCGCAACAGCGCATTGCAGCTTCTGAAAGACGGGGTTCTCTGATGACCAAACATGTTCCTATCGGCCTGATCGAAACCCCGTTCCATGCGCGGCTTGAGATGCTCAGTACGGCCAAGAGCTGGACCAACTGGGCCGGTTTCATCTCGCCCGCGGCTCTGGACACGGTGGAGTTTGAATACTTCGCCATCCGCAACCAGTGCACCCTGTTCGACATCTCGCCGATGCACAAATACCGCATCACCGGGCCGGATGCCTTGAAAGTGGTGAACCGCCTGGTCACCCGCAACGCTGCCAAGCTGCGTGACGGGCGGGTCGGCTATGTTCTGTGGTGCGATGAAGAGGGCATGGTGATCGACGACGGCACCTTGTTCCGCTTCTCCGAAACCGACTTCCGCCTGTGCTGCCAGGAGCCGATGTACACGTGGCTGCTGGACACCGCCTGGGGCTTTGACGCCGAAATCACCGACGAAAGCCACGGTATTGCCGCCCTCTCGCTGCAAGGGCCGACCTCGTTTTCACTGCTGCAGGACGCCGGACTGGGCGCCGTGGCTGATATGAAGCCCTTCGACTGGAGCGAGATCGAGCCGGACCTGTGGGTTTCGCGCACCGGATTCACCGGCGATCTGGGATATGAGCTTTGGGTGCCCAACGAAAAGGCGCTGGAGCTGTGGGACCGTCTGTGGGCCGCAGGCGGCCATTGGGGCCTGAAGGCCATCGGCTTTGAGGCGCTCAACATCTGCCGGATCGAGGCCGGGTTCATTGCCGCGGGCTTTGATTTCCAGCCGGTGCATACCGCGATGCGCTTGGGCCGCGGCCGCAGCCCGCTGGAGCTGGGCTTTGCCAAGATGGTGGATTTCACCAAGGGCCACTTCAACGGCCGCCGTGCGCTGCTGAAACAGCAGCAAACCGGCCTGCGCTACCACCTGCGCAAAATTGATATCGGCGGCTTCAAACCCGCGGACGGCGCGCTGATCTACCACAAGAAAAAGAAAGAGGTGGGGCATGTGACCTCCGGCGTTTGGTCCCCCACCACCAAGCGCAATATCGCGCTGGCCGAGTTCAAGGCGCCTTACGCCGAGGGCATCACCGATGATCTCTGGGCCGAAGTCTACGTCAACGAGGAAGGCCAATGGGACAGGCGCCTGGTGCCGGTTTCCATCGAAGACAAGCCCTTCTTCATCCACAGCCGCGCGCGGGCAACCCCGCCGCGCCCGTTCTAATCCGTAACAGGTGCTCCAATGACCAAGATGACCCCGAACAGCTTTACCAACGAACCGAGCCCGGACACCCTGCACGAGTGGGACCGCACCCATCAGCTGCACCCGTGGATGGCCATGGACGACTGGCGCGGCTACGACAACATGCTGATGGAAAGCGCGGACGGCATCCATCTGTGGGACGCCTCCGGCAAGCGCTATATCGACGGCCCGGGCGGCATGTGGTGCACCCAGATCGGCTATGGCCGCCGGGAAATGGCCGATGCCATTGCCGAACAGGTGATGAAGCTGCCCTACACGTCTCCTTTCACCAACACCACCGAACCTTCGGCAGTGCTGGCAAGGAAGATCGCCGAAATGGCGCCGGGCGATCTGAACAACGTCTTCTTCACCACCGGCGGCTCCACCGCGGTGGATACGGCGCTGCGCACCATGCAGTACATGAACAACCGCCGCGGCAAGCCGGAAAAGAAGAAGATCCTTGCCCGCGAAAAAGGCTACCATGGCTCCACCTATCTGGCCCATTCGGTAACCGGCAAGGAGCGCGACAAAAGCCATTTCGATTTCGAAACCCGGCTGGTGCATTTCCTGCCCGACGTGAACCCCTACCGCCGCCCCGCAGGCATGAGCGTCGAGGACTGGTGCGATGCCAAGGTAGCGGACCTTGAAACCGCCATTGCCGAGATCGGCGCGGACAACATCGGCGCCTTCATAGCCGAACCGATCCTTTCCTCCGGCGGCGTCATCGTTCCGGCGCCCGGCTATCACAAACGGACCTGGGAGCTGTGCCGGGCCAATGACATCCTCTATATTTCCGACGAGGTGGTGACCGGTTTCGGCCGCCTAGGCCATTGGTTCGCCTCCGAAGAGGTCTTTGGCATCCAGCCCGACATGATCACCTGCGCCAAGGGGCTCACCTCCGGCTATCTGCCGCTGGGCGCCTGCATCATCTCGGACCGGGTGATGGAGCAGATGAGCCATCTGGGCTCCCCGTCCTCCTACACCAATGGATACACTTACTCCGGCCACCCAGTGTCCTGCGTTGCGGCACTGAAGAACATCGAGATCATCGAGCGTGAAGGCATTCTGGAGCATGTCCGCGCCGTCACCCCGCATTTCCAGTCCCGCCTGCGCGACCTGATGAAGTTCGACATCGTCGGCGACGCCCGCGGCGAGGGACTGCTGGGCTGCATCGAATGCCAGGCCGAGGATTTGGAGGCCGAGCGCAAGCTGGGCTCGATGATCGATGCGGCTTGCGAGGAGATGGGCCTGATCGTGCGCCCGCTGATCAACATGGCGGTGTTCTCGCCGCCGCTGGTCATCACCCTCGAGCAGATTGACGAGATGTTCGACATCCTGGAGCGCGCCATCCAGCAGGTGGAGGCGCAGCTGGCTGCCTAAAGCTGGAGGGGGTGGCACCAGGACTCCCGTCACCCTTCCCCGAACTGGCGGGCGCAACCGGTGGTCCCGGTGCCCGCCTTTTTTGTGCATAGTTTCCGGGGTGCTCTCTTTCAATGACACGAAAAAGCCAGCCGTCCCGCGGTATGTCCTGCGGGAGGGCTGGCTGAGCTTGCGTATCTAAACTGTGTGCTCGCGGCGGCCGTATTTCTTCGCCAGATCCACGTCCTGCCCGAGGTCCATCGCGGCGCGGTAGCCGCTTTGCACAGCCGCGGCGATGATGTGGGGCGCTTCGGCATCGCCGATGCGGGACACCGATTTGATCCCGGCCACCTGCAGCCCGTCTCCCATTGCCTTCAGCCCATCATAGAGCCCCAGCACCGGCAGACGGCGGGTGAGAGGGATGATGGCGTCGCAGGCCAGCGAACTGCGGGCGCCCGAGAACATGCAGGCCAGCACCGCTTCGCCTTTTTGCGCGGCCACCAGCGTCCGGTTGGGCACCACGGCCACACCTGCCTCGATCAGCGCGGCGTTGGACTGGTAGACCTCGGTGGTCCATTGGCCCCAGTCGCAGGGCCGGCCCGCAGGCGTGACCAGAGTGACCCGGTGCCCCTCCTTGCGCAGCTGCAGCGCCAGGACCGAGCCGAGGTAGTAGTGGTCGTCGTCATAGATCACCACGTGATCCGCATTGAGCCTCTCGCTGTTCAGAACGGTTTCGGCGGAGACGATCATGCCGGGGGCTTCCTCCTCCAGCCCGGTATCGGAGTGGCGCCCGATGGTGTCCGTGGCCCAGACCGCCCCGGTGGCGGCGATCACATGCGAAACACCGAGGTCCAGCACATCGGCTGCTTCCAGCGGGCTTTCCGGGTAAACCTCGACGTTGGACAGCTTTTCGATCTGCCCCACGCGCCAGTCACGCACACGGGCCCATTCGCTCATGCCTGGCAGGCGGGATTCACGGGAAACACGCCCGCCCAATGTCCTGCTTGCCTCGGCCAGCATCACCGGGTGGCCGCGTTCGCCCAGGACCCGGGCGGCCTCCAGTCCGGCAGGGCCAGCACCGACAACCAGCACTTTCTCGGGCCTTTCACTGCGCCCGGCCTTCTCGGGGTGCCAGCCCTGGCGCCATTCCTCTCCCATGGTGGGGTTCTGGGTGCAGCGCAGCGGCACCCCCAGCGAGTCATGCGCATAGCAGATGTTGCAGCCTATGCATTCGCGGATGTCCTCGCTGCGGCCTTCCTCGATCTTCTTTGGCAGGAACGGATCGGCAATCGAAGGCCGCGCTGCGCCGATCAGGTCCTGGCCGCCCTGGCGGATCACCTGCGCCATGGTGTCGGGCGAAGTATAGCGGCCGACCGCCACCACGGGTTTTGAAGTCAGCGCCTTCGCCTGGGCAATGCTGTCCGAGAAGGAAGCTTCCTTTACAAACCGGCTTGCCCCCATTTCAACGCCATAGTCCGGCACCACCAAATCCCATAGATCCGGCAGGTCTGCCAGCATGGCAAAGGCGTCATAGCTTTCGGCATCTCCCAGCCCGACGCTGAAACGGGTGGCGACGGCGCATTTGTGACCGACGGCCTCCTTGGTTTCCTCGATCAGTTCGCGCACCAGCCGAACCCGGTTCTCTAATGAGCCGCCGTATTCGTCGCTGCGGGTGTTGTTCACCGGGTCCAGGAACTCGGACAGAAGATAGCCGTGGGTGGCGTAGACATACACAATGTCAAACCCCGCCTCGACGGCTCGCAAGGCGGCATCGCGGTGCCATTTGCGGATGTTGCGGATATCCTCGCGGTCGATCTTGCGCGCCTGGCCGGGGTGCAGAACGGTGGCATCCGTCTGCGGCCGGTTGCGCATCCCCAAAGGGGCCAGCCGGGTGCCGAAATTGGTTACCATGCCACCGCCGATCCACAGCTCCACCCCGGCCAGCGCACCGTGTTCATGCACCGCGTCCGTCATCAGCCGGTTGGCGCGGATGTCATCCGCGTCCCACAGTGCTGCATAGGGGTAATAGTCATTGTCCGAGGTCGGATGGATCGAGCAGAACTCGGTGTTCACAACCCCCCAGCCGCCTTCCGCCTTCATCCCCCGCATTGCCGCCACCGTGCGCGGCCGCCGCCAGCCCATGCCGGCGCAATGCGGCACCTGGTAAAACCGGTTCTTCGTCTCCACGGGGCCGATTTTCAGCGGCTGAAACAGGATGTCATGGCGGGGATCGCGCATTGATGTGAACCCTTTGCTAGGCAGATTGGATCTAAAGTTTGATTGAGCGCTCAAATAATTCTTGTGTCAAGCCGGATTCCCTCCTAACCTTTTTCTATCACGGCCGGACCTGCGCCGGAGGAGGCAACAGGCAGGAAAACAGGGCCGCGGCAACAGGGAGACTTTCATGAAAATTTTGAAAACAGCCACGGCGCTTGGCACGGTTCTGTCTTTGCAGGCAGGGGCAGCCATGGCCGCCGATGCAGAGCTGACCGTGTTCGACTGGGCGGGCTACGAGGACCCTGAGTTTTTCTCTGCCTATATCGAACAACATGGCGACGGCCCCACCTTCGCCTTTTTCGGAGATGAGGAGGAAGCTTTCCAAAAACTGCGCTCGGGGTTCCAGGCTGATGTCGTGCATCCCTGCTCGCAGTCGGTGCCAAAGTGGATCGAGGCCGGGCTGCTGGCGCCGCTTGATACCTCCAGAATTGAGCGCTGGGACGAGCTGGAACCCAGCTTCCGCGATATCGCGGCCTACACCAAGGACGGGCAGAGCTACTTCATCCCGGCCGATTGGGGCAACACCGCGGTTACCTACCACACCGAACACCTGAGCGACGCAGATGTCGCCACTCTGCAGGCCTTTGCGGATCCCAAGCACCAGGGCCGGATCTCGATTGGCGACAATGTTGACGACGCCTATGCGCTGGGTTTCCTGGCCACAGGCGTCACCGACTGGACCAGCGCAACCGACGCGCAGTTCCAGGCGGCCTCAGCATTCCTGCGGCAGGTGCACCAGAACGTGCGGACCTATTGGTCGGACGGGGCTTCGCTGGCGCAGCTGATGCAAAGCGGCGAGGTGTATCTCGCCTGGGCGTGGAACGAGACCTATTCGACGATGACCTATGAAGGCCATCCGATTGCGGTGAACCGTGACACTGCGGAAGGTGCCTCAAGCTGGGTGTGCGGATACTCGAAGCTCGCCAACGCGCCAGGTTCTGAAGACAAATTCTACGACTTCATCAACGCCTGGCTGGAGCCGAAAACAGCCAATTACCTGGTCACCCAATGGGGCTATGGCCATGGCAATGCCAAGGCCATGGCCGAGATGAGCCCCGGCGATCTGGCGGCTGTTGGGCTTGAGAGCAACGAGAAGCTTCGGGAAAAGACGCTTTGGCAGGGGCCTGTTCCTGCGGCGCTGCGGGAAAAGATGATTGCCGAGTTCGAGCTGATCAAGGCTGGCTTCTGAGCTCTGGGCAAGTCCTTATGAAAAGAACGCCCCGCCAATCGGCGGGGCGTTCTTCTTTGCTGATCAGGGCCGGAAAAACAGCTGGGGCAATGCCCCGGCCGCTTATTGGAACAGAACGATTGAATCCGCGCCCCAGCCAACCGGCACTTTGCTGCCTGCAGGTGCGATGGAACGGCCGGCCGTGTTGCGCATCGAAATGGTCACATCCTCGCCGTGGCCGGGCAGGCGCACACTGTAATAGGTCATGTCGCCGTAATAGGCGGTGCTGGTCACAGTGCCTGTTGTGACCTGTTCGGTCTGTTCGCTGCCTTCGAACAGAATGGTCAGCATTTCAGGCCGGATGCCGACAGTATCAATGTTCTGCAGGTCCAGCCCCTCGGGAACCAGAGATGAGGGCATTTCGATATTGCCCAAAGCAGGAATATCAAGCGCCAGATGGCCGTTCATACCGCCCATGGCTTTGGCGTCGAGAAAATTCATCACACCAATGAAGGACGCAATGCGCTTGTCTGCCGGGCGGCGGTACAGCTCTTCGGGGGTGGCCAGCTGGGCAATCCGGCCGTCGAACATCACCGCAATCCGGTCGGACATGGTCAGGGCCTCCTCCTGGTCGTGGGTCACCAGGATGAAGGTGATGCCAAGCTTCTGCTGCAGCTGGCGCAGCTCCACCTGCATCTGGTCGCGCAGCTTCTTGTCGAGCGCCGACAACGGCTCGTCCAGCAGCACCACCTTGGGCTTCATCACCAGCGCCCGGGCCAGCGCCACCCGCTGCCGCTGGCCGCCGGACAGCTCATGCGCGGCGCGGGACCCCAGCCCGCCCAGGTCCACCATCTGCAGCGCCTGCTCCACCTCGCGGGCAATCTCGGCCTTGGGCAGCTTGCGGGTCTTCAGGCCGTAACCGACGTTTTCGGCGACGCTCAGATGCGGGAAGATCGCATAGGACTGAAACACCATATTGGTGGGGCGGCGGTTGGCAGGCACGCCTGCCATGTCCTGGCCTCCAATCATGATGGTGCCATCGGTCGGCGTCTCGAACCCGGCGATCATCCGCAGCAGGGTGGTCTTGCCGCAGCCTGATGGCCCCAGCAGCGAAAAGAACTCGCCTTCGTTTATGGTTGCGTCGATACCTTTCAGAGCCTGGAAGGTGCCGAAATTCTTGGTGACGCCCGCAAGGTCGATAATGGGCTGAGGGGATGGGCTGGCCATGTCAGGCAAATCCTCCGGTGGCTGAAGCTTCGATACCCTGTTTCCGGGCGGCGCGGCGGCGGAACCATTCGGCCAGGATCAGGAGCAGGACGGACAGGGCCAGCAGGATGGTCCCCAGCGCCATCACCGACGGCAGCTTGGTGGGGAAGCGCAGCTGGCTCCAGATGTAGACGGGCAGGGTGACTTCGGTGCCGGTCAGGAAGAAGGCGATAATGAACTCATCCAGCGAGATGGTGAAGGTGATCAGCAGGCTGGACACCACGCCGGGCATCACCAAGGGCAGTACAATGCGGCGGAAGGTGCCCCAGCGGCTTTCGCCCAGGTCATAAGAGGCTTCCTCCAGGCTGAGGTCCAGTCCCTGAAAGGCTGAGTTCAGAATGGCGATGGCAAAGGGTGTGCAGATCAGCACATGGCCCAGCACCACGGTCACCAGCGACAGCGGCATGCCCAGCTGCATCAGCAGGACCAGCAGTGCAACAGCCACAATGATTTCCGGCAGCACCAGCGGCAGCATGATAAAACTCATCATGCTGCGTTTGAGCGGAAACCTGTAACGGGCTGCGGCCCGCGCCGCACAGGCGCCGAGCATGGTGCTCAGCACGGCTGAAGACAGGCCAACGATCAGCGAGTTGCGCACGGCCCCGTGCAGCGCCTCGGTTTCCCAAAGCACGCCGAACCATTTGCTAGTGAAGCCGGACAGCGGAAAGGAGATCACCGTGGCGTCATTGAAGGCGAACATCGGCAGCAGGATGACCGGCGCGTAGAGAAACACCATGTAGGCAACGGCGTAAACTGCCAGCCACTTGGCTGAGAAAAGCTGAAGCCAGGATTTCATTGCACTTTGCCTCCGAACCGTTTGCCAAGCAGGAAAATGACGGCACTGATTGCTGCGACTATGGCCATCGAGGAGATTGCCAGTGCTGCACCAAGCGGGGCGTTGTTCGCCTTGCCGAATTGGATCTGGATCATGTTGGCGATCATCAGCCCGTCGGTGCCGCCGACCAGCTTCGGCGTGATGAAATCACCGATTGTGGGGATCAGCACGATCAGAGTGGATGCAACAACACCGGGCATCGCCAGCGGCAGGGTGATCCGGAAGAACCGCCGCACCGGCCCGTCGCCGAGGTCTTCGGCGGCCTCCAGCAGCGAGCGGTCGATCTTCTCCAGCGCCACAAAGATCGGCAGGATCGCAAAGGGCGCCCAGGCATGCGCCAGGGTCAGAACCACGGCGTTGGCGTTGTACAGAAGGAAGGTCAGCGGCTCATCGATGACGCCCAGCCCCAGAAGCGCCGTGTTCAGCACGCCGTTATAGCCCAGGATCACTTTCCACAGGAACACCCGCAGCAGATAGCTGGTCCAGAACGGCACCGTGATCAGGAACAGCCACAGCGCCTTGCGGCTCTTGACGTGGAACGACAGGTAATAGGCAATCGGAAAAGCCAGCAGCACGGTGACCGCCGTGACGATCAGCGAAATCGCCAGCGAGCGCAGCACCAGCGTCCTGTAGATCGGTTTGCTCCAGGCTTCGCGGTAATTGTCCAGCGTCAGCGTGGTGTCGAGATCCAGATAATTCTGGGTCCAGAAACTGAAGGTCACCACCATGGCCAGCGGCGCAGCCAGCAGCAGCAGCGAATAGAGCAGCGTCGGGCTGATCAATGCGAGGCCCTGGCGCCTCTCTCCTGTTAACATTCCTGGCTCCTCCTGGCCGGTATTCACGGCGCCGCCCTGGCGGGGGCGGCGCCCGCCT
>NZ_JWLD01000003.1:0-5311 GCF_000813725.1 Leisingera sp. ANG-Vp
GGACGGCACCGAAGCGGCGGTGGCGGCGGCGGACCTGCCGGCCAATATCCGCATCACCTATCACCGGATGGCGCAGAACGGCGGCCCGGCGGCAGCGCGCAACCACGGCATCACCCTGGCCGAGGAAGAGCGGGTGATGTTCCTGGATGCCGACGATCTGCTGGCGCCCTGCTTCTTTGACGTGATGCGGCTGGCGCCCCTGGGCGGGGAAACCGGCTTTGTGATGTTCAAATACCATCTCAGCCGCAAGCCGGAGCAGCGCTTCAGCTATGACATGCACCCGGTCGACCGCCGCTTCTTCAGCCGCGCCCCGGAGGCCTGCTTCCCGGTGCAGCGGTTCCGGCTGCAGGACCGGCCCGAGGCGATGGCAACGGTGAATTTCCCCTGGAACAAGCTTTACGACCGCGCCTTCCTGCTGGAGGCCCGGATCAGCTTCCCGGATCTGCGCATGCATGAGGACATCACCCCGCACTGGCAGAGCTTCCTGCGCTGCCGGATGTTCGGGGTGCTGGACTGGGCGCCGCCGCTGATCACCCATTGGGAGGTGCCCGAGGGCGGCCGCGCTACCCAGTATGTGGGCGAAAAGCGGATGGATGTCTTTGCCGAGCTGGCCAATGTCGAGGCGGAGCTGCTGACCCATGCCGGGGCCGGCAGGCTGCTGCCGGTGTTTGCCGATTTCTGCGATGACCTGTTCACCTGGATGAGCGGCGGGCTCTGCGACGGCGGCGATGCCGAAGCGGAGCGCTGGCGGCGCAAATATGCCGCTGCCGCGGCGGCCTTCTGGGCGGCCAGCGAGGCGGAGCAGCCGCAGCAGGAGGACGAGGCGGCATGACCCGGATCAGCGCCATTATCACCACCTATAACGTCGAGCCCTTCATCGCCACTGCGATGCAGTCGGTGATCGATGCGGGGTTTGACGATCTCGAGCTGATCGTGGTGGACGACGGCTCCAGCGATGCCACCCGCCGGGTGGCCGATGCCATCGGCGCCGCGGCGCCGGCGGACCGGGTGGCCTATGTGCCGGTCTATTTTGCCCAGAACACCATCGGCGGGGTGGCCTGCGCCGCCAATGCCGGGCTCGACCGCGCCACCGGCGATACCGTGGTTTTTGTCGACGGCGATGACTGGGTGCTGCCGCAGGCGCTGGCCGGCGCGGTGCAGCGGCTGCAGGACACCGGCGCCGATTTCGTGGTCAGCGGCTGCCAGGAGTATTTCAACAGCACCGGCAATTACACCACCTACCCGGAGGCCCATCTGTGGGACAAGGTGCGCCAGTCCGGCGGGCTGGAAGAGCGCCGCCGGCTGCTGCTGCAGATGGCGCCTTTCCCCTGGCGCAAGATCTACCGCCGCAGCTTCCTGGAGCGCCATGCGATCCGCTTTCCGGTGGGCGACTACTTCTTCGAGGACAACCCGTTCCACTGGGAAACCACGGTGCAGGCGGAGAGCTTCAGCTTCTATCCGCCGGTCACCCATGTGCACCGGATGGAGCGCCAGGGCCAGACCGTCACCTCGATGGGCATGAAGCCCCTGCAGATCTTTGCGCATGCAGAGACCATCCGCGCCATGCTTGAGCGCACCGGCCAGTCCGGAGCCCTGGCCGAGCGCTATTTCCACTGGCTGGCGGACCACGTGCTGTGGTGCGGCCGCCATGTGCCGCCGGAAGGGCTGAACCGGCTGTTTGCGCTGGCGCAGGAGGCGCTGGCCGCCTATCCCGAAGCGCTGTTCTGGGAGCGGCTGGCGGAGAAGCCGCGCAAGCTGGGGGAGATCCAGCAGCTCACCGCGCTGCGGCTGGGCGACCGGCTGGGCTTCCTTGCCGGCATCCAGTCCCAGGAGCAGGAGCGGGCGCTGGCGAAGCTGCTGCCGCAGGACAAGGCCCGCAGCTGAGCGCCGCTCAGCGCAGCAGCCATTCCTCGATGCCGCCGGAGACGGTGCGCATCCGGATCCAGCGGCGGCCTGCGGGCTGGCCCCGGCGCAGCCGCAGCTTGCCGACCAGCCCCACAAGCGCCCATTCCGGGCGGCTTGCCCGCGGCACATAGGGCCGCGCCGGATCATAGGCGGGGTTCTGCGCCGGGCGGCCGTCGGCGCCGCGCTGCAGGCTGCCGTAGGCGTCGCGCAGCCAGCGCTGCTTCCATTCGCCTGTGTCGCCGTCGCCCACCACCGCCGGGTTGCCGCTGATCACCCCGGCCGGATCCTCGCCGGGGGCCGCGGCGCGGATTTTCTCGCCCTCCAGCACCACTGAGATCCCGCGGCGGTCCTCACCCTGCGGGTTGCCGTCGGCCCATTCGAACCATTCCGCGTAATCGGCGCCGCCGCCGGACCAGGCGCCGGCGCAGCTGCCGTTGCCGTCCGAGCCGAGCCGGAAATCAGCGCTGCCATCGCCTGCCAGCAGGTAGTCGGCGCCGCTGCCGGCAATCTCCAAAAGCGCGGCCGGGCTGGCGGGCGCCGCAGGGCCGAGGCCGGTGCGGCCGCTGGCGGCCTCGAGGCGCAGCGCCTCGGTCCAGCTGCTGCCGTCGCTGGAGACCTTGAACGACAGATCATCATTGCCGGCCAGGCCGATCTCGGCGCGGCCGCTCCAATTGGTCTGCAGCAGCAGCGAGGCGGTGTCACCGGCGGCCGCCTTGTTCAGCTTCAGCTGATGGCCGCTGCCGTCGTGGCTGAGCAGCGTCGCAGGCCCCGAGACCGACAGCGGATTGGCGGCATCGGCGGTGGTGCCGATGCCGAGAGAGGCGAGGTTCTGGGTCCTCGCGGGCGGCAGCACCCAGGCGCTGCCGTTCCAGATCCTGAGCTCACCGGCGGCCCGGCTCCAGGCGCGCCAGCCGGGCAGGGGGGCGAGAAACAGCCAGCCCTCGCCCTGCCAGACGGCAATGGCATGGGCCTGGCCGGCCCAGGCGGCGGTGGGGGCGGGCCCCAGCGCATGGGCCTCGCCCAGGGCCGGGCTGGCGGGCGGCACCGCGGCGCCGAAACCCTCGACGCTGAGCTGCACCAGCGCATCCAGCATCTGCAGTGCCTCGTTGTGGGTCACATGTTTCTGCGCCTGGGCAGGCATCAGGTAGGGCAGCGCGAGAATCGGCGAGGTCTGGGTCATGAGCGGGCTCCTGCGGCGGCTGAAATCGGGACGCGCGCCAGTCTGGCAGGGCCGGGTCAAGCGCGCGCTAATGCAGCGTGCGCCGGATGCGCAACAGGGGTCGCGGGGCCGGGCCGCGGGTTTTCCCGTGTTCCCGCCTTGTTGCTGTCCTGTTTTCGCCTTGTTCCGGCAATTGTCATCAATCTGTAAACAATGTCCCTGATTTTGCCCGTTTTGCTTCCCGCTTTGTGCCGGCCGCCGCCGCCAGGCTGGGCCCGCAACAGCGCAAAGGAGCGGGATATGGCACTGGCATTCAGCGGCCGGTTTGCGGCGGACGATCTGATCTTCGGCACCGATCTGCGCGATCTGGAGATCGCAGTGCAGGACGGCCAGGCCACGCTTTATGCGGTCACCGGCATGAATGGCGGCATCAGCCGCTGGCAGCTGAACGGCAGCGGTGCGCCGCAGCTGGCGGGCCAGCAGCTGCATGCCCAGGCGGACCTGCGCACCGGCGGTTTCGAGCTGGCGGAGGCCGGCGGCGGGCTGCGGCTGCTGCAGGCCCAGACCAGCCAGAGCTCCCTGGCCTTCTATCAGCTGCAGAATGACGGCAGCCTGGGCAGCCGCCAGCAGGATGCCCTGGCGGGCGCCGAAGCGGGCGGCTTTGGCGCGGTGGCGGTGCTGGAGCTGGCCGGCGGAAAAACGGCATTTTACGGGGCCGGCAGCGCCAGCGGCACGCTGCAGGGCTGGCAGCTGGATGCGGGCGGCGCGGTGCAGGGCCGCACGGCAGCCGCCGGCGGCGCCGGCGCCTACAGCCTTGAGGGGCCGGCGCAGCTGGCCGCGGTGCAGAGCAGCGCCGGCCCGGTGCTGCTGGCGGCAGATGCGGCCGGCCTGCGCAGCTACCGCGCCGATGCCGCCACCGGCGCGCTCAGCCTGGGTGGCATGCTGGGGACGGCGCAGGGGCTGGCGGTCTCGGATATCACAGCGCTGGAAGGGTTCGAGGCCGGCGGCAAGGCCTGGGCGCTGCTGGGCGCGGCGGGCAACAGCTCTCTCACCCTGGTGCAGGTCACCGGCACCGGCGGGCTGAAGTTCACCGCGCAGCTGCAGGACACCGCGCTGACCCGCTTTGGCGGCATCTCGGCGCTGGAGGTGGTGGAGGCGGACGGCCATCTCCTGGTGCTGGCGGCGGGCAATGACGGCGGCATGAGCCTGTTTACCCTGACCCCGGGCGGGCGGCTGATCCACCTGCAGAGCCTGGAGCATGAAACCGGCCTGGGGCTGCAGAATGTGACCGCGCTGGAAGCGGCGGTTGCGGGCGGCCAGCTGCAGGTGTTTGCGGCCTCCGGCGCCGAGAGCGGCATCAGCCGTTTCACCCTGCCGCTGTCCGGACTGGGCGAGCTGCGCCAGGGCGGCAGCAGCGCGGCGCGGCTGGAGGGCAGCAGCGCCGGTGATGTGCTGGAGGGCGGCACCGGGCGCGACACGCTGGAGGGCCATGCCGGCGACGACGTGCTGGTGGCGGGGGCGGGCGGCGGCCGCCTGACCGGCGGCGCGGGCGCCGATATCTTTGTGATCGATCCCGCTGCCGGGTCGGTGACGGTGACGGATTTCAGCGCCGGCACCGACCGGCTGGACCTGTCGCTGTTCGAAGGGCTCTATGCGGCGGGCCAGCTGCAGGCGGTGCAGACCTCCCAGGGGCTGCAGCTGACTGCGGGCAGCACCCGGATCCTGCTGCAAAGCGGCAGCGGCGGCGGGCTGGAGCTGGAGGATGTGTTCGGCCCGGCGCTGCGCTTTGCCTTTCCCGAAAGCCGCGGGCTGGGCGAGACCCTGCCCGGCGGCACTTTTGTCGGCAGCGAAGGCAATGACCTGATGCAGGGCGGCGGCACCGGCGACACGCTGCTGGGCGAGGGCGGCCAGGACCGGCTCAAGGGCGAAGGCGGCAGCGACTGGCTGGAGGGCGGCGGCGGCCGCGACACGCTGGCGGGCCATAGCGGCTATGACACCCTGCGGGGCGGCGATGGCAACGACCTGCTGCGGGGCGGCCAGCAGGGCGACCGGCTGCAGGGCAATGCCGGCGCTGACAGGCTCTATGGCGAGGACGGCCAGGACTGGCTGTGGGGCGGCTGGGGCGCTGACCGGCTTTATGGCGGCAGCAGCAACGACCAGCTGTGGGGCGAGGGCGGCAACGACCGGATCTATGGCGAGGGCGGCAACGATCTCTTGCGGGGCGGCGAGGGCAATGACCTGCTGGCG
>NZ_JWLD01000003.1:6005-30259 GCF_000813725.1 Leisingera sp. ANG-Vp
CCTGCTGGCGGGCGGCGGCGGCAACGACCGGCTGTGGGGCGGCGCGCAGCACGATCAGCTCAAAGGCGAGGGCGGCAGCGACTGGCTGGAGGGCGGTGACGGCCGCGACACGCTGACCGGCGCCACCGGCTCCGACACGCTGCTGGGCGGCACCGGCGACGACGGGCTGTGGGGCGGCGCGCAGGACGACCGGCTGCAGGGCCAGGGCGGCAACGACCGGATCTATGGCGGGAGCGGCTATGATTTCCTGTGGGGGGGCCAGGGCAATGACCTGCTGGCGGGCGGCGGCGACGGCGACCGGCTGTGGGGCGGGGCGCAGCACGACCGGCTCAAGGGCGAGGGCGGCAGCGACTGGCTGGAGGGCGGCGATGGCCGCGACACGCTGGCGGGCGGCTTTGGCAAGGACACCATGCTGGGCGGCACCGGCGATGACCGGCTGGAGGGCGGAGCGCAGGACGACCTGCTGCAGGGCCAGGGCGGCAACGACCAGCTTTATGGCGAGAGCGGCAATGATTCTCTGCGGGGCGGCCAGGGCAATGACCGGCTGACCGGCGGCGGCGGCAGCGACCGGCTGGAGGGCGGCGATGGCCGCGACACGCTGGCGGGCAGCTTTGGCAAGGACACCATGCTGGGCGGCACCGGCGCCGACTGGCTGTGGGGCGGCGCGCAGGACGACCAGCTGCAGGGCGAGGCCGGGGCCGACCAGATGTACGGCCAGGATGGCAATGACACCCTGTGGGGCGGCTGGGGCAATGACCTGCTGAATGGCGGCGGCGGCACCGACCGGCTGTGGGGCGGTTTGCATGATGACCGGCTGCGGGGCGAGGCCGGGGCGGATCTGCTCGGCGGCCAGGCCGGGAACGACACTCTGGCAGGCGGTCTCGGTTTTGACACGCTGGCGGGCGGCGAGGGCGATGACTGGCTGTGGGGCGGCTTGCACGGCGACCGGCTGCGGGGCGAGGCCGGCGCCGACCGGCTCTATGGCCAGGATGGCAATGACACCCTGTGGGGCGGCTGGGGCAGTGACCGGCTGGACGGCGGCGCCGGGGCGGATGTCTTTGTGTTTGCTGCCGGTCATGGCCGCGACACCATTTCCGGCTTCACCCCGGGCAGCGACCTGATCCGCCTCGACGGGCTGGCGGGCGGCTATCAGGCACTGGGCATCAGCCGCCTGGACGGCGGCACATTGATCGCAACCGGCGGCGGCCAGCTGTATCTGGAAGAAGTGCTGCCGCGGCATCTGGATGCGGCGGATTTCCTGTTCTGAGCCGCCTGGAGATAGCTATATTCACATAATACCGATTACACCCAATTCCTTGCAGCGCATAAAAAAACGGGCCGTTGCGGCCCGTTTCGCTGTTTCCGGCCTGCGCAGCAGAACTGCGCAGTGCGGTATCAGTTGGTGGTGGTGGTGGTGGTGGTGCTGGTTTCGTCGTCGTCGTTGGCCACAACGCCGATCACAACCAGACCGGCCACAACGCCGGCAACTGCTGCGGCGCTCAGGCCGCCTGCTGCGCCGATGCCGCCGGCAGATGCTTCAGCGCCGGTCGGTGCCGGTGCTGCGGTCTGAGCGGAAACGGCAGTGGCGGAGGCCAGGGCAGCCAGGGTCAGGGCGGTCAGAAGATTTTTCATTTCAAAACTCCTTTGGAGAACTGTGGAAGAGGTTGTTGAGGCGACCTTAGGCGAGGCCGGTTTCTATTTCAACGTGCGGAATACCTGCAAAACTCTTGAAATCCGGTTTGCATCGGAGTTTTTTTATCCCCGTTGCCGCAAAGCCTCGGAAGATAAGCGGAAACCGGCGCAGTCTCAGAGCCGCAGCTGGCGGATTCGCAGGTATCCGGTCTCCGGGCCGGCCCATTGCCGCGATTGCCAGATCCGGGTGCTGCCGGGGCGGGAATCAACCCAGTAGTCATTGACCACCACCCCGCTGCTGCTTTCGCAGCGCTCCTGCAGATGCCGGGTGGCGTGGACCTCCTCGACAATCTCCACCGCTTCCGGGCCCAGGTCGGTCAGGCTGCAGGCCATGGCCAGCGCCGCCTGGCCGTTGCCATCGGCGCGCACGGTGTAGCGGCGGGCGCCGCCATGGGCCGGGCCTGCCACGCCTTCGGCGGCCGGCACCTGCGCCGACAGCAGCCCGTTGCCCAGGCCGCGGGTGGCAATCACCATGCCGGCCCGCAGCGAGACCGAAACATTGTCCTGGGTGCGCCAGACCTCGATCACGCCGGGGCTGCTGTCGCGCCGCTCCAGGGCGCGGGTCAGATAGGCCTTGGCATCGCGGTTCTCGATCACCACCTCGATATAGGCCTGGGTCTGCTCGTCCAAGAGCGCCCGGGTCAGCTTGACCGGCTCCGGCGGCGGGCTGCGGCGGCGGCTGATCTGCTGGGTCACCGCCTTCAGCACTTCCAGTTCGGCCGGGGTTTTCTCCGGGCCGCGGGTGCAGCCTGCCAGCAGCAGCGCGGCGGCGGCCAGAACCGGAATCAGGCGGGCGGCAGCAGCCATTGGGCGGATCATGCTCATTCCCAGAACCTCGCGCGCTGGTCTTGCAGGCTTTTGCGGTGGGCCTCGCGGACCGAGCCGTAAAGACGGTCCGGCACTGCCACCCGCTGGCCGCCGTCGCGCTGGGTCGGGCGGATGGTCAGGCCGAAGCCCGAGCGCGACGGTTTGCCCAGCAGCCAGTCGATCGGAATCCGGAAGCGGAAGCCCTTGTCAAAGGAGCCCTCGCCGAAATCCTCGGCCGAGACATTGGTGCGGGTGAAGAAAGCGCCGACCAGGAAGCCGTTGTTGAACTCGCGGTTGAGGCTGAAGGTGGCGCCGTAATCGCCGGCCAGGTAGCGGCCCGCGTCGACCTGCAGCAGATAGCCCTGGCCCAGCTCGGCATAGGCCGAGGCATGGCCGGTGAAGGTTTGATAGGCCAGATCGCCGGAGAGGAAGCCGAAACGCTGCTCGAATTCGCGCTGCACCACGTAATTGGCTTCCACCCCCAGGCCGAGGCGGCTGTCCACCGGCTTCCACAGCACCTCGCCGGAGATGCCGCCGAACATGCTCTCAAACAGGCCGGCGGTGGCGCGGGCATAGAGATTGCGCCGGGGTTTCCACAGGCGGCTCACGTAGAGGTTTTCCAGGGTGGTGCCGAACTGGGCGTATTCGCGCTGGTTGGTGCGCACCTGCGGCAGGTTGGAAAAGCCCGGGCGGCCATTGCGGACATTGCCCCAGATGCGCTGGCGGATGGTGCCGGCGATGCGCCAGCCGGGGGCCGGGGAATAGGAGGCGGAGAAATCGAGCCCGGCATCCAGCCGGAACGGCTGCGCCGGGTCGAAATAGGCGGGTGCGGTATAGGGGCTGATGGAGGTGGCGAAGGCCGGGTACAGCTCGGCCGAGAAGATCGCCTCTTCCGGCAGCGGCCCGGCATCGCGGATGCCGGTGGCGGCATAGACCGCGTCGGCGGCCTCCGGGTCGAATTCCAGCGCCTCCAGATCCGAGCGGCGGATGATGATCGCGGCAAGGCCGGTGCCGCGGCGCACCGGCACCAGGCGGAAGGTCTCCACCGAGGGCGGCAATGTCTGCGCCAGGGCGCGCGCGGCGCGGCCCGCCGCCTGCGAGGCGGAGCGGTAGCGGGGGTTGCGGTAGCGCAGCTCGGCCTCGGTGCCCTTCAGCGTGATCGCTTCCAGCACCAGCCCGTCCGCCTTCAGCGCCTCGGCGGCGAGGTCGCGGACCCGCTGCTTCTTGCTGGCGCTGGCGGCCCAGTCCTGGCTCCAGTGGCTGTCCTCGGTGGCCCATTGCACCCGCGGGATGATGGGATGCGGGGCCGGCACCGCCATCGGGGTCGGCGGCTGGTGCGGGTTCAGCTGGATCTGCGCGGTGACGCCGATTTCCGAGCCGTAGAGGTAATAGGCGCCAAGCCGCAGCCGGTCGGAATACTGGTATTCCACCCCGTAGTTGACCGAGGAGCGGCGTTCGAACACGTCGGAGATCTGCGTCTCGGTCACATAGGCGTCGGTGGAATATTCCGCCTTCAGGCTCCAGCGCTCGTCGGGCTGCCATTCAAAGCCGCCGAAGGGGGCGAAATCGCCGCGGAACCACTGGTCGGTGGACAGCTGGCCGCCGGTGCCGCCGCCCACGAATGACGGGCGGCTGCCGCCGATATTGCCGATGGCGCCGCTGCTGCCGAGCCGCCCCCAGCCGAGGCCCGCCGAGAGCTTCAGGCGGCCGGGCGTGCGGCCCCAGCCAAGCGCGGCGCCCTGAAAGCGTTTGGTGGCGACGAAATACTCCGCCGCATAGACCCCGGTGCCGGCGAAATCCTGCAGCCCCATGGTGACCTCGGGCAGCCAGCCGCGCTCGCGCCAGAGCCGGGCGCGCACGTCGAAGCCGCGGTCGTAATAGGTGTCAAAGCCGAACAGGCCCAGGTCCTGGATGCCGTTGTAGCGGAACGAGGCGCTGAGCCAGGGCAGCGCCTGGAAGGTGATATTGTAGCGCGAGGTGCCGCCGAACCAGGAATAGGTGACCGCATACTGCCCGTCCGGCAGCATTTCGGCGCTGGGGGTGTCGATGAGGCCGGGGCTGCCGTAGAAGTTGAGGCTGGCGGGCGGCAGCGGCTTCAGCCGCGGCGCGGCGGCCTCAGTGCCCGGGGCGGCGCCATGGCCTGGGCGGGTGATCTCCGGCTGTTCCGCGGCGCCCGGCAGGGCCATCAGGCACAGCGCCGCAGCCGGAGCCGCCGCTCGCCCGCTCATGCGCAGGAGGGTTTTGATCGGGGTCACGGGAAGAACTGCCTTCTTGGAACTGCCTGCTGCCGGGGCGGGCGTTGCCGGGCCCGGCGGTGTTGCGCCGCTTAGAGCATGGAACGCCGGGGCGGATCAATTGCCGCCGCCGCGGCGGCGGCGGATTTGCCGCCACTGCAGCCTTGCTGCCGCACCCGGGGCGGATCCGGGCAGCTGGGCGGGGATCAGGAGGTCCGGCGCCCGGCGTTTTCCGGCGGCTGGCAATAGCCTTCGACCCAGCGCTGGATCACCTGCCGCGCTGCCGCCTCGTCGCCTGCCGCCACTGCCTGGCGCAGGCTGCGCAGGAAGCCGGCGACCTCGATCTCCGACAGCACGGTTTCGCGGGCGCAGAAGATCTTCTGGTGGCGGGTGCGCACCAGCTCCTCGGTCAGGGTGAGCTCTTCCTCCATCTTCTCGCCGGGGCGCAGCCCGATGATCTCGATGGCGATATCGCCGTCCGGGTGGTCGTCGTCGCGCACGGTGCGGCCGGTGCTTTCGATCACCTGGCGCGCCAGCTGCAGGATCGGCACCGGCTCGCCCATATCCAGGACAAAGACCTCGCCGCCCTGGGCCATGTCGCCCGCCTGCAGCACCAGCTGCACCGCTTCGCTGATGGTCATGAAGAAGCGGCGCACGTTCGGGTCGGTGACGGTGACCGGGCCGCCGCGGCTGATCTGCTCCTGGAACAGCGGCACCACCGAGCCGGAAGAGCCCAGCACATTGCCGAAGCGCACCATGGTGAACACGGTCTGGGTGTGGCGGGTGGCCAGGTCCTGCACGATGAGTTCCGCCATCCGTTTGGAGGCGCCCATCACATTGGCCGGGTTCACCGCCTTGTCCGAGGAGATCAGGATGAAGCGCTCGACCCCTGCCCGTGCGGCGGCGCGGGCCAGGGTCTGGGTGCCGAAGACATTGTTGGCCAGGCCCGGCAGCGGGTTCGCCTCGACCAGCGGCACATGCTTGTAAGCGGCGGCATGCAGCACCACCTGCACCCCGTGCTGGTTCAGCACCATCCGCACCTGGCGCGGATCGGTGACCGAGCCCAAGACCGGCACCAGTTCGATGCCCGCATCGCCGGCCTGCGGCCCCAGCTCCTGATGCACATTGTAAAGCGCCAGCTCGCTGAGCTCGAACAGCACCAGCCGGGCCGGGCGGCAGGCCAGCACCTGGCGGCACAGCTCCGAGCCGATCGAGCCGCCGGCGCCGGAGACCAGCACCGTCTTGCCCTGATAGGCGCCCGCCGCCTCCTTCAGCGGCACGTCGCGCGCCGCCCGGCCCAGGAAGGCCTGCGGCGCCACCGGGGTCAGCTTGTCGACCAGCGCCTCTTCGCCGATCAGCTGGGCGAATGAGGGCAGCGCCTGCACCTCCAGCCCCAGTTTCTGCAGCCGCCGGGTGATCTGCGCCTGGCGCGGCGGGCTTTGCGACGGCATCGCCAGCAGCACCCGGCTGATCTTACGCGTCTGCATCACCTCGGCGATGCGGGCCGGCGCAAACACCGGCAGCCCGACCAGGGTCAGCCCCTGCAGCGAGGAATTGTCATCGGCAAAGGCCACCGGATCGATGCCGTCATGCGCCTTCAGCGCCTGGGCCAGCTGGGTGCCGGTATTGCCGGCCCCGTAGATCAGCACCCGGCAGCGCGGCTGGGCGCGGCGGTAGATTGCCAGCACCATCTGCAGCATCGCGGCGCGGGCCACCACCATGAACAGGAAATAGCAGATCGCAAACACCACATGGGTGCCGGGCGGCAGCGCCGGGCCGAAGGCGGCGGCCAGCAGCGCCAGCATCAGCGCGCTGCCGCCCGCCAAAAGCGCGCTCTGCGCCGCGGCATGGCGTTCATAGGCGTTGAGCTGCACATGCGGCAGCCCCAGCCACAGCGACAGCACCGCAGCGGCGGCCAGCACATAGGGCAGCACCGGCAAGAGCGCGCCGAGAGTGGCAAGCGCCGGATCCGGCAGCGGCTGCACCTCCAGGGTGAACAGCAGCGCCAGCGGCAAAAGCGCCAGATCCGCGGCTAGAAATACGTAGGATTTCTGCCTGCGCGACAATGCGCTGATCAGATTAAACATGCCCGCCTGCCCTCAATACTCATGTGCCAACTGCTGCACTTTTTTATCCTGTCACCTGATTGCCTGCCGGGACGGCCGCAAATGCCATCCATAAGCAGGAAAAAAGTAAAAACCAATCTGGCGCCGCGCCCGGAACCGGGGAGGCACCTCCCTTTAAAACGCAATTCCTATCATAACCGTTTTTGCGCCGGCAACAAAGCCGCCAGCGGCGGAAAACCGCTGGTCCCGGCCCGTTTTTTTGCGGCCAGCGCCGCATTCCCGCCCCTGTTCCCCGCCTGTTCCCTGCCTGCCGCCCGGCCGGGCGGAGATCAGGCGGGGCATGCCGCGCATGCAGGCATTGCGGGAATCGCCCCGGGGCCACCTCTACCCCCGGCGGAAAATATTGCCGATGGTCTGAAACACCAGGTCGAAGTCGTAGCACATGCTTTGATGGCGCTGGTAAATCAGGTCGAGCCGCGCCTTGGCGGGCACGCAGATGCGGGAGTAGACAGCGTCGGTTTCCTCCGGGGTCGTGCAGCGGGCCAGGAGCGCCGCCTCGTGGCGGTGATAGGCGATCGAGGCCAGCCCGGTGACCCCGGGGCGCGATTTCAGCACCTTGGCATAAAGCTCCGGATGCGCCTCGGTGTACTGCCGCAGGGGCGGGCGCGGGCCGACAAAGGAGATGTCGCCCTTGAGGATGTTCCACAGCTGCGGGAACTCATCGAGCCGCTTGCCGCGCAGCCAGGCGCCGGTGCGGGTGATGCGGGCGGATTTGTCGCCGCCCGAGACGCCGGTGTCCGTCTCCACCACCGTCATGGTTCTCAGCTTCCACAAGGCAAAGGGCTGATCCACGCCCTTCATCCGCTCTGCCACATAGAACAGCGGCCGCCCCTCCTTCCACAGCAGCCACAGCACAAGCAGCAGCAGGACAGGCCCCAGAACCACGATCAGCAGGGAGGCGAAGAAAAGGTCGAACATCCGTTTGCGCCAGGTCATCAGCGGCTTTGCTCCTTAGGTGAAATGCGGCTCTAACGCGGCCCATTCGGCCGCCATCTGCGCCGGATCCGCCGGCGCCAGGGCAAAGGGCAGCAGCGCCTGCAGCCGGGCGGTGTCCAGCGCCACCTCCGGGATCGCGGCGGCGGGTGCCGGAACCGGGGTGGCGGCGCGCCCGGCGGCCTGCAGCAAGGCCGCCATCTCCACCGCGCCGGGCTGGGCGATGTTCAAAACAGGCGGCAGCTCCGGCAGCTGCAGCAGCGCGCCCAGCACCCGCGCCAGCATCTGCACGCCAATATAGCTGCGCCGGGGCGAGCGCCCGTCCGGGAATTGATCCAGAGAGAACCCCGGCCGCCAGCCGCCCAAGGCGGCGTCGAACCCGGCGGCATTGCCGATCCGCAAGGCGCAGACCGGCACGCCAAGGGCGGCGCCAAGCGCCGCGGCCTGCGCCTCCATCTCTGCCTTGGCGGCGCCGTAGGCATTTGCGGGGCGCAGCGGGGCCGTCTCGGACAGCAGGCCGGATTGAGCGCCGTAGACCGCCGCCGAAGAGGCCAGCAGCACCCTTGCGCCGGCGGCGGCGGCGGCCCGCACCGCTGCTTCGCCCAGGCGCACATGGTCCTGCATCTCCCCCGCCCCTCTTCCAGGCACCGGCCCGGCCAGGCAGAGGACGGCCGCCGCGCCCGCGGTGGCGCGGGCCAGCGCCCCGGGCTCTGCCAGCGGATCAAAGACGTGCCAGTCCCAGGGCTGCCCTGCCGGGGCCGCCTGCGGCGTGCGCGCCTGCAGCCGCAGCGCCATGCCCTGCGGCGGGCAAAGCTGCATCAGCCTGCCGATGCGCCCTGTTGCGCCCAGAACCATTGCCGCGGGTTTCCCCATCTCAAGCTGCCCGTTTCTGTTGAACCCTCTGCCTCAGCCCAGTATCCTCTGCCCGGACAAAAATCAAAGCGGTTCCCAGAGCGCTTCAACGACAGGCTCCCGATGCTGAAACTTCTTCCCTGGCTGGCCGCTGCCACCCTGATCCTCCTGCCCGCCGCCTGCTCGCGCCTGCCCGGCGGGGCCCCCGCCAGCGAGGAGATCCTGAAAGAATCAGGCGAGGCGGATGCCGGTTTTGCGCTCTACCAGGTGAACCGGGCGCTGCTGCCGACGGTGGCAGCCTGGCCCGCCACCGGCAAGCAGGAGCGGCTGAGCTGGCTGCCGGGGCACCAGGGCGCCAAGTCCCAGATCATCCAGCCCGGCGATCTGCTGTCCCTGAGCATCTGGGACAGCAACAACAATTCGCTGCTGACCGCGCCGGACCAGAAGGTGGTGGAGCTGCAGGGCATGAAGGTCTCGGCCAACGGCAGCATCTTCATGCCCTATGTGGGCGATGTGAACGTGCTGGGGCTGACCCCGGCGCTGGCCCGGATGAAACTGCAGGAGGCGCTGGAGCCGGTGGTTCCTTCCGCCCAGGTGCAGCTGGCGATGGCCGAGGGGCGCAACAACTCGGTGGATCTGGTCTCCGGCGTTGCCGCGCCCGGCACCTATCCGATGCCCAACCGCAACTACACGGTGATGGGGCTGATCTCGGCGGGCGGCGGCATCAGCCCGAATCTCAACAACCCGCAGATCCGCCTGGTGCGCGGCCATCACATCTATGGCACCTCGGTGGGCACCCTGCTGGACAACCCGCGCCTGGATACGCTCCTGCGCGGCGGCGACCGGGTGTTTGTCGAGGAGGACGCGCGCTATTTCCTCTCCTTCGGCGCCACCGGCCGGGAAGACCTGCATATCTTCACCAAGGATGAGATGTCGGCGATGGATGCGATGTCGGTGGCGGGCGGCTTCCAGGACGGCAAGGCGGACCCCCAGGGCCTCCTGATCCTGCGCGAATACCCGGCGTCCGCGGTGGCCCCCGGCGTGCGCGGGCCGCGCCAGCAGCGGGTGGTGTTCTCGCTGGATCTGACCTCGGCCGACGGGCTGTTTTCGGCGCGCAGCTTCCAGATCAACCCGGGCGACCTGGTGATGGCCACCGAATCGCCGATCAACGATGCGCTCACCATCTCCAACATCTTCGGCAACTTCTTCGGCGTCTTCAGCCGCGCCGGCGTGATCAACTAAGCCGCCGCCTCCGGCAGGCGGGGTACTCCCGCGCCTTGCTGCGGCATCACAGATGCCGCAGCAGAAGCCTTGGGCCTGGCGCCGCTTGCGCGGCGCGCGCCAGCACGGCGCCGGGCCCAACCGGGAAGGGGCAATCTGTGATTGAGCCCGCGCGGGCGGGAGCTCCCTGCGCACCCGGGCGGAACATGCCCCGGAGAGCTACGCCAGCAGACCCTCCAGATAAGCGCCATAGGCGTTCTTGGCGAATTTCGCCGCCCGCGCCTTCAGCTGCGCCGCATCGATCCAGCCCTGCTCATAGGCGATCTCCTCGGGACAGCCGGTCTGCAAGCCTTGCCGCTCCTGCAGGGTGCGCACGAAATTGCCCGCATCCAAGAGCGAGCCATGGGTGCCGGTATCGAGCCAGGCATAGCCGCGCCCCATGGTTTCGACCCGAAGCGCGCCCTCCTCCAGGTACATCTGCAAGAGATCGGTGATCTCCAGCTCGCCGCGCGGGCTTGGCGTCACCATCCGCGCCCGCTGCGGCGCGCTGCCGTCCAGGAAATAAAGACCCGTCACCGCGTAGTTCGAGGGCGGAACCGGGGGCTTTTCAATAATCTCGCGGGCGGTGCCGTCTTCATTGAAGGCCACCACCCCGTAGCGTTCCGGATCCGCCACGTGATAGCCGAAGACGGTGCCGCCGGCCCCTTGCGCATCCGCCGCCGCCAGCAGTTTCGGCAGCCCGTGGCCAAAGAAGATATTGTCGCCCAAGACCAGCGCCGAGGGCGCCCCGTCCAGGAAGTCTTCCGCCAGGATAAAGGCCTGCGCGAGGCCATCGGGCGAGGGCTGCACCACGTAAGTCAGCTCCACCCCCCACTGGCTGCCGTCGCCCAGCAGCCGGATGAACTGCTCCTGGTCCTGCGGCGTGGTGATCACGCAGATCTCGCGGATGCCCGCCAGCATCAGCACCGACAGCGGGTAGTAGATCATCGGCTTGTCATAGAGCGGCAGCAGCTGCTTGGAGACCGCCATGGTGATCGGGTAAAGCCGCGTGCCCGAACCGCCTGCCAGGATGATGCCTTTTCTTGCGGTCATGCCAATTCTCCCAAATCTTTCAGAATATCATTCAGCCCCATCCGCCAGTCCGGCTGAGGAATGCCAAAAACTGTCTCTAATGCTGCGCAATCGAGCCTGGAATTCAAGGGGCGCGCCGCGGGCGTGGGATAGGCGGAGGTCGGAATATCCTCCACCGCGCAGGCCACACCGGCGCGGGCAAAAATCTCCCGCGCGAAACCGGCCCAGCTGGTCTGCGGCAGGCCTGCAAAATGATAGGTGCCGGATTTGCCCGGATCCGCCATCAGCTGCCGCGCCATCTGCAGGCAGGCGGCGGCAATATCCCGCGCCGGCGCCGGCGCGCCGATCTGATCGGCAACAATGGTCAGCCGGTCGCGCTCCTTGCCCAGCCGCAGCATGGTTTTCACGAAGTTGTTCCCATGGGCCGACACCACCCAGGAGGTGCGCAGGACCGCATAAGCCCCGCCCGCCGCGCGCACGGCGTTCTCGCCTGCCAGCTTGGAGCGGCCATAGGCATTCAAGGGCGCGGGCGCGTCGCCGGGCTGCCAGGGTGCGGTGCCGCTGCCATCAAAGACGTAATCGGTGGAGACGGTCACAAAGGGAATGCCCATGTCCGCGCAGGCCGCCGCCATCGCGCCGGGGGCGGCGCCGTTGACCGCATGGGCCAGCGCCTCTTCGCTTTCGGCCTTATCGACGGCCGTGTAGGCGGCGGCATTGATCACGGCCTGAGGCCGGGCCTGCCGGATCGCCTCTGCACAGGCCGCCGGGTCCGACAGATCCGCCTGACCGCGGCCCAGGCAGGCGACGTTTTCATCCGCCGCCAGTTCGCGGGCCAGCTGGCCGGTCTTGCCGAATATCAGGATCATATGCGCCTCCCTTTGCGCCACAGATACAAGGCCAGCGCCCAGATGCCCAGTTCCAGCAGGAAGGTCCAATGCAGCAGGAAGGACAGCACCCAATGGGGCTGGCTGGCAGGTACTTCCACCAGCGCATAAAGATGATCGCTGAAGGGCGCCCCCCACAGGATGCCGCCGCCAATGCTGTCCAGCACCAGATGCAGCAGAAGCGCCGCAAAGAACATCGCCGCCGGGGCCAGCCAGCGGCGGGCCCAAACCGCCAGAATGGGCAGTGTCAGAGCCGCAATGGCGGCCCAGAAGGCCGGCACATGCACCCAGTAGCGGTGATGGTGGATCTGGCCCTGATCCACAAAATGAAACCACAGCATGTCGGCATCCGGCAGCACCGCGCCAATCAGGGCGGCGGGCATCAGCCAGCGCCCCTCAGGCGCCAGCCGCGCCAGCACATAGCCCGAGGGCAGATGCGCAGTCAGCATGGCAGCCGGCCCGGCCGGCTCACTTGCCGGTGCCCAGCCGCTGGCCGACGCCGTCGCGGTTCTGCAGGGCGCGCCACCAGGCTTCATTGTCCAGATACCACTGTACGGTCTTCTCCAGCCCTTCCTCCACCGTCACGCTGGGGCGCCAGCCCAGCTCGTCCCGGATGCGGGCGGGGTCGATGGCGTAACGCGCGTCATGGCCCGGGCGGTCGGTGACAAAGGTGATCTGGTTTTTGTAGGACGTCCCATCCTCACGGGGGCGCTTCCGGTCCAGAATGGCACAAAGCGTCTGCACCAGTTCCAGATTGCTGCGTTCATTCTCGCCGCCGATATTATAGCTGCGCCCCAGCGTGCCCTTTTGCACCACTAAGAGGAGCGCGTCGGCATGGTCTTCCACATAAAGCCAGTCGCGCACATTGGAGCCGTCGCCGTAGATCGGCAGTTCCTTGCCCGCCAGCGCATTGAGGATCACCACCGGGATCAGCTTTTCCGGGAAATGATAGGGGCCGTAGTTGTTGGAGCAATTGGTCAGCACCACCGGCAGCCCGTAGGTCTCCGCCCAGGCGCGCACCAGATGGTCGCTGGCCGCCTTGCTCGCGGAATAGGGCGAGCGCGGATCGTAAGAGGTGTCTTCCGTGAACTGCACCGAAGGGTCGGCAGGCAGCGAGCCGTAGACCTCATCCGTCGAGATGTGATGGAACCGGAAACCCTCCGGCCTGCCCGCCTGCACCCAGTGTTTGCGCGCCGCTTCCAGCATGTTGAAGGTGCCGGTGATATTGGTCTCGATGAAATCGCCCGGCCCGTCGATCGAACGGTCCACATGGCTTTCCGCCGCCAGATGCATCACCGCATCCGGGGCATGGCGCTCAAAAACAGTGTCTAATGCGGCGCGGTCGCGGATATCTGCCTGCTCAAACGCATACAGCGGGCTCTCTGCGGCCTCCGCCACATTCTCAAGGCAGGCGGCATAGGTCAGCGCATCGAGGTTCACCACCTGATGCCCGCGGGAGACGGCCAGCCGAACCACTGCCGAGCCAATGAAGCCAGCGCCGCCCGTGATGAGTATCTTCATCGCTTATCCTTCCCAGGCAAAGGGGCTGGCGAAATCCGCCAGCCGCGGCGCCGCAGCGTCCTTCTCCGACAGCACCGGGGTGCCATCGAAATCCCAATCGATGCCGCAGCTGTCCCAGGCCACCGCGCCGTCGCAGTCCGGCGCATAATAATCGGTGCATTTATAGATCACCTCGGTGTCCGGCACCCGGGTGATGAAGCCGTGCAGAAAGCCCTTGGGCACCAGAAGCTGCCTGCCGTTCTCGGCGCTCAGCTCAATGCCGAACCAAGCCCCGTAAGAGGGCGAGCCTCTGCGGATGTCCACCGCCACATCAAACAGCACGCCGCGGCCGCAGCGCACCAGCTTGTCCTGGGCCGCGGGCGGGGATTGGAAATGCAGGCCGCGCAGGGTGCCGGCCTCCGCCGAGACCGAATGGTTGTCCTGCACGAAATCCAGATCGATCCCCTGCTCTGCCAGCCGCCGCTTGTTCCAGCTCTCGCTGAAAAAACCGCGCGCGTCGCCAAAGCGGGCCGGCGTCAGCACTTTCAGCCCCGGCAATCCTGTCTCGTCTATCTGCATCCTGCCCTCCCCGTTCGGCGGGTGTTTCCTTGCCTGTTACACCTAGCGGCTGGGCGGCGGCGGCGCCAGAGCCCTCCGCGCCCGGCCGCCGCCCGGCCGCAACAGGCGGCGGCCGGCGCTCAGCCTGCGCTTGCATCCCGGGCGCCGGCGCGGCAAGCATGGGCCCATGAAGATTTTGTTTGTGCATCAGAATATGCCCGGCCAGTACCGCGAGCTTGCGCCCTGGCTGGCGGCCCAGGGCGGCCATGAGATTGTGTTTCTGACCCAGCGCGGCGACGTGCATCTGCGGGGCATCAAGACGGTCACCTACAAGCCCTTTCACACCCCCGCCAAGGATGCCTTCGGCCTCTCCAAGGACTGGGAGATGGCGGCCGGCACCGGGCTTGGCGCGGCGCTGGCGGCGCGGCAGCTGAAAGAGGCGGGCTTCACCCCCGACATCATCATCGGCCACACCGGCTGGGGCGAGCTGCTCTATATGAAGGACCCCTACCCGGATGTGCCGATCATCGGCTTCTTCGAGTATTTCTACCGCACCTCCGGCGGGCTGGTCGGCTTTGATCCGGAAAACCCGCCCAACGAGCAGGCCTATTTCTTTGCCGAGGCGCGCAACACGGTGCCCTATGCCAGCATCGAGCTGGTGGACCAGGGCCATGTGCCCACCGCCTGGCAGCGCGACCGCTTCCCAGCCAGCTTCCACGACCGGATGTATCTCTGCCATGACGGCATCCGCGCCGACCGGCTGGGCCCCGATCCGCGGGCCTCGATCGGCCTGGGGCGGCTGGAGACGCCGCTCAGCCGCGATGACGAGGTGGTCACCTATATCGCCCGCAACATGGAGCGCGCCCGCGGCTTCCACGTCATGATGCGCGCCCTGCCCCGGATCCAGGCGCAGCGCCCCAATGCGCGCATCCTGATGATCGGCGGCAACGAGACCTCTTACGGCGCCGAAAGCAAGCACCCCGGGGGATTGCGCGGCGAGATGGAGGATGAGCTCGGCAGCAGCGTCGACTGGAGCCGGGTGCATTTCATCGGCAAGGTGCCTTATGACGATCTGTGCCGGATCATCCAGCTGAGTTCCTGCCATATCTATCTGACCATGCCGTTTGTGCTGAGCTGGTCGCTGCTGGAATCGATGGCGATGCAGGCCACGGTGGTGGCCGCCGACGTGGCGCCGGTGCGCGAGGCCATCACCCATGGCGAAACCGGCCTGCTGGTGGATTTCTTTTCACCTGAGAAACTGGCCGATCAGGTGTCGGAGGTGCTGGCCAATCCCGGCGATTACGCCCATCTGGGCCCCAATGCCCGCGCCCATGTGCTGGAGAAATACGATTTCCTGACCCGCTGCCTGCCGGAGCATATCGCCCAGATCAATGCGCTCGTGCCGGAGGCACGGCGCATAAAGATCTAGCCGGAGGCACGGGAACCACGCGCCGCTCCGCGGCGCCCAAGACTTTTGGAAAAGTCTTGGCAAAAGTTTTCGAAAACTTTTGCGCGCCCTGCCGGGCTGCGCCTGGCAGGAGCACCGGCCGGATGCGGCGGGCCCCGGCCCCGCCCGCATCCGGCAAGCGGCGTCCCGGCCCTTGCAGCCGGGCACGCCTGCCCGTGTTCCGGCCGCCGCCGGTCAGTGCGGGCCCGGCTGCGGCTGCAGCCGCTCGGAGGCCCAGAGCGCCGCCTGGGTGCGGTTTTTGGCGCCGATCTTGCGGAAGCAGGTGCGCAGATGCACTTTCACCGTCGCCTCGCAAATGCCGAGCTCATTGGCGATGCTCTTGTTGGTGGCGCCTTCGGTCAGCTTGGCCAGGATCAGCTGTTCGCGCTCCGACAGCCCGTGCTGCTGCCCTCCCTGCCCGCTGCCGGCCCCGTTGACGGCGGCCGCGCGGGGGGCCGGATGCGGCTGCACGGCCATTCCCCCGGCGGCCGCCGCCGTATCCGGCAGCACGATGCGGTAGCCGTCCTGCACCACCTGCAGCGCCGCAATCAGCGCATCCGCCGATTTACGCTCCGGGATCACCGCCTCGGCATAGCTGCTGAGGGCGGCCTGGGCCTCAGGCGGGCAATCATCGCCGGTGATCAGGATCAGATGCGCCCCGCCCTTGCGGGCGCGGAAGCTGCGCAGTTCCGCCTCCAGCGCCTCCCCGCTGTCATGGCTGTAAAACAGGACCAGATCCTGCGCAGGCAGCGGCGGCAAATCCGCCAGGCTGCCGCAGCAGTGCCCGGTCTCGTATTCATGTGCTTCACAGATGGTCAGAAACATGTCCCTGAGAAGCCTGCTTTCCCCCACAATGTGAACAGGCATCCAATAACTCCTTATACTCGTAACACAGCCGGATCCTGCCTCCGGCCCGTCCCTCAGGAGCGCGCTTTTGCGGCATGCCCACCCCCGCAGGCTGCCCTTATGGCAATGCGCCGCCACTCCCTGGAACAAAACTCGCCCGCCTGCTGCCGACGTGGCCCCGGCCGCCGTTCTGCGCAGCCGTTTCCCAATCGTGATAAAAACAGAACAGACCCGGAAAAAACATCATGGACCGGGCAGCGCAAACGGGCGTCCAAACACTTCTGATGCGCATTGCTGTGGATAAACCGTAGCGAATCCAGCCGATTTTGTTAAGAAACTTCCCCTCCCGGAGCAGTGCTTTTTGGCAGGGTGCTGCCGCCCTCCGCCCCGGCCGCTGCCGTATCCGGCTGTTTTTCCACGTGATCTGCCCGGGCTCTCTTACCCCGTTGGCATTGTCCCCATTGGGGAAACGCAGTGTTTCCAGATGGAATCTTACAATTTTAAGATTTTTCAACTTGCGGATAAAACAACCCTAGGTTTTTCGATTCGGCCATTCCTGCCCCAAGCGGCTACCCCCATGGTGGTATTTTCCGCGGCCGCCCCCGGTCCCGCGCCGCCGCGCCCCGGCCTTTGGCGTACCCCCTCTGCCCGGTTTGACGCTGCCGCCGGCGTGCTACCTTCAGGGCATTCATTATGTCATGCCGGGGGGCAACATGGTTATGTTGGGTGGGTCCGTTGCACAAACGGGCAAGTGCTTGTTTTCGAGGTCTCTTCAAAGGCAAATCTCCTCTCTCACATCTTTGGCTCTGGTGCAGCCGGGACAGCGCAGCGCTCCGGTCCTGACCAGCGCCGGCCACCTGGGCGACGCCTGCCCGGACAGTGCTGCAGCGGCGCTGCGCCGCCAGCTGCAGCCGGGCCGGGCCCAGGGCTTGCGCCCGCGCCGCGCAGGGGGGACAGCGGCGCGGGCGCTGGCGGCACGGCTGGCCGCCGCCCCGGCCCCGGAGCATATGCGGCAGCTGGCGCAGGAGCTGGCAGCGGGGGACGGCTGGGCGCTGTTTTCCTGCCGCTTCGAGGACGGCAGCGAGGATCTGATCGCGCTGCGGCTGGAAGGCGGCCCGCATGACGCCCATTGCGGCGACATCCTGCAGGCGATCTGGCCGGTGCTGCGCGAGGACGCCCTGCGCGAGCTCGCAGGCGAGACCCAGGCGGCGGTGACCAGCGCGCTTCTGTGGACCGTCTCCAAGAAGACCGACAGCGCTGTGCTGGTGCTCAGCGCCGAAGGGGCGCTGCTGCATTGCAATGAATCGGGCCGCGACATGCTGGACGGCGGCGACCTGCTCAGCGACAGCTCCGGCCGCCTCTGCTGCGCCAGCCCGGGCGAGACCGCGGGCTTCTACGCCGCGGTCGCCGAATGCGCCCGCTCGCGCCGCGGCGGATCGGGGCGCCCGCGCGAGCTGATCCTGTTCCTGGAGGGCCGCCAGAGCGGCATGCGGCTGCCGGTGTCGCTGACCCGCTACCGCTGCGCCGGCTCCGACCAGCCGCTGGTGGTGGCGATCCTGCCGCGCCAGCCCGACCGCACCCGCATCGAAATGCTGGCCCAGAAGATGGGGCTGTCACCCTCGGAGGCGCGGGTGGCCGCGCTCATTCAGCTGGGGCTGACCAACCGCGAGGCGGCGCATATCGCCGGCCTTAAGGAGCAGACCTTCAACACCTATGCCAAGCGGGTGCTGGCCAAGCTGCAGTCGGCAGGCCGCGCCGAGATGGCGCAGCGGCTGACCTGGCAGGCCTCGCTGGGGAGGGCGTCATGAACAAGATCACGCTGGAAGACCCGTTCCAGGGCCCGCCCGCTCCCGCCGCCGCCCCGGTTTCTGCAGCGGCCGCGCCGGCCGCCCGCAAACCGGCTGCGGCACAGCCTGCGGATCAGGCGGCGGCAGACCCCGCCCCGGTGCAGCCGCCGCGGCTCAGCGCCGCGGTGCTGGCGCAGATCGCCGCCGCGCTGCGCAAGGGCGACACGCCGCTGGCCGCGCAGGAGGACCTGGTGGCGCTGCACAAGCGCATCGTCGACCTGTTCGCCACCCTCAACGAGGGCCTCGGCGCCCGCCACAGCCGCAAGGCCGCAGAGGACCGCGCCGCGCTCACCGCCCGCATTGATGAACTGGAAGCGGCGGTGAACCGGATGGAGGGGGCGCTCAGGATCGAATTCGAACCGGTGCTGAAAGCGGCCGTGGCGGAGGCGCTGGCCGCCGCCCGGCCGGCGCCGCCGCGCCGCCGCTGGCGCCGCGGGCTGGCGCTGCTGGTTCTGACTGCCGCCGCGCTGGCCGCGGGCGCCTATTGGCACGCCCCGCTGCAGGACGCGGCGCAGACCGCCGCCGCGGCGCTTGAAAGCCGCACCGGCTGGCAGATTCCCGTCTTTTAAGACGCCATTTGTCCCCATTTGGGGGCATCGGCAGCGGCGCAGATGCGCTGCAATACCACCAGAAGGCAAGACGACGCCTTTTTTGCGCCAGCCGCTCCGGGACCCGTCCCGGCGCCGCAGCGCAGGCGGGGGCACGGACCCGGGCAGCTGCCCGCTGCCCAGCCCCAAACAGTTAACGAGGAGGAAATTCACCATGGGTATCGAAGACAGAAACCCGGATTGGGATGTCTGCAATCCGGATTGCGAGATTCGCTTCAGCGGCGACAAATTCGATGATGATTTCAACGACGGCAACACCGAGCGCGGCGGCACCGACGCCAATGTCATCGACCTGAACGACCACGACGCGGCCGACAACGCCGAAGCCGGGGCCGGCGATGACGCGGTCTACGGCAACGAACGCAACAACTACATCGACGGCGATGCCGGCCAGGACTACATCGAAGGCCGCGACGGCCATGACGCCATTGAAGGCGGCACCGGCAACGACACCATCTTCGGCGGCGACGGCGACGGCAAGGGCGATCCTTACGATCCGCGCGACGACGGCGACGACTGGATCGACGGTGAAGAAGGCTGCGACTACATCGACGGCGAGACCGGCAATGACACGCTCCTGGGCGGCGAGGACACCGACACCGTGTTCGGCGGCTCCGGCGACGACCATATCTTCGGCGATGACGGCGACGGCGATTACAGCTACGAGGACGGCGATGCGGCCGACTACCTCTATGGCGAGCTCGGCGACGACTGCATGGACGGCGAAGGCGGCGACGACTGGATGTGGGGCGACATGGGCCAGTCCGGCGAAACCGAGGACGACGGCCATGACACCATGTACGGCCGCGACGGCGACGACCGCATGAACGGCCAGGGCGGCAATGACCGCATGGCAGGCGGCCTCGGCGACGACCTGGTGATCGGCGGCTCCGGCGATGACGAGATGTTCGGCGACGAACGCCAGTCGCAGAATGACGACCTTGATTTCGGCGCCGACAGCGGCACCGGCAACAAGGACGAGCAGGTCGACGGCGACGACTGCATGCTGGGCGGCGATGGTGACGACACCATGGACGGCCAGGGCGGCAACGACACCATGTTCGGCGAAGCCGACAGCGACCTGATGCAGGGCGGCCGCGGCGACGACCTGATGGATGGCGGCGCAGGCTCGGACGACGTCAACGGCGGTGCCGGCAATGACACCATGCGCGGCGGCTCCGGCAATGACGTGCTGGAAGGCGGCGCCCAGGGCGACCTGATCTTCGGCGACCATGCAGGCGCCAACGACTACCGCGAATATGACATCGACTGGAGCTGCTGCGACGATGACGAGAAGCCCAGCCTGGCCAACGGCCATCAGGTCGATGGTCTGAAGGAAGTCGATTGCCCGGATTGCTATGACCCGGTGGATGAAGGCCGTCCCGGCGACGACCTGATCCGCGGCGGTTCCGGCAATGACACCATGTTCGGCGAAAGCGGCAACGACGAGATCTTCGGCGGCCGCGGCGACGACTACGGTTCCGGCGGCACCGGCGACGACCGGCTCTATGGCGGCCTCGGCCGCGACACGCTGCACGGCAACGACGATGACGACTGCGTGCATGGCAACCAGGGCGACGACGTGCTGTACGGCGGCAATGGCGAGGATACCGTCAAAGGCGGCGGCGGCGACGACGAGGTCCATGGCAACGACGGCGACGACATCCTTTATGGCGGCGTCGGCGACGACACCATGTTCGGCGAAGACGACGACGACCTGATGTACGGCGGCAAGGGCATGGACCTGATGTCCGGCGGCAAAGGTGAAGACACCATGTTCGGTGAGGCCGGCCATGACTTCATGGACGGTGAAGACGGTGATGACGTGCTCAAAGGCGGCCGCGGCAGCGACGTGCTGGAAGGCGGCGACGGCCAAGACACCCTGAACGGCAACATCGGACGCGACTGCCTCTACGGCGAAGACGGCGATGATTACCTGAACGGCGACCAAGGCCATGACTTCCTGGACGGCGGCAAAGGCAATGACACGCTGCACGGAGGCAACAGCAACGGCAACGACTGGCTGAAGGGCGGAGAAGGCGACGACTGCCTGACCGGCGGCGACGGCAAGGACGTCTTTGTCTTCGACCTGACCTGGGACGGCTGGGACTTCACCTCGAATGACGGCTGCGACACCATCAAGGACTTCGACATTGATCAAGACCATGATGTGATCCTGTTCCGCATCACCACCGTCGACGGTGCCTCCGGCGCTTCGGCCCAGAAGGCCTTCGGCGAGCTCAACGATGCCGCCACCGTCACCGACGACGGCACCGACACCACCATCGAGGTGGGCGGCCTGAAGATCGACATCCTCGGCCTGACCGACAACCAGAGCCACTTCAGCTCGCTCGGCCAGGACGCGATCCCGATCGGCGGCGTCGGCATCAACGCGGTGACCACCGGCGATGCCGGCTCCTACGAGGCGATCCGCGTGCTGACATCGGACGATGGCTTCGATGACAGCTACCAGGCGATCTGGGACCACGCGGTCTGAGCCATAGGAACGGCGGGCCCGGGATTTTAACCCCGGGCCCGTCCAGCCCTGGTTCAGGACAGCGATTTGGTCCCCGGCCAAGGATTGCATCCTTGGACCAGGGCGCTGGTCTCCAGATTTTATAACTTCAATTCGTGCAGCCGGGGGGCTACGACAATGAAGGTAAGACGGGTATTTGACGGTCAACGGGGGGTGCTTGCGGCCATATTCACGGCCAGCATCTTTGTGAACCTCCTGGTCCTGACAGCGCCGCTCTACATGCTGCAACTGTTTGCCCGGGTCATGGCCTCGGGCAGCATTCCCACTTTGATTGCTCTGACCGCCGGCGCAGCTCTTGCGCTGGTGTTCTTTTTTCTCTTCGACATGATCCGCCAGCGGCTGGTGGCGCGGCTGGGCGCGCGGCTTGAGGCGCGGCTCAGCCCGGCGGTGCTGGACGGCATGATCGGCGGCCGCCTGCCGCCCGAGCTGCAGGGCGCCGAACCGGTCCGCGACATTCAGGAGCTGCGCGGCTTTGTCACCAGCCCGCTGTTCCTGGCGCTGCTGGATGCGCCCTGGTCGCTGATCTTCCTGGCACTGATCTTTATGTTCAGCCCGGTCCTGGGGCTGGTGGCGCTGGCCGGGCTGGCGCTGCTGTTCTCGCTGGCGCTGCTGGGCGAAATGCTGGCCCGGGAGCCGATGGACGAGGCCACCCGCCAGGCCACCGCAACCAATGCGGCGGTGGGCGAGATGATGGCCAATGCCGGGCTGATCCGCGCCATGGGCAAGACCGGGCCGCTGATTGCGCGCTGGCAGCTCAAGGCCTTCTCCGCCCTGATGTTCAACACTTTGGCCACCGACCGGGTGGCGCTGATGACCTCGCTCGCCAAGGCGGTGCGGATGGGGCTGCAGATCGCGATGCTGGCCACCGGCGTGCTGCTGGTGATCGGCGGCCAGCTGACCCCGGGGCTGATGATCGCCTCGTCGATCCTGCTGGGCCGCGCCGCAGCGCCGGTGGAGCAGTCGATCGCCGGCTGGCGCGGCTTTCTGAAGGCGCGCGGCGCCCATGGGCGGCTGAACATCTTCCTGGCCCGTCTCACCGCCGAACCGGAGCGGCTGGCCCTGCCCGAGCCGCAGGGGCGCCTGTCGGTGGAAGGCGCCGCGGTGCTGCTGCCCGGCCGCCCGGAGCCGCTGCTCCTGGACATCAATCTGGATCTGCAGCCGGGCCAGTCGCTGGGGCTGATCGGCCCCTCCGGCGCCGGCAAGACCACTTTGGCGCATGCGCTGGCCGGGCTGCTGCCGCTGGCGCGCGGCCATATCCGCATCGACGATGCCGCGCTCAGCGACTGGGATCCGGCCCAGATCGGCCAGCATATCGGCTTCCTGCCGCAGCGGGTCGAGCTGTTCCAGGGCACGGTGGCGGAAAACATCGCCCTGATGGACCCCGAGGCCAAGCCCTCGGACGTGGTGGCGGCGGCCAAGCTGGCGCAGGTGCATGAGATGATCCTGGCGCTGCCCGGCGGCTACAACGCCGAAGTGGGCCCGCGCGGCGAGTTTCTGTCCGCAGGCCAGCGCCAGCGCATCGGCCTGGCGCGCGCCTTCTTCGGCGACCGCAAGCTGATCGTGCTGGACGAGCCCAATGCCAATCTCGATCCCGAAGGCGAAGAGGCGCTGGCCCGCGCCATCGAAGCGGCCTGCGCCCGCGGCGCCGCGGTGGTGGCAGTGACCCACCGGCTCAGCCTCTTGCGCCGGGTCAGCCATGCGGCGCTCCTGCAGGAGGGCCGGATTGTCCGCTTCGGCGAGGCCCGCCAGGTGATCGATGCAGCGGTGCAGCCGCTGGCCCGGGAGGCCCAGGACGATCCCAAGATCGCCCCCTTCCGCCACCGCAACACGGAAGGCGGCAGCACGGGAAAGGACGCGGAGGGCGGCGCCCTCCCGAACCGGAATGAAGGAGCAAGCGCATGAGCCTGGTGGAACATGACAGCCGCAGCCCGGCGCCGGACCAGGGCGCAGCCCGGACCCCGGCCCAGGGCGGCTTCCGCGATCTGATGCCCGCAGGCGGCAGCCTGGACCTGCCGCTGCCCGAGCGCCCGCCGACCCGGGTGCGGCAGCTGGTGCTGTGGCTGGTGGTCTGCGGCTTCGGCCTGTTCGGCGGCCTGGTGTTCTGGGCCAGCCGCGCCGAGCTGACCAGCGCCGTGGTGGCCGCGGGCGCCTTCAACGTGGCCGGCGACCGGCTGGCGGTGCAGCATTTCGAAGGCGGCATCCTGCGCGAGCTGAATGTGGCCGAGGGCGACCGGGTGGCTGAAGGCGATGTGATCGCCCGGCTCGACGGCCGCCGGGTGCAGGCGCAGCTGGCAATCCTGAACGGCCAGCTGGCCAGCCTCCTGGCGCAGCAGGCCCGGCTGAACGCCGAGCTGAAGGACAGCGCAGAGCTGCAGCCCGGGGCGGAGCTGGAGCGGCTCACCGCCCAGGCGCCGGAGCTGGCGCAGCTGGTGGCGGTGCAGCGCGACCTGCTGGCCTCCAACCGGGCGCTCTACCAGGGCCAGATGGATATCATCCAGGGCCGCATCACCCAGCTTGGCGATCAGCTCAAGGGCCGCGATGCCCGCATCAAGGCCACCGAAGAGCAGCTGGCGCTGGTGCGCGATGAACTGGCTGACCTGACCCAGCTGTTTGAAAAAGGCCTGGTGCCGAAAACCCGCATCGGCCAGCGGCAGATGCAGCAAAGCGGCCTGCTGGGCACCCTGGGGGCGCTGGAGAGCGACCGCGGCAATATCCTGGAGCGCGCCGGCGAGATGCAGGAGCGCCAGCTGCAGGCCGGCCGCGACCGGGCGGCGCGGATCGCCGCCGAAAGCCAGGCGGTGCAGGAGCAGATCCTCGATCTGCGCCAGCGCCTCGACGCCACCCTGGACGTGGCTGAGCGCCAGACCATCCGCGCGCCGCGCGACGGCCGGGTGGTGGGGCTGGAGATCAATACCCTGGGCCAGGTGGTGGACCCCGGCCAGACGCTCTTGGAGCTGATGCCCGCGGATGCAAGCCTGCTGGTGGAATCCCGGGTGGCGGTCGAGGATATCGACGAGGTCTCGATGGGCAGCCAGGCGCGGGTGCAGCTCACTGCCTACAGCTTCCGCTCCACCCCGCCGGTGCAGGGAGAA
>NZ_JWLD01000030.1 GCF_000813725.1 Leisingera sp. ANG-Vp
GCTCGATGGCTTGCGGCGGGCGCTCCCAGGCCTCTACCATTCTGGCGACTTCGGTGCTGGCGGCCTGAATGGAGACCAGTGCATCGCCGCCCGCGCCGCTGGAGCGGGCGCCGGATTCCGGCGCGCTGGCAAACAACGCGATGTGGATCAGAGCTGCAGCCGCGGCAAAGACCGTGAATTCGGCAGTGTGTTTCATGGCTGCTGCACCACAAGTTCAGCGCTGCTGAGGCCGGATTCTGCCAGCCGGCGCAGGATGCGTGCGAGTGTCTTTGCCTCAAGGGCGGCATCAGCACGCAGTTGCACTGTGCCGCCTTGCCCGCTGGCCGCTGTCAGCCGGGCAAGGGCGGCGTCGCCTTCGGCCCCATCGAAATGCAAACGGCCTCCGGCGCTAGCAAACAGCACCGGCCCGGCATCCGGCTGCATTTCAGCCGCAGCGTCCGGCGGGGTGACTTCAAAAGGGTCGGGCTGTGACAGACGGGATGTCATCAGGAAGAAGATCAGAAGCAGAAACACAACATTGATCATGGGAACGATGGACTCGCCGCGCGGGCGGCGGGGCGGATCTGTCAGGTCCATTTGCACGCCCTCACTCCACCAGAACAAAGCTGGTAAGGCCGCCCTGCCGCAGCAGTGCTGTCACGTCGGTAATGCGCTGTAAGTCAGCACCGTCGCGGCCGCGCAGGATCAGCATGTCGGATGGCTGCTTCATCAGCGGCGCCAGCGCCTGGGCAAGGTTGCTGTCCGCAACCGGCACACCATTCACATCCAGGTTGTTCGGACCGATGCCGATCAGCCGCGGAGGGCCATCATACGTGCCGCCTTTGCCTGCCAGCGGCAGATGCAGCACCGCATCGGCGCCAAAGCGGGAAGCCAGCATGAAGAACACCAGAAGCAGGAACACCACGTCGATCATCGGCGTGAGACTGGGTTTGCGCCGGGGTCGCGAAGCTAGGATGAACTCCATCGGCTTACTCAGCTGCCAGTTTCAGCGGTTGCGGCTCGTTGGCGACAAAGATGCGGGTGGCGTTGTCTTCAATGTCTCTGCGGATGCGGTTGATAACGGCTTCGAACCAGGTCAGCGCTGCCGAGGCAGGGATTGCCACCGCCATGCCGGCCGCTGTGGTCAGCAGGGCTTCCCAGATGCCGCCGGCAAGCAAGGCAGGATCCGCTTTGGACCCCGCGGCTTGCAAGGCCTGGAAGGCGGCGATCATGCCCAGAACTGTACCCAGCAGGCCGAGAAGCGGGGCGATGGTGGCAATCAGCTCAAGCGCGCCAAGGCCGGCGCCCGCACTGGCCAAATGCAGTTTGGCCACACGTGCGGTTTCCTCGCGGGCGCGGGGCTCGGGCATGCTGGCAACCGAGGTTAGCGCGGTTGCGACCACTGCGGACCGGATGCCCCTGCGGCCCTGAACAATAGCCAGTGCAGCGCCTTCATCGCCGCGCTCAAACGCGGTGACCGCCCGTCCTGCTTTGCCGCGCGACCAAGCCCCGATCAGTGCCAACCGCCAAGTTTTCCAGAGGATCAGCGCCATGGTGGCGACAGAAAGCGCAGCAATCGCCCAAATAGACGGCCCGCCGTCCCTGAGAAACTTCATCGCTTTTTCCGAAGCGTTGCCAGCCATCTGCGCCAGTTCCTCTCGCCTGGTGACAGGGTCTGCAGGCGGCAGCAAAACGGCGGCCGGACTGTCTGCATGGCTGCCCTCTGCTTCGGCGGTCTGCTGAATTTTGAGTGCAGGCTGTTCACCTTCTGGTGCGGCAGCCGCGGAGGATGCAGCCGGCTCGGCATCAGCAGCAAGGTGGCCGGTATCCTGAGGAACAGGGGGCGGAGCGAGCGTGCCGGATTGCAGTTCCATTGCAGCAGGGGCTTCGGGGGAAAGTGCGGGCACGGGGATGGAAGGCGTTTCCTGGGCCGCGGCGAAAGGAGCCAAAACAAAAACGGCAGCAGCTGCTGCAGACAAGCGGATGGTCATTGGTGGCTCCATTACAGGGCGGAACAGGGTTTACTGGACGCGGCCATGGAGCGAAGGGGCATCGGTATCAGCATAGGCAGCCATTGCTTCACGGGTCGCTCTCCAGCCGGTTGCGCCGCGGACTGCGGGCACAGAGAATTGTTGGGAATGGCTGGGCTTCCGCGGGTAAAGAGTGCAGAGCGCCTTGCTGATTGCGTTTTTATGAAACGCGGAAAACGGGTAGGAAAACCCGCTCGTTTTGTCAAGATTGCGGGAGGCTTCGAGGTGCGGGCGGCCCGCGGACGCTCAAAATCAGGCTGTTGCCGGTGCAGCGCCGGACTGCCAGGCCATACCTTCAAAGTCCTCGCGGAAGGCAAAGCGGGCCAGGTGGGTGTCGATAATCTGCCGGGCGTGATTGAGCTCTGCGGCATCCGGGGCGGAAATTTCAGCGGCCAGAACGCCGTCTGCAGCGTGCAGGGCTGCGGGTCCTGTTCCCAGCGCAATGGTTCCTTGTCTGGTGTCGAATTGAACGTCGACCTTATGGGAAAAATGCTTGCAGAGCTGCTGCAGGTATTTTTCGGCATTCGGGGTTTCAAAGCGGCCTTGATCGTTGAGCATCTCTCATTCCTTACTATTTTTATCGGCTTTACAATCTACCGAAACACTGCGCCGCTGCAACCTCAATCTGACCTCTTGCAGGCAGAGCCCTGCAGCGGTGACGCATCCGGAACCGTTATTTCCCCTGCTGACAATCTGGCGCGGGCATCCTAAAAGGCCGGGGCTGCGGTGCAGGCATTTTTTGCCATCAGGACAGATTCGCCCGGAAAAACGGGCCATCTGCAGGGCGGAAACAGCGACCCACATCTCAAGCGTTCCCACCACAATCCTTGAGAGGGTCCCCATGTTCCGGGCTTTTGAAAACCTTGTTGATCCCTTTGCCGAGAACCGGCCGGCCCCGCCGCGCGCCAGCCTTAAGGCCTATTTAGCCCAGCAACTGGCGCCTTACCGGAAATGGCTGCCTCTGATGTTTGCCACGGGGGTGCTTACGGCGCTGATGGAGAGCGGATTGATCTTCTATTCCGGCCGGGTGGTAGACCTCATGGCCGGCACTGGCGCAAGCATGTTCTGGCAGGAGCACGGCACTGAGATGCTTCTCGCCCTTTTCTGTGTGCTGATCCTGCGGCCGGCGCTGGTGGGGCTCAATCACCTTCTGCTGGAGCAGACGCTGTCGTCGAACCTGCAGGAGCAGGTGCGCTGGCAGGCGCACCGGCATCTCCTGGGGCAATCAGTCGGCTTCTTTCAGACCGACTTCGCCGGACGGCTGAGCAACCGGGTGATGCAGATGGGTCCTGCGGTGCAGGACAGCGTGCATATGCTGTTTGAAGCGGTCCTGTTTGCGGTGACCTATATGATCGGTGCAGTTGTAGTGCTTTCGCAGATCGACTGGCGGCTTGCCGTGCCGCTGGTGCTGTGGGTGGGGCTCTATGCGGTTTACGTGCGCCATATCGCTCTGAACGTGGCGGCCACGGCCGAGAAATGGTCGGATGCCCGCTCCAATGCGACAGGCAGGATCGTGGATGCCTATGGCAATATCGAAACGGTCAAGCTGTTTGCCCAGTACGGGCAGGAGCAGAGTTACGCATTGTCGGCGCTGCGCCGCCTGCGGGCGCGCTACCAGCGGTTTCTGCGGATGATGACCAAGCTGGCCTTTGGCAGCATCGCTATCAACGGCGTGCTGATCCTGATCGTGGTGGCGCCGGCCATCTGGTTGTGGTTGCGCGGCAGCGTCAGCGTGGGCGAGGTGGCCGCGGTGTCGGCTCTGACGATCCGGCTGAATGGCATGAGCGGCTGGATCCTGTGGGTGACGATCCGCCTGTTTGAAAACATGGGGGTTATCCGCGAAGGCCTGCGGTCGCTGTCAGAGGAGCACGGCATAACTGACGCCCCAGGAGCGCAAGCGCTGGAAATCAGCAAGGCCGAGGTCCGGATCGAAGGGCTGACGCACCACTACGGCAACAAGAGCGGCGGCGTGAACGGGATTGATCTCCACATTCCGGCGGGACAGCGCATTGGCGTCGCCGGCCCTTCGGGCGCCGGGAAGTCAACCCTGATCAACCTGCTGCTGCGGTTCCGCGATCCGGAAGGCGGGCGCATTCTGATTGATGGGCAGCCCATTGATTTGGTGACGCAGGACAGCCTGCGCAGTCAGATCGGGGTGGTGACCCAGAACACCTCGCTGATACACCGTTCGGTGCGGGCCAACATCCTCTATGGAAACCCCGGTGCAACCGAGGAGGAGATGGTCGCTGCGGCCAAGCGTGCCGAGGCGCATGACTTCATAATGGCACTGCGCGATCAGAATGGCCGTACCGGCTATGATGCCCATGTCGGCGAGCGCGGTGTGACGCTTTCGGGCGGCCAGCGCCAGCGGATTGCCATTGCGCGGGTGGTGCTTAAGAATGCTCCGGTCCTGATCCTGGACGAGGCCACCTCAGCCCTGGACAGTGCGGTGGAGGAGGAGATCCAAAAGACCCTGATGGATGTGATGGAGGGCAAGACGGTGATCGCCATTGCCCACCGGCTGTCGACGATTTCCCAGATGGACCGCATTGTGGTGCTGAAAAACGGGGAGATTGCTGAAGACGGGACCCATCGTGAGCTGCTTGCAGAGCAAGGGGTTTATGCCGGTCTTTGGCATCGGCAATCCGGCGGGGCGGAGGGGGCGCTGGAGCGGGCCTGGTAAGGTCCGTTTGGCAGTCAGGAAAGACAGAAAAGCCGGTGCGCATTAATGCGCACCGGCTTTGATGAAGAGAAGAGACTGGGCTAGCTGCTAGACTGCTTCGGATTCGGGGATGGTCTTTCTGGTTCTGGCCCGGATTTGCACGATGTCGCGGCTGAGGGTCTGGAACACGGAAGCCCCGAACCACTCCAATGAGACTTCGCAACCAGGATCACACTCCAGAGCGGACAGCAGGCTGCTGTAGTCGTAGGCGCCCTCAAACAGCGGCACCATCCCATCGCGGCTGCCTGCGGCGCTGTAGACATTGCCAGGGGAAAAGACTTCCAGCCGCTCGCGGGCCGAGACATTTTTCAGATGGTAATGTGCAATGCGCGGCAGCAGGAGGCGGCGGGCCTCTACCGGGTCGTCACCGCCTTCCCAGACATGCAGCGCATCAAAGTTGATCGCGAGGGCATCATGGCTGGTGGCGTCGATCAGATCGCAGGTCGCAGCCAGCGTGTCGGCCAGGGTGCCGGGGTGGGTTTCGACCAGCAGGCGAAGGCCGTGGTCGGCGGCGATGACGCAGGCTTCGCGCAGAGCGCGGGTGATCTGACGGTGCTCGTCAGCTGTGGCAGCGCTGCTGGCCTGCTGACCGGCAAAGGTGCGCATTTTGGCGGCCCCCCAGGTCCGGGCCTGGGCGCAAAGCGCCAGCGTGCGGCTGCGCAGCAGTTCCGGGTCATGCAGCGGCAAGTAGTCGCTGATCATCGGGACCGACAATCCCTGCGCTGCCATCCATTGCGCGTTGTGAATGGCCAGCGGCGGCTGGCTGCGCGCGTGCACCCCCCACATTTCAATGCCCTGGAAGCCGTTGTCGCGGGCCCAGAAGGCGATGTCTTTCAGGTCGATCAGCTGATGGCGGAATGAGATCGTGCAAAGGGAAATTTTCATGCCGGAACCTCCTCGGGCTGGGATTTGTCCTGCGGGAGGCTGGCCGAGGCTGGCAGGTTGACCGCGCACCAGCCGTCAAACTGGGCTTTGAGCGCGGATTTGATGCTGAATTCCAACTCGTCCAGCGCGTCCAGCGCGGCAAACAGATCGGGGATCAGCGAGCGGTCTTGGGTATGTGCAGCGCGCGCCGCCAGATAATGCAGCTTGCGGAAGCCTTCGCAGAGGGCCTCGACGCGGTCGCATTCGGCGTCGAAATCCTCGAATGCGGTGTCCAGTTCCTGCCAGAAAAAGGCGAAGGCATGCTCATAGGCATATTTGCGGAGTGAAAGCACCGGCATTTCCCGGATCGCGTCCTTGAGGCCCTGCAGCGGCTGTTCAGGCAGGCAATGATACTCAAATATCCGGCGCAAGGCGCTAGTCAGCACATTGTCACCGGCCCGGAAAGTCTCGTGGAAGTAGTCGGCCAGATCCTCCGGGTGCGGTGCCCGCGCCTTGCCGCTGTTCACGGTGTAGCCGCCCGCTACCGTCGGCTGCGCCATGGCGTTCAGGATAGTTTCGCGCGGCAGATCCCCGCGCCAGCGATAGTCTGGATCGTAAAGATGCCAGACGTCCGGGTCATCGGTCAGCTCTATGATGACGAAGTGCGGGAAGGGGTTCTGATTGTACTTATTCTCGCGCTCGGGCAGGTGGTACATGTCCAGGAACACCACCAGCTGCTCGTCATCCGTTTTGGTGGATAGGAGCCGCTCGAAATGAGCCAGGTTCTCGTCCTTGGATTTGCCGTGATCATACCACTCGCGCACCTGGATATTGTAGAGCCGTTCAACCCAGCGGGCGTATAGGTCCTGGGTCATTTCTTCGCTGTGGTAAGAGAGCCGCATTTCCGGCGTGACGGCAAAGCTGCTGTCCCAGGTGCCGAAGTGAAAAGGCCTGAAGTTCAGCTGCTCATGCCGGCGGATTGCGGCGCACATGCAGCTGACAAAGCAATGCACGGTGATCTCGCTGGGCGCGGGGGTCTCGTCAGTGCTGGCGGTTTGACCGGGTTTCTGACCAAGCAGCATCCGGATCAGCCCGTCAACCGTGGCGAAGTCATCTTTGGAAAACTCGCGCTCCGGCACTTCGATGCCGTGATCGGTTTCCAAATGCAGCATCAGGTTGATCAGGATCACAGAGTCCAGATGGAGTTCGTCGTTGAGCACGGCTTCGGGGCGGAACAGGGCCATATGCTCGTTTGCCAGCGGCCCTTCAAGCGTCATCCGGATGGCCGATAGAATGGACTCGTAGGTCATGCGCTCACCGGATCTTTGAATTTTGCCGGGGTGCTGTATTGCGCCGCAACTTCGCGGCGGCTGATCTTGCCGTTGGCCTGGCGCGGCAGCGCCGGCAGGCGGTGGATCTGCCCGGGCTGCTGGTAGCCGGCCAAGGCGCCGAGGCAGGCCCGGCGCAGGTCTTCCTCTGTGGCGCTGCCGGAGTAGAGCAGCCCGACGCGATCACCGGAATGCGGATCCGCGACGCGGAAGGCGACGGCGTCCTGCACACCTGGCACCGCCATGACGGTTTTCTCGACATCGTGAGGATAAACGTTCAAACCCGCGACATTGATCATGTCGTCGGCCCGGGCCGTAAAGACCAGCATCCCGTCCGGGCGCAGGCAGCCAAGATCGCCGGTGTCGATCCCGCGCCCGCCGGTGGTGATCCGCACGGGGCCCGGACCGCTGTCCCGGCCGGCATCCAGCGTCACATGGGGCAGGGCACGGCCAACGTCGCAAGGATCCTGCAGGTTCTGGTTTATGGCGACGCAGCCCGCTTCGGAACATCCGTACTGCTGGAAGAAATGGGTGGTCCGGGACCGGATCAGGCTGAACCAGGCATCGGGCAGAACGGTGCCCGAGGTATTGACCGCGTGCAGGACTTCCTCCTTGGGCAGCAGCCGGGCAAGGGTGTGCAGCATGGCAGGCGAGGTATAGAGCAGCGGCTGGTCCACTTCGCGCAGCCGGCGCAGGATGTATTTTGGATTGAGGCTGTCGATGATGACCGGAACATGTCCACGGTGCAGGGCCACCAGGGCGCCGGCGATCAGCCCGTAGGAGTGGGTTACCGGGCAGGCAATCACCGGGGTCATCTCTGCGCTGGCGGTAAAGAAGGCGGCGTAGCTTTCCACCTCAACCGCGATCTCGTCCCAAGTGCGGGTGATCACTTTGGCGGCGCCGGTGGTGCCAGAGCTCATCTGCACCAGAATACCGCCGCGCGGTGCGGGCCCGGCCTGCGGCAGGGGCGTTTGCTTCAAGCCGTCACTGAGCATCACGTCGCAGCCGGCTGTTTCGGCCATGGCGCGCGCGGTTTCCGGCGGAATGTCGGCGTGGATCGGGAACACGCCGGCGTTCTGTTCGCGCAGGTGCAGAAGCGACGAAAGCGCCGCGCCGGTATTGCGCATGTGCAGCCCGTAGCGGTGCGTGCCGGGCGCGCTCAGCACGCGGTCCAGCCGCGCGCTCAGGTCTGCCGGGTTGATGGTGTTGTCGTTCAGAACAAACATGTCAGTGGTCCTTTGCTGCGGCCAAGGCGTTGGCGATCAGGTGGCGGTACAGCGGGCGGTCCGGATCTATTTTCCGGGTGATGAGGCTTTCAGCGTGGATCTGCGGTTCAAACGGCGCCAAGGCCGCCTGCCGGTCTTCAAGCCCGTGTTCAGAGGCGTATGCGTCAAGACGCCTGCGCACCCGGCGCCAGAATGCGGTTTCAGAATAGCCGTAGCGGCGGTGCAGCAGATCCGAGAGGTCGGCCAGATTGAAGACGAACAGCGTGTCCATCACCAGTTCGCGCAGTCCGTCGGGCGAGGAGAGCTTGTGATAGGCATCTAGCGGAGCGTCAGCATAAACCGGGTCGATTTGCGCCAGGTCCGGGCATAGGCCGGGGTGTGAAAGCAGCTCCTCCACATATTCGACACCGTCATGGAAATCCCGGGCGATGATGCCTGTAGGCCAGCCGTTCTCGTGCTGCAGGATCAGGTTCTGGCCATGGGCTTCCAGTCCGATGCCATGTGCCACCATAAGATGCCAGACCGGCAGCACGGCAGTCTCCAACAGTTGATCGAGCCATGGCTCCAGACCGTGCTGTTCCAGCCAGGGGGCAATCAGAGGAGAGCCGTCAGCTTCGGTCAGGCTAAGGCCGTTGAAAGGCATCATCTGATCGCCCGGCAGCCCCAGGGATTCGGGGCTTTGGCGCCAGATTGCCGCCAGGTGCCCGTCCAGCGGTGTCCCGCGGCCTGCGATGATGCCCGCATATTCCGGCAGCAGCGTCAGCCGGTAATGGCTTTCAAACAGAGGATCGCTTGCAATGACATTGCTCAGCCAGTCGGAGATTGCAGGTGCAATGGCAACTGTGGCCGGGATAATGGTGCGCAGCGAAGAGGTGTTGCGCATGGCCATCGCGGTTTTGACATGGGCGCGTTGCGGCGTGTCGGCGTTCATCAAAGTGCGCACGGACTGGGTCGCCCGGTAGCTTTCGCCGATCGGGCCGATGACCACTGCCTGCCCTTTGCGGCACCAACCCTGGAAGCAAGGGTCTTTTTGCAGTTTGGCGCATTGCCAGGGGTGCAGCGGCAGCAGGTGGAAATCCTGCAAGGGGGCAGCTTTCTTTGCCGCCAGAGCGGTGATGCGGCCCCACTCACGGCTGCCCAGTTCCTGCTCCCAGAAGTCCTTGCACGGCAGCGTTTGCTGAACCAGGGAGTGGTGGAACAGCACCCCAGTCAGCCGGAAGGCCTGCCCGGCTTCCGGTCCATAGGCCAGGTGATCGGCATCGCTGAAACCGCTGCGGGCCTTGAAGCAAGGGTGGTAGGGATGACCTTCGTGCAGCGCCGTTTCCAGCTCGGAGACCGTCAGGCAATGCCGCGCTCCTGCTGCGGGGACCCGCAACAAGTTCAGATCGCTCAAGTGCTCTGTTCCGGCCAGATCCTTGCGCAGGATTTCCATGGCGGGCGACGGATCGGCGACGGCGGCTAATACATCGCCGGTTTCGGCAGGGCGCCATCCGTTGCTGCCGTCTACCTCGATGCTGCCGTCCTGCAGGCGGTAGCGCCCAAAGGCGCCGCGGCGTCCGCGGGCACGGAACCGGGTCCCGCGCAGCGACCAGTTCAGCGATTGGCCTCGGCCGATGTGCAGCGATGCGGCCCAGCCCTCGCACAGCAGTGCTTCGCAAAGCTGGCGCAGAATGCGCGGGGCAGTTCCGGCAAAACGCGTTTCATGCAAGGACATCGGCAAGCTCCCGCGCTGACTGCGGCCGGACCGCGGCAATTGGGTTGCGCATCTGCAAAAAAATGCCTTCCTGTGTTGCGGTCTCCAGCTCGTCTACGTTGTGCACGCGGGTCAGCAGATTGGCTTTCGTCGCCAGCGTCGGGGCGGTCAGCAGATACTCTGCAAACCCGGCGGCAGCGCCGGAGAACCGGGAGGCGGCATCGCTCAGGCGCTGGCGCAGCCGCAGCAGCAGTTCAGTCTCCCCTGCCATTCCGTCGCGGCCGAGGCGGCGGACAACGGCAAACAGCTGATTGACGATCAGGTAATAGGCCAGCCGTTCATTGATGTGCTCAGCCGGATAAACCAGCGCAGGCTGCCCTTTGAGCGAAGGCTCCAGCGCGCTGAGATGCGGGAAGGCCTCGCGGGTGATGAAATACCCTTGATTGTCACGGTAGTACGCGCGCGAAGGCAACCCGGTGCTGAGGTCCAGCAGGCTGTTTTGCTGGTGGGCTTCCAGGCCAATGCCATGCCGGTCATAGAGTTGAAGAACCGGATCCAGCATGCAGTCGAGATAGGCGTCAAACCAGGCACGGGCCATTGCGGTATGGCTTTTGCCATGCAACGCCGCCAGCTGCCTGATGATACTGGTCAGCAGGGCAGTGCGGCCGGGCCGGGGATCCGCCGTCAGGGCTGCGAGGTTGTAAACACCCTTGCCCTGCTGCGCAGTGAACGGGTTTTCGCGGAAGATCACCTCGAACCCGCTTTCGCGGCGGTCTGGCAGATCTACAGTCAGGTAAGCCGGGTCATTGATAATCCGGAACCGCGGGCTGAGGTTTGCGATGTCCAGCTTGCGCAAAAGCCGGGCCATGGAAACGCCTACGGCAAGCTCATCACGCAGCGTGACACGCAGGGAATTTGTCAGCCGCACCGGGATTGAAAACTTCAGCATCCATGGGCAGTCGGGTGAATAAAGCGTGCGGACCGAAGAGGTCGCGGAAAAGCCGCCGCCTGCTTCTCCCAGATCGCGCAGCCGGCCTGAGGCCAGCAGCGCCTGCACCGCCGGATCCAGCCGCAGCGCCTGGGCTTGCAGAGGATGCGCGGGGATCAGAACTTCGTCTGGCTGCAGCTGAAACGCTCCGGCAACGCCTGGTATCTGACTGACAAGATCCGCGGCAGGTTCCTGTGCAGAGCCTTGCGAGAGAATGCTTTTGTCAGCCGCAAAGAACGTGAGCCGGAACCGGCCGGCAAACTCCGGGGCGTAGGCCATCTGCTGCCAGCCGGTCAGGCCATCGCGGCTTTTGGGGGTCGGGTGCAGCCAGTGCCCGTATGACAAGGCCTGTTCTGCCGGCAGGAATGAGTCCGGGTCAGGTGACTGTGCAGTGCTGCGCAGGATCTTCTCAATCTGAGCATTGCTGTTCAGAACGTTGCGCAGGAACTCCGGCAGTTTTTCCGGATCGCGGGCATTCAGCCTGGCAAAGCATTCCTGTGCTATCAGGGTGATGACCTGGATGGGCGCTGCAGCTTGCCAAACAGAGGAGGAGGTGAACTGGAGCTGTGCTGCCCCGAAATGATGCGGCCCGGCGTGAGAGTAGTATTCGATCTGCACACGAAGACGGGCGGGAATATGGCTCAGCGGGATTTCGACCGCTGAACACTGGCTTGCCGCGCTGATGCTGTCCGGTGCGATTTCCCGCAGAAAGCCGTTCAGGAGAGCTTGCAATGACGCCGTCTGGGCGCAGGCGCTGGGCTGGATGATTTGCTGGAGGCTCATTTCGCGCAGTCCGCGAAGGAGCTGACAGGTGCAAAGGCAGTTCGCATAGTTCAGGAAATTCCCGTAGCCGTGGCCCGGAAGGCTGAACCCTGGCGATAGGCCAGGCACTCAGGTCAACCGGTGCGGATTTCGACAAGAACTAGCGGGATAGCTGGCTGCTAAGCGGCGCCGGCTGGGTAGCTTGGCGCCTGGTATGAGGTGGTATTCACGCCTCTTCCTTTAGCCGGTTTGCACCGGGGGGGGAAGATATTTGTGCATTTAAACGAAGGATTTACGGAGTTCGGCAGAAAGCCGCCGCCGACCTGAGCGGGGCAAGGAGCGCCGGGCCGGCGCTCCCGCAAGGGGTTAGAATTTCACGGTTGCGACCACCGAAATGTTGCGGCCGGGTTCCTTGAACGAGGTGAGAGTCGAAGCGGTGTACTCGGTCCCATAGGTCGCCCGGTCTGCGTATTGCTTGTCGAACACGTTGTCGACGGCGGCCCGGATGGTCACATTGCCAAAGGACGGAGGGCTGTACTCGGCGAAAAGGTTCAGAACCCCGTAGCCCGGCTGCTCTTGGGTGTAGGTTTCATAGACCTCGTTGTCGTTGGACAGGGCCGCCTCGACGCTGCCCCCAACAAGAAGGTTCATGGTTGGAATTTCCTGCTGAACTTCCAGGGCCAGCACCTGGCCAACTGGGGTGCCCGAGTCGACCAGGAAGAAGCTTTCCGCCGCCGCGTCGTTGAACGAGATATCGCTGCTGTTCATCGTGAAGCGGGCAAATCCGCTGTCCCAGCCGTAGGTCGCAGCAATGTTGAAACCTTTGCTTTCGAAATCGTTACCTAAGACAACGGCATCACCCGTAGAGGTGCGACCGACGCCGCGGATGTTGTCGATATTGGTTTTGAACAGCTCGCCGCCCAACGTCCAGTTGCCGCGCTGCCAGTCAGCACCGACAATGATGTTCTTGGCACGCGAAGAGCGCAGGGCCGAGTAGTCCCAGGTTTCGTAGAACAGGAAGTTGTCTTCCAAATCGATGCCGCCGAAAACGTTGGAATATCCTGCACGCAGCGACAGCGAATCCGTCACGTCGTAAACCAGCGAGAGGTTGCCGCTTGCTCCGGAGGGGGAGGTGGTAAAGGGGCTGCCGGTCTGGGCAAAGTCCTGGCCGGTGAAGTCCTGCCAGTCGTAACGGAGGCCGGCGGAAACGCTGAGGCGGCTGGTGGGCTCAAGCCGGGCCTGGGCGAAAATGCCAAGGTTTTTGCTTTCCTCTTCGGTCAGCCCGTTGACCCAGGTTGCATTCACCGAGCTTTCGCGGACCTGATAATCGACACCGGCGGTGATCGTGTTGCTTTCCGACAGGTGAAAATCGTTTTTCAGCGTCAGCGAGTAGGTATTTGAACTTGTCGCGGTGGAATCGCCGAACGGATCCGTTGGCCGGTCAACATTGATTTCAGAGAAACCCAGGGTCGCCGACGGGTCCCAGAGGCCGGTGTCGTTGCCGCTCTCATAGCGCAGCGAGGCAATCTGGCGCCTGGTGAAATAGGGTGCGAACCCGCGGCTGCTGGAGCCGAAGTTCGGCTGGAAATTGCGGATCTCGTTGTCTTCGGCCTGCTGCAGCGACAGTTCGATCCGGTCGCCCTGATCGCCTTCGTAAGCAAATTTCAAAAGGCCCGCGGTCAGGTTTGCGTTGGAGCCGGTCACCTCGTTGCCGTCACCGTCTTCGTAGTTGTCGCCTGTTGCCCGTTTGGCATAACCGAGGATCTCAAAACCGCCGCTGCGGCCGGCCAGGGTCAGCGAGCCCTGGGCCGTGCCGCCGTTGCTGGAATAGGACAGGCGGGACTGGCCGCCGAAGGTTTCTCCGTCCTCCAGGATGTCCTCGGCGTCGATGGTTTCCATGACCACCCGGCCGGCCAGCGCACGCGGACCTGCATCTGCAGGGGCAACGCCGGGATCGACGCGCACTGATTTCATCAGCCCGGGATCAAAGGCGTTGGCGCTGACGTGATGGAACGTGCGGTTGTTTTGCGAGACGCCGTCCACCTGCACTGCCAGGTTCAGCATATCGATGCCGTTGACGAAGATCTTCTGTGCAATTGGAATGCCGCCTCCAACGGAGACCGAGGCAATGCCGGCGAAGAGATCCTTGAGATCGCCCATTGCGGCGCGTTCGATCTCGGCATCGGCGACGTAGATCGAGGTGGCGCGGTCGGCGGCGTTGCCAATCGGGTCGCGCTGTTTGACCACGATCGGGTCCAGCGACAGGATCTCGTCGTCTTCGGCCAGGGCGGCGGAGGCGGAAATGAGTGTCAGGGCGGTGCTGCACAGCAGCCCGGACAGGCGGATGTTGGAAGTTCGTGCCATAATTAACCCGTGTTCTGAGAGCTGTTAGCTTGGGTCAATTCCTGGCTGGCCTTGCAAAGGCTCCGGCCTCATAGGAAGCAATTCCTGCGGCGGCAAGCCTCTGTCTGAGAGAATTTCCGTTAATATGTTAATGTTGCATTTTTGCTTTTTCTGCAGCGAAAGACATTAGCGCATAGGTGATCTGCGCAGTGGTGAAATCGGACATCCGGCTGCCCGTGTCAGGTGCAAGTTCAACTACGTCGAAGCCTGCCAGATTGCGGCCTGCAAGCGCAGATTGGACGATGCCGAGCGCTTGGTAGTAACCCAGGCCGCCGGGTACAGGGGTGCCGGTGGCGGGCAGGATCGCGGGATCAAGCCCGTCGACATCAAAGCTGACATAAATGTCCTGTGGGAAGTCTGCCGGCAGGGTGACGGATTGGATGTTTCCGGTCACCAGCTCCTCGGCGTCAATGGAGATCACTTTGCAGGCGGTGCGGCGGTCCGCTTCCTCCTGGCAGAGCGCGCGGACGCCGTATTGCGCGAGGCGGAAACCATCTTCCCCGGCCAAAAGCTGCATCACCGACGCGTGGGAATGGCGCTCGCCCTGATAGGCCTTGCGGAGGTCTGCATGGGCGTCGATCTGGACAATACCGACAGGCCGCCCCAAGGCCCGCGCCACACCGTGCACGGCGCCATAGCTGAGCGCATGTTCACCGCCCAGTGTGACCGGCACGGCGCCCGCCGCCACGGCGGCCCCGGTGCGGGCGGCGATACGCTCCATCACTTCGGGCAGGGGGCCGGAGCAATCAACGGGTGCCTCTGTGGCGATGCCCGCAGCACAGGGTTCCTTGCCCCGGAACAGGCGTTCCAGTTCGGTGCTGGCCTCAAGGATGGCGTCCGGACCGCTGCCGGTGCCTCCGCCATACGACACAGTGCGTTCCAGCGGCACTGGGATCACCCGGAAGCGGGCGGTGGCGGGATCTCGTTCAGAGGCACTCAGTTCACCTTCGAGGAAGCAGGTCATGACAGGCGGTCCTTGAAATCGTCATAGGAGGGGGTGCGCAGCAGTTGCAGCACATCGGTATCGGAGTTCCACAGGGCAATCGCAGGCAGGGGAACACCGTTGAAGGTGTTGGTCTTGACCATTGAGTAGTGCGACTGGTCAAGGAAGGCGATGCGGTCGCCGGGCTGCGGCGGTTTGGCAAAACCGTAGTCACCGATCACATCGCCAGCCAGGCATGACGGCCCGCCCAGCCGGTGCGGCGGCACGTCTGAGATTTCGCCCAATAAGTCCGGGCGGTAGGGGGCCTCGATCACGTCGGGCATGTGGCATGTGGCGGAGATATCGGTGATCGCCAGCGGCATGGCGTTTTCGGCGACGTCCAGAATCTCGCCCACCAGAATACCGGAATGCAGCGCCACGGCCTCGCCCGGCTCGACAAAGACCTCAACATCGTAGGTTTCGCGGATGTGGCGGATCAGGGAGATCAGCCCGTCGCGGTCATAGTCGGGCATGGTGATATGGTGGCCGCCGCCAAGGTTGATCCATTTCAGCTGTTTGAGGCGGCCGCCCATCTTCTCCTCCAGCGCGGCGAAGGTGCGCTGGAGCGGCTCGAACAGCTGTTCGCAGAGCGTGTGCATGTGCAGGCCCTCGACGCCGTCCCAGTCCTGTTCTGACAGCTGGGATACCGGCGTGCCGAGGCGTGAGCAGGGGGCAGTGGGGTCGTATTTCTCGTTCCAGCCTTCGGAACGCTCCGGGTTCACGCGCAGGCCGATGGAGATGGTCTCGCCACCCGCGCGGGCCTCTGCGATTAGCGGCGCAAAGCGGCGGTGCTGGGCCGGGGAATTGAAGATCAGGTGATCCGACAGGCGGATAATGTCGGGCAGGTCTTCGGCCTTGAAGCCGGCCGAATAAGTGGTGACCTCGCCGCCGAATTCCTCGCGTGCCAGCCGCGCCTCGTAAAGGCCGGAGGCGCAGGTGCCGGACAGGTAGCGCCGCACCAGGGGGGCAACGGCAAACATCGAAAACGCCTTGAGCGCCAAAAGCACATTGGCACCGGAGGCATCCGCGACCTGTTTCAGGATCGTGAGGTTGCGCTCCACCGCGGCCTCATCCACCACAAAACAGGGCGAGGGCACACGGTGCAGGTCGAATTTAGCGAAGCTTTGGGTGGAGAGAGCTTTGATGTCCATGGGGTCACTAGGCTTTGAAATGGGGAAAATGCCCGTCACATCGTGACGGGCACGCGTCCGCCCGCCCCACGGCGGGCGCGTTCCGCGCCCACCCGGGCGAACGCGTGGCGTTCAACCCGATTGTTGGGGCCTGGCCGGTCAGAACTCCGGGTGGCCGTCCAGCTCGACCATCTGCCACGGCAGGCCATCGCTGTTCAGCATTTCCATGAAGGCATCCGGATCCAGCTGTTCGGTGTTCCACACACCCGGTTCGCGCCAAATCCCATGCATCACCATCGCGGCCCCGATCATCGCCGGCACGCCGGTGGTATAGGCCACCGCCTGGCTGCCGACCTCGGCATAGCATTCCTCGTGGTCGCAGATGTTGTAGATGTAATAGGTCTTCTCTGCGCTGCCGTCCTTGGCCGGGCCGGTGATGATGTCGCCGATGCAGGTCTTGCCCTTGGTCAGCTCACCCAGTTCCGACGGGTCCGGCAGAACGGTTTTCAGGAATTGCAGCGGGATGATTTCCTGGCCGTTGTGCATCACCGGCTCGATGCCGGTCATGCCGACGTTCTGCAGCACAGTGACGTGGTTGATGTAGGCATCCCCGAAAGTCATCCAGAATCGCGCGCGCTCGATTTCCGGAAAGTGGGCCGACAGCGATTCCAGCTCTTCATGATACATCAGGTACATGTTCTTCTTTCCCACTTCCGGGAAGTCGAACTCATGCTTGCGGGTCATTGCGGGGCTTTCCACCCAGGCGCCGGATTCCCAGTGGCGGGCAGGGGCGGTCACTTCGCGGATGTTGATTTCCGGGTTGAAGTTGGTGGCGAACGGTTTGCCGTTATCGCCGCCATTGCAGTCCAGGATATCAATCAGCCGGATGCCGTCCAGCTTGTGCTTGCGCACCCAGGTGGCCATGATCGAGGTGACACCCGGATCGAAGCCCGCCCCCAGGATCGCGGTCAGGCCCGCCTCTTTGAAGCGCTCCTGATAGGCCCATTGCCACTTGTACTCAAACTTGGCCTCGTCTTCGGGCTCGTAGTTGGCCGTGTCGAGATAGTGAATACCCGCTTCCAGGCAGGCGTCCATCAGCACCAGATCCTGGTAGGGCAGCGCCAGGTTCACCAGCAGCTCGGCACCGGTTTCCCGGATCAATGCAACCGTGTCGGCAACATTCATTGCATCCAGCTGCGCGGTTCGGATGGCGACGCCGGTGCGTGCTTTGACGCTGGCAGCAATGTCTTCGCACTTTGAGACCGTGCGGCTGGCCAGGGTGATCTCTTTGAAGATCTCCGGGTGCATGGCCATTTTGGTGACCGTTACAGAACCGACGCCGCCAGCGCCGACAACCAGAACTTTTTCCATGTATTTTCCTTTCCGCGGGGCTGCGCCCCGGCGTTCCGATTTGCCCCTGGGTCATTTTCCGGGGGGCGGCTTCAGTCGAAGTAGGTGCTGCCGGCCAGGGCGTCCTTGTAGGCGGCAATCATCCGGCGGCGTTCAGCGGCATCCGCCTTGCCTGCCGTAACCGCGAGCTCGACCCGCTTACGGAAGGCATCAAGGCAGGCGCGCGGATCGTATTCCACATATGAGAGCACTTCGGCGACGGTGTCGGCCTCGGTCTCATGCTCGATGCTGAACTCGCCCGTGCCATCAAGCGAGATGGTGACCACATTGGCGTCGCCAAATAGGTTGTGCAGGTCGCCGAGGGTCTCCTGATAGGCGCCGACAAAGAAAACGCCGATCAGATAGGGGGTATCCTCTAGCAGGTCATGCACCGGCAGCGCTCCGGCAGTGCCGCCGGCCAGAATGAACTGATCCAGTTTGCCGTCGCTGTCGCAGGTGATGTCGCTGATGACCGCCTGCCGGGCCGGGAGTTCGTTCAGACGCTGCAGCGGCATAACCGGGTGCAGCTGGCCGATCGCCCAAACATCGGGCAGCGACTGGAACAATGAGAAGTTGCCCAGGTAGTGATCGGTGAACGCGCCCAGGGACGCAGCGGTCTCCGCCTGGCTGGGGCCCGCGTGCGCAGCCGCCTTGAAGAGGCCCGCCAGATACAGGAAACCCTGCTCGGCGCGTGAAAGCTGTTCCAGCCCGATCTGCCCGCGGCGGAACAGGGCGCGCAGCTCGTCCCGGTAATAGACAGCGTCATTCAGCGCTTCCTGAAACCGGGGGGCGGCGATGTAGTTTTCCACCGCAAGAAGGTCTGTGATCAGATGGTGGTCGTCCGCCTGGGTATCAGGTCTTTGCGCTGCGTCGTACAGTGTGGCGCCCAGCACTTCGAAAACAAAGATCGAGGAATGCGCTACCACAAACCGGCCGCTTTCGGTGACGATCACCGGGTGGGGGAGGTCCGCCTCATCCATCGCATAGCGGATGGTTTCGACAATATTGGCGCAGTATTCTTCCACGGTGTAGTTGACTGAATTGTCATCAGGGCGCCGCGCGCCGCTGTAGTCCACCCCCAGTCCGCCGCCCAGATCCAAATGGGTGAGCGGTGCGCCCATGCGGGCGATCTCGGAGAAAAAGCGGCATGCCTCGCCGGTGGCACGGCGGATGTCGATGATATCGGGAACCTGGCTGCCCAGGTGGCTGTGCTGCAGAACCAGGCAATCCAGAAAGCCGCTGCTGCGCAGCCGGTCCATCAGGGTCACCAGATCATGGGCACCCAGACCAAAGGCCGAGCGGTCGCCCGAGCTGTCCTGCCACTTCCCAGTGACCCGTTCGGTCAGCTTGACCCGCACCCCCAGCAAGGGGCGGATGTTCAGGTCCTCTGACGCGCGGCGGATGAGATCGAATTCCTCCAGCGTTTCGATCACGATCACGGTCCTAAGGCCCAATTTGCGCGACAGGAGCGCCAGCCGGATGAAGTCTTCGTCCTTGGAGCCGTTGCAGATCAGCAGCGCGTCCTCGGTCAATGGCTGGGACAGCGCGATCAGCAATTCGGGCTTGGAACCGGCTTCCAGCCCGTAGTTGTACTGCTGGCCCGCAGTCATCAGATGGCTGATCACCTCAGCTTGCTGGTTCACCTTGATCGGAAACACGCCGCGGTACTGACCGGTATAGCCGGTGCTTTCCATGGCAGCGCGGAACGCCTCATGCAGCCGGTTCAGCGAATGCTCAAGGAATTGCTGAACCCGCAACAGGACCGGTGCCCGGATCCCGCGTGCCTCGATGGCTTCGATCACCTGCGGCAGCGGTGTGGGCCGGGCACCGGGCTGCAGCGGCAGCCGCAAACAGGCTGCGCCGTCTGGCGTGACGTCCAGCAGCCCGTTGCTCCAGGAATGCAGCCCGTAGAGATCTTCATAGGTTTCGGCCCGAGCGTTCATCCGGCGCACTCAGCGCAGATGCGTCCGGCAACGGGAAGGAAGGCAAGCCTTGGCTGCATCGCGGGATCTTTCTTTCCAGTGTTTCAAGCTGGGAAGTGCAGCTCCGGCGGCTTGCAATTAGGCCGTTCCGGGTGCAGGACCGTGCGATTGCCGATTGCTTACAAGCCGGGCTCCTGCGCATCAAGTGCTTTTCTTGCAATCACTGCGCGAACTGGCGGGCCCTCGCGTACGCGCTGCAGTACATATGCGCGGGGCTGAAGCGGGCAATGGAGTGTCTGGACTCTTGCGGTGCAGGCCAGTAAGCAGCTAGCGACTTTGAGCGAGCCAGATCCGCCAGCCAAATTCCTTCTTTGCAGGACAGAATATGGCACATCGGAATGTATTGCGGCTGGCCGCCTCACTTGTATTTGCCCTGGCTTTTACCGCGGATGCTCAAGGCATTGCCGTTGAAACTGCCCAAGGCGGAGTTGCGCTGCCGGAAATCCCGCAAACGCTTGTCGTTCTGGATGTGGCCGCGGCTGACACGCTGAATGCGCTGCAGGCACCGGTCTCCGGCGTGCCGTCCAAGCTCTACGTCAGTTACCTGCAGGATCTGCAGGACACGGCAGCTCCGGCCGGAACGCTGTTTGAACCTGATTTCGAAGCGATTGCCATGCTGGCACCGGATCTGATCATCGCCGGAGGCCGGTCTTCGAGCCAGGTTGAAGCACTGTCCGAAATCGCGCCCGCAATCGATATGTCGATCTGGGGAGAGAACCACATCCGCCAGTCGCTGACCCGGCTGCGGGACTATGGCCGGTTGACGGGCCGGGAGGCAAAAGCCGCGGAGCTTGAGACTGCCTTTCTTGCCAAACTGGAGCAGGCCCAGGCGGCCGTTGCAGGGCGCGGCAGTGCGCTGATTGTCATGACCAACGGCCCCAGAGTGTCCGCTTATGGAGCAGGGTCGCGGTTCGGCTGGCTGCATACGGCGCTGGGTTTGCCGGAAACCGTGAAAAACGTCGATGCGCAGACCCACGGCGAGGCCGTTTCCTTTGAGTTTATTGCCGAGGCCGATCCCGACTGGCTGATTGTGGTCGACCGGGCATCCGCGATCGGTCAAAACAATCAGGCGGCCGCGGCCACGCTGGACAACGCGCTGGTGGCCGGGACCAAGGCCTGGCGTCTGGGGCAAGTCATCTACCTGACCTCCTCCAACCTCTACATCGCGGGCGGCGGCATCCAATCGATGACTGTCACGCTGGATGAAATTCTTGCCGGGTTCTCGAAAGGTGGCTGACCTTGCCGGCCCGGACGGAAGCAGGGCACGGGTCAGGAACAGTGTTGTCCTGGCGTTCCTGCTGTTGTGTCTGCTGGCGGTGATTAGCCTTTTTGTGGGGGCTAATGCGCTAACCATTTCGGCCCTGATGAACGATCCGCAAGCCTTGCAGGTGCTGATCATCAGCCGCATTCCCCGCACGGCTGCAGTGCTGCTGACCGGAGCCGCCTTGGCGGTGGCAGGTGTCATCATGCAGCTCTTGGTACGGAACAAATTTGTCGAGCCGGGAACCACCGGAACAAATGAAGCAGCCATGCTTGGCATGCTTGCGGCAACTTTGCTGGCACCGTCGATGCCGGTATTCGGCAAGATGCTCGTGGCCTCAGTCTCGGCTTTGGCCGGTACCGCGGTTTTCATGCTGCTGGCTCGCCGCATTCCCCCGGAGCGGCCATTGCTGATACCGCTGGCTGGTCTTGTCTATGGCGGTTTGCTGCTGGCCTGTGCCACTTTCATCGCCATTCAGACCGATCTTCTGCAGTACCTGGGTGTGTGGATGAGCGGCGAGTTTTCCGGCATTCTTGCAGGCCGGTACGAGCTTTTGTGGCTGGCAGGCGGGCTGGCGCTGCTGGCCTATTTTGCGGCCGACCAGTTCACCATTGCCGGGCTGGGCCGGACTGTCAGCATGAACCTTGGCCTGCGGTACGGCCAGGTGCTTGCTTTTGGCATTGTCACCGTCTCTCTGGTGTCCGCACTGGTTGTCGTAACTGTAGGGATGCTGCCCTTTTTGGGGCTGGTGGTGCCCAATCTGGTTTCCCGGATCATGGGGGATAACCTGCGTGAAAGCCTGCCTGTGGTGGCAGCTTTGGGCGCCGGCCTGCTGCTGATCTGCGATATCTTGGGGCGGGTGCTGCGCTTCCCTTATGAAATCCCGGCGGGGACTATCTTTGGCATATTCGGTGCCACAGTCTTTCTTTACCTGCTGCTGGGGCGCCGCTCCCATGCCTGACCGCCGCATCCTTGGCCTGGCGGCTCTGCTTGCCGCAGCAGGCGCGCTGTTTCTGTTCTGGGGGCTGCGCGGGCCAAGCGCCTATATACTTGAGCTGCGGGCGGTCAAATTGGCCGGGCTGCTGGCCGTTGGTGCATCTGCCGGCGTGGCAACAGTTCTCTTTCAGACAATCAGCCACAACCGAATTCTGACCCCGTCCGTCATGGGATTCGACGCGCTGTTCCTGCTGCTGCAAACCGGGCTGGTCGCCGGTCTTGGCGCTGCCGCAAGCAGCCGGATTACCAGCTTGAACGGATTTCTGATTGAGGCCGCCGTGATGATGGGTGCGGCGCTGATCCTGTTCACCAGCCTGCTGGGGCGGACCCGCCATGACATACAGCTGATGGTACTGGCCGGCGTGGTTCTTGGCCTTCTGTTCCGAACCGTCACCGCCTTTGTCCAGCGTCTGATGGACCCGTCCGAGTTCTCGATGGTTCAGGCCCGGATGTTTGCGCAGTTCGGCAGCATTGACCGCGAAGCGCTGGCGGCGGCTTCGGTGCTGATGGCGCTGGCTGCCCTGTGGCTGGTCCGCAATCACGCGATGCTGGATGTTGCTGCGCTTGGCCGCAGCCAGGCGCGCAGCCTGGGGCTGGCCTATGACCGGCTGCAACTGGCGGTTCTGTGTATCATTGCTGCTCTGGTGTCGGTTTCCACCGCATTGGCCGGGCCGCTCGCCTTCCTTGGGCTGCTGGTGTCAAGCCTGGCGCACAGCTTGATGCAGACCCATCGCCATGCCTTGCTGCTGCCGGCCGCGGCGCTGATTTCTGCTCTCATTCTTGTTGCAGGCCAAACCGTCTTTGAACGCGTTTTGATGCTGCAGTCCACTCTGGCTGTTGTCATCGAATTCTGCGGCGGGCTGTTGTTTCTGATCCTGCTGGCAAAAGGTAAGATCCGGTGATCCAAGTCACAAATCTAAGCTGCGGCATCGCTTCCAGCCCCATCCTTAAAGGCATTGCCGCCAGCATTCCTGCGGGCCGGGTAACGGCTTTGATCGGCCCCAACGGCGCGGGCAAGTCGACGCTTCTGAAGCTGATTGCACAGCAACTAACAGCAAACAGCGGCAGTATCACACTTGACGGTGTCGAGGTCTCGGAGATCGGGGCAAGGAAGCTGGCGCAGAAGATGGCCGTTGTTGCACAGCATCTGACCGTTGCCAGCAGGGTGCGCGTCCAGGATCTGATTGGATTTGGCCGCTGGCCGCACAGCCAGGGGCGGCTGACAGCTGAGGACCGTGCTGCAATCGATGACGCGATTGCGCGGTTCGGGCTCTCGGCCCTGCGGCAGCGGTTCCTGGACGAACTGTCGGGCGGGCAGCGGCAGCGGGCCTTTATCGCCATGGCCTTTGCTCAGGACACCGATTGGCTGCTCTTGGATGAGCCCTTGAACAACCTGGATTTGCATCACGCCCGCAATTTGATGTCCCGGCTGCGCAGCCTTGCCGAAGACCGCGGCAAAAGCATCGTGATTGTTGTGCATGATCTGAACTATGCCATCAGCTGGTCCGACCATGTTGTGGCGCTGAAGGACGGGCAGGTTGCCTTTCAGGGGCCGGTGGCCGAAACCGCTACCGCCGCGAATCTGACAGACCTGTACGAAACGCCTGTGGCGATCACCCAATCGGATGGCCGGCCGTTTGCTCAATACCATCGCTAAAGCGGGCGGCGGTGCCAATTTCGCGCGGCTTGCCGGAGATACCGCATTGGCCGGTTTGGCATCGCTGCCTCAATTTTGCGCACCTGCGGATTGCCGGCGCTATTGGTGCATAGCTGCTCTTGACACTGGGCTGTTCGGCTCCAAAGCTCAGCCGCGGAAGAGGCGCATAATGACCGCCCGCGTTCAAATTTTGCTGGAGTTGCAGCTATGTCTGGATTTGAAATCAGCCCTGCCAGCCCATCTGATCCGGAAGCCGCCGCTCTGATCCGGCGGCATTTGTCGCAGATGGCGTCGCAATCCCCCGAAGAAAGCTGTCACGCGCTGGATGGCAGCGGGCTTGAGGGGCCGGAGGTGCAGTTCTTCCTGCTGCGCCAGGCGGGCCGGGCAATTGCCATGGGGGCTCTGAAAGCCCTGAGCGGCGGCGCCCGTGAGCTGAAATCTATGCATACCGCGGCGGAAGCCCGCGGCAGCGGGGCGGGCAGGGCGATGCTGGAGTTTCTGCTGTCACTTGCCCGCGAAGAAGGTGCCGCGGGGATTTACCTGGAAACCGGCTCCACCGATGATTTTCTGGCTTCGCGCAATCTGTACCGCTCGCTTGGCTTCGCCGAATGCGGCCCTTTTGAAGGCTATGGCGAAGATCCCTGGTCGGTGTTTATGCATTTGGACCTGCGCGGCGCGGTTTGATTTCCCGAGACCGGCGGCCTGAACAGGAGGCGGGAGGCCCCCGTAGCGCAGCCGGATGGAGCAAGAACAGCCATCCGAAATCTGCTTCTTGCAGGGATGTCACTGAAATTGAGGAATATTTTTCGGCAGGCATCCGGCAGCTCTGCCAAGTTGACAAGGCCGGGGAATTGGCTGATATAGCCGAAGGAAGAGCGGGCCGTTAGCTCAGCTGGATTAGAGCAGGGAACTTCTAATTCTCAGGTCGGGGGTTCGAGTCCTCCACGGCTCGCCAAACCTTCCCGGGACCGTCGCACAGAAGTATTTTTCAGAAGGCTTGGGTAACGTCCGTTCTGCTTGAACGGGCACTCCGTCAGGAAGCCGCTTCACGTTCGCCCCGTTGCCCGCTGTGCTGCAACTGCGTGCTGCCGGAGAAATCATCTCCGCGGCCCTCGCGCCGCTTTTGGACAAGATTGCGGTGTGGGAATGAGTTGAGCTGGGACTCATGGAGGACCGCAGCTTGCCGGCAGAAGAGCACGAAATGGGTGGGCTGCACCACCCTGGAAGACCAGTCGTGAACCGCGCGGGTCCGATGTCCAGCGACGCTGGAATGGTGTTCCCCGGGATTCCGCTGTCGGCAGATGGCACCGGCGACCCGGCGCCTGGACATACCTTCAATGGCACTCAAGATAAAAATCTGAACGAAATGGAGGGCTACTTGTGAGCCAGTCCCACAGCCAGAAAATCAGCAAGCCAATGACCCCGGCTGAACGATTGAACCGGATAACCGAGGACGCCATGTGTATCGGCTGCGGTCTGTGCCAGTCTGTGGCAGGCCCGGATACCGTCCGCATGGAGCTGGTCGAGACCGGTTACGAACGCCCGGTGGTGCGTGGCGATTTGTGCCATGAAACGGTCGACCGGATCATGGATCTCTGCCCTGGCACCCGTGTTGAAGGCCTGCCCGAGGCCGCCCAGGATGCTGGTACCAGGCACGATCTGGTTTGGGGAGCTTACCAGCAGATGGCGCTGGCCTATGCCGCAGACCCCGAAGTGCGCCATGCCGGCTCTACCGGCGGCGTGCTAACGGCACTGGGCATGTTTCTGGTCGAAACCGGCGAAGTTGATTTTATTCTGCATGCCAGGGCTTCAGACAGGGTGCCCACTTTTGGCGACCGCACGGTTTCCGAAACCGCGGCGGCGGTGCTGGCTGGTGCAGGCTCGCGCTACGGCCCCACGGCTCCGCTCATCGATGTGCTGGAGCAATTGGATAAGGGGCGCCCGTTCGCCTTCGTCGGCAAGCCTTGCGACATTGCGGCGCTGCGTAATCTGGCGCGGGTGGACATGCGGGTGAATGAGCTGGTGAAATACATGCTGACCCCGGTTTGCGGCGGCTTCATGCCGCCACAGGGCATGTCTCGATTCCTGGAGCAGGACCTTGGCCTGGATCCGGAACAGGTCACCGGTTTCCGCTACCGCGGCTACGGCTGCCCTGGCCCGACCCGGGTCGAGATGCGCGACGGTACCGTGGTAGAAAAACGCTACACCGATTTCTGGGGCACGGACGAAAGCATGTGGGTTCTGCCCTTCCGCTGCAAGGTTTGCCCGGACGGCATTGGCGAGTCCGCCGATATCGCCGCCTCGGATACCTGGCCTGGCGGCTCGCCAGATCCGGAAACCGAAGACGATGACCCCGGCACCAATGCCATCGTGGTGCGCAGCGCCCGCGGTGCCGATTTAGTGCGCCGGGCGGCAGAGGCAGGCTATCTGACCGTTACCGACGAAGTGGATCCGCGCTACATGGACAGCGTCCAGCCGCACCAGCGCAACAAGAAATACGCTGCCGGTGCCCGCTTCGAGGGTCTGCGCGCGGAGGGCAAAACCGTGCCCCGCACCGCCCGCCTGCGGCTGGACGCGCTGATGGCGGACCTGGGTTCCGAAGATGCTGCCTTTCAGCGCGATGGCACGCGGGAGCGGGTGCGGATCGGCAAGGCATCGGAGCCAACACCCAAGCCCAAGGACTAAACCAAGCTCCGGCGCTCAGGCCCCAGTCAGCGCGCCGTGTGAGCAAGCCAGCTGCCCGGCCGGCCAATTCGGCGCCGGGCGGTTATCAGCCAGGCCCGTCTTTTGAGCGAACCAGTTCGTCCAGCAAGGCCTTGACCTGCGCTGTCTTCGGCGGCCCCGCTTTTTGCAAGGCCGCCGGTTTCGGCAGGATCGCAAAATATGAATAGGGCAGTGGCAGCCCCAGCGGATCCGGAAAGATGAAGCCCGACTTGTCCGGCGCCGCATCAGTCAGCATTTTCGGCACCAGAGCCATGCCGGTCCCTTGTGAGGCAAGGGCAAAGGCCACCGCAGCACCGCCGGCGCGCAGGCCTTTGCGCACATCAGGGTTCTTGGCCGTGCCTGACGCGCGGTACCAGCCCGCCCAGGTCGGATGCGATGCGTATTGCTCGCCCCAGTCGGTGTGGATCAGCAGGTGGTCCGGCACAGCGGCCATGCCGGCAGGCTTGATATGCTGGTCATGAAACGCCCGGGTGCAGAATGGATAGGCCACATCCTTGAAAATCGGCACTGTCGCATGCTGCGGATACAGATGGCTCTCGTAGGTGACCCGGATATCAGTGGGCGTGCCCAGAAGATCCACTGGATCCGGCTCGATCCGCAGTTCAATGCCGGTTTCGGGATACAGTTTCCGGAACCGGGAAACAGCGGGAGCCACCCATTTTTCTGCCAAAGACTGAATTGTGCTGATGGCAATGCGCGAACGGGCTTCATTTTCCAGAAGCTGATCGGTGACCGCAGATATTCCCATCAGCGCCTCTGAAATGGCCGGGTAGTATGAGCGCCCCGCATCCGTCAGAAGCAAGCTGTTGTGGGTGCGGCGAAACAGCGTTTTTCCTAAAAATTCCTCGGCTTTGCGAACTTGCATACTGACCGCAGCAGGCGAAACGCCAAGCTCGGAAGCTGCAGAGGTGAAGCCGCCCAGGCGCACTGCAGCCTCAAAGGCTTTGAGAGAGTTGAGCGGGGGAAGGCGCATGGCTTTGGCTCCTTCTGCATCAGAAAAACTTAGGCAAGGCTTACATTTTCCGGTCTGTAACGCCAGCGTCCAAGGGCCATGATGGCAAAAAACAAGGATGACGCGCATGGCAAAGATTGAAATCGAGTACCTGGGGCAGCCTGAGATCGACCAGGTGGGCCTCACCAATGACGATATCCTAAACGCCATCGAGCAGGGGCTGATCGCGGCAGGCCAGGGCAAGACTGTGATCGAGCCGCGGATGCATCTGACGCCGGATCCGGCCTTCAACGGCCACTTCAACGTGCTGCGCGGCTATGTCGAGCCGCTTGGCTACGCCGGGGTCAAGGTGGTCGGGGATTTCGTCGACAACTACAAACAGGGGCTGCCGTCGGAACTGGCGCTGTTGAACCTGTTCTGCCCGCGCACCGGCGTGCCGCGCGCAGTGATTGACGCGGCAGGCATCACCGACATGCGCACAGGCGCGCTGACCGCGCTGGGAGCGAAATGGCTGGGGCCCAAGAACCCCAAGGTGCTGGGCCATGTGGGCGCCCGCGGCACGTCTTACTGGAATGTGCGGCTGCTGGACCACCTGTTTGATTTCGAGGAGATCCGGGTGCATTCCCGCCGCCCGGAAAGCCGCGATGCCTTCGGCGAACGCCTGAGCCGGGATCTTGGCAAGAAAGTCATCGTCACAGAAGACTGGCAGAGCTGCCTGGAGGGCGCCGACATCCTGATCGAGGCCACCCGCCTCAACCAGCCAACGCCGATGTTTGACCGTTCCTGGGTGAAAAAAGGCGCCTTTGTTGTGCCGTATGGCACCATGAGCGCGCTGCCGCTGGATTTCACCGAAGGCTTCGACAAATTTGTGATGGATGACCTGGGGCAAATGCGGGCGGGGCATCTGGGGGCGCTCAGGCCGCATATCGATGCCGGGCTGATCAGCGAACAGAGCTTTTATGCCGAGATCGGCGAAATCGCAGCCGGGCTGAAGCCGGGCCGCGAAACAGACGAGGAAACCATCCTGTTCTGGCACCGCGGTATGTCGACCGGCGATATTGCTCTGGGCGCCCGCATTCTGGACAAGGCCCGGGAAATGGGCATCGTCCAGAACCTGCTGTACCGGGATGCATGAGGTGCAGGCCCTGCGGCTGGATGGCAGCTCTCTGACGGTTGCGGCGCTAAGCCAGGCCGCCCTGCAGTCGCTGCCCGTCGAACTTGATCCCGCGGGGCTGCAGGCCATGGCCCGATCCCATGCGCTGGTTGGCCGGATGATCCGCGACAAGGTGCCGGTCTACGGGGTGACCACCGGGCTTGGGGCACGGGCCACCGAAGTGCTCAGCGCCTGGGCGCTTGCGGAGTTTTCGCTGCAAACCCTGCGCGGCCGGGCCCATGCGATCGGTCCGGAAGAAGCACCGGAAGTTGTGCGGGCCGGGCTGATTGTGCGGCTGAATACGATGCTCAAGGGGCACAGTGCTGCGCGGCCCGAAGTGGCACAGCATATTGCGGCCTGCCTGAACGCGGGCCTTACACCGGTGGCCGGGCAGATTGGTTCGATCGGTGCGGCGGACCTTGTTCTGAATGCCACCGTCGGCCTGGCACTGGTGGGCGAGGGGCGGATGCGCGATGCCAGGGGGCGCGCAGGTCCGAGCGCAGACATGATCCAGGCGCAGGGCATCGACCCTCTGACGCTGGCGCCGCGTGACGGGCTGGCGCTGGCCAACCATGCGGGCGCGGTCAGCGGCATGGCGGCATTGGCGGTCTCCAAAGCTGTGTGCGCCTTTGAAGCGGCACAGACCGCCGCTGCATTGTCCATGGAGGGGTTCCGGGCGAATACCGGCCCCTTGGCGCCGAGCGTGCTGATGGTCAAGCCTTATCCCGGGCAATTGCAGGCGGCTGAGGGCCTGCGCCGGCGCCTCGCCGGCGGTGCGCTGTTCGAGCCGGGCCAGGCGCGGCGGCTGCAGGATCCGCTGTCCTTCCGCAACATCGCCCAGATCCACGGCACAACAGGCATGGCACTGGCCCGTGCGGTGGAATGCCTGGAGGTCGAAATCAACAGCTCCAGCGACAACCCCGTTGCCTTTGCAGACAGCGGCGGGATGACCTCTTGCGGCGCTTATTTCACCGCCGAGATCACCAGCGTGATCGAAACCCTGAACCGGGCGCTGGTGCCTCTGGCAATGGCGCAACTGGCCCGGGTGGCCAAGCTCTTGAACCCGGAGTTCAGCGGCCTGCCGAATTTCCTGGCGATGCCAGACAGTGCTTCCAACGGTTTTGCCCCTGTGATGAAGGCAGCTGAGGCGCTGGTGGCGGAGCTGGCCCATGCCGCTCAGCCGGTGCCCATCTGGCCCAGTCTCAATGCCAATGGCGTCGAGGATTGCCTGACCGGTTCGCCGGCTGCTGCCAAGGCGCTGCTCAGAATTACCGCACACCTGCAGCGGCTTACTGCAATCGAGCTGCTGGCGGCCTGCCAGGCGGTGGAGCTGCGCGGGGACGCCGGTTCACTGGGCTGTTTCCTGTCTGATGCCTGTGCGCATATCCGCAAGATCTCGCCCGCGCTGACCGAAGACCGGCCGCTGGGAGAGGATATTGAGCAGCTTGCGGAGGCCGTGGCGCAAAACCGCTTCGCTGCGGGTCCTGGGCCAGCTGACGCCACTTCCTGATCAGCCCCAGCGCTCAGATTGCTGAACGCCGTCATCCAGTGCTGCAGAGCGCCTTGAAGCCATGCTGTTTCTAGCACGTGGCAGGCAAAGCTGCGGTGCAGCAAAAGGACCCTGGCAGACGCAGGTAATCTGCTGTGCGTTCACGTTTCTTTATTGATGATCGCGTATTGGTTCCGGGCCGCAGGCAGTCTCTGCCAGCCGGGCAGGCAGGCGGCAATTTGTTTACGCGCATTTACCAGCGCCAGAATGAAAGTCGGAAACAGCGCATGGCAACACCGGATTGGGTTAATGACCTCGTGGCCTCCAAGACCGGCACCGAAGGCGATGACAAACTGGACGGCACCACTGGCGACGACACCATCGACGCCGGAGCGGGGGAGGATACTGTTGCCGGTGAAGAGGGCAACGACGTTATTGAGGCCGGCGCGGGAAATGACACGGTCTACGGCGACATGGGCGACGGCTTCGAGCAGGGTCTGGACGCCTCGCCGCTGGTGCTGGACATCAACAACATCCAAAGCATCTCCCACGACGGTTCGACCGGAACCGCTGGCAATTACGCTGTCTTCAGCGACATCGCGACTCTGGACGACGGCACCAAAGTCTGGGGCAGGCTGGTGCTGGTGGAGAAATCCAATCCGGATATGTCGGTGGAGTTCGGCTACACCGCGGGGGCGGAAATCCTGCTGGACGGCGATCAGCCGGGCGACCAGGCGACATTCCGGCTGGAATTCTATGATCCGGACACAGGCGAGCCCGTCTTTCTGAACTCCACCGCCACGTTTAACGACGTCGATGACAACAGCGGCTATGGCGATGCCGAAGCGGTGATCATCGATGGCAACAGCTTCACGTCTTTCGGAGTGGCGGCGGATACCTCCCTGAGCACCCAGGTCGACGGAGGAATGGTGACCGCCACCGGGTCCGAACTGAACGACTACACGGATCAGGACGCCTGGTTCTCGGCCGGGTTTGAAGACCGGTCCTCGATCGAGTTCACCTTGCAGACGCGTGATGGCCTGGCCGGGTTCACCCTTTCCGGAAGCATGATCGACGATCCGGTGGTAACGCCTATCGAGCAGGGGGCGGATACCGTTCTGGCCGGAGAAGGCAACGATGTGGTCTATGGCCAGGGCGGGGATGACGCCCTGTACGGCGAGGCCGGCGACGACAGCATGGAAGGCGGCGACGGCGACGACCTTATGGAAGGCGGCGAGGGCGCTGACACGCTGATCGGCGGCGAGGGCGGCGATACCATCGCAGGCGGAGACGGCGATGACTACATCGAAGGCGGGGCCGGCAATGACAGCCTGACCACGGGCCTTGGCAACGACACCCTGATCGGCGGCGAAGGCGATGACACGCTCAGGAACTCGGCTGGGGATGACAGCCTTGTCGGCGGTGTAGGCAACGACAGCATCGTGGCCACCGACGGCAACGACACCCTGGATGGCGGCGCGGGCAATGACACGCTTTACGGCGGCAACGACGATGACCTGCTGATCGGCGGTGCGGATGCAGACCTGATGTTTGGCGAGGCCGATCAGGATATTTTCCTGATGTCCGACGGCTTCGGCAATGACACTCTGGAGGGCGGCGAGGCTGGAACCGACAACGATGCGGTTGACCTGACGTCTGTTACTTCGGGGCTGACCGTCACCTATTCGGGAGACGAGGCCGGCACGATCACCGATGGCACGGACACCATTTCGTTCTCCGAGATCGAAATCCTGAAACTGACGGATCAGGCCGATGTTGTGGATGCGGCAAGCGACAGCGCCGGGGTGGTCATCGATGCGGGGGCGGGTGATGACACAGTCACCTTCGGTGCCGGCAATGACTATATCACCAGCGGCAGCGGCTATGACGAACTGGTCCTGACCGGATCCGGCGGCATCGACACTGTCAGCGACTTCAGCATTGCTGACGATGACAACGACGGTTTCTATAACGACCAGCTGGACGTCTCGGCCCTGACAGGCGGCACCGGGCCGCTTGGTGCGGTTCGGGCCTGGGATGTTTCCGTGACCGATGACGGTTCAGGCAACGCCCTGCTGTCTTTCCCCAGCGGGGAACAGCTGGTTCTTGAGGGCGTGGCCCCATCCCAGATCTCAAGCGGTCCGCAGCTGTATGCAGCGGGCATTCCCTGTTTCACACCGGGCGTGCTGCTTGCGACTAAACGCGGCGCGGTCCCCGCAGGGCAGATCCGGGTCGGAGATATGGTGCAAACCGCGGACAACGGCTACCAGCCGGTGATCTGGGTTGGCACACGCACCCTGAACGCAGCAGAACTCGAGCAGAACCCGCACCTGAGACCTTTTTGCCTTCGTCCGGGCGGCTTGCTGTCTCCTGAGCGGCCAATGCTTCTGTCTCCGCAGCACCGCTTGCTTGCCGGCCGCCGGACCTTTGGGCAGGACACCGGCTTTGGCGAGAGCTTCCTTTCCGCAAAACTGCTGGCGGAAATCGACCGCAGCTGCACCCAGCAAATCAGCGCTGCAGCGCCGGTCACCTATGTGCATCTGATGACAGAGCGGCACGAAGTGATTTTTGCGGAAGGCATTGCGACCGAAACCTTCTGGCCGGGACCTGAAGCGGTCCGCGGCCTATGTGCCGAGGGCAGGCGCGAACTGCTGGCGCTGTTTCCAGAACTGGCAGCCGTCCATGGCTTGTCCGGCGAGGACGGGCGGCTGCATGTCCGCAAAGCCTACGGAGGCCTTGCCCGCAACCCGCTCAGGCGGCGCGATCTGCAATTTCTGCGCGCTGCTTGACCGCATAATTCCGGAACGGGTTTCTCCGCCGCTGCGGGGAGGCTCCCAGCCGCAGAAAGATCAGCTGCCCAGCCTTAGGAACTTTGACCCCGGACAGGAAGCCCGGGTGAAGCCTGCGTTGCGGAACCGGTTAACTTTGCTGGCTGCTCAGCGAAAACAGGTAAATTTCACTTATCAATTACGGTATACAAGTGAATTCAATTGAATGAATCGGCCGTCCCGAACAACCGTACACAAACACCACTCGCATCCACGCAAAAGGGGCGTGACCATGTTCGGTCAGCATGAAACATTCAAGGCAGTTCTTGGCGTCAGCGGCGCAGACTGCCCCATTCTTGGCAGCAGCATCATCCGTAAGCGGCTGGAGCAAAACGGGGTGCGGATCACCGGCCCGGCGATCAGCGCGGACCGGCAGGCGCTGGTCGCTGCCGCCAGGGAAACCGGGGCTGATGCGATCCTGATTTCCTGCAGCTACGGGCACGGAGAAGCGACATGCCGCGGCCTGCGGGACCTGTGCCAGGCAAGCGGGCTGAAGGGGATCACCTTGTATGCGGGCGGCAATCTGATGGCCGGCGACACCGGCTTTGCCGTGGTTGAGCAGACTTTCCGGGCGATGGGCTATGACCGGGTGTTTCCGCCTTTGGTCTCACTGGCATTGGTCGCGGAGCAGCTGAAGGAAGACATCCGCCGCAAGCGCAGATCCCTGAAAGGGCGCATTGCCGGGCCCGCGCGGCTGCGCAACACGGCAAATCCCGCCGGGCTGAACCTGGCTTTTGCCCATATGTACGGCTGACTTCAGAAATCCCGCCTGTGCCGGTTCTTCAGAGCGCAAAAGGGGTTCCGGCGAAGAAACGCTGCATGAACCGCGGCCCTTTGCGGCGCACGAATTCGCGAAACTGCAGCGCCGCCCGGCCCAGCCGGATGCCCCGGGGATGCAGGATGTACCATTCGCGGTTTTCGGGCATGCCTTCGGCGTCCAGCACGCACAGCTTTCCGGCCGCATGTTCCAGCGCGATGGTATGGGCTGACAGAAACGCCAGCCCGAGGTCCGCCATCACTGCCTGTTTGATATTGGCGTTGCTGTCCATTTCCTGCGCCTTCGGCAGGTCAAGCCCGGCATCGGCGAAGAAGTGGTCGTGCACCATACGGGTGCCGGATCCTTCCTCCCGCGCCAGAAACCGGTGCGGCGCCAGATCCGCCCGGGTAATCCGGCTGGAGCGGGCCAGCGGATGCTCAGGGTGGCTGACCAGCACATAAGGATGTTTGGCAAAGGCAAAAGCGTCGACCTCGAACCGCCGCGGTGTCCGTCCCATGATCGCCAGATCCACTTGGCGGCTTTCCAGCATATCCAGCACCCCTTGGCGGTTGGCGATCTGCATCTCGACCTTGACGTCGGGCCAAGCCGATTGGAAATCCCGCAGCAGCTGCGGCCCGAAATGCCGCGAAGTCGACACCATCGCGACCCGCACACTGTTGTCACGCGCCTCTTGCTGGGCGCTGATTTCCTCTGCCGCCTGGTGCAGGGTGGCCCGGATGGTTTCGGCAAAAGGCTGCAACTGGTGTGCCGCTTCGGTCGGCCGGATACTGCGGCCTTCCTTTACGAACAGTTTCACCCCCAGGGCTTCGCCCAGCTTGCTCATCTGCATGGAGACCGCGGGCGGGGACATGCCCAGATGCTCCGCCGCCTGGACAAAGCTCTGGTGTTCCAGCGCTGTCAGAAAGATTTGCAGCTGCCGGATGGTTATACCGGAGGCGGGTTCGGGCATGGCGGGGCTCGGATCCTGAGGGTGCGGGGTTACAGATGCGTGGTCATTTTATAGCCCGGAGCAAAAAACAGCTTGGCCAGCGTCACCGGCTGGCCGCGCAGCCAGGTGATCCGCTCGGCAGTAAACACCGGATCGCCTGCGGGAGTGTCCAGAAATTCTCCCACGGTCTGATCTGCCTTGGTTGCCATAAAGCTCAGCTCCAGATTGGTGAACGGCACTTTCTGCACCAGCCAATCATTGGGGCCGGACTGTGAGAAATCCGCGTCCAGAACCTCGGGAATGCTGTCCGGGATCACCCATCGGACCTCGTATTGAAACGGTGCATTGTCCGCATAATGCATGCATCTGACATGCAGCACTTGCTGCTCCTGCGGCAGATCAAGACGGGCTGAGAGCCAGGCGGGTGCAGCCAGCAGCTCGCGCTCCACCAGGGCATAGCGGTAAACGGCGCCGGTTTCGGCAATTTCGTCGCGGACCAGCGGGATTGAGAACTGCGCCTTTCGGACAGGGGAGTTCAAAACGCGGGTGCCGGCCTTGCGCTTGCGCTCCAGAAAGCCTTCCTCAGCCAGCTCCCGCAGCGCCCTGTTCACCGTGGTGCGGGTGCTGGAGAACTCCTCGGCCAGTTCGGTCTCGCTTGGCAGCAGGCTGTCCGGCGCCCAGATCCGGGTTTGTATCCGGTCGAGCACGACCTGCTTGATGTCCCGGTAGCTCATGTTTGCGCGCGGTGCTGCCATGCTGCCTCTCAGCCTGATTAAAATATTTTATTAGGGTTAAATATACACATAACGGCCCGGCAGGAAACCCGCATCTGCAACGGAAAATAGCAGCTGAACGGGTCTCCTGTTGGTGGGTGCAGGGGGCTGATGGTGTGAAATTTTGTGTAGACAATAGCGGATTACAAATGTACTAGACAGAACTGAACAGTTCTGAAGGAAACGCTTCGGCCCTGTTCGGCACCCTCCATCTTTCTGCTTGAATCGGGAGTTTTCAAATGCCGCTTGATCCCTCGGTTGCGCCTGGCCAGCCCTTGCCGGAACCGGTGCTGCTAGATCAGCCGCTGTCTCCAGAGCAAGTTGTCGCGGTTGCCCGCGGAGCCGAACTGCAATTGTCTGAGGCCGCAGTTCAGCGCATCCGCTATGCCCGCCGAATTGTCGAAGGCCTGGTGGCCGGCAGCATACGCGGCTATGGCATCAACACCGGTGTTGGCGCCCTGTGCGATGTGATCATCAGCCCCGAGGATCAGTCGGCGCTGTCGCGAAACATCCTGTTCAGTCATGCCTGCGGAGTCGGCGAGCCTTTGGAGAGCGAAGGCGTCCGGGCCATAATGGCAACCCAGATCAATAACTTTGCGCTTGGCAGATCCGGCATCTCCTGGGAGGCAGTCGAGACCCTGCTGGCGCTGCTCAACGCCGGGGTGACACCAGTGGTGCCGTCGCGCGGATCGGTTGGCTATCTGACACATACTGCCGCGATCGGGCTGGTGCTGATCGGTGCTGGCGAGGCGCTGCAGGGCGAAGAGCGGATGTCCGGAGCAGAGGCACTACGGCGCCTTGGACGCCAGCCGCTGGTGCCCGGCGCCAAGGAGGGGCTGAGCCTTGTCAACGGCACGGTTTGCGGCACCGGGCTGGCGGTGCTGGCCCACGCCAGGCTCCGCGATCTGGTGGAGTGGGGCGACGCGGCGGGGGCCTTCACCTATGAGGTGCTGGCACGCCAGGAAATGACGTTCCATGGCAGCAGCCAGACGTTCCGCGACACCCCCGGCGTGCGCGGCACGGCTGAGAGCATGCAGCGCTGGCTGGAAGGGATGAATGCCCCGGATGCCGGCAGTTTCAGCACCCAGGATCCCCTCAGTCTGCGCGCCATTCCGCAGGTTCACGGGGCCATCCGCGATGAGCTGGATCAGATCGGCGAGATCCTGACGCAGGAGCTGCGCTATGTCTCCGACAACCCCGCCGTGGCCGGAACACCCGACGCCCCCGAGGTTTACAGCCAGGCCAATGCCGTTGGCGCGTCTGTTGGCTTTGCCGGCGACCGTCTGGCGATGATTGCGGCTCAGCTGGGCGCCATTGCCGAACGCAGGGTCGACCGGCTGGTCAACCCGCTGGTTAGCGGTTTGCCTGCCTTTTTGGGGGCCGAAGCCGGACGCGGCTCGGGCTTCATGATTGCGCAATACACCGCAGCAGGGCTTAAGGGCGAAAACCGGATGCTGGCCTTTCCGGCCTCGCTGGCCGGGGGCATCACTTCGGCGCTGCAGGAGGACATGCTGACCCATGCCACCCCTGCGGCAGAGAAATCGCTGCGCATCATTCGCAACACACGAATGATCCTTGCCATCGAACTCCTCTGCGGTGCCCAGGCGCGGGATTTGGCCCGTAAACCCTGCGGTTCGCAGCGGCTGCGCAGGATTTACCAGGCGGTCCGGGACGTGGTGCCCCTCTACGCCGACGACCGCCCCCTGAGCCAGGATATGGAGTGTGTCAGCGCGATGCTGTCTCAGGGCCGGCCCGCTTGCTAGGCTGCGGACCTGCCGGCATCATGCCCCCGGAGCCGCGCAGCTCCGGGGACAGGCAGGCTCCTCCGGCGGATCAGATCAGATCGTTGAAGGCGACGGTCTGGTCGGCAAAGACCAGCAGGTCGATATCCAGCAGCTGGTCGCTGCCTTCATAGAACCCGTCGGCACCGCCGCTGGCAGCATCGGTTACCGTCAGCCTGGTGATGTCGGTTCCCCGGTTGGAGTCATAATAGGTATAGGTCTCGAAGGTGAAATCCTCGAAGTTGCCGTCAAACACCGCGCGGTCCTTGCCATCCTTGCCGGAGTCCCTCCAGGTATTGCCATAAAGCCGGTCGTCGCCGTGCCCGCCGTACAGCCAGTCATTGCCATCCTCGCCGTAAAGCGTGTCATGGCCGCTGCCGCCATAGAGGGTATCCTTGCCGTTGCCGCCTACCAGCACGTCGTTGCTGGACTGGCCGTACAGGTAGTCCCGGCCGTCTCCGCCATAGAGGGTGTCATGGCCCAGCCCGCCTTTCAGCAGGTCGTCATTGTCCTTGCCATACAGTTTGTCGCCTCCGGCCATGGCGATCAGCACATCAGCTCCATCGCCGCCGCGCAGGTCATCCCGGCTGTGAGAGCCGAACTGAATGTCCATTGTCCGCACGGTCACGTCATTGAAGGCGGCAAACTCAGTGTCCGCATCCAGACGGGTGGAGGTGCCGTTTTTGCTGACGATAATTTCGCCGCCGTCCCGGTTGAACTCGAATGTGTCGATCTTGCCGGTGAAATAGGCGTAATCGCTGCGGTCCGTGTCGCCGAAAACCTCCGCGGCACTCAGTGCCTGGTCAAAAACGGCGAGGTCGCTGATGGTGCCATCGAAGTAGCTGTGGATTCTGTCGGTTTCCCCCGGCGTGTTGCTCCAGCCGGAGGCGCCGGCAATCAGCGCCTCTGTGTTGCTGGTCCAGTCATAAGACAGCTCCGGATCGTAGGCGACCCTGGCGCCATTGAGGTAGACCTCAACCCCATTGGTGCCGAAGCTCAGCGAGAAATCATAGTCCTTGCCCGGCACAATCGCATTCTGGGTGACGAAGTAGTAGGACTCCTCTGTGTCCTGCAGGCGCACCACCAGCTCGCCGGTCTCGTCGATGTAAACGGATAGGTGGCCGCCGGTCCCATTGTCCGACGCGTCCTTGGAGATCAGGGTCTGATAGCTGGACAGGCTGCCGGCGGAGAACCGGAAGGCAATGGTGCCGCTGGATAGGGCCAGCGCGTCGCTGTGTTCAAAGACATAGGCAGAGCGTTCTGCGGCATCAAAATTATGACTGCCGGTTGCGGCAAACACTGGTGCTTCCCCGGTTGCCAGGCCCAGACTGGCAGCACTGGGCAGGCCAGAGGCCGAGACCCTGATTGGCCCGGTGTCTTCGGAGACGGCCTTGGGGCGGATTGCTTCTTGCAGGTCGGAGACGCTCTGGACGATGCCATAGGCCGGGGCAGCGGTGTGCTCGATGTCGGAGAGCTTCACCAGATCGCCATAGACCGTGATGCTGCCCAGCCGGTCGCCGTTGTGGGCGCCGCCGTTGCGGCCCTGGTCGGAATACAGCTCGATCACCGAATGATCCATCACCCCGTCGCGGTTC
>NZ_JWLD01000031.1:0-21532 GCF_000813725.1 Leisingera sp. ANG-Vp
GGAAGAGTTCCATCGGCGGGCCGGGTACGCCCGCTCGGGTCATCGCTTGCGAAGCGGGATGAAGTGCCCCAACTGCTGGGCGAGGCCCATCTACTACAGCTCAGATGGATTACTTTGGACCTGTTGCACTGAAGTCGTCCGCGAATAGTCCGTAAAGCCCCGGCTCCCCTAAGCAAATGCATGAGGGCTTTAGGCGCAACATTCTGTTTTTTGGAGGAAGTGGTGAGCCGTGCAGGATTCGAACCTGCGACCCACTGATTAAAAGTCAGTTGCTCTACCAACTGAGCTAACGGCCCACTTCTTCGTCGCGGTTTAAGTGTTTTTCCCAGAAGGTTCAAGCACTTATTTCGCTTCGGAACTGCTTGGCAGCGTGTGTCTCGCTGTCCCGATAGGCGGCGTATCTAGGGCCAGTCCGGCGGGGGGTCAACCCCTTTTTTCAACTTTTCTCACCGAAGGCTGGATTCATTCGCAGAGCAGGTCTATATGCCCGCCATGAGCACTCAGGCAGATACCGCACTCCCCTTCATGAAGATGCACGGGCTGGGCAACGACTTCGTCGTTGTCGACGCGCGCGCGCAGGACATTGCCATCACTCCGGCGATGGCCAGGGGCATTGCTCACCGCCAGTTCGGCGTCGGCTTCGACCAGCTGACCGTGATCTCGAACGGCAAGGGTGACGCGCATCTGACGTTCTACAATGCCGATGGCTCCACCTCCGGCGCCTGCGGCAATGCCACCCGCTGCATTGCCCGCCATCTGATCCTGGAAAGCGGCAAAACCGAACTGCACCTGACCACTGACCGTGGCGATCTGTTTGCCCGTGACGCCGGCAATAGCCTTACCTCTGTCAACATGGGGGCACCGCAGCTCGGCTGGCAGGACATCCCGCTGGCCGAGGAAATGGACACGCTGGAGCTGCCGATTGAGGGCGCCCCGACCGCCACCGGCATGGGCAACCCCCATTGCACCTTCTTTGTCGAGGATGCCGAGCTGATCCCGCTTGAGGAATTCGGCCCCCGCTACGAATACCATCCGCTCTATCCGCAGCGCACCAATGTTCAGGTCGCCCAGATAACCGGCCCGGACCGCATCCGCATGCGCGTCTGGGAGCGCGGTGTGGGCGTCACTCTGGCCTCCGGCTCCTCCTCCTGCGCCACAGCCGTTGCAGCCGCCCGGCGCGGGCTGACAGGCCGCAAGGTGCAGGTGGACCTGGACGGCGGCACCCTGTGGATCGACTGGGCCGAGGACGGCGTCTGGATGACCGGCCCGACCATGCATGTGTTCGATGGCAGCTTCACCCGCGAATTTCTGGAGTCGCTGGAATGAGCGCACCCAAATTCACCACCCTGGGCTGCCGCCTCAACGCCTATGAAACCGAGGCGATGAAAGAGCTGAGCCAGCAGGCAGGCCTCGGGAACGCCGTGGTGGTGAACACCTGCGCCGTCACGGCCGAGGCCGTGCGCAAGGCGCGCCAGGAGATCCGCAAGCTGCGCCGGGAAAACCCGGAGGCGCCGATCATCGTCACCGGCTGCGCCGCCCAGACCGAACCGGAAACCTTCGCCGCGATGGAGGAAGTCACCCGCGTCATCGGCAACACCGAGAAGATGCAGGCAGAGACCTGGAATGAAATCGCCAAAGGACCGGATTTCATCGGCACCACCGAAAAGGTTCAGGTCGACGACATCATGTCGGTGACCGAGACCGCAGGCCATCTGATCGATGGTTTCGGCACCCGCAGCCGCGCCTATGTGCAGGTTCAGAACGGCTGCGACCACCGCTGCACCTTCTGCATCATCCCCTATGGCCGCGGCAACTCCCGCTCGGTCCCCGCAGGCGTGGTGATCGACCAGATCAAGCGGCTGGTGGACAAGGGCTACAACGAGGTGGTTCTGACCGGCGTCGACCTCACCTCCTGGGGCGCCGACCTGCCTGCCACCCCTCGGCTCGGCGATCTGGTGATGCGGATCCTGAAGCTGGTGCCGGACCTGCCGCGCCTGCGCATCTCTTCGATCGATTCGATCGAAGCGGACGAGAACCTGATGCAGGCGATCGCCACCGAGCCCCGGCTGATGCCGCATCTGCACCTGTCGCTGCAGCACGGCGACGATCTGATCCTCAAGCGCATGGCCCGGCGCCACCTGCGCGACGATGCCATCGCCTTCTGCGAAGAAGCCCGCCGCCTGCGCCCCGAAATGACCTTTGGCGCCGACATCATCGCAGGCTTCCCGACCGAAACCGACGCCCACTTCGAGAATTCGCTGAAGCTGGTCACCGACTGCGATCTGACCTGGCTGCACGTCTTCCCCTACTCCAAGCGCGACGGCACCCCGGCCGCCAGGATCCCCAACCAGGTGAACGGCAGCGTGATCAAGGAGCGCGCTGCCCGCCTGCGTGCTGCAGGGGATGTGCAGGTCAGCCGCCACCTGGCCTCCCAGATCGGCAAGACCCACCGCATCCTGATGGAAAACCCGCACATGGGCCGCACTGAACAGTTCACCGAAGTGGCCTTTGCTGCTGCCCAGAGCGAAGGCAGCATCGTCACTGCTGCAATCACCGGGCACCGCTCAACCCAGCTCACAGCCTGAGGCTCTCCTCGGACAGACGCAGGGTTTGCCTTCTTCAGCCTTTCAAGCTAAGGATGATTTCAAGGTTCCGGATACCTGCCGCTCGCAGCCCTTGGCCATGGTGAAATCCGGACAAGGATCCTTCCTGACGCCTGGGTGCACGCCCGGATAGCAATGCGAGCCCTATCTGCATCGGCAGCCGCACCCGCTTGCGAAAGGCAGATCTATGCAGAAAGACACGCCCATCCCGCCCGTCCGGCAGCTTAAGGCCGAAGCACGCCAATTGAGAGCCGAGGCCGCCAGGCACGGCCAGCCTGTCAGCCACGGCACCGCCCTGGAACGGATCGCCCAGTACTACGGTTTCCGCGATTGGAACACGTTGCACGCCCGCGCGTCCAACGCGCCTGACCTGCAATTGGGAATGCAGGTCCAGGGGCGCTACCTGGGTCAGCCCTTCACCGGTTACGTCCACGGGCTTGCCGCCTGCGGCAGCAACGGCCACCGGCGGATCACCCTTCAATTCGACACGCCTGTGGACGTGGTCCGGTTCGACAGCTTCTCTTCTTGGCGCCACAGGGTGACTGCGGTCATCGATGCAGGCGACCGTTCACCGCAAAAGACCTCCAATGGCGAACCGCATCTGATAGTCGCCCCCCGGCCATAGGCGGAGACGGCCTCCTGCGGCTTCTTTCTGGCCCCAAATACCCCGGGGTGAATGCCCGCAGGGCAGAGGGGCAGCGCCCCTGCCTCCGGACAGAAAAACCCCCGCAAGCCAGGCTTGCGGGGGTTTCTGTTTCACGCGGTCAGCGCACCAGGGATCAGTCTTTGCCCTTGTGCGGCGCCCACAGCTTCTTGTTGGTCAGATACAGCAGCACCGACAGCACGGTCAGGAACAGCACGCCGACAAAACCGGCCTGCTTGCGTGCCATCATCTTGGGCTCTGCGGTCCACATCAGGAAGGCCGCGACGTCCTGCGACATCGCTTCTACGTCGTTGGCGTGGCCATCGGCATATTCCACCTGCTCGTCCGACAGGGGCGGTGCCATCGAGATCCAGCCGCCCGGGAAGGCAGTGTTTTCATAGAAGGTGGTGCCCGCTTCGACCTTTTCCTCACCGGTGTAGCCGGCCAGCAGCGAGGCGATGTATTCCGCACCGCCCATGCCTTTGAACAGCTGGTTCAGACCCAGGCCGTATGGGCCATGGAAACCTGCACGCGCCTTGGCCATCATGCTGAGGTCCGGCGCACCCAGCGAGGTGTTCTCCGGGAAGAAGTCGACCGGCTTGGCCGGGCGGTCCTCATCCAGTTCCGGATCATAGACGCTGAAGTTGTCAGCTGCGTAGGCACGCACCTGATCTTCGGGCATCTGCGGGCCGCCCTCGTCGGACAGGGTGCGGATCGGCACCAGCTTCAGCCCGTGGCAGGCTGCGCAGACTTCGGTGTAAACCTGCAGGCCGCGCTGCAGCTGGTTGCGGTCATAGGTGCCGAAGGGACCCTCGAAGGAGAAGTCGTAATCCTCGATATGGCCTGCCCCGCCTGCTGCGAAAGACGCAGCAGGGATCAGGGCCAGAGCGAAGGCGGCACCGGTTGCCAGTTTCTTGAACATTGCTAGGTGTTCCTTCTTCTTACTCGGCGGGAGTGGCTTCAGCAGAGGTCTTCTTGCCGTAGTGGGCGTCGAAATCCTCTTCGATGGTGGCAGGCTGTGCCAGCGGCTTCTCGATCACGCCCAGAAGCGGCAGGATCACCAGGAAGTAGCCGAACCAATAGGCCGATGCGATCAGCGAGAACGATGCATAGGGCTCTTCCGCCGGCATCGCGCCCAGCCACATCAGGGCAAAGAAGTCGACCACCAGCAGCGCAAACCACCATTTGAACATCGGACGGTAACGGCCCGAGCGGACGCGGCTGGTGTCCAGCCAGGGCGCCAGCGCCATCACTGCAATTGCGCCGAACATTGCCAGAACACCAAAGAACTTCGCGTCGATGATGCCGCCGGTGACAAAGGAGGCGAACTGCACAACCCAGACCTCGGAGGTGAAGGCACGCAGGATCGCGTAGAACGGCAGGAAGTACCATTCCGGAACGATATGCGCCGGGGTCACCAGCGGGTTGGCTTCAATGTAGTTGTCCGGGTGGCCCAGGTAGTTCGGCATGAAGCCGACGATGGCCCAGAAGATCACCAGCACAACAGCCAGGCCCAGGAAGTCCTTGATCACGAAGTACGGCCAGAACGGCAGGGTGTCTTTCTCGGCTTCGGCTTTCGAACCTTTGCGGACATCAACACCGGTCGGGTTGTTGTTGCCGGTGGTGTGGAAGGCCCAGATGTGCACGATCACCAGCGCCGCGATCACGAAGGGCAGCAGGTAGTGCAGCGAGAAGAAGCGGTTCAGGGTGGCGTTGTCCACCGCGGGCCCGCCCAGCAGCCAAGTCTGGATCGGCTCGCCGATGAAGGGGATAGCACCGAACAGGCCGGTGATCACGGTTGCGCCCCAGAAGGACATCTGGCCCCAGGGCAGCACGTAGCCCATGAAGGCAGTGCCCATCATCAGCAGGTAGATCAGCATGCCGACGATCCATGTGATCTCGCGGGGCGCCTTGTAGGAGCCATAGTAGAGGCCGCGGAAGATGTGGATGTAGACGGCAACAAAGAACAGCGAGGCGCCGTTCATGTGCAGATAGCGGATCATATGGCCGCCATTGACGTTGCGCATGATGTGCTCGACCGAGGCGAAGGCCAGGTCGACATGCGGGGTGTAATGCATCACCAGCATCACGCCGGTTGCAATCTGCAGCGCCAGGCAGAAGGCCAGGACGATGCCCCAGATCCACCACCAGTTCAGGTTCTTGGGGGTGGGGATCATGATGGTGTCATAGATCAGGCCGACGATGGGCAGGCGGCTGTGCAGCCACTTCTCTGCGCCTGTCTTCGGCTCGTAATGGTCGTGCGGAATACCGGACATGAGCGCGTTTCCTTATCCCAGCTTGATGGTGTTGGCGTCGGTGAACTCAGCCACCGGCACGTGCAGGTTCTCAGGCGCCGGGCCTTTGCGGATACGGCCTGCGGTGTCGTAGTGCGAACCGTGGCACGGGCAGAACCAGCCGTTGAACTCGCCGGCACCGTCGCCCAGCGGCACACAGCCCAGGTGGGTGCAGACACCCATCATCACCAGCCATTCGCCGGCTTCGTCCATGGTGCGGTTGACGTCGGCCGCATCGGTGCCCGGTTTGTTCGGGTTTTCCGACCGCGGGTCGATCAGCTCGGACAGTTCCACGGCACGGGCTTCGTCGATCTCTTCCTGGGTGCGGCGGCGGATAAACACCGGCTTGCCCAGGAACATGACGGAAATCTGCGTGCCAACTTCCACGCCGCTGACATCGACCAGGATCGAGGACAGCGCTTTGACGTCAGCCGAGGGGTTCATCTGGTCGACCATGGGCCATACGGCGGCCCCTGCGGTCACTGCCCCGGCGCCGGCAGTGGCGTAGTAGAGGAAATCTCTCCGGGTTCCTTCGTTGTCTTCTGCGTGGGACACGAGGTTTTCTCCAATTCCAGCGCCCGTTTAGGGCAAACATGCGCATGCACCGCGATCGCTCGCAGTGACTCAGGCGCGTGTCTAGCGGGGAGAAGCGCTTTCGTCCAGCGGTCATAGGCGCGCAGAAAGCCGCAACGGGTCTTTTCTGTTACGCCTGAGTGACAGTGCCGCACCATCTGTGCGCGGCAGCTGCCGTTTTCAAGAGCCGGGCCTCAGCCAGCGGGCGGTTTTGTCGCCTGCATCGAAGGGCGCGATTCGAAATCCGCAAACCAGTCTGCCAGCGCCTCATTGCCCTGGCGCCAGCCCGCATCCGGATGGCGGAAGTCCACGTAAGACAACGCGCAGGCCACCGCGATCTGCCCCATGTCCAACGGCCCCTGCAGATGGCTCATCCAGCGCGCATTCAGTGCCGCGCAGCCACCCAGAACCTTGCTTTGCTGCGCCGCAAGCCACTCGTCCCATTGTTTTTCTTCGGGACGAAGACGTTTTTCATAAGACATCAGCACCGCTGCATCCATGATGCCGTCAGCAGTGGCTTCCAGCAGTTTGGTATCCCAGCCGCCGCCGTACAGCCGCCCACCTGCGCGTTCATCGAGAAACGCGCAAATCACCCGGCTGTCATAGAGCGCAGGCCCGTCATTGCGCTCCAGCGCCGGGATTTTGGCCAGCGGGTTGCTGACCTGCACATCCGCACTGGGCGCCACCGGCGAGGTTGCCACATCGTGGATTGCCACCGAATCGAGCTGCCCGGTCTCGTGCAGCAGAACCATGACCTTGCGCACAAAGGGCGAAGCGGCGGCGTAATATAGCTTCATGAAAATTCCTCCATTGCTGTGCCGTCACCCTAGCCCGGCCTGCCGCCAAGCGCAGCGCCCAAAAGTTTTAAAAACTTTTGGCAAGACTTTAAAGGAAAAGTCTTGCACCAGCGCCGGCCGCCAAAGTCCCGCTTGCACAGCGGCCGCGGCGCTGGCAGGGTGCAGCCGTTCTCAGGGCGGGGCGGAATTCCCCACCGGCGGTAAGCGGGCTTGTCCCGTAAGCCCGCGAGCGGCTTCCAAACATTGGAAGTGTCAGCAGATCTGGTGCAACTCCAGAGCCGACGGTCACAGTCCGGATGGAAGAGAACGTGCGTCAGGACCGTTTCGGGCCCTTGCAGCCCTGCGCGCCTGCCGTTCGTGATCGCCTTGGGTGACGTGTCAGAGCCAAAGGAGATTACGAAATGACACACACCCGCTATGCCTTCATCAAGGCGCAATGGCATGCCGATATCGTTGACCGCGCACTGGAAGGCTTCCTGCAGCTGATTCCGGCGGATCAGGTCGACGTCTTTGATGTTCCCGGTGCCTTTGAAATGCCCCTGCTGGCGCAGGAGCTGGCCAAAACCGGCAAATATGCTGCCGTGGCCTGCGCCGCTCTGGTCGTGGACGGCGGCATTTACCGGCATGATTTTGTCGCCCAGGCTGTTGTCGACGGGCTGATGCGCGCTGGCATGGACACCGGCGTTCCGGTGCTGTCCGTCTCGCTGACCCCGCATCACTTCCAGGAAACTGATCATCACGTCGCCATCTACCGCGAGCATTTCGTCAAGAAGGGCAATGAAGCCGCAAGCGCTGCGCTGATGATCACCAAGACGCGGGCAGAAGCGCTGGCCGCCTAGCCCAAATAGGTCTTCAACGCAGGCGGCGGGTTGTCCAGCAGCTCCGCCGTCTGCTGCGGCGGATGCGCCTTGCCGTCAGCCACCAGCACCACCTGGTCCGCAATCCGGCGGGCGTCGTCCGGATCATGACTGACCATCAGCACGGTGGCGCCGCTTTCGCGGGCCAGTTCCGCCACCAGATCCAGCATCTCAGCCTTCAGTGCGGGGCCAAGCGCGGCAAAAGGTTCATCCAGCAGCAGAATCGCCCGCCCCTGAACCAGCACCCGCGCCAGTGCGACCCGGCTTTGCTGGCCGCCGGACAGGGCTGCAGGCTTGCGCCCGCCCATGCCGCCAAGGCCAACCCGCTCCAGCGCCGCGTCTACACGTCCCCGTTCCGCCTCGCTCAGCCGCAGGTTCGCCTGCAGCCCAAGGCCCACATTCTGCGCCACCGTCAGATGCGGGAACAGGTTGCCGTCCTGAAACAGCATCGCAATGGGGCGCTTGCCGGGCTGTGCCGCGGTCAGATCAGTGCCATTCCAGCTGATCCGCCCGCGGCTCACCGGCAGGAACCCGGCAATCGCCTCTATCAGCGTGGACTTCCCGGCCCCCGACGGCCCGATCACCGCCGCGCAGACACCCGGTGCCACCGCCAGATCTGCCTCAACGGCGAAGCCGCCATTGATGATCCGGCAATTATCAAGCTTCAGCATGCCAGCGTCCCCCGCGGTCCAGTATCCAGAATGCACCCATCGACAGCAGCAGGAGCAGCAGCGCCGCACCCGCAGCCGCCTCCATCCGGTAAGCGCCCATCAGACGGTAGATCTGCAAGGGCAGCGTTGCGAAATCCGGATTGGCAAACAGGGCAACCACGCCCAGATCCCCCATCGAAAGCGCCGCCGCCAGCCCAGCCGCGAACCCTGTCTGCGCCCGCATCCGCGGCAGGTAGACATGGCGTACAAAGGCCCAGCCCTGCATATCAAGCGACAGCGACAGGCGGCCATAGCGCCCCAGCACCTCCCGCGCCCGGGGCACCAGGATGCGCATGGCAAAAGGCAGCGCCATCACCGCGTTGACCAGCGCCGTCACCGGCAGCGCCAGGGCAAAGGGATCCGCAATCGGATAGATCAGGATGAACAGCCCGGTGCCGATCACCAGCGGCGAGGCCGCAAGGCCCAGAATGCCTGACAGCTCCGTCATGCCATTGCGGCCCGCAGCAACCGCTGCCGCCATTGGCAGGGCCAGCCCCAGCAGAATTGCTGTGCTGATGGCCGCCACCAGAGTTGAATTTCCCGCCGCCTGCCAGACCGTGCCCTTCAGCGCGGCCAATCCCGGCAGGCCTGCCAGAACAATTGCGGCCAGCGGCAGCAGCAGGAATGCCGCGGACAGGGAAATCCAAAACGCATCAGAAATCCGCGCCAAGCCGCTGTGCCCGTCCCAGCGCCGCACCGCACGGTCCAGCCCGGCGCCGAACCCTTCGCCCGCCGAAACCCGCAGCGCCACCATCGCAGCCGCGCCGGTCAGCACCAGCTGCATCCCAGACAGCAGCGCAGCGCGGCCCAGGTCAAAGTCGAACCGGAACGCCTGATAGATTGCGAGTTCAATGGTGGTGGCCCGCGGGCCACCGCCCAGGGTCAGCGCCACAGCAAAGCTGGAGAGGCAGATGGCAAAGACCACCGCCAGCGCCCCCGGCGCCACCCGCCGCAGCATCGGCGCTTCCAGCAGCCGCCACATCGCCAGCGGTCCGGCATCCAGCTGCGCCGCGAGGCGGAAACGCTCGGCCGGGATTTCCTGCCAGCCCTGCAGGATCAGCCGGGTTGCCAGCGGCAGGTTGAAGAAGACATGCGCCAGCACCACCCCGTGCAGCCCGTAAATCTGCACTGGCTCCAGCCCGAACAGCCCCAAGAAGCTGCTCAGCCAGCCGGCCCGGCCGAAAACCGCCAGCAGGCCCAGAATCGCAACGATGACCGGAAGAATGAACGGCGCGCCCAAAAGGGCAATCAGCAGGCGCCGCCCCGGGAAGCGCCGCCGCGCCAGCGCGCGGGCGACGGGAATGGCAAGACCCACGCTCAGCAGCGCGGACAGGCTCGCCTGTGTCAGCGTGAACCGCAGCGCAGCCCAGTCGCTGGCGGCAAGGCCGGTACCGGCCTCAGCCCGGAAAGCAACCGCCGCGAGGGTTCCCAGGATCAGCGCAGCGACGAGCAGGGCCGCGCCGATCCCGGGAAACGCGCTTACTGGCTGAGCGCGTCCAGCCATTCGCCCAGCGCCGCATCACGGACTTCAGCAGCCTCGGTCTCGCTCAGAAGCAGCGACTTGCCGGGCTGCACCAGGGTTTCAAACCCCTCCGGCAGGCCCGCTGCCGGGGTCACGGCGGGGTACATCCAGTTGGTGGTCGGGATGATCGACTGGAACGCGTCCGACACCATGAAGGCCAGGAACTGGTCGGCCAGTTCAGACTGATCGGAGCCTGCCAGCTTGGCGGCAACTTCCACCTGCATGTAGTGGCCCTCGTCAAAAGACGCCGCCGCCTTGGACGCATCTTCCTCGGCAATCAGGTGGTAGGCGGGCGAGGTGGTGTAGGAGAGCACCATGTCGGCCTCGCCTTCCAGGAACATGCCATAGGCCTCGGACCAGCCCTTGGTCACGGTGACGACATTGTCAGAGAGGCCCTTCCAGATCGTCGGCGCCTCATCGCCATAGGCCGCCTTGACCCACAACAGCAGGCCAAGGCCCGGGGTCGAGGAGCGCGGGTCCTGAATGACGATCTTGGTGTCGCTGTCCGCCAGCGCCTTGAAATCAGCCGGAACAGCAGCATCGGCGTTGTGGACAAAGGCAAAGTAGCCCCAGTCATAAGGCACAAAGGTTGTGTCGTTCCATTCCACCGGCAGCGTATAGTCGGCGCTGACCGAATGATCGGCAAACAGGCCGGTTTCCTTGGCCGCTGCGGTCAGGTTGGTGTCCAGCCCCAGAACCACATCAGCGTCTGAGCGTTCGCCTTCCAGCTTGATGCGTGCCAGCAGGGCCGCACCATCGCCCGCGCCGACCAGTTTCAGGTCGCAGCCGCAGACTTCTTCAAAGGCTTTTTCGACCGCCGGGCCGGGGCCCCAGTCGGAGACAAAGCTGTCATAGGTGTAAACGGTCAGTTCAGGCGTTTCGGCAAAAGCCGCCGAGGCGCCAAGCAGTCCCGCTGCAAATGCAAGATGTTTCATGCCATCCTCCTTTGCGGCTTTGGGCAAGGGTGGAGGACGTCCAGTACCTTCCCTCCGCCGGTGTGATCCGGTTCAGGTTCAACGGGTGTCATCTCAGCGCCCAACGCGCACCCCGAGGTGGCGCGGACCATAGGGTTTGCAGGAGGGAAACACAAGCAATGCCCCCGCCTGGCCTTGCCGGAAGGCGAATCTGGACTGGCTTCCCGCCCGGCGTTCAGGTCAGCAGTGCTGACCAAATGCTTCGCACCCGAAACATTTGGAGTGACTCGCTGCCCTTTCTGCCGCGTTAACTTTTTCCACCCGTACCCATCTTCTTCTGGCGAAAAATATCCCGGGGGAGTCGCGCGCCGAGCGGCGAGGGCAGCGCCCCCAGCCCCGATGCCGCAGAGGAATCCGCTTGAGAGACAGGCCCCCGCCCGCTAAGCACATCCCGCAAAGGAGACCGCGCCACATGTCGATGAACAGCTTTGGACACCTCTTCCGCGTCACCACCTGGGGCGAAAGCCATGGGCCCGCGCTTGGCGCCACCGTGGACGGCTGCCCGCCGAATGTGCCGCTGGAGCCGGAAATGCTGCAGCAGTGGCTCGACAAGCGCCGCCCCGGCCAGAACAAGAACACCACCCAGCGCAATGAGCCGGATGCGGTGAAGATCCTGTCCGGGGTGTTTGACGGCATGTCCACCGGCACGCCGATCCAGCTGATGATCGAAAACACCGACCAGCGCTCCAAGGATTACGGCGAGATTTCCCAGACCTTCCGTCCGGGCCATGCCGACATCACCTATTTCCAGAAATACGGCAACCGCGACTACCGCGGCGGCGGCCGCTCCTCGGCACGCGAGACCGCGGCGCGGGTTGCGGCAGGCGGTGTTGCACGTGAAGCAATCAAAGCGCTGGTGCCGGGGCTGGAGATCAAGGGCTATATGACCCAGATGGGCGAGCTGGAGATCGACCGCAGCCGCTTTGACTGGGATGCAATCGAACAGAATGATTTCTGGATCCCCGACGCAGGCGCGGTGCAGGAGTGGGAAGACTACCTGCAAGGCCTGCGCAAGGCGCATGACTCGGTGGGTGCGGTGGTCGAGGTTGTCGCCCGCAATGTTCCCGCGGGCATCGGCGCGCCGGTTTACGGCAAACTGGACACCGATCTGGCCGCGGCGATGATGTCGATCAACGCGGTAAAAGGCGTGGAAATCGGCGAAGGCATGAACGCCGCGCGCCTGAAAGGCTCGGAAAACGCGGATGAGATCTTCATGGGCGAGGACGGCCAGCCGGTCTATTCCTCCAACCATGCCGGCGGCATCCTGGGGGGCATCTCCACCGGCCAGGATGTGGTGGTGCGCTTTGCAGTGAAGCCGACGTCGTCAATCCTCACCCCGCGCCAGTCGATCCGCAAGGACGGCTCCGCCACCGAAGTGATCACCAAGGGCCGCCACGACCCCTGCGTCGGCATCCGCGCGGTGCCGGTGGCCGAGGCGATGATGGCCTGTGTGATTCTGGACCACCTGCTGCTGCACCGCGGCCAAATCGGCGAAAACCAGGGCCAAATCGGCTGAACCTCTAACTTCTGACAGGACCGGTTGCGAAGCGCGGCAAAACCAAGCAGGTTTTGCACAGTGCTTTTCACATCCGGTCCTTTGATATGCTGATTACCCTGGCCGTTTCCGGCTACCGCTCGATCCGCGACGCAATCCTGCCGCTGGAGCAGCTCACCGTGGTGAGCGGCGCCAATGGTGCAGGCAAATCCTCGCTCTACCGCTCGCTGCGGCTGCTGGCAGAGGTGGCGCAGGGACGCGCCATTGCTTCGCTGGCCGCCGAAGGCGGGCTGGAGTCGACGCTGTGGGCCGGGCCGGAACACATCAGCGCCCGGATGCGGCGCGGTGAAACTCCGATTGAAGGCACCCGCCGCAAAAATTCGGTCGCGCTGAAGCTGGGATTTGCGGCTGAGGATTATGGCTATGCCGTGGATCTGGGACTGCCCGCACCGGTGCCGCGCACGATGTTCGGCAAAGACCCTGAGATCAAATCCGAAGCGCTATGGGTCGGCGAGAGCCTGGGCCGCGCCAACAGCATTGCCGAACGCCGCGGCGCAGTGGTGACAGGCCGGGACGCCAGCGGCCGCCGGGTGGAACTTTCGCGCGACTTGCGCCCCTTTGACAGCATGATGACCCATGCCGCTGATCCGGTGCAGGCGCCCGAGATGCTGTCCCTGCGGGAGCGGATGCGAGGCTGGCGGTTCTATGACAGCCTGCGCACAGACCGGGACTCGCCTGCCCGGCGCCCGGCGGTCGGAACCCGCACCCCGGCGCTGTCAGGCGACGGTGCTGATTTGGCGGCAGCCATTGCCACCCTGCGGGAAATCGGCGACGGGCCGGGTTTTGACGCGGCGATCGAGGATGCCTTCCCGGGCGCCAGCGTCGATGTCTCGCTGCAAGGCGGGCTGTTTGCGGTAGAGATGCAGCAGCACGGCCTGCTGCGGCCGCTGTCGGCAGCGGAGCTGTCGGACGGCACATTGCGCTATGTGCTGCTGGCCACCGCCCTGCTGACCCCGCGCCCGCCCGAGCTGATGGTGCTGAACGAACCCGAAACCAGCCTGCACCCCGATCTGATTGCCCCCTTGGCACGGCTGATCAAACGCGCCAGCCGCGACAGTCAGATCATCGTGGTCTCCCACAACAGCCATCTGGCCCGGGAACTGGAGGACGCGGGGGCGCTGTCCGTAGTCCTGCAGAAGGAATTTGGTGAAACCCGCATTGAAGACCTGGAGCCGCCGCGCTGGAGCTGGCCGAAACGCTGACGCTCAGCCGTGCTCGCCCGCGCATTGGCTGTGGTCGCCCAGTGCTGTCAGCACCTTGCAGCAGCCGCCGTGGCCGCCATCGCACAGATGGCTGATCCGCTCCAGCTCGGACGCCAGCTGCTCCAGTTTGCGGATCCTGTCGCGCACATTGGCCAGCTGGCTGCGGGCAATGCGGTCCGCCTCGGCGCAGTCATCGCCAAGATGACCGTCGAGCGCCATCAGCACCTTGATGTCCTCCAGCGAAAACCCAAGATCGCGGGCGTGTTTGATGAAACCCAGCGCATCCATGCCGTCCTGCCCGTAGCGGCGCTGGTTGCCGGCATTGCGGCCCGGCTGCGGCAGCAGGCCGATCTCCTCATAGTAGCGGATGGTCGGCACCTTGACGCCGGTGGCCTTCGACAATGCACCGATGGAAAACATGTTCAGAACCTCTTGAAGCTCTAGTGACTAGAGGCCCTACATTGATCTCGAATCAGGAATGAGGACAAGAGCAATGGCAGGCTGCTGCAACAACAAAGCCCGGTTCGACGGGGTCTCGGCGGACTACAAGCGCAGGCTGTGGCTGGTGATCGCCATCAACGCCGGCATGTTCGCGGTGGAAATGGGGGCGGGCCAGCTGGCCGGCAGCCAGGCGCTGAAGGCGGACGCGCTGGACTTTCTGGGCGACGCGCTGACTTATGGGATTTCGCTGGCAGTCATCGGAGCAACCCTGCGCACGCGGGCGCTGGCAGCCTTGGGCAAGGGGATCAGTCTGCTCCTGATGGGGGTCTGGGTGTTCGGCTCAACCGTTTATCAGGTGTTTTACGTCGGCGTGCCGCAGGCGCAGATCATGGGTGTCATCGGCTTCATGGCGCTGGCCGCCAACCTGATCTCGGTCATGCTGCTGGCCAGATACAAGGACGGCGATGCCAATGTGCGTTCGGTTTGGCTGTGCTCGCGCAATGACGCGATTGGCAATGTCGCGGTGATGATTGCCGCGCTTGGGGTCTGGGGCACGGCGACCGGCTGGCCTGATTTGATCGTGGCCGGCATCATGGGCGGGCTGTTCCTCAGCTCCGCCTTCCAAATCCTGGTGCAGGCCGTGCGGGAATGGCGCGAGGAAGAGGTGCATGCGGAAGCTCACCAGCACTAAACGCCTGTGCCGCTTGCGGCACGGGCAGCGCCCGTCCGCCCCCATGGGCGGGCGCTACGCTTCCGCCCGCGGACAGGCACTGCCCTGTGTTACTTAACCAAACAGCCCCGCGTATTCCTCGCGCAGGGCTTTCTTCTGCACCTTGCCCATGGTGTTGCGCGGCAGGGCCTCCAGCAGGATGACCTGCTTGGGCTGCTTGAACCTGGCCAGCTGGCCGGACAGCGCCGAGTGGATCGCATCGGCACTGGTGCCCTCGCCCTCTGGCACCACCACCGCCACCACGGCCTCGCCGAAATCCGGATGCGGCACGCCGATCACCGCGCTTTCCAGCACGCCCGGCAGGTCGTCGATCAGGCTTTCAACCTCTTTCGGGTAGACGTTGAACCCGCCGGTGATCACCAGATCCTTCTCGCGCCCGACAATGGTGACATAGCCGTCCGCATCGATCTTCGCCATGTCGCCGGTGATGAACCAGCCATCGGGCTTCAGCTCCTCCGCCGTCTTTTCCGGCATCTGCCAGTAGCCCTGGAACACATTGGCGCCGCGCACTTCTAGCACACCGATCTCACCGGCGGGCACCTCGGCACCGTCCTGCATCACCCGTGCCTCAACCCCAGGCAGCGGGAAGCCGACGGTGCCGGGCCGCCGCTCGCCGTCATAAGGGTTCGAGGTGCTCATATTGGTTTCGGTCATCCCGTAGCGTTCCAGGATGCGGTGGCCCGTGCGCGTCTCCCACTGTTCATGGGTATCCACCAGCAAAGGCGCCGAGCCAGAGATGAACAGCCGCATGTTTGCCGCGCGCTCTTTGGTCACGCGTTCATCCGCCAGCAAGCGGGTATAGAAGGTCGGCACCCCCATCATAGCCGTGGCAGAGGGCATCGCCTCCAGGATCGCATCCGCATTGAAACCCGGCAGGAACACCACTTGGGCACCGGCAAACAGCGCCACATTGGTCGCCACAAACAGGCCATGGGTGTGGAAGATCGGCAGAGCATGGATCAGCACATCCTCTGCCGTGAACCGCCAGTATTCCTGCAGCATTGCTGAGTTGGAGGACAGGTTGTCATGGCTCAGCATCGCCCCTTTCGAGCGGCCGGTGGTGCCGGAGGTGTAAAGGATCGCAGCCAGGTCTCCCGGTTCGCGGGCAACCGCCTCAAACCCGTCCTGCCCGTCCGCCAGAGTGCGCAGGGACCCCAGCCCATTGGCGTCCAGCGTCAGCACCTGGGCCGCGCCAGCCACGGCGCTTATCTCCTCCAGCCGCGCCCGATCGCAAACCACCACGCGCGGCTCGGCGTCGCCCACGAAATAGGCAACTTCCGGCCCGGTATAGGCGGTGTTCAGCGGCAAAAAGATTCCGCCGGCCATAACTGTGCCCAGATACAGCTCAATTGCCTGAATTGTCTTCTGGACCTGCACCGCCACCCGGTCACCGGGCTGCACACCTTGCGAAACCAGCGCTGCCGCCATTCGCTCCGCTCCCGCAAACAGCGCACCAAAGGTCACCGTACTGCCATCCGGTAGCCGGGCAAAGACATCGTCCTCGCGCCCCAGGGACGAGTCGCGCAACTGGCGGATCAGGTGGTTGGCGTCATACATCGGCGGCTCCTTCTTCAAGCAGCGCCATTTGTGCGCGGGCGGAGGGTGAAATCAAGCCATTGATCTTTGCGGCGCAGGAGCGCAGGTTCGCGCCATGGCAAAATCCTTAACATCGCATCGGCCTATGCTGGCGATCCTGCTGAAGGTGACGGCAATTGCGCTGTTCACGGCGCTTTCCGGGATCATCAAGGCCACCTCCGAGCATGTGCCGGCAGGCGAAGCGGTGTTCTTCCGCTCTTTCTTTGCGATTCCGGTGATCGTGGTCTGGCTCTCCATGCGCGGAGAGCTGCGGCACGGGCTGATCACCAGGAAGCCGATGTTTCACGTGTGGCGGGGGCTTGTGGGAACCTCGGCGATGGGGATGACCTTCATGGGGCTGGCATTGCTGCCGCTGCCCGAGGTCACTGCCATCGGCTATGCCACGCCGATCTTTACGCTGATCCTGGCGGCGCTGTTTCTGGGCGAGACCATCCGGCTGGTGCGGATTTCCGCAGTGGCAGTGGGGCTTCTGGGCGTTCTGATCATGATCTGGCCGCGCCTGGGCGGCGACCTGGGCGACGGGGCCCTGCTTGGCGTGCTGCTGGTGCTGGGGGCCACCGTGGCCCGCGGCTTTGTGCAGATCCACATCCGCCGCATGGTGCAATCCGAGCATACTGCCGCCATCGTGTTCTATTTCTCGCTGACAGCCTCTGCCCTGGCGCTGCTGACGGCGCCCTTTGGCTGGGTTATGCCCGACCCGCAGGTGGCGGCGCTGCTGGTCGGCGCCGGGCTGGTCGGCGGGGTGGCGCAGATCCTGGTCACCTCCTCCTACCGCTTTGCCCCGGCCTCGATGCTGGCGCCCTACGACTATGCTTCGATGCTGTTTGCCATCGTGATCGGCTACATCTGGTTCAACGAATGGCCGACGCTGGTGATGCTGGCTGGGGCCGCACTGGTGATTGCCGGCAACGGGCTGGTGATCTGGCGCGAGCATCAGCTTGGCTTGCAGCGCGGCAGGGCCAAGCCGATGATCGACCCCAAGGGCGGCTGAAAGGCTCTAAGACTGGCAGTTTCACGGCTGGAGCCCGCAAGGGCGACGCGCCCGGCCCTGGGAAGGGGCGGGCGCAGCCCCCTTGCGTCCAGGCGGGCCAGATCAGATGGCGCGTGTCAGAGCCCCGTCCACCCGGATGTTCTGGCCAGTGGTGTAACCCGCATCATCCGACGCCAGATAGGCAATCAGCGCCGACACCTCCCGCGCGGTGCCATAACGGCCCATCGGGATCCGGGCTCTGCGGTCCTCAGTCTCGGGCAGACTGTCGATGAAACCCGGCAGCACGTTGTTCATCCGCACGCCCTGGGCCGCGAATTTATCGGCAAACAGCTTGGTGAAACTGGCAAGCCCCGCCCGGAACACACCGGAGGTGGGGAACAGAGGATCCGGCTCAAACACCGCGAAGGTTGAGATATTGATGATCGAGCCTTTGCCCCGCGCCGCCATGACGGGGGCCACCAGACGGGCCGGGCGGATCACATTCATCAGGTAGTATTCCATCCCCAGATGCCAGTCGTCATCGCTGATCTCCATGATGTCCCCCTTGGGGCCATGGCCCGCGGAATTGACCAGCACATCAATCCGGCCCCAGCGCGCCATCACCTTGTCCACCAGCGCCTGCAGATCCGCCTGCTCGAGGTTAGAGCCCGTGTGGCCGATCCCGCCCAGCTCCTGCGCCAGGGCCTCGCCTCTGCCGGAAGAGGAGAGAATCGCAACCTCAAATCCCTGATCATGCAGATGACGGGCGGCATCTGCGCCCATGCCGCTGCCTGCAGCGGTGAAGAGAGCAACTTTGGTCATTTTGGAACTCCTTTGCCTGGCGCCAAGGATGGCGGCACAGGCACCGCTTGACCAATCATGTCTCATCGCGCGAGACTGTAGGAAAACTACTGGCTGAACGTGATGCGCCTGCCCAACCTGAACGCCCTGCGGATGTTCGACGCCGCCGCCCGCCACCTGAATTTCGGCCGCGCGGCCGAAGAACTGCATCTGACCCAAGGCGCAGTCGCGCAGCAGGTGCGCAAACTGGAGGCGGATCTGGGGCACAAGCTGTTTCACCGCCATGCCCGCGGGCTGAGCCTGACCGATACCGGGCGCAGCTATCATGCGCCGGTCGGGCAGGCTTTGGAGCTGGTGCGCGACGCAACCGCCAAGCTGGCCCCGGCAGTGCAGCAGGTGACGCTGTCGGTGCCGCCCTCCTTTGCCTCCAAGTGGCTGGTGCCGCGGCTGCCGGAGTTCGCGGCCGCGCATCCCGGCATTGACCTGCGGGTGGTGGCAGAGGAAAGCCTGACCGATTTCAAACGGGACGGCATCGATATCGCCATCCGCCAGGGAAGCAAACCGCAGGAGAGCGGGTTGAATTCCGCCTTGCTGTCGCTGGTGGATCTGGTGGCGGTGGCCAAGTCAGATTCGGCTCTAACACAGGAAGAACAGCCTGAACTGGCCGATCTTGCAAAACAATCGCTGATCCAGGACGGACACCGGCACTGGGACCTGCTGCTGCGGCGGGAGGGGCTTACTGCGACGGGGCGGATTCTGCAATTCAATCAGACCGCCCTGGCGATGGACGCCGCGCTGAACGGTCAGGGCATCGCACTGGTTCCGCGGATCTTCCTTGGCGGCCAGCCTCTGGACGTGCTGTGGCAAGTGCCGCGGCTGGGGGACCAGGGTTTTTATGTGCTTTGGCCCAGCGCAGCGAGCCGGGCCAAAGCTGTGGTCAATTGGCTGTTAAGCCAATAGCGGATCAGATCGAGGCTCCAACCGGGTCCAGAGTGACCTTCCACAATTCCTTGTCAGCGCGGTCCATCAGGCGCACGGTCATCTGCTGGGTGCCGCCGTCGATATCCACCAGGCCAAAGAACTGCAGCCCCATGGACGGCGGCAGGTTTGCGCCCTGTTCTTCGCTCGGCGCCTTCACGAACTTCACTTCCGGGCCAAAGGTCATGTCGAGGCCGTTCGGGCCGAATGTGCCGGCATGCAGCGGGCCGGACACGAACTCCCAGAACGGTTCGAACTCCTGGAAGGCCGCCTTGTCCGGGTTGTAGTAGTGCGCTGCGGTATAGTGCACATCTGCGGTGAACCACACGGTGTTGCGGATCTTGGCCGTCTTGATGAAGCGCAGCAGCTCGCCGATTTCCAGCTCGCGCCCCTTGGCACTGCCGTTGTCGCCATTGCCCACGGCCTCCTGGCCGCCGCCGACCACCAGGCCGATCGGCATGTCGGAGGCGATCACCTTCCAGGTCGCAGCAGAATTCGCCAGCTCGCGCTTGAGCCAGGCCATCTGCTCAGCGCCCAGGATGCGGCTTTCCTCCGTCAGCTCAGTCTGCAGGTTGTCGCTGTTCGGCCCCCGGTAGCTGCGCAGGTCGAGGAAAAACACATCCAGCATCGGACCATAGGAAATCTTGCGATAGACGCGGCCCGGCTCGGACGGGGTGATCCGCAGCGGGGTCATCTCGTGAAAGGCCTGGGTGGCACGGGCCTGCAGCACATGGATGGATTTCTCCGCATAGCGGCTGTCCTCCATCAGGCTGCGCGAGGAGGACCAGTTGTTCACCACCTCATGGTCATCCCACTGCATGAAGGTCGGGCAGACCGCGTTCATTGCCTGCACATGCCGGTCCATCAGGTTGTATTTCCACTGGCCGCGGAATTCATCCAGCGTTTCGGCCACCTTGCGCTTTTCATCGGTCAGCGTGGTGTTCTTCCAGATCACCTGGCCGTCTTTCTCAACCTCGTCCTGCATCGGGCCGTCGGCATAGATGGTGTCGCCGGAGTGAATAAAGAAATCCGGCTTGTGCTGCGCCATGGTTGCATAGGTGGCCATGCCGTCATCATCGATGCCCCAGCCCTGGCCGGCAGTGTCGCCCGACCAGGCAAAACGCACATCGCGGCGCGCGGAGGGGGCAGTGCGGAACTGGCCGATCACTGGCTCGGACACGGCATTGATGTCATTCAGATCCGCCGCCACGAAGCGGTAAAAGATGTCCTGGTCCGAAGGCAGCCCGGCAACCAGACGCTTCACCGCCAGATCGTGGTTCGGCAGAGCCGTCATCGGTGCCAGCTGGCGGGCATTGGCAAAGCTTTCGGTGGTGGAGACTTCCATCATTACCTTGGACGGGCGGTCCACCCGGGTCCAGAGCATGCCGGAGGTGGTATCAACATCGCCGGACTGGACACCGTGGGTGAACACGGGACGGGCTGAAGCGCGGGAAATTGCGGGCATCGCCAAAGAGGCGGCAAAAGCCGAGCCGCCGGCCAGGAAGGCACGGCGGCTCGGGCGCGGGAAGCGGTTTGCAGACATAAGGAACACCTGTCGGAAAAATTATGTTGGATAGGTGCCCCTGATGAGATCCTTCAATTGTGAAGCCTGGCGGTCAGCGGCGTGAACAATTGGCAAAGCTTTTGTGACCGCCGCCGCGCCATCCAGGCATCAGGCTGAAGCGGTCTCAGCGCTTTCCGGTGCGCTGAGCGAAATCACCGCCACCACCGCCGCGCCGTTCAGCAGGTAGAAGGCTGCGTCCAGCCCCGCAAAACCGAAGAGGAATGGCGCCGCCAGGAAAGTGAGGCCGACAATCAGGTCAACGGCCAGATGCAGTTTGTAGGGCAGCACCCGGATCAGGCCGAGGTGGTGATCGGTCAGCACCGTCAGCACAAAGGCGGCAATGCCTGTCACCACCGACAGCCACAGCGCCAGCGGGTTGCTTTCGCCAAGGCCAAGCAGGAACGGCAGCCCCATCAGGGCGATGGCCACCGGGTAGTCGAGATAGGCATGAATGGTTCGGGTCACAAAGCGCAGAGGCATGGGTCAGGTCCTTGTTACAGAGGTTAGGCTGGCCGCCTGTTTGCGGCTCTGACCCCAATTTGGACTGCTCCTTCCGGACGGTGAATTTCAGATCCTCTGATAAACTTTGCAGATCGTTCAGAAACCCGGTGCCAAGCGGCGGTTACGCCGCCACATGCTGCTGCCGGTAGGCGGCGGGCGACATGCCGACCTGTTTGCGGAATACGCGCGAGAACGCCGCCTCCGAGGCATAGCCCGCCAAT
>NZ_JWLD01000031.1:21555-21780 GCF_000813725.1 Leisingera sp. ANG-Vp
CCCCCCCCCGGGCCGCCCCCGGCAGAAGGGCCGGGGCCGCCGGTTTCCCCCCCCCCCCCCCCCCCCCCCCCCCCCCCCCCCCCCCCCCCCCCCCCCCCCCCCCCCCCCCCCCCCCCCCCCCCCCCCCCCCCCCCCCCCCCCCCCCCCCCCCCCCCCCCCCCCCCCCCCCCCCCCCCCCCCCCCCCCCCCCCCCCCCCCCCCCCCCCCCCCGCCTCTAAAGCCGCA
>NZ_JWLD01000031.1:22109-22822 GCF_000813725.1 Leisingera sp. ANG-Vp
CGGCGAAACCCTGCGGCTGAAACAGGGGGATCTGGTGCTGATCCCGCATGGCGCCGCCCATATGCTCCTGTGCAACGAGGTACAGCCGCTGGATGCCTTGCCGCTGGAGCAGGTGCTGGAGGATGCGGGCTATGACGGCGGCGGGGTGCTGGTGTATGGCGGCGAAGGCGCGGGGCGCGACACCCAGCTGATTTGCGGCCACTTCTCCTTTTCCGGCGTGCCCGGACGGCGCGGCACGGGGCATATGCTGATAGACCGGCTGCCGCCCTTTATTGTGATCGAGAATTATGGAGAGGAAGCCGGCGCCTGGATTGAGGCGACGCTGCGGATGATTGGTTCGGAAGTAAACGGCGCGCGCATTGGCGGCGACCTGATTGCGCTGAAACTGTCGGAGGTGCTGTTTGCCCAGGCGATCCGCGCCTATCTTGAATATCAAAGCCCTAGCAGTTCAGCGCTGGCCGGCTTTGCCGATCCCCGTATTTCGCGGGCGCTGACAGCCTTCCACCAGTCCCCGGCGCAAGAGTGGAGCGTCGAGGGCCTGGCGCGTGAGGCCGGCATGTCGCGCACGGCGTTTGCGCAGGAGTTCACCACCAAGATGGAGGTCACGCCGATGCAATACCTCACCAGCTGGCGGATGCAGATTGCCTGCCAGGGGCTGACCGAGCAGGGGATGAATGTGGCCGATGCGGCAGAATTGGCGGGCTATGCCTCGG
>NZ_JWLD01000032.1 GCF_000813725.1 Leisingera sp. ANG-Vp
CACGCAGTATGGCGGGGGGGCTGGCTGGCTGGCGCCGATGATCCGGGATTTTGATGCGCAAGCGGTGCAGGATTGGGCGCGCGGGCTGGGCGCTGAGCTGTTTACCGGCTCGACTGGCCGGGTGTTTCCCAAGGTGATGAAAGCCTCGCCGCTGCTGCGCGCCTGGCTGGCGCGGCTGGAAGGATACGGTGCCGAAGTTCGCACCCGCTGGCGCTGGACGGGCTGGGACGGAGCGGAACTGGCCTTTGATACGCCCGAGGGGGTGCAGCGGATTGAAGCGGCCGCGGTTGTGCTGGCTCTGGGCGGCGCCAGCTGGGCACGGCTGGGCTCAGACGGGGCCTGGGCACCGCTGTTGAAGGACCAGAATGTGGAAACGGCTCCGTTCAAGCCGGCCAACGCGGGTCTGCTGGTGGAGTGGTCCAGCCATATGCAGCCGCAGTTCGGCCAGCCCTTGAAAGGCATTGCACTGCACGCCGGAAGCCTGACGTCGCGCGGCGAAGCGGTGATCTCGGAACGTGGCCTGGAAGGCGGCGGCGTCTATGCCGTCTGTGCAGAGGTACGGGACGGGCAGAACCTGAAGATAGATCTGCTGCCGGATCTGGAGGAAGCCGAAGTTGCCCGCCGCCTGTCCCGGCCGCGCGGCAAGGCGAGCTTTTCCAATCATCTGCGCAAGGTCTTGAAGCTGGGCGCTGCACGCACTGGTCTGCTGCAGGAGTTCGGACGTCCCTTGCCGCAGGAGCCAGAGACCTTGGCGAAGCTGATCAAAGCACTGCCGGTGAAACATGCCGGCTTGCGCCCGATGGATGAGGCCATTTCGACTGCTGGCGGCATATGCCGGACTGCGCTGGACAACGGGCTGATGCTGAAGCAGCTGCCCGGCACTTACTGTGCCGGGGAAATGCTGGATTGGGAAGCGCCGACGGGCGGCTACCTGCTGACCGCTTGCCTGGCAACCGGGCGCTGGGCCGGGCGGGCGGCTGCGGATTACTTGGCGAGTGCCGCGACCCGCTGAAACGCTTCGCGCTCGCGCATCCGCTTGCCGTAGTCCTGAATTTTCTCTCCTTCGACCGGGAACTTGGCGCTGCGCGCCCAGTTCAGGCAATGGGTGCAGATGATATCAGCAATGGTGAACTCCTCGCCCATCAGGAAAGGACCGGCCATCTTGGCCTCCAGCCGGGCCAGGTTATGGGCAAACTCCCATTTCAGGCTGCCTTTCACTTCCGGCACCCGCTGGTCTTCGGGCAGGATGAAACTGTGGCGGGCGGCAGCCCAGAGGACGGCATCGACCTCGTCCAGCAGCAGATGTGTCATCGCGTCCTGCTTGGCGCGGGCCACAGTGCCGGCGGGTGCCGTCAGCGCTCCGTGCTTGTCGGCCAGGTAGGTGAGGATAGCCGTCGAATCGGTGATGGTCTCGCCTTCGGTCTGCAGCACCGGCACCTTGCCCGAGACATTCAGCGCCTGCACCTCCGGGCTGCGGGGGCCGTGCTGCTGCAGCTTGTAAGGTTCCCCAAGCTCTTCAAGCGCCCAGAGCACCCGGAAGGTGCGGGTGAGCGGGATGCCGGTGACCGTATACATCATCTCTCTCCTGTTGTTCTCTGCAAAGATGGGCAGCTTGGGAGAGGGTATCAAGCAGGACGATGGGTTGCGGGGTCAGCGGGCGCGGCTCAGCATGGCGAGACGGATCAGGGCGCGTTCCATCAGCGCCAATGCCGGCGCGGTTTGGCCGGCCGAGCGCAGCGCAAGATCGGTGTCGGTGATGATCGTCAGCGCGGTTTCCAGCCGGTTTGCGCCCCAGTTCTGCGCCTGCCGCAGCATCCGGTCGCGGCGTTTGCCGTAAAGCGGCGGGCGCAGCTGGCCGATGCCCTGGGCCGGGCCGCCAGGCGCTGCGGCGATTGTATAGAGCGTGCGGAAGTGCCGGGTGGCGCCGATGCAGAGCGTCACCGCATTGGTACCTTGCGCCTGCAGGCGGCGGATCAGCGGGCCGATTTCAGCGCTGCGCCCCTCGGCAACCACGTTCAGCACATCATCCAGCGCGGCTTCGGTCGATTGCGGCGCAACTGCGCCGATGTCGTCCAGCGACAGCGGGCTGCTGTCGCCATGCTTGTACAGCGCCAGTTTTTCGATCATGCGGGAGAAATCGCCCGGGCCAATGTCATTGGCGATGTCCGTCAGTGCCGACATGCTGTCGCCGGGCACGTCGCGGATGCCGGCCTCGCCCAGGATGCGTTCGATCTCGGCCCGCGAGGGCGGGTCGTCGTAGATCCCCGCCGCATAGGCATTGTTGTGGCCTTCAAAGGCCTTGCGCAGTTTCGAGGAGGCCTTCAGTTGTCCGGCGGTGACCACGATCTGGGCATCGCCTGGCTGCCATTCCTCCAGCGCCGCGGTGATGGCCGGGGTGGCAGTATCATTGGCGCCTTCGACAAAGACCGCCCGGACACCGGGGAAGAACCCTACCGCTTTTACAGCATCCAGCAGTTGCGCCGGATCCTTGCGCAGGTCGCCGCCGGGCATCCGGCTGAGACGCATTTCTTCTTCAGCGCCGGGGCCAAGCAAGGCAGCGAGCACTTGCTGCCGCTTCAGCGACACCCGCATGGCGTCGGCGCCATAGATCAGAATGCCGGTTTTGCCCGGATCAGGCTTGGCGAAATAGCCGTCCGCCTCGCGCGGGGAGAGCTTCATTCGGCCGGAGCGGAGAGATCCGCGGTTGCCAGGATCTGCGCGGTGATCTGATCGGCCAGAATCACCATCAGCCGCTCATGCGCATCCCGCTCGCCTGCCAGGGTCTCCACGGTGGAGCCGGTGGCGGAGTAGCCGGTGAAGTTCTGCACAGTGCCGCTGGAGGCGACCTTGCCATCTGACAGGCGGGTCAGCGAGTAGCCGGCCGTGCCGATCACCGAATAGCGGGTGATCTCGTTGTCAGCTGTAATGGCCTGGCCTTCTTCTTGCGTGCGCAGGGTCAGGTCGAGCTTGTAGGCTGCGCTGCCGCCGCGGCCCAGGCGCTGCTCCAAGTTTTGCACCAGAAAGTAGGCGTCGGTGCCGCTGGCTGTCTTGATCTCTTCCGGCGCCTGCACCTCGATCCGGCCGTGCAGCGCGGTGCCGGTGCCGCCAGGAGCGTACACCGGGGTAAAGCCGCAGGCCGCTGCCAGCAGGGGCAGGGCCAGCAGCAGGCTTCTGCGATTAAGCAACAACATTCACAATCCGGCCCGGCACCACGATCACCTTTTTCGGAGCGCCGCCATTCAGCGCCTTTTGCACAGCTTCGTGCGCCAGGGCGAGTTTTTCAACCTCTGCCTTGTCCAGATCCTTGGCGACTTCGATTTCGCCGCGGCGCTTGCCGTTGATCTGGATCGGCAGGGTGACGGTGTTCTCAACCAGCATCGCCTCATCCGCAACCGGCCAGGGGGCGGTGGCGACCAGGCCATCGCCGCCCTGATGGCTCCAGATGTCTTCGGCCAGGTGCGGGGTCATCGGCGCCATCAGCTGGGCCAGTGTCATGATCGCCTGCTTCTGCACCTTGGCGCCGGCCTTGGATTTGGCGAGCGTGTTGGTGAAGGCGTAAAGCTTGGCAATCGCCGCGTTGAAGCCAAAGGAATCGACGCCCAGGGTCACGTCGCGGATGCACTTGTGCATCTCGCGCAGCAGATCCTCGTCGCCTTGGCCTGCCGCTTCCGGATCCATCTCGCCGATCCGGTCGCAGAGGTTCCAGACCCGGTTCAGGTGTTTATAGGCGGCCTCGGCCCCTGCTGCGGTCCATTCCACGTCGCGCTCGGGCGGCGAATCGGACAGCACGAACCAGCGTGCGGTGTCGGCGCCGAAGGACGAGATAATGTGCAGCGGGTCCACCACATTGTTTTTGGACTTGGACATTTTGGCGGAGGGGATAATCTGAATTTCGCGCCCAAAGTCGTGGGCTTCGTCATCGGCCTCTGCCATTCTGGTCCAAAGATCGCTGAGTGCGCCGGTGTCTGATGGGTCAATTTCTTCCTTTTCAGCCCAAACTTTTGCGACGGCTTTCTTTTTGCCATCTCCATCATGAAACTCGATGACTTCTTCGGGGTAGAGGAAGACGTCCCGGAGAGCGTTTTTCCAGTCAATTGGTTTGCCGGATGCCGCTCCTGGGTAGTTATCTGCAAGTTTCAACTTGTAGATCGCGTGGGTCACCATGCCCTGGGTGAACAGCGCATCGAAGGGTTCCGAGGATTTCTCGGGCAGGTGGCCGCAGATCTGCATCGCGCGGGCAAAGAAGCGCGAATAGAGCAGGTGCAGAATCGCATGCTCGATGCCGCCGATGTACTGGTCGACGTTCATCCAGTATTCAGCCTCGGCCATGTCGGTCGGGGTTTCGGCGCGCGGAGCGGTGAAACGGGCGAAGTACCAGGACGAATCGACGAAAGTGTCCATGGTGTCGGTTTCGCGCTGCGCAGGCTTGCCGCAGGAGGGGCAGGCGCAGTTGCGCCATGTTGGATGGCGGTCCAGCGGGTTGCCCGGCACCGAGAAGTCGATGGCCTTGCCGTCTTCGTCATAGGGCAGGGCGATCGGCAGATTCTCTTTCTTCTCGGGAACCACGCCGCAGTCTTCACAATGCACCACGGGAATCGGACAGCCCCAATAGCGCTGGCGGGAGAGGCCCCAGTCGCGCAGGCGGTATTTGGTGACGCCCTGGCCCCAGCCGGCCTTTTCCGCAAAATCGACGGTGGCGTTGATCGCTTCTTCGCCGGTGGCCTCGGTCAGCCCGGCAAAGTGATCAACCCAGCGGACTTTCTCGGTTTTCGGCGGCACAAAGGCTTCGTTTGCCACTGGAGAATCATTGTCCAGAGCAAAGAAGGTGTCGGTAACCGGCAGGTCATACTTGCGGCAGAAGTCGAGGTCGCGCTGGTCATGCGCCGGGCAGGCGAAGATTGCGCCGGTGCCGTAGTCCATCAGGATGAAGTTGGCGATCCAGACCGGCAGCTCCCACTCGGGGTTCAGCGGGTGCTTCACCCGGATGCCGGTGTCGTAACCCAGCTTCTCGGCGGTCTCGATGGCTTCCTCGGTGGTACCGCCCTTGCGGCACTCGGCAACAAAGGCTGCAACCTCTTCCGATTCGGCTTCCAAGCCTTTTGCAATCGGGTGGTCGGGCGAAATGCCGACAAAAGACGCACCCATCAAAGTATCTGGGCGGGTGGTGTAGACCTCAATCGGCTCGCCGCCATCGGTGCGCTCAAACGAGAACTGCAGGCCGCGCGACTTGCCGATCCAGTTTTCCTGCATCAAGCGGACCTTGGCCGGCCAGTTCTCCAGCGTATCCAGTGCCGACAGCAGCTCCTCGGACATATCCGAGATCTTGAAGAACCACTGGGTCAGCTCGCGCCGCTCGACCAAGGCGCCGGAGCGCCAGCCGCGGCCGTTTTCAACCTGCTCGTTGGCCAGAACGGTCATGTCGACCGGGTCCCAGTTCACCACTGCGTTCTTGCGGTAGACCAGACCTTTTTCCAGGAAATCGAGAAACAGCGCCTGCTGCTGGCCGTAATACTCCGGGTCGCAAGTGGCAAACATCCGGGACCAATCGAGCGACAGGCCCAGCGGCTTCATCTGTTCGACCATGGTGTCGATGTTGGAGTAGGTCCAGTCCTTCGGATGCCCGCCCGAAGCCATCGCTGCGTTTTCTGCAGGCATGCCGAAGGCGTCAAAACCCATTGGGTGCAGCACGTTATGGCCGGTGGACAGCTTGTAGCGCGCGATCACGTCACCCATGGTGTAGTTGCGCACATGGCCCATGTGCAGCTTGCCCGACGGGTAAGGGAACATCTCCAGCACATAATACTTCGGCTTGTCGCCGGTGCGCTTGGCCTGGAAAATCCCGGCCTTGTCCCAGGCTTCCTGCCATTTAGCTTCGATTTCCGTGGCGGAGTAACGCGACATCAGAGCGGTCCTTTGCATGAAAACGCCGGGCGTGGGGCCCGGCGCTTCTGATAATGGGGTTTGGCTGGCGATTCCAGAGGGCAGCGGGTCAGAACTTCTTGTCTGCAATCCGCAGCTGCCGCGCGCGGGAGAGAATCGCATCTTCAACCGCGCGGGTGGTGCTGGCGCTGACGGGGCCGCCCTTGGATTGCAGCGAAACGTTCAGCGAGCGCGCATCCAGCGCCGGGTCCTTGATATGAACAGTGGCACGGTAGGAGCGGCCGCCGCCGGGCGGGGTGCCGTATCCGGTCACGATGACACCAGTGAAGGGGTCGACCGATTGCACTGGCAGGAAGTTCAGCACGTCCAGACTCGCTGTCCAGAGGTAGCGGTTGACCTGCACGTTCTGGTCCGGTTTGCCCCGGAATGCATCCCATATGGAGGATGGGTTGGTGCCTGCAGCGATTGTATCCCGGTCCTGACGGTCCTTGCCGAGCTGCGTGCCCGGCAACGTCTCTCTGTTGCCGCCGCATGCTGCGAGGCTGAGGCACAAAGCACCGATCAAAGTTGCCTGCAGGGTCTTTGTCTTAGTCATAACCGCTCCCGGAGCCAATTTCTGCGCGAACACCTATCGCAAGCGGCGCAGGCGGAGCAAGAGGCTAGGCTGCTATAGTGTCAATGCAAGGGCGGATTGCCGGGTGATTGCATGTGTTTCGCAGCTTGCGAATGCGGTTTCGGCGGAAGGCAGCGCGCGGACTGTGGCAAAGCTGCACCATCCCGGGGCGCATCGTTTCGCCTGACTTTCCCAAGGCTTGCCAAAACGGGGGTGAAAGAGCGAAACCCCTTGGCATACCCACGCCGGATTCCCCGGTTTGGGCTGAGGAATAGAAAACCGAGGGAAAAACTATGAAAAAGGTTCTCTTCGCGACCACCGCGCTGATCGCCACCGCAGGCATGGCCGCGGCTGAGGTCAAGATCTCCGGCTACGGCCGCTTTGGCCTGGACTATAACGACGCCAACGAAACCGTTGTCGGCCGTGACGAAGTCAACATCACCAGCCGTCTGCGCATCCAGTTCGACATGTCGGCTGAAACCGACGGCGGCGTGACCGTTGGTGCGCGTATCCGTGCACAGGCCGAAAGCCGTGATGGCGTTCCGGGCACCACCTTCGTGACCCCGACCGGCACCACCGGTTCCGGCGCACGCTTCTCCGGTGCTCAGTTCCACGTTGCCTATGGCGGCCTGCGTGTGAACGTCGGCAACATCTGGGGCGCAATCGACTCCATCCCGGGCCTGTACCTGGAAACCCGCGCTGCTGGCGTTGGCATCGACGGTGCCGGCTTCCAGTCGCTGGTTACCCAAACCGGCAACAACAGCTTTGACTGGGATACCTTCACCTCGGCAAACAACGGCCGTAACGGCATCGAAGCTCTGTACTCCGCAGGCGGCTTCTCGGGCCACCTGTCCTACTCGCAGTCCAACGGCGGCACCGTTGCCGGCTCCGCAAACGGCACCGAGCGTACCGGCGTGCACGTTGCTTACACCTTCGGTGACTGGACCGCAGCTCTGGGCTACCAGGACTCCAACGTGGTTGGCGAAGACAAGATCCTTGTGACCGTTCAGGGTGACCTGGGTCAGTTCGGCGTTCGCCTGGCCTATGCCAACAACCAGGACTCCGCTACCGTTGCAGGCGGCGCGCTGGACGACACCGACAAGCTCGGCCTGTACGGCACCGTTGAACTGGGCGCAGCTTCCAAACTGGTTGCTTATGTCACCAACGAAGACAACCCGGACCTGACCACTGGTGCAAACACCGTTGGCAGCACCGACGGCACCGGCTACGGCATCCACTACTCCTACGACCTGGGTGGCGGCGTGTCCTTCGAAGCTGGCGCACGCGAAGCTTCCAACGACAACACCACCGTTCAGGCAGGCCTGTACTTCAGCTTCTAAGCTGAAGCACGCCTAGCGTGACTTCGGGGCGGGTTCCTTCGGGACCCGCCCTTTTCTTTTGTGGCTTAACATTTCCCGGCAAACAGTGTTTTTTGCGGCCAAACAGAGATGAGGCCCCACCCCATGCCGCTTGAAGAGATCACATCCAGGATTGCCAAGGCTGAACAGAAGGCCGACCGCGCTGCCGGCAGTGTGCAGTTGATTGCCGTGTCCAAAGTGCAGCCGAATGAGCGCGTCGAGGCAGTGCTGCAGCAGGGCCACCGCTGTTTTGGCGAGAACAAAGTGCAGGAAGCGGCAGGGAAATGGCCGGGTTTCAAGGAGCAGTTTTCCGGTGTGGATCTGCATCTGATCGGGCCATTGCAAACCAACAAGGCGCGCCAGGCAATGGAGCTGTTTGACAGCATCCATTCAGTGGACCGTCCCAAGCTGGCTAACACTTTGGCCCGGCTGGCTCAGGAGCTGGGCAAGTGCCCGGATCTGTTTGTCCAGGTGAACACTGGCGAGGAAGAGCAGAAGGCAGGCGTGATGCCTGCAGAAGCGGATGGCTTCATCGCCGAGTGCCGCAGCTTGGATTTGCCGCTGAAGGGGCTGATGTGCATCCCGCCGGTGGAAGAGGAGGCCAGCCTGCATTTTGCGCTTCTGGCCAAGATCGCCGAACGCAACGGGCTGGAGGGCCTGTCGATGGGCATGAGCGGCGATTTCGAGAAGGCTATCGCGCTTGGCGCCACCCATGTTCGGGTCGGCTCAGCGATCTTTGGTGCCCGGACGTATTGAGGCGCAAAAGTTTTGTGAAAACTTTTGCCAAGACTTTTCACAAAAGTCTTGGTCCCGTCAGGTCCGGGCTAGTGGCGGAACAATGACCTTTGTTCCCGGCTGAACCCTTGCAGCGAGCCAATGCAGATCGGTGCGGGCAAAGGCGATGCAGCCCTCGGTTGGAAAACCGGGGCGGCGCCATTGATGGATGAAGATGGCAGATCCATTGCCGGGGACAGCGTTCGGCCAGTTCCAGTCCATGATCAGGACCAGATCATAGAGCGGATCCGCGCGGCGCAGTTTCTCATGACTGAAACCGTAAGGCGCACGGACATGCCGGTTGTAGTTCGCATCGTTTGCATCATCCGACCAAAGGTCCCTGGGACCAATAGGCATCGCCCAAGGCGCGGGTGAGGGCAGCCGGTCCGGCCGGTAAAGCATTCCGCCAATACGGTGCACACCGATCGGCGTGGCGCCATCGCCTTCCCGCTTTTGAGCAGACAGCCCGCCTTTGCCGATGGTGCAGGGCAGAATGCGCCCCATGAAACGGACCCCGCGCGGCGTCAGGACCAGATCGGATGGGGCCATTACAGCATATGCCCGGACTTGCGGGCCTTGGTGGCCAGGTAGTGCTGGTTGTGCGCGTTCTCGCCCACTTTCAGAGCCACGCGCTCTGCCACCTTGACCCCGGTCTTTTCCATCATCGCAATCTTGTTCGGATTGTTGGTCAGCAGCCGCACCTGAGAGAAACCCATCTTTTTCAGGATGGCGGCCCCCAGCCGGAAGTCGCGTTCGTCATCCTCGAACCCGAGCCGGTGGTTGGCCTCCACCGTGTCGAACCCCTGATCCTGCAGCGAATAGGCCCGCATCTTGTTGGCAAGGCCGATACCGCGGCCTTCCTGGTTCAGATAGAGCAGCACGCCCGCGCCTTCTTCGCCCATCTGCGCCAGCGCGCCGCGCAGCTGCGGACCGCAATCGCATTTGAGGGAGCCGAGCACATCACCGGTGAAACAAGCCGAATGCAGCCGCGCCAGCACCGGCTTAGAGCGGTCGGGGCGGCCGATTTCCACAGCATAGTGCTCTTCGGCACCGTCTTCGGGGCGGTAAATGTGCAGCCGGCCAGCCTCGGCTGCATCCATCGGCAGCCGGGCCGCGGCAACGGGGTGCAGCGGGGAACTTTCGCTAAGTAAAGGTTCAGCAGCAAGCCGCGAAAGGGTGGTGAGGCCGTGAGCCGCGGCAAAACCGGCCGCATCGCCGATGGGCACAAGTGCTGCGGCCGGCAGCAGCCGGGCGGATTTCACCAAAGCGATCGCCAGCCTGTGCAGATCGGCAGAACCGCCGCGCAGGCTGGACAGCGGGCCCTTCATCGGCGTGTTCAGGTCGTCAGAGGGATCAGCCAGTGCTTGGATCCATTGCAGCCCTTCGGAGACCGGAACCTCGATGCGGGCGATGTCCTCGTCATAGACCCGCGCCTTCAGCGTTTCCGCCCGCCGTGCGGTCAGTGCCAGCGACAGGCTGCCCAAGGCGCGCATGTCGGCAAGGCGCTCGCTGTTCAGGGCCTCTACGCTGATCGCCAGCGCAGCGTCTTGCCCGCTGGTCAGAACAACCGGCAGGCCCATGCGCAGATCAACCCGGGCGCGGGCCAGCAATTCGATCATCGTGGGCATCAGGCTCATGCGGGGAATCCGGTGTTATTTTGTAACAAAGGCTCGCTGTCTTTACGCCTTAATGCAACGGATGTGAAACATTTTCCATGCCATGGACACGTCGGCGTGAGAGTTTTGCAGCAAATCTTGCCGGCGGCGTGAAGGATACGCATGTGTGGTCAGGAGAACAGGAGGGCGAGCCGATGGCGCAACTGAAGAAAATTCTGCTTGTTGATGATGATGAGGACCTGCGCGAGGCCTTGAGCGAGCAGCTGGTGATGACCGAGGACTTTGATGTCTTCGAGGCCGAAAACGGCCAAAGTGCAATGGAGCGCGCCAAGGAAGCCCTTTATGATCTGATCATTCTGGATGTGGGCCTGCCGGATACCGATGGCCGCGAGCTGTGCCGCCTGATGCGCAAACAGGGCGTGAAGGCGCCGATCCTGATGCTGACCGGCCATGACAGCGACGCGGACACCATCCTGGGCCTGGATGCAGGCGCCAATGATTATGTGTCCAAACCATTCAAGTTCCCGGTCCTGCTGGCCCGCATCCGTGCCCAGCTGCGCCAGCACGAGCAATCGGAAGATGCGGTCTTTGCACTGGGGCCCTATACGTTCAAGCCGTCGATGAAGCTGCTGATCACGGAAGACGACCGCAAGATCCGGCTGACCGAGAAGGAAACCAATATCCTCAAGTTCCTCTACCGCTCCAGCGACGGTGTGGTGCCGCGAGACGTGCTGCTGCATGAGGTTTGGGGCTACAACGCAGGCGTCACAACGCACACGCTGGAAACCCACATCTACCGCCTGCGGCAGAAGATCGAGCCCGATCCGTCGAATGCGCGCCTGCTGGTGACGGAATCAGGCGGATACCGTCTGGTTGTCTGAGGTATTGAGCTGTTGACGCAGATCAAAGACGCAACTGGATTGCATCTTTAGTCTGCAGATGATCCCGCGCATATCCGGGTTACGGTATGCACCTCCCTGTTGGACTTGGCCGGGCCGTGCGCCCGGCCTCTTTTCTTTGTGCTTTGCGGCACGGAAAGTTGTGCGCCGGGCTGCGCAATCACCTCTGGCCCTTCCCTGCCCGGACAGGCAGTATCGCGCGGGAAACCCGGAACTCATGATGAGGCGCGCGATGCCATTTACCCTTGCCACCTGGAATATCAACTCGGTCCGCCTGCGTGAGCCGATCGTACAGAAGCTTTTGCAGGAGGAAGGCCCGGATGTGCTGTGCCTGCAGGAGTGCAAGAGCCCGGTGGACAAGATCCCGATGGAGGGATTCGCGGCACTTGGCTACGGCCACATGATTGCGCGCGGGCAGAAAGGCTACAACGGCGTTGCGATCCTGTCGCGGCTGCCGATCGAGGATATCGGGGACAAGGATTTTGCCGGCCTTGGGCACGCGCGCCATGTAGCGGGACGGCTGGAAAACGGTACAGTCATCCATAACTTCTATGTGCCTGCAGGCGGCGACGTGCCGGACCGGGAACAGAACGAGAAATTCGGGCAGAAACTCGACTACCTTACAGACATGCGCGACTGGTTCAAGGCGGAGAAGCCGGAGAAATCGATCCTTGTTGGCGATTTGAATATCGCACCGCGGGAGGATGACGTCTGGGACCACAAGAAGCTGCTGAAAGTGGTGAGCCATACGCCCATCGAGGTGGAGCATTTTGCTGAAGTGATGGAGGCAGGCGGCTGGTCCGACGTGACCAGGAACGACATCCCCGACGGCCGCCTTTACAGCTGGTGGAGCTACCGGGCCAAGGATTGGGATGCTGCCGACAAGGGCCGCCGTCTGGACCATGTCTGGGCCACCCCGGACATCAGGAATGCGGCGCATTCCAGCCGGGTCTTGCGCGATGCCCGCGGCTGGGAGAAGCCCAGCGACCATGCTCCGGTATTCGCAACCTTCGATCTCTGACGGCAGGCGGGCGCTCCCGCCTGATCCCGGGCATCCAGGGATGCCCGACTCAGTTGGGCATGGCACTGCGCTGGCGCGCAGTGCTAGCACGCCGCGCCTCAGCGCGGCGCTCGGCCCAACGCCGCAAGGGGGCTGGCGCAGCCAGGACACGCTGCCGGGGGCGGGAGCGTTCCGCCTAGCGCAGCCAGCTTTTGTAGTCCGGGTGCTGGTCCTGCATGTCCTGATAGAGCCACACCATCCGATCGACGAACCAGAGCTTGCCGCCAATCATCATTGCCAGCCCGCAAAGGGTGAAGCCCGGGTTAAGCTGCCAAAGACCGAAAAGCCAGGGCAGCACACCCAAGCCAGAGACCCAGGCCAGTCCTTTGGCCCAGCGGATGTGATGCGCGGGAATCGGCACCTGCCGGCGATTCAGGAAGATCCTTTCTCCGAAGGTGCCGCGGGAGGCCCAGTTATCTGTACTCGCCGGCAGTCCAAAGGCGCGCGGATTCCACCAGGTCCAGGCCAGGACAAGCGCAATAGGCAGCAGCGCTCCCCAGCCCAGCCAGACGCGGGACCAGACAGCCAGCGTCATCAGCGGCAGCACCGTCATCCGGCTGAACACGCTCCAGGGGCTGGCATGGCGCGACCAGGCGGCTTCATCCATGCGCATGAGCCGTTCGGAGGCAGCAAAGAGATCGAACCGGCGGCGGGCCATGGGCAAACTCCTCTCTTGGTTTCCGGCGCGCAGGATTCCATATAGGGGGCAAGTTCCAAGCGGAGAACAATCTGATGAGCGAAATTCTTGGCAGCGCCGCGCCGGCGGGCGACCTGATCAAAGACGTGACCGAAGCCACTTTCATGCAGGACGTTGTCGAAGCGTCGATGCAGGCGCCGGTGATCGTAGACTTCTGGGCCCCCTGGTGCGGTCCCTGTAAAACGCTGGGCCCGATGCTGGAAGCGGCCGTCGCCAAAGCCAAGGGTGCGGCCACCATGGCCAAGATCAATGTGGACGAGAACCAGCGCCTGGCGCAGGCCCTGGCGCAGCAGGGGCTGCCGCTGCAGTCGATCCCGACTGTTGTTGCCTTTGTTCAGGGCCGTCCGGTCGACATGTTCCAGGGCGCGTTGCCCGCGTCTGAAATCGATGCGTTCCTGAAGAAGGTGATCGAAGCCGCGGGCGGCTCTGCCGACGGCGGGCTGGGCGAGGCATTGGAAGCGGCAGAGCAGATGCTGGCCGAAGGTGCGGTTGCGGATGCTGCTCAGACCTTTGCTGCGATCCTGGGAGAGGACGGTCAGAACGCTGCGGCCTATGGCGGTCTGGCGCGGGCGCACATCGCGCTGGGCGACCTTGACCAGGCGGAAGCTGTCCTGAACGGAGCGCCTGCAGAAATTGCCGAAGCGGCGGAAATCGAAGCGGCTTTTGCTCAGATTGAGCTGGCCCGCCAGGCCGAGAATGCCGGTCCTGTGGCCGAACTGCGGGCGGCTGTCGAGGCCAGCCCGGACGACCACCAGGCCCGTTTCGACCTGGCTCAGGCGCTGCACGCCGCCGGCGATGCCGAAGCCGCCGTAAGTGAATTGCTGGAGCTGTTCCGGCGCGACCGTGAGTGGAACGATTGCGCCGCCAAGACGCAGCTGTTCACCATCTTCGATGCGCTTAAGCCCAACGATCCGGTAGTGCTGAACGGGCGGCGCAAGCTGAGCTCGTTGATATTTGCCTAAGACCGGGGCAGCACTACACTCTGTCCCATGATCCAGGCTGCCGAACTGCCGGACACGATTGCCGTGTTCCCTCTGCCCGGGGCGCTATTGCTGCCCCGCTCGCGGCTGCCGCTGCATATCTTCGAGCCGCGCTATTTGCAGATGCTTGAGGACACGCTGAAAACACGGCAGCGGCTGATCGGCATGGTGCAGCCCTGTCCGAACCCGCATGGCACGGAAGAGGAACTGCACAGCATTGGCTGCGCCGGGCGGGTTACCCAGTTTTCCGAGACCGAGGACGGCAGATATCTGATCACCCTTTCCGGCGTGTCCCGCTTCCGGGTCACCCGCGAAGCCAGCGGCTTTACGCCGTACCGGCGCTGCGACGTCAGCTGGGCCGGGTTTGACAGGGATCTGGGCCGGTCGGAGGCAGATGAGACACTCGACCGTCCGTCGTTTTTGGATCTGCTCGAACGGTTCTTTTCGGCCCGCAGCCTGTCCACCGACTGGGAAGCGCTGAAAGAGGCGGAGGACGAGCTGCTGATCAACTCGCTGGCAATGCTGCTGGAGTTCGACCCGGAAGACAAACAGGCCTTGCTCGAAGCACCTTGCCTTGCGACAAGGCGGGAAACGCTTGTCACTTTGATTGAATTCGCCCTGCGCGGCGGATCCCAGGAGGAAACCCTGCAATGAGCGAAACACAGGCGCCTGCCTTCGACCGGCGGATGCTGGAAGCCTTGGTCTGCCCGCTGACGCAGACGGTGCTGGAATATGACCCGCAGGCGCAGGAGCTGATCTCCCGCGCCGCCAATATCGCCTTCCCGATCCGCAACGGCATCCCGGTGATGCTGGTGGACGAAGCCCGCGAGCTGGACTGAGGCTTTTTTCAGCTGCAGCGTGCCTCCTTCCAGAGGCGGAGCGCTCCCGTGCCCTCAGGTGCACCGGCTGCGCCGGCACCCCTTGCAGGCTTGGGCCTGGCGCCGCGCCAAGGCGCGGCGCAGCTGCGCTCCACAGCAACGCCGCGGGTATCCTCGCGGAATGTCTGCTGCTGCGGTGCTAATTCTCCTGCCGTTGAAGAGCCAATGCTGTGCCTGCGTTTTGCACTGGGGCACCGCGTGGCAGCGCGGTGCCGGGCCCAACTGTGCAGGGACATCCAGGGGATGTTCCGAAGCAGGCGGGAGAGGCCCGGCTTCAGATCGGGCGGCCTTGCAGCAGCCGCGGCATGTCGCCGGTTAGCCCGGCCGCCTCGCGGACAAAGCCGCGGCGCAGGCCAGGAAGCGCGCCTGCAAGCCCCATGCCAATGTCCCGGCCCAGCCGCAAGAGCGGGTTGTCGTTGGAGAACAGGCGGTTGAACACATCGGTCGCCGCCACCAGGGACGCGGTGTCGAAGCGGCGCCATTGCTGATAGCGCTCCATCACCAGAAGCGAGCCGATATCCTCACCGCGGCGGGTGGCTCCGGTGATCACTTCGGCAAGCGCTCCGACGTCGCGCAGGCCGGCGTTCAGGCCTTGGCCCGCAATCGGATGCATTCCGTGCGCCGCGTCTCCGATCAAAGCCATGCGGTCGCCGATGAAGCTGTTGGCGATGGTCAGGTTCAGCGGGTAAGTGAAGCGTTTGCCTGCCAGAGATATCTCTCCCAGGAAATCGCCAAACCGCGGGCGCAGGGCCTGGATGTAACCGTCGTCGTCCAATGCATGGATCGCTTTGGCTGTCCCGGTCCGCTCGCTCCACACAATGGAGGACCGGTTGCCCGGCAGCGGCAGGATCGCTAGCGGCCCCGGCGGCATGAAGAACTGATGCGCGATGCCGTGATGCGGCTTTTCATGGTCGATGGCGCAAACCAGCGCGGTCTGGCCATAGTTCCAGCCGGTGCGCTTGATGCCCGCCCGCTGGGCAGTGCCGCTGCGCCGCCCGTCCGAGCCGACCAGAACCTGGCCGCGCAGCTCGCCGCCGTCATCCAGCGTGGCGGTCACGCCGGTTGCATCCGGCGTCTGCGCCACCACGGTGCGGCCTGATACCAGCGTGACGCCGGGCGCATCTTCCATCGCCTGCAGAAAGGCGCGGCGCAGATAGCGGTCCTCGACCATGTATCCCATCGGGCCTTCTTCCAGTTCGGCATGGTCGAAATGGATGAAGAAAGGCGAGGGACCCTGGCCGGCATGGCCGTCAGTGACCTTGATCTCCAGCATGGCCTGCGCGTTGTCTCCAACGTGCTGCCAGACGCCGATTTGCTGCAGCAGCCGCTGTGAGGCCAGCGCCAGTGCATAGCCCCGCCCGTCAAATGCCTCGTCTGCCAGCTTGTCCGGTGTGAGCGAGTCGACCACGGTGACGCTGTGCCCGGTCTGCGCCAGGGCCAGGGCAAGAGCCGGGCCGTTCAGCCCGCCGCCCACGATCAGGATATCGGACGCGTTTTTCATGCCCCGCAATATGCGCCTGCTGGCAGGATTGTCCATGCCGGAAGCGCGGGATTGTACCTGTGTCTTACTGCCGCTACCGTCGGCGGCAACGGCTTACGGGGAGAGGGTTCATGCAAGACTGGCTGACAATGACGGCCGCCGATCTGGGGCGGGGGATCGAGGCGGGTGAAATCAGCCCTGTGGCGCTGACCCGCTGCTATCTGGATGCAATAGACGCCCATCCGCTGAAAGACCGGATCTACACCCAAGTCACGCATGACCGGGCCCTGGCCGAGGCGGAAGCTGCTGAGGCGCGCGCCGGTCTGGGACTGCGCCGCTCGCTGCTGGACGGGGTGCCCATCAGCTGGAAAGACCTGTTCGACAGTGCAGGCACGGCAACCGAATCCGGTTCGGACCTGCTGAAGGGCCGGGTTCCGGAACAGGACGCAACAGTGCTGCGCAACGCTACGCTCATGGGCACCGTCTGCCTTGGGAAGACCCATATGAGCGAGCTGGCGTTCTCCGGCCTCGGCTTCAACCCGGTCAAGGAAACCCCGCCTTGCGTCAACGATCAGGACGCCGCGCCGGGCGGGTCGTCCTCCGGGGCTGCAGCCTCGGTGGCTTACGGGCTGGCAGCGGCGGGCATTGGCTCGGACACTGGCGGTTCGGTCCGCATCCCGTCGTCCTGGAATGATCTGGTGGGGCTCAAGACCACCTCTGGCCGGGTCACCCTGGAAGGCGTGGTGCCGCTGTGCCTGAAGTTCGACACAATCGGCCCGCTGGCGCGCTCCGTCGAGGACGCGGGTCTGCTGCTGGGCGTCTTGGAAGGCACCTCCGGCCCGGATCTGCGCAGCCCGGCCTCACTCAAAGGGCGCCGTTTCGCCGATCTGCAGACCGTGGCGCAGAATGATCTGAACCCGAAAATAGCGGCAGCTTACCAGGAGACGCTTCAAAAGCTGAAAGATGCCGGCGCCGAAATCGTGCCGCTGGACGTGCCCGCGCTGGAGGAGGCGATGGGCCTCAGCCCGATTCTCTACACCACCGAAGCTTACGGGTTGTGGAAGGATGTGATCGAAGCTTCCCCGCAGCTGATGTATGCAGAAATCCTGGAGCGCTTCCGCTCCGGCGCCCAGTTCAGCGGCTCGGACTACGTCGCTGCCTGGGGCAAGCTGGAGCAATGCCGGATGGCTTGGGATCAGGCGGTGGCAGGCTTTGATGCAGTCCTCAGCCCGGTCTCCCCGATCCTGCCGCCGAACATGGAGCGGCTGCAAAGCGACCACGACTATTATGTCCAGTCCAACCTGCTGGCGCTGCGCAACACCCGGATTGGCAATCTGATGGGGCTCTGCGGGCTGTCGCTGCCGACCGGCACGCCAAGCTGCGGCCTGCAGGTGCTGGGCCAGCCGGATTGCGAAGAGGCGCTGCTGCGCACCGGCGCGGCGATCGAGGCCGCCTTGGCCTGAAGACTGGGCCCGAAGACTTGGCCTGAAAGCCACATTCGGCCCGCCGGGCCACTCACCGGGTGGACGCATCCGCCCGCCCTCTGTAACCTAAGGCGCAAACGGGGCGCCAATGATCCCGTGACCGAGGCATAAGACATGGATTTTCCTGAGCGGTTTTCGAACCTGCCAGCCTACGCATTCCCGCGCCTGCGGGCGCTGTTGGACCATCACACTCCCGGCGGGGATGTGGTGCATATGACCATTGGCGAGCCGAAACATGCGTTTCCGGCCTGGGTCACCGATGTCATCACCGAAAACGCCGCCGGATTTAATCAGTACCCGAACAACGACGGCACGCCTGAGCTGCGCGGTGCTATCTCAGACTGGATCAGCCGCCGCTATGGCGTGACCACAGACCCCGAGACCCAGATCATGGCGCTGAATGGCACCCGCGAGGGGCTTTACAACGCGGCCATGGCTTTGTGCCCGGAGCAGAAGAACGGGCAAAAGCCGGTGGTGCTGATCCCGAACCCCTTCTACCAGGTCTATATGGTGGCCACGCTCTCGGTCGCGGCTGAGCCGGTGTTTGTGCCGGCAACCGCCGCCACTGGCCACCTGCCGGACTATGAAAACCTGCCTGAGGAAGTGCTGAACCGCACCGCTGTGGCCTATATCTGTTCGCCCGCCAACCCGCAGGGGGCGGTGGCCTCGCGCGACTACTGGACCCGGCTGATCCAACTGGCGGAAAAGTACGATTTCCGCATCTTCGCGGATGAATGCTACTCCGAGATCTACCGCGACGAGGCGCCCGTCGGCGCGCTGACCGTGGCGCAGGAGCTGGGTGCGGACCCCGAACGCGTGGTGCTGTTCAACTCGCTGTCCAAGCGGTCGAACCTGCCGGGCCTGCGTTCCGGCCTGATAGCCGCCGGTGCTGGCACCATCAAACGCGTCAAACAGCTGCGCGCCTATTCCGGCGCCCCGCTGCCGGCTCCGCTGCAGGCGGCTGCGGCCAAGGTCTGGGCGGATGAGGCGCATGTGGTCGAGAACCGTGCGCTCTATCAGCAGAAATACACCATCGCCGACGAGGTCTTTGCCGGCCTCAACGGCTATATGGCGCCCGAGGCGGGTTTCTTCCTGTGGCTTCCGGTGGAAAACGGCGAGCAGGCCGCGCTGAAGCTGTGGCAGGAGACCGGCGTGCGTGTGCTGCCCGGCGCCTACCTGGCGCAGGGCGAACCGGGGCAGAACCCGGGCGAGACATACATAAGGGTGGCGCTGGTCGCCCCTGCCGAGGACACCCGCAAGGCGCTGAGCACGCTGCGCGGATGCCTCTACTGAATTCTGCTGCGCGGCCCCATGAGCAGGGCGGGCCGCACAGCCAAAACCAATAATCGGGCGCGCAGACCTGCGGTGAACAGCGGGCAGCGCCGTAAGATACGGAACTGAGGTAGGCATGGCATTTCAAACCCGCAGCCGCGATCCGCTGCTCGACAGCAACATGCAGGCGGCCATTGAGAAACGCGGCAAGGAATTGATCGGGCTCGCATTGATCCTGGCAGGGCTGGCGGTCGCCGCCATGCTGGGCTCCTACACGCCTGAGGACCCGAACTGGACTGTCTCCACCGATGCGCCGGTGCAGAACTGGCTGGGCCGGCCCGGCGCCTCTGTATCTTTCATTCTGATCACCCTGTTCGGCAAGGCCAGCTGGGCACTGCCGCTGTTCCTGTCCGCCTGGGGTGTGCGCTTTGTTCTGCACCGGGGCGAAGACCGGGTGGTCTGGCCGCTGCTCTTGTCGGTGCCGTGGCTGCTGGTGGTGGCGCTGCACATGGAAACCCTGAACGCCAGCAGCAGCTGGCAGCAGAACTACGACTTCGGCCTCGGTGGCATGGTCGGCTATACCTTCCTGGGTGCGCTGCTCGCGCTGCTGCCAGTCAGCCTGCATTTCATGGTCAAGATCATGTCCCTGCTCAGCGCCGCCGGCATGCTGGCGCTTGGCTGCGCCGTGCTGGGCTTCACCTGGCCTGAGGTGAAGAAGGGCCTGCACAAGGTGATGGTCGGGCTGATCCTGGCCTATGGCGCTGTCGCGGGCTTGCTGGGCCGCGGAGCTTCGAACGGTTTGCAGGCAGCCCTCACCTACCGCAAGGAACGTGCCGCCCGGGCAGAAGCGGCGGAGGAATACGCAGATGCCGCGGCTGAACCGGAGATGTTTGAAGACTACCCGGACGGTGACTGTGCGGATGAAACCGTTCAGGAGGAGCCTGAAGCCCCCGCTAAGGGCGGCCTGCTGTCGCGGGTGCCTGGTCTGATCCGCCGCACCGCACCGGAAGCCGAGGCAGAAGATCCATACGCGGCCGAGACGCAAGCGTTTGAAGCAGAAGAGCTTCAGGAAGACGGGTCCACTCCCGAAGATCGCGTGTCGCAGAAAATCGCCAATGCGGTGCGTATCCGCCGCGCTGCTGAGGTGCCGCCGGAAGAAGATCCCAACCTGCCGCTCACCAAGGGCCGCGGACAGCGTCCGGCGCCGTTGATCTTCAACCCTGCAGCGGCAGACGACGGCCTGCCGCCGGAGCCGCCGCTGACGGCTGCGCAGATGCCTGCAGCCCCGCTGCCGGAAGAGCCGCCGCTGACCTGGCAGGTGCCGGAAGAGGATGCTTCTGAGCCGGAAGCTCCGGTGCCTGCCGCGCAGACCGGCGTTGAAACAGAAGACTTCGCAGCGGGTCATGGCATGATCACCCCGGACCGCGTGCCGTCCGAAGCACTGCCGGATACTGCTGAGCCTGCCGCTCCGGCCGTTGCCGCATCTGCCGCTCCGGCCGCCGCTGCGCCTGCGGCTCCAGGCCCGCGCCTGACGGTGGACCTGCCCGTGGCAGAGCCGCGCAAGGCGGTGGTTGAAAAACCGGCCCGCAAGGCCGTGCAGCCGTCCGCCCGTGCCAAGGCAGAGGCCCAGCCCAAGCTGGCCTTTGAAGACAGCAGCAGCGATTTTGAACTGCCGCCGCTCAATCTGCTGACCAACCCGATGAGCATTGAGCGCCACCACCTCAGCGATGAGGCGCTGGAGGAAAACGCGCGGATGCTGGAAACCGTGCTGGACGACTATGGCGTAAAGGGTGAGATCGTCTCGGTCCGCCCGGGCCCTGTTGTCACCATGTATGAGCTGGAACCGGCGCCGGGCCTCAAGGCGTCCCGCGTGATCGGCCTGGCCGACGACATTGCCCGTTCCATGTCGGCGCTGTCTGCGCGGGTCTCGACTGTGCCCGGCCGCACTGTGATCGGCATCGAACTGCCGAATGAGAACCGCGAGAAGGTGGTGCTGCGCGAAATCCTGTCTTCGCGCGATTTCGGCGACGGCAACCACGCGCTGCCGCTGGCGCTGGGCAAGGACATCGGCGGTGACGCCATGGTCGCAAACCTTGCCAAGATGCCCCACCTGCTGATCGCGGGCACCACCGGCTCGGGTAAGTCGGTGGCGATCAACACGATGATCCTGTCGCTCTTGTACAAGCTGACCCCGGACGAGTGCCGCCTGATCATGATCGACCCCAAGATGCTGGAACTGAGCGTCTATGACGGTATCCCGCATCTTCTGTCACCGGTTGTGACCGACCCGAAAAAGGCGGTTGTCGCCCTGAAATGGGTGGTGGGCGAGATGGAAGACCGCTACCGCAAGATGTCCAAGATGGGCGTGCGCAACATCGCAGGCTACAACGGCCGGGTGAAGGAAGCGCTGGCCAAGGGCGAGCTGTTCTCGCGCACTGTTCAGACCGGGTTTGACGACGACACCGGCGAACCGGTGTTTGAGACCGAAGAGTTCGAACCCAAGGCGCTGCCCTATATCGTTGTGATCGTCGACGAGATGGCCGACCTGATGATGGTTGCGGGCAAGGAGATCGAAGCCTGCATCCAGCGCCTGGCGCAGATGGCGCGGGCCTCGGGCATTCACCTGATCATGGCCACCCAGCGCCCCTCGGTGGATGTGATCACCGGCACCATCAAGGCCAACTTCCCGACCCGGATCTCCTTCCAGGTGACGTCCAAGGTCGACAGCCGCACCATCCTGGGCGAAATGGGCGCCGAGCAGCTCTTGGGCATGGGCGACATGCTGTACATGGCAGGCGGTGCCAAGATCACCCGCTGCCACGGGCCTTTCTGCTCGGACGAAGAGGTCGAGGAGGTGGTGAACCACCTCAAGCAATTCGGCCCGCCGGATTATGTAGGCGGCGTGGTGGATGGGCCGGAAGACGAGAAAGCCGGCGACATCGACGCGGTATTGGGGCTGAACACCGGCGGCAATACCAATGGCGAAGATGCGCTCTATGACCAGGCGGTGGCGATCGTGATCAAGGACCGCAAGTGCTCGACCTCTTACATCCAGCGCAAGCTGGCCATCGGCTACAACAAGGCCGCGCGGCTGGTGGAGCAGATGGAGGATGAAGGTGTGGTTTCCGCTGCCAACCATGTCGGCAAGCGGGAAATTCTGGTTCCCGAACAATAAGCTGACGGAATACTGCCGATGCCGGAACCTTGAAGGTTCCGGCATCTTCACTTCTGCAGCAGCATACCTATGTTGGACCCATGAAACGGATAGCACTTGCCCTTGCGCTGACCCTTGCCGCGCCCGCTTCCTGGGCAGCGGAACAGCTGAGCCTTAACGAGATCTCCCGCTATTTGAACGGGATCTCCACGGCGTCATCGCCTTTCACCCAGATCAACGACGATGGCAGCCTGTCCACCGGCAAGCTGTACATGCACCGGCCGGGCCGGATGCGGTTTGAATATGACGGAAAGGGCGGCGGCACCGTGGTTGCCGGCAGCGGCGCAGTGGAGATCCACGATCCCAAATCGAACCAGCCGCCTGAAACCTATCCGCTGAGGCGGACGCCGCTTTCAATCATCCTGGCCCGCAATGTGGATCTTGGACGCGCAAATATGGTGGTGGGGCATAGCTTTGACGGCACCTCGACCATCGTGCGGGCTCAGGACCCGGAGCACCCGGACTATGGCAGCATTGAGCTGATGTTCACCGGCGATCCCGTCGAGCTGCGTAAATGGGTGATTCATGACAGCGCCGGCGGCCAGACAACGGTCATTCTCGGCGCCATGGAGACCGGCCAGCGCCTCTCCTCCAGCCTGTTCGAGACGGGTGGCGGCGGAACCTCCCGCTAGGAACAATGGATGCAGGCTCCCGCGCCAGCAGGTGCAGCTGCTGGCGCAGCCTGCCCCTTGGCAGCCTTGGGCCCCGCGCCGGGCTGGCGCCCGCCGCGGCAGCTTTCAGTCTTCAGTAAGTAGCGTGTTGGCACGCAGCAGTGCACAGGGCAAAGAGCACCTTCGGTGCAGTTGTACTGCAGCCGCACCGCGCGTCAGCGCGGTGCGCGGCCCAACGGCCGAAGGCCTTTCGCTGGAAAGGCCTTGAGGCGGGCGGGAGTGTCCGGCCTAAAAGCCCCTCAGCGGAACTTGCGGCAGGTGGCGAGCTGCGCCTGATAGGTCTGGGAGCGCGACTGGACCTGGCCGGCAACCCGCAGCAGCCAGGATTTCGAGCGGTAGCTGCCCCGCGCGTAGCCGGTGTGGCCTTCGTGATAGGCCAAGTACTGATTGCGCGCGTCATAGAGCGGAATGCCGTTCTTCTCGTAACTCTTGCGCATGTACCAGCCCATGAAATCGGCGGCATCGCCGATCCGGTCGCGCTTGGCCCGCCGCCGCCCGGTGTCGCGGCGGTAATCGTCCCAAGTGCCGTCCAGGGCCTGGCTGTAGCCATAGGCGCTGGACTGCCGCCCGATCGGGATCACCCCCAGCACGAACTGGTGCGGCGTGCGGGCATCGCCGCGGAACCGGCTTTCGTGGTAGATCGTTGCCATCTGCACATGCACCGGCACCCCCCAGCGGCGCTGGGTGGCGCGGAAGGCCTTCAGGTATTCCGGCCGCTCCTTGATGATGCTGCACGCATTATCCAGATTGCGCGGCGGCGCCTTGTGCCCGCCTCCGCAAGACGCAACCGCCAAGAGGAGAACGAGGGCGCTGATGAGTCTGCTCATTGCCTCTGCCCATTATCTTGTTTTGGCCAAGTTTAGCGGATTGGAGCGCGTGTGGAAATCACAATTCCAGAAGCTGGCTCAGCAGCAGCGGCAGCAGGACTGCGGACATCAGAGTGGAAACCACCACCAGGCCCGCCACGGCACTGGAATCGGCCTCAAACTTCTCTGCCAGCAGGTAAGCGGTCACAGCAACCGGCGTTGCCAGCTGCAGGATCAGCACGCCGGAAGCAACAGGGTCCAGCCCGAACGCCATCGCCAGCCCCCAGCCCGCGGCGGTGCAGACCAGGAACTTCACCAGTGAAAACGCAACGGCGGTTCCGGTCTTTCCAGGTGTCAGCCTTGCAACGGCCGTGCCCAGGGTGATCAGCATCAGCGGCACTGCCATCTGCCCGGTCAGCTCCAGCGCGTTGGTCAGAAACCGGGGTGTTTCCCAATCCTGCCACAGGAACAGCCCGCCCAAGAGAGTCGCCCAGACCATCGGCTCCCGGACCGCCTTGCTGCCGGCACTGCGGCCCGCCACCAGATAGATGCCATAGGTGAACGACAGGATGGCCGACACGGCCAGCATGACCACGGCATAGCCAAGACCGGCCTCGCCGAAGGCAAACAGAGACAGGGGAATGCCCAGGTTGCCGGTATTGCCGAATACAAACGGCGCCAGATAGGTCTGCCGGTTCAGCCGCCCTATACGGCACAGCACTTCACCCGCAACCGCCAGCATCAGATGGCCCGCCAGGGCGGCCAGCATGAAGGTGCCGAGCGCGCCCTTGTCCAGCTCGGTGTTCATCAGCGCGGTGAAGATCAGGCAGGGTACTGCCAGTGTCATTGCCAGCCGGGTCACGAACTGGGTGCGGTATTCAAATCCCAGCTTCACCCAGATAAAACCGGCCGAAGCCAGCAGGAACACCGGAGCGGTGATTTCGAGCACTGTCAAAGCGAGGTTCACAGTCTGTTTCCCTGAAAATTTGCGTCAAGAGTTGGACAATCCCTGCGCGAGCGCGCTATTTAAACAGGACGGGGGCTGCAAGACCATGTTGAGAACACGAGCAAAATACAATCTTGGACAGGTCGTCCGCCACCGGAAGCATCCCTTCCGCGGCGTGGTGTTCGACGTCGACCCCGAGTTTGCCAATACCGAGGAATGGTATGAAGCCATTCCCGAGGACAGCCGGCCTGTGAAAGACCAGCCGTTCTACCATCTTCTGGCGGAAAACGACCAATCCTACTACGTGGCCTATGTCTCGGAGCAGAATCTGGTCGCCGACTATTCCGGAGAGCCCATCGGCCATCCGGATGTGCCTGAAATGTTTGGCAATTTCGATGGCGGCGCCTATGCGCTGCATTACCAGCTGAACTGATCGCCGCACCTGTCCTTTCCGGTTTCAATAGCCGACTGCACAGCCGTCCTTGCGCGGGTCGCTGGCGCCTTCCAGCACGCCCGACGCATTGATCAGGACCGCCTGCGCCCCTCCAAGGGGCGTATCCGGCACCTCTACCTTGTGGCCCATCTCCGCCAGCTCCCGGTGAACAGACGGCGCATAGCCGCGCTCAACCTTCAGCACGCCGCCATCGGCAAAGCAGCGCGGCGCGTCGATGGCAGACTGCAGGTCCATCCCGAAATCGCTGAGGTTCGACACCAGCCGCGCATGGCCCGTGGGCTGATATCCGCCGCCCATCACGCCAAACGGCATGATTACGCCGCCGTCCTGTTTCAGCATGGCGGGAATGATCGTGTGCATCGGACGCTTGCCCGGCGCGAACTCGTTCGGATGGCCTTCTTCCAGGGTGAACCCCGCGCCGCGGTTCTGCAGCAGGATGCCGAATTTCTCTGATGCAATACCGGAGCCGAAGCCATGGAAGATCGAATAAATCAGCGACACCGCCATGCGGTCCTTGTCGACCACGGTGATATAGACCGTGTCCTTGTGCACCGCCTCTGTCAGGGGGGCTGCAGCCGGCATGGCGCGTGTCAGGTCGATCAGGGCTGCCAGCCGGGCTGCCGTTTCCGGTGCCAGCATGTGTTCCAGCCGGGCAGTGTGGTCCGGGTCGGCCAGGAACCGGTTGCGTGCATCATAGGCAAGCTTGGCCGCTTCAGCTTCGATGTGCGCCCGTTCGCTTCCAAACGGCGCCATCCCGGCGATGTCGAAATGCTTTAGAATGTTCAGCAGCAGCAGCGCCGTGGCCCCCTGGCCGTTGGGCGGATGCTCCACCAGATCCAGTCCCTTGTAACATCCCTCCACCGGCTGGGTGGCAAAGCTTCCGGCAGCGGCAAAATCCTCCAGTGTGTGGACACCGCCAAGAGATGACAGCCCGCTAGCCATATCTTCGGCCACTTCTCCGGTGTAGAACGCATCCCGCCCATGTTTGGCGATACGGCGCAGGACTTCGGCCTGACCGGGCGCGCGGAAGACATCACCGGAGCGCAGCGGTTCGCCGCCCTTCAAATAGTGCTGGCGGGCCGCCCCCTGCAGGACCGCGGCACTGTTGTGCCAGTCAAATGCGGTGCGCGGCGCCACTGGCACGCCTTCTTCGGCATAATGAATGGAGGGTTGCAGCAGCACATCCAGGCCCAGGCACCCCTCTGTCTCTGCCAGGTGGCAGAAGGCATCAATGGCACAAGGCACGGTGACTGCATCCGGGCTGTCCAGCGGCACAGCCGTCAGCCCCTGCGCCCGCAAATTTGCGGCACTGGCGCCAGCCGGCGCGCAGCCGGACCCGTTCAGTGCTTGAATGCCGCTGCCGGGGCGTGAGTAGAGAACAAAGCAATCACCGCCGATGCCGGTCATCTGCGGTTCGCAAATCCCAAGCAGGACCGCGCCAGCCAGCGCGGCATCCATCGCATTGCCGCCGCGCTTCAGAATATCCACCGCCACGCTGGCCGCCAGCGGGTGCGAGGTTGCGCACAGGCCGTTCTGAGCAAAGACCGCTGACCGGCCGGGAAGGTGGAAATCGCGCATCATCCTGCTCCTTGCATTTGCCGCGCCGAGCCTAGGCGCATGGGGCGGGAAGGCAACTCAAATCCCCGGCAGACCGGTTGGAACGATGCGTAACAAGTTCAGGAAGGGGCGTGCTGAAAAGAAGTGTCCCCGGTGCCGCGCTCTGGTGGGGGCTAGGATACGCGGCACCAGGGGAAGCTCGTTTCAGCTACAGGTAAGGTTTCGCATATCTGTTGGGCTGCGGTTGGCCGGGAATGCGGCGCGAATGTGGCGAAGCGTTAAAATTGCGGGCAAAGCAATTTGCGGAATGGCGGCGTGCGCGCCGTGTCAGACTTTCGCCGGGGGGCTGGTCACTTGGATTTCAAAGCAAAGCGACAGGTTGTTGCTGCCGTCGGTGCGTTCGTACTGCACCTGGCTGGCAAGCTCCCGGATCAGGAACCAGCCGAACCCGCCTTCGGGAAGGTTTTCGGTGGCGACGCTGACGTCTGCAGGCTTGCCTTCCGGCAATTCGCCGTCAGGGAACGGAGCACCGGCATCCTGGATGCTGATCCACAGCCGTTCCGGGTACAGCTCGCCCCGGATCCGCACATCGCCGGGCGCGGCTCCCTCATAGGCGTGTTCGACCACGTTGTTCACGGCTTCGGTCAAGGCGATTTGCACCTCGTCCACGCGGGCGCCCGGGATCCCGAGAGTCCGCAACTGGGTCACGACGGAAGAGATGCCGGAGCGGGCATCCAGATTCGTGGCCGTGAACGAGCAGGCAAAGGTTTTTACCATCAAATTCTCGCTTTGCGCCGCCAGCGCATTCGTCTTCAGGAGTTTGCGCCAGCCGGTGCGGTTGCGTCGCTTAGTGTGCCGTAAAGGTCAAAAACTGTGTCCATCCGGGTCAGGCGGAAGACTTTCTCTACCATCGGAGTCAGCCCGGCGAGATCCAGCTTGCGGGCGCTGCCCAGCTGCTTCATCGCGGCGACAATGGCGCCCAGCCCGCTGGAATCGATGAATTGCACGTCGGAGAGATCCAGGATGACCCGGTCCGGACCGCTTTCGGTTTCCGTGCGCATGTCCTCCTTGAACTGGATGGCCATGGCGGCATCAATGCGCTCGGCATTGACTTTGACGATCTGTGCATCGTCCGTCATGGTGGTCGTCAGGCTCATTTTTGTCCCCCGGGATGTAACGTCATTTGGCAGTACTCTAGACCGCAAAGCTTACTATTCTGTAGGTATTATTTGGACGATTGGAGGAAAATTGCATGAAAGATGTTGTTATCGCCGGAGCGGCCCGGACGCCGATGGGCGGGTTCCAGGGCATGTATGACGGGGTGACAGCAGCGGAGCTGGGCGGTGCCGCCATCCGGGCCGCGCTGGAAGGCGCCGGGGCTGCTTCTGTTGATGAGGTGCTGATGGGCTGCGTGCTGCCGGCTGGCCAGGGGCAGGCGCCTGCGCGCCAGGCGGGGTTTGCCGGGGGGCTTGGCGAAGACGTTCCCGCAACCACGCTTAACAAGATGTGCGGCTCGGGCATGAAGGCGGCGATGATCGCCTTTGACCAGATCGCGCTGGGCCATGCAGACACAATGATTGCCGGCGGCATGGAGAGCATGACAAACGCGCCCTATGTGCTGCCCAAGATGCGCGGCGGCGCCCGCATCGGCCATGGGCAGGTGATTGACCACATGTTCCTGGACGGGCTTGAGGATGCCTATGACAGAGGCCGGCTTATGGGCACCTTTGCCGAGGACTGCGCCGAGAAATTCCAGTTCACCCGCGAAGCACAGGATGAATATGCGCTGAAATCTCTGGCCAATGCGCTGGAGGCGCAGGAGAGCGGCGCCTTTGACGGGGAAATCGCGGCGGTTACGGTGAAGACCCGCAAGGGCGAGGTAGTGACCGATTCAGATGAGCAGCCCAAATCTGCCCGTCCTGAAAAGATCCCCACACTGAAACCCGCCTTCCGCAAGGATGGCACTGTGACGGCGGCAAATGCCTCCTCCATTTCCGATGGTGCCGCGGCGCTGGTGCTGGCCTCGGCTGAGGCCGCCGAAGCGCAAGGTCTGCAGGTCCGTGCCCGCATTCTGGGCCACGCCAGCCACGCACAGGCACCAGGCTGGTTTACGACGGCGCCAGTGCCGGCTGCGCAAAAGCTGCTGAAAAACATCGGCTGGCAGGTGGAAGATGTCGACTTGTGGGAGGTGAACGAAGCCTTCGCAGTGGTACCAATGGCCTTCATGCATGAAATGGGTATCCCGCGGGACAAGGTGAACGTGAACGGCGGCGCCTGCGCGCTCGGCCATCCGATCGGCGCCTCCGGGGCGCGGATCATGGTCACTTTGCTGAATGCTTTGGAAAAGCGTGGCCTGAAACGGGGTGTGGCTGCCATCTGCATTGGCGGCGGCGAAGGCACGGCGATTGCGATTGAGCGGGTCTGAGCGGCTTTCCTGTTGCCGCAAATATCCTCGGGGGTGAATTGACCGTGAGGTCAAGAGGGGGCAGACAGCCCCCTCAATACGTTGAAGGAGAGCTGTCCATGCCGGCTGATTATGAAACCCTCGCCAAGACCATCGCGGCACTCACCGAAGGCGAAACGGATGAAGTGGCGCTGATGGCGACCGTCACCTGCGAAGTGCATCATTCGGACAGCCGTTTCGACTGGACCGGATTTTACCGCGCGGTTGCACCGGAACTGCTGAAGATCGGCCCCTACCAGGGCGGCCACGGCTGCCTGCAGATCCCGTTTTCCCGCGGCGTCTGCGGCGCAGCGGCGCGCACCGGCGAGGTGCAGCTGGTGCCGGATGTGGAAGCTTTCCCCGGCCATATCGCCTGCGCCTCCTCGACCCGCTCGGAGCTGGTGCTGCCGGTTTGGAACGGGCAGGGAAATCTGATCGGTGTCTTTGACATCGACAGCGATCAGCCGGATGCCTTCACCCAGGAGGATGCGGAGCAGCTGGCGGGGATCCTGGCCCAGGTGTTCGGCCGGTTGTGATTCGGGACTGAAGGGGCTTGGCCCCTCGGCCTGGCGGCCTCACCCCAGGGTATTTGGAACCAGAAAGAAGCAGCCCGGCGCCTTTATGCGCTGGGTTTTTTCATGGGGTGTCCCGGCCCGTGAAAAAATGCTTGGAAATTTCACGGATTCGGGGCATCGTGAAAAACGAGGAGATTTTTTCATGGACGGGAGAGAGCTGGTGAACGACCAGGCGCTGGCAGCGGCCACATTGGGAGCGGACATCCGGGCCTTGCGCAAGGCGCGCGGGCTGACGCTGGCGGATCTCGCCGCGGTGCTGAACCGCTCGGTCGGCTGGCTGAGCCAGGTGGAGCGGGACATGTCCGATCCTTCGATCTCCGACCTGCGCGAGCTGGCTGAGGCGCTGGGCGTGCCGATGTCGATGCTGTTTGCCCATTCCGAGGCGCCGGCCGAGGAGCATGGCTATGTGGTGCGTGCAGGCAGCCGCCGCCCAATGGGCTCGGGCGAGGAAGGTCTGATCGAAGAGCTGCTGTCGCCGGACCTGACCGACGAATTCGAGATGGTGCACTCCACCTTTCAGCCGAACTCGCGGATGCAGACCCCGGCGCACCGTCCGACGCAGGAAGTCGGCTACATGATCTCGGGCAAGCTGGACCTGCTGATCGGCGGCCGCGCCTTCACCGTTGGCCCGGGCGACAGCTTCCGGATCAAGCATGAACCCTATCAGTGGTCGAACCCTTATGACGCGCCCGCCGTGGCTGTCTGGGTCATCGCCCCGCCGGTCTACTGACATGAGCTTTGAGGCCTGGACCATATTCGCACTGTTCTGGGTGGTCTTTGTGACCACGCCGGGTCCCAATGCCGTCAATTGCATCTCCAATGGCATGGCGCTGGGGTTCCCAAAGGCGATGGCGGGCGTGCTGGCCATCCTGACGCAGGCGTCGGTCTTCCTGATCCTCTCCGCCCTTGGCGTGACGGCCCTGATTGCGGCCTCTCCTGCCGGGTTCCTGATCGCCAAGATTGCCGGTGCTGGCTTTCTGATCTGGATGGGGGTGCGCGGCTGGATCAATGCGGCCCGTCCGGCCCCGGCGGCAGAGCGGCCAGCCCGGCATGTCTATCTGCACGCGCTGGCGGTGGCGGTGATCAATCCCAAAAGCGTGGCAGGCTACCTAGCGGCATTCTCGCAGTTCGTGCAGCCCGGGGTTCCGGTCTGGGAGCAGATGGCCGTGATCATGCCGACCGCGCTGGTCATCACCGGACTCAGCTACAGCGGTTTCACCGCTCTGGGCGCAGGCCTTGGCCGTGCGGCCATGAGGGCCGTGTTCAACACTTGGCTGCGCCGGGCCATGGCGCTGTGCTTTATCATCTACGGCGTGCTGCTGGGCACCAGCGCTGCGCCTCAGCTGGAGACTGCACGATGATCAAAGGTTCCTGCCTCTGCGGCGACATCCGTTTTGAAACTGCGGCCAAGCCGCAAGGCGCGTCCATGTGCCATTGCAGCCAGTGCCGCAAGCAATCGGGCGGCATCTGGTCCTCGGCCTATGTCAAGGACAGCGAGCTGACCATCACCGGCCCCGTCAGCTGGTATGAAGCCAGCCCTAATGCCAAACGCGGCAGCTGCCCGCGCTGCGGCTCCTTCCTGTTCTGGAAGGCGCATGACGAAGACACCACCAGCTTTGCGCTTGGCGCCGTCGACGGCGCCACCGGGATGAAGATCGAAAAGCACATCTTCACCGCCAGCAAAGGCGATTTTTACGAGATTGCGGACGGCGTGCCGCAAAAGGACTGAGACTAGGGAGCTATCATGTCTGATTTTCCAACCAAGGCCCGCGTGGTCATCATCGGCGGCGGCGTTGTCGGCTGCTCGTCGCTCTTTCACCTGGCCAAGAAGGGCTGGACCGATTGTGTGCTGCTGGAGAAGAACGAGCTGACTGCCGGCTCGACCTGGCACGCGGCCGGCAACGTGCCGACCTTCTCGACCTCCTGGGCGATCATGAACATGCAGCGCTACTCGACCGAGCTGTATTCGGGCCTGGCCGAAGAGGTCGACTACCCGATGAACTACCATGTTTCGGGCTCGATCCGTCTGGCGCACAGCAAAGAGCGGATGCAGGAATTCGAACGCGCGATGTCCATGGGCCGCTACCAGGGTATCCCGATGGAGATGTGGACCCCGGAAGAAACCAAGGAGCACTATCCGTTCCTGGAGACCCATGACCTGGCAGGGGTTCTCTACGACCCGACCGATGGCGACATCGACCCGGCACAGCTGACCCAGGCCCTGGCCAAGGGTGCGCGCGACATGGGCGCGAAGATCCTGCGCTTCACCCCGGCGACCGGTGTGACCCAGCACGAAGACGGCACCTGGACCGTGCACACCGAAAAGGGCGACATCGACTGCGACTATGTGGTGAACGCCGCCGGTTACTACGCGCAGCGCGTGGGTGAGATGTTCAAGCCCTACGGCGGCCGGACCGTGCCTGCCATGGTGATGGAGCACCAGTATCTGCTGACCGAACAGATCCCCGAGGTCGAAGCCTGGTCCAAGGAGCACGGCGGCAAGCTGCCCCTGATCCGCGACGTGGACGTGTCCTACTACCTGCGTCAGGAAAAGCACGGCTACAACCTCGGCCCGTACGAGCCGAACTGCAAAGGCCACTGGCTGACCGAAGACGATCCGATGCCCGAGGACTTCTCGTTCCAGCTGTGGCAGGAAGATCTGGACCGGATCGAGGACATCGTCACCGATGCCATGGAGCGGGTGCCGCTGATGGCCTCCTCCGGTGTTTCCAGCGTCATCAACGGCCCGATCCCCTATGCCCCCGACGGCCTGCCGATGATCGGCCCGATGCCCGGCGTTGCAAACGCGTTTGAGGCCCACAGCTTCACCTTCGGCATTGCCCAGGGCGGCGGCGCCGGCAAGGTGCTGGCCGAATGGATCGTCGATGGCGCGACCGAGTGGGATATGTGGGCGGTCGATCCGCGCCGCTACACCGATTACACCGACCAGGACTACTGCAACCAGAAGGGTATGGAGGTCTATGGCAACGAATACGCCATGCACTTCCCGCACCACGAATGGCCGGCTGCACGGGACAAGAAGGTCAGCCAGGTGCATGCGCAGATCAAAGAGCTGGGCGGCGTGATGGGTGCCTACAACGGCTGGGAACGCGCCAACTGGTTTGCGCAGGCCGGTGACGACACCTCGGAAGAGGCCACGCACACCTGGGGCCGCTCCGGCCCGTGGCAGCAGCGCATCAAGGAAGAATGCGAAGCGGTCCGCGACGGCGTCGGCGTGCTGGACCTGCCGGGCTTCTCGCGCTTCAACCTGGAAGGCGAAGGTGCAGCGGAATTCCTGCGCGGCCTGGTGACCGGCGGCCTGCCGAAAGTGGGCCGGATGAACCTGGTCTACTTCTCGGACGACCGCGGCCGCATCCTGACCGAGATGTCCTGTGTCCGTCATGGCGAAGACCACTTCACCATGATCACCGCAGGCTCGGCCCAGTGGCACGACTTCGAGATCCTGAAGAAGGCGCTGCCCGCAGGCCTGACCCTGACCGACCGCACCACCGAGTTCGCGACCATGATCGTCACTGGTCCGAAATCGCGTGAGCTGTTCGCTGGCATCTCCGACGCCGATCTGTCGCTGGGCTGGCTGACCCACCAGGAAGCCACCGTCGCAGGCAAGCCCGCCTTCCTGGCGCGCGTATCCTACGCCGGTGAACTGGGTTGGGAAGTCCACTGCGCCAACGAGCACCAGGGTGAGATCTACGCAGCGCTGATCGAAGGCGGCGCCAAGCCGTTCGGCATGTACGCGCTGAACTCCTTGCGGATCGAAAAGGGCTACCGCACCTGGAAGGGCGATCTGTCGACTGACTACTCCCTGCTCGAAGGCGGGCTGGAGCGTTTCGTCAAGCTGGACAAGCCGCAGGACTTCCCGGGCAAGGCTGCAATTCAGAACGAAAAGCAGCAGGGCGTGAAGAAGACCTTCGTCACCCTGATCGTCGAAGCCGGCGATGCCGATGCGCCTTACATGTCCTGCATCTGGAAAGACGGCGAGATCGTGGGCGAGACTACTTCGGGCGACTGGGGCTACCGTGTGAACGCCTCCATCGCGCTGGGCATGGTGCGTCCTGAGCTGGCAGAGCCGGGCACCGAGCTGGAGGTCGAGATCTACGGGCAGAAATGCCGTGCGGTGGTTCAGAAAGACGAACCGCTGTGGGATCCGGCCAACGAGCGCCTGCGCGCCTGATAACGGGCAAAGACCCGGGCTGTTACAGGCCCGGGCTCATGCTCTGGCAAAAGACAGCCTGCGCCGCCGGATCGTTTCATGTATCCTGGCGGCGCAGGCGCTCCAAGGAAAGGTCACTGTGTTATGGCTGAGATCACGCTTCTGGATGGCTCGATCGGGCAGGAGGTTGTCAAACGGTCGGGCGACCGGGCAACGCCCTTGTGGTCCACGTCGGTGATGATCGAAAAGCCCGAGGTGGTGGGCAGCGTCCATGCCGACTACTTCGCCGCCGGTGCCACTGTTGCGACGATGAACACCTATGCGGTGCTGCGCGACCGCCTGGTCCGCGCCGGTATCGAAGAGTATTTCGAAGAATTGCTGACCAAGGCAGCCACCCAGGCCGCCGCCGCCCGCGAAACCCATGGCGCGGGACGTGTCGCAGCCTCGCTTGGCCCGCTGATTGCCTCCTACCGCCCTGACATCTGCCCTCCGGCGGAGGAGGCGGAACAGGCCTATGCCGAGCTGGTTCAGCTGCTGGACGCAAATGCGGACCTCTTCCTGATCGAAACCGTCTCCTCGCTGGAGCAGGGCAAGGGCGCGCTGCTGGGCTGCGCGGGCACGGACAAACCCGTCTGGCTGGCGGCGTCTGTCTCGGATGAGGACGGCACCTTGCTGCGCTCCGGTGAACCCTTGGAAGATCTCGCCCCGCTGATCGAAGAGTTCCAGCCCGAGGCGGTGCTGCTCAACTGCTCCCGCCCTGAGGTGATTGGTTCGGGACTGGAGATCGTGAAAGCTTTCGGCAGGCCATTTGGCGCCTATGCCAATGGCTTCACCCGGATTTCCAAAGGTTTCCTCAAGGATGCCCCCACTGTGGACGCGCTGGAACAGCGCCAGGACCTGGGGCCGGAAGCCTATGCGGAATTTGCGATGGGCTGGGTTGGCCAGGGCGCCAGTATCGTGGGCGGCTGCTGCGAGGTTGGCCCGGACCACATCGCCGAATTGGCCCGCCAGCTGCGCGCGGCCGGGCACCGGATCGTCTGACGAAAGGGGGATCAGCATGGCAACTTCGGAAAAACTCAAGGTTTCGGATCCGGGCCGGGTCTGGACCATAGACATCGTGGTCTGCGAAGGCTTTGTGCTGACCGAGATGTCGGCCGTGGTCGAAGTGCTGCGGATTGCCAACCGGGTGCTGGCCCAGCCGCCGTTCAAATGGACCATGCGCTCTCTGCAAGGCGGGCGCGTTGGCTGCAAGGCGGGCCTCAGCGTTGATACCGAGCCTTTTGCGACCAAGCCTGACGCTGATTTTGCCTTCTTCCTTGGCAACTCCGATCCGGACCACCCGGGGCTTTCCATGGGCCGCACAATTTCCAGCTACACCTCGCGCGGCGGCAAGGTCTATCTGCTGGCCGAGGCCGCTGCCCGCTACATCCGCGACCAGGGCGGTGCTGCCGGGCGGCTGACCACCCATTGGGAAAACTCGGCCCTGCTGCGTGAACGCATGGGGCTGAATGACGCCAGCCATGCGCTGGCCAGCGAGGACGGGCTGGTCGTCACCTGCGCGGGCATGGGTTCCACCGTCGATATCGTGCTGGCGCTGGTCGGACGGTTGACCTCAGCGGCGGCGCAGATGACCGTTGGCAACATCATGCTGCACGAACAGGTGCGCGACTTCTCCTCGCTGCAGCCTTTTGCCGGCGCCAAGCCGACGATCACCGGCGACAGCGATCTGGACCACTGCATCCGCATCATGCAGGACAACATCGAAGAGCCGGTGCCGATCAGCGAAATTGTTGATGAACTTGGCATTTCTACCCGTTCGCTCGAGCGCAAGTTCAAAACCTTCCTGGGCACCACCCCCAACGGCTTCTACCGTGAAATGCGCCTGTCCAAGGCCAACAACCTCCTGCTGAACACCACCATGAGCGTGCGGGAAATCGGCCTTGCCTGCGGCTTCCCGAATGGATTCTCCAGCCTTTACAAGAGCTTCTTCGGAATCACCCCCTTTGTCCTGCGCAAACGCCGCCGGCTGGGGGAAGACGGCCCCGAAAATATCCTTAAGGCCGGAGAATAGCTCTGGAAGCCTGACGCTTTTGATGCATTTTTCGCCGTCTATTCGTGATAATCAGGCGCAAATACTCATTCTGGAGCGATGACATGAGCGATCTTCCCAACAAGGCCCGCGTGGTCATTATCGGCGGCGGCGTGATTGGCTGCTCGGTGGCCTATCACCTGGCGAAACTGGGCTGGAAGGATGTGGTGCTGCTGGAGCGCAAGCAGCTGACCTCCGGCACCACCTGGCACGCCGCGGGCCTGATCGCCCAGCTGCGCGCCACCGCCAACATGACAAAGCTGGCGAAATACTCGCAAGAGCTCTACGGCTCGCTGGAAGAGGAAACTGGCGTCGCCACCGGCTTCAAACGCTGCGGCTCGATCACCGTGGCCCTGACAGACGAGCGCAAGGAAGAGATCTTCCGCCAGGCCGCCATGGCGCGTGCCTTCGGCGTTGAGGTCGAGGAAATTTCCCCCGAGGAAGTCAAAGCCCGCTACGAGCACCTGAACGTCGGTGACGTGACCGGCGGTGTATGGCTCCCGAAGGACGGCCAGGGCGACCCGGCCAACATCGCACTGGCCCTGGCCAAAGGCGCCCGCCAGCGCGGCGCGCTGGTCAAGGAACGGATCAAGGTCACCGGCATCTCCAAGGAAGGCCGCCGCGTCACCGGCGTCGACTGGGCCAGCGACGACGGCCAGTCCCAGGGCCATATCGAAGCCGATATGGTGGTGAACTGCGCCGGCATGTGGGGCCACGAAGTCGGCCGCATGGCTGGTGTCAACGTTCCGCTGCACGCCTGCGAACACTTCTACATCGTCACCGAAGGCATTTCCGGTCTGACCCAAATGCCGGTGCTGCGGGTGCCCGACGAATGCGCCTATTATAAAGAAGACGCAGGCAAAATCCTGCTCGGCGCCTTTGAACCCAACGCCAAGCCCTGGGCGATGAACGGCATTCCTGACAGCTTTGAATTCGACCAGCTGCCCGAGGATTTCGACCACTTCGAGCCGATCCTGGAAGCCGCCTGCAACCGGATGCCGATGCTGGCCGAGGCAGGTATCCACACCTTCTTCAACGGCCCGGAATCCTTCACCCCGGACGATGCCTACCACCTGGGCCTGGCGCCCGAGATGGACAACTTCTGGGTTGCTGCAGGCTTCAACTCGATCGGCATCCAGTCCGCAGGCGGCGCCGGCATGGCACTGGCGCAGTGGATGGAAGACGGCCAGAAGCCGTTTGACCTGGGCGACGTGGACATCTCCCGTATGCACCCGTTCCAGGGCAACAAGCACTATCTGTTCGAGCGCTCCAAAGAGACTCTGGGCCTTCTCTACGCCGACCACTTCCCCTACCGCCAGAAGGCCACCGCCCGCGGCGTGCGCCGCACCCCGTTCCACCACCACCTGCTGGAGCAGGGCGCGGTGATGGGCGAGATCGGCGGCTGGGAACGCGCCAACTGGTTTGCCAACGAAGGCCAGGAGCGTGAGTACCAGTATAGCTGGAAGCGCCAGAACTGGTTCGAGAATTCGGCGGCTGAGCACAAGGCTGTGCGCGAAAACGTCGGCATGTACGACATGTCCTCCTTCGGCAAGATCCGCGTCGAAGGCCCCGATGCAGAGACCTTCTTGAACTACATTTGCGGCGCCAACCTGTCGGTACCGGCGGGCAAGATCGTCTACACCCAGTTCCTGAACTCCCGCGGCGGCATCGAGGCCGACGTGACCGTCACCCGCCTGAGCGAGACCGCCTACCTTGTGGTGACCCCGGCGGTGACCCGTCTGGCCGACCAGACCTGGATGATGCGCCATGTTGGCGACCACCGTGTGGTGATCACCGATGTGACCGCAGGCGAGGGCGTGCTGGCCGTAATGGGTCCGAACGCCCGAGAGCTGCTGCAGAAGGTCTCGCCGAACGACTTCTCCAACGAGGTGAACCCCTTCGGCACCGCGCAGGAGATCGAGCTGGGCATGGGCCTCGCCCGTGTGCACCGCGTGACCTACGTGGGCGAACTCGGCTGGGAGATCTATGTCGGCGCCGACATGGCCGGCCACGCGTTTGAGACCCTGTGGGAAGCAGGCCAGGACATGGGGCTCAAGCTCTGCGGCATGCACATGATGGACAGCTGCCGGATCGAGAAGGGCTTCCGCCACTTCGGCCATGACATCACCTGCGAAGACAATGTGATCGACGCAGGCCTGGGCTTTGCCGTGAAGACCGACAAGGCGGATTTCATCGGCAAGGCTGCGGTGCTGGAGCGCAAGGAAACCGGTCCCAAGAACCGCATGCTGCAGTTCAAGCTGACCGATGCCGAGCCGCTCTTGTTCCACAACGAGCCGATCATCCGCGACGGCAAATACGTGGGCTACCTCAGCTCCGGCAACTACGGCCATACCCTGGGTGCCGCCATCGGCATGGGCTATGTGCCCTGCGAAGGCGAAAGTGCCGCCGATGTGCTGGGCTCCACCTACGAGATCGACGTCTGCGGCGTGAAGGTGAAGGCAGAGGCCTCGCTGAAGCCGATGTACGATCCGAAATCGGAGCGGGTGAAAGCCTAAGCACCTCTCCAGTGCATTCACCTGCCCGTATCACGCCCCGGCCCTGTGCCGGGGCGTTTTTCTTTATATTCCCCGCGGAGACAGCTTGGGCATCTCAATCCAGGGTCTGGTGCGCCGATTCATTTCGCCCCGGATCGCTTGCGATCCGGTTCGCGCCCGACCCCGCCCCCCAGGGCGGGCGCGAAACGCCCACCCTCGGTGCCGGGCGCGAACCGCCGTCGGCAGGAGTGCAGAAGTAATAGGGCTACACCTCAGGTTTTGCCGCCCTGTCCCCGCGGGAACAGCCCCGGGTTCTGCTGCAACGTTTGCCCCGGTTTGGCCCTTATGCCGCGCAGCGCCTCTTGACCCCGCCGGAAATCCCTTGGAGAAATCCATAAAAAGCCTTGTGCGGCAGGGGTAAACAGGTAGGTTGCTTGTCCCGGCTACTGACACGGGCGCCTGACGAAGAGGATTTGGGACATGAAGATCAGCATCGAACGCGGCACGCTTCTCAAGGCTGTGGCTCAGGCACAGTCGGTGGTCGAGCGCCGCAACACCATTCCGATCCTGGCAAATGTGCTGATTGAAGCCGAAGGCGACAGCGTCCAGTTCCGCGCCACCGACCTGGATATCGAGGTGGTCGACAAGGCCCCCGCCCAGGTCGAGCGCGCCGGCGCCACCACCGTTGCCGCCACCACCCTGCACGAGATTGTCCGCAAGCTGCCGGACGGCGCGCTGGTTACCCTGACCGCCGACGCCGCAACCGGCCGCCTGGCGGTGGAGGCCGGCCGGTCGAACTTCTCGCTGGCCACCCTGCCGCGCGAGGACTTCCCGGTGATGGCATCGTCCGAGTACCACTCGAACTTTGCCGCCAAGGCCGCAGTGCTGCGCCGTCTGTTCGACAAGTCGAAATTTGCAATCTCCACTGAGGAGACCCGGTACTATCTGAACGGCGTCTACCTGCATGTGTCGTCTGCCGATGGCGGCAAGGCGCTGCGTGCCGTGGCCACCGACGGCCACCGCCTGGCCCGCATCGACGCAGAGCTGCCGCTGGGTGCTGAGGACATGCCGGGCGTGATCGTACCGCGCAAAACCGTGGGCGAGCTGCGCAAGCTTCTGGACGAAGACGACATGGACATCGCAGTCTCTGTCTCGGAAACCAAAGTGCGTTTTGCCACCCCGAACATCACCCTGACCTCCAAGGTGATCGACGGCACCTTCCCCGACTACACCCGCGTGATCCCGGCCGGCAACACCCGCCGCCTGGAAGTGGATGCGTCGGAATTCGCACAGGCCGTGGACCGGGTGGCAACGGTTTCATCAGAACGCTCCCGCGCGGTGAAACTGCAGCTGGAGGAAGACCGGCTGATCCTGTCGGTTAACGCACCGGACAGCGGCGCTGCGGAAGAAGAACTGGGCGTTGCCTACAATGACGAACGGTTGGAAATTGGCTTTAACGCCAAATACTTGCTGGAGATCGCCAATCAGGTGGACCGCGAAAACGCGGTGTTCATGTTCAACTCTTCCGGCGATCCGACCCTGATGCGCGAAGGCAATGACGAAAGTGCTGTTTACGTCGTGATGCCGATGCGGGTCTGAAGCGCCTGACGGCGCTGCCTGCGGCGCGAGTATTTTGGGCAAGATGAAATAGGGAGCGCGCAGCGTGCTGGCTCTGACTGCCTTGACCCTGTCGCATTTCCGCTCGCATTTGCGGGCGGAAATGCATTTGGACGGGCGTCCGGTGGCCATTCACGGCAACAACGGCGCGGGCAAGACCAATATCCTGGAGGCGGTGTCGCTGTTCTCGCCGGGGCGCGGTTTGCGCCGCGCCAGCGCGGCTGACATGGCGCGCCAGCCGGAAGCGCTGGGGTGGAAACTGAAGGGGGAGCTGCGGGCTCCATCGCAGGCCTATGAGGTGGAAACCTGGTCCGAGGGCGGCAATGCCCGGCAGGTGAAGATCGATAACAAATCCGCCAGCCAGGTGGCGCTGGGGCAGGTGGCGCGGGTTGTCTGGCTGATCCCGGCGATGGACCGGCTGTGGATCGAAGCGGCCGAGGGACGGCGGCGGTTTCTGGACCGGATTGCGCTCAGTTTCGAGCCCTCCCATGCCGAGGCCTCGCTGGCCTATGAAAAAGCAATGCGCGAGCGCAACCGGCTGCTGAAGGAGCAGATCCGTGATGCCGCCTGGTACCGGGTTCTGGAAGACCGCATGGCCGCCGCCGGGCACCGGATTCATGCTGCGCGGGTGCAGGCCGTGGATTTTCTGCAACTGGCGCAGGCGGAGGCGGAAACCGCGTTTCCGGCGGCGGAGCTGGAGCTCATGCAGTCGGAAGGCAGCATGCCCGCGAGTGAAGAGGATTTCCGCGAGGCGCTGGAGGAAAGCCGGTTCCGCGATCTGGCGGCGGGCCGCACCCTGGTAGGGCCGCACCGCACCGATCTGATCGGTACCTACCGGACCAAGGGAGTTCCGGCCAAGGATTGCTCGACCGGTGAGCAGAAGGCGCTGCTGGTGTCGCTGATCCTGGCCAATGCGCGGGCGCTGGCGCAGCGCGAGGGGGCGCCGCCGATCCTGCTGCTGGATGAGGTCGCTGCGCATTTGGATGCCGGCCGCCGGGCCGCGCTTTATGACGAGATTTGCGCCTTGGGAGCGCAGGCTTGGATGACCGGAACCGGGCCCGAATTGTTCATGGAGCTAGGCGGCAGGGCGCAGGTGCTGGAAGTTGCCGAAACCGGCGGCATTTCAGAGGTAAGGGAAGCAGGATGAGCGTAGCCGTCAATGCGCAGATGAAGGCCGTAATCACCGCCCGGCTGCGGGAGATTGAAGCCGAGGAGAATGTGCGGCTCCTGTTCGCGGTGGAATCCGGCTCGCGTGCCTGGGGCTTCCATTCGCCGGACAGCGATTATGATGTGCGGTTTGTCTATGCCAGGCCGCTGGACTGGCATTTGCGCCTGGATCAGACCCGGGACGTGATAGAGCGGCCGATCAGCGATGACTTGGATCTGTCAGGTTGGGAATTGGGCAAGGCATTGAAACTGGCCTGCAACTCCAACGCTGTGATTGCAGAATGGCTGCAGTCGCCGGTGGTCTATATCGCGGATCAGGCAGCAGTTGAGGCATTGAGCGGTTTCTGCCGCGAAGTGCTCGACCGGCGGGCAGTGACCTGGCACTATCTGCAGCTGATGGGCCGGCAGCAAAGCCGGTTGGCCGGGCCGGGCGGCGGCGTGCGGCTGAAGCGTTACTTCTATGTCCTGCGTCCGGCGCTGTGTTTGCGCTGGATGCGCTTGCAGAATGCGCCAGTGCCGCCGATGGACATGACGCGGCTGGTATCCGGCTGCGGGCTGGCGCAGGAAGAGCTGCAGGCAATCGAAGCGCTGACTGCCCGCAAGGCCAAGGTCCGCGAGGCGGCAGAGGAGGCTGCTTCGGAACCCGTTTTGGATGTTTTGATAGCTGCGGAAGCCAGGGCAGCGGAAGATTGGCTTTCCTCAACAGCAGGCCAGCGCAGGCAGGCCGATTGGCAGGCAGCCAATGCGCTGCATCTGAAGCTGAGCGGGCTTGGCTGATGAGTGTGTCTTCCTGGGATCTGCTGCTTTATGCGGGGGCCCTGCTGATCCTGTTTCTGACGCCCGGCCCGGTCTGGCTGGCGCTGATGGCGCGGTCGGTCTCGGGCGGTTTCCAGGCGGCCTGGCCGCTGGCGCTGGGGGTGGCCTGCGGCGATATCCTGTGGCCGCTTGTGGCGGTGGCTGGCATGTCGTGGGTGGTGTCCGAATTCACCGGTATCATGACCGGGCTGCGCTGGGTGGCCTGCGCGATGTTCCTCGGCATGGGATACCTGCTGATCCGCCATGCGGGCGAGGCGGTGCAGGAGAACAGAGCGCTGACAAGACCTGGCATCTGGGCCGGCTTCATGGCGGGGATTGCCGCCATCCTGGGCAATCCCAAGGCAATCCTGTTCTACATGGGCGTGCTGCCCGGCTTCTTTGACCTGTCCGGGACCTCCAAGGCGGATGTGGCGGCCATTGTGACGCTGTCATTCGTAATCCCGCTGATCGGCAATCTGGCATTGGCCGGCATGGTGCACCGGGTGCGCAAAGCGATTACCTCCCCCCGCACCCTGCGGCGGATCAATCTGGTGTCGGGTGCGTTGCTGATTTGCGTCGGGGTGGCGATTCCCGTCCTCTAACCGGGCGGTTGCAGCCATGTTTGCAGGTACGGTTCCAGCGCTTGCGCCGGAGATGGGCCGGTTTCATGCGCCATGCAGAATCCCAGCGCCAGGACATGGTTCAGGAAGGCCTGCACCCCTTCTGCCAGTAGTTGAGGCGGCTGGTCCTTGCGGATTGCTCCGGCGGCTTGCATGTAATCGAGCCAGCGTGTCAGAAGCGCGACCTGGCGGATGAAGCTGGCTTCGACCACCTCATCCGGTTCTGCTGCGGTGGTGCCCGAATACCGCAGCAGAAGGTCGAAGATCACCCGGTCCTGCGCGACAAAGTCGAGATGCGGTGCGAGGCGGGACGTCAGTTCCGCAACGTCCAAAGGAGCTCCCGCCGCTTCCATCCCGTCCAGAAGCCGGGTCACCTGATCCCCGATCAGCACCGCCAGCAGCCCGTCCTTGTCCTTGAAGTGGGAAAACAGCGTGCCCTTGGCGACACCGGCCTGGTGGACCACTTCTTCGACCCGCAGGCCGCTGTACCCCTGCTCTTGAACGATAGCGGCAGCAACACTCAGCAGTTTTGTCCGGGTCTCCAGCCGCCGTTTCTGGGGTGCGCGTGTCATTTACTGGCCTCACGGTTTTGTTATTGACCGTGGTCATTTTTATAATTGACCACGGTCATTTTCGATCTGATAAAGTGACCATGGTCAACTTAACCCAAGGAGGCGAAAATGTCTGCCCGGAAAATTCTGATTTTGAACGGTCATCCTGGCGAAACATCACTGTCCAAGTCGCTCTGTGCCGCCTACCGAACGGCTGCGGAAGAGAATGGGCATGAGGTCCGCAGCCATGATGTCTCGCAGATGCAATTCGACATGGATTACGGACAAAGCGGCTATAAGGATCCCAAGCCGCTGGAACCCGATCTGGCAGCCTTTCTGGAAGATCTGGAGTGGGCAGAGCATGTGATGATGGCCTCGCCGCTGTGGTGGGGCGCGGTGCCGGCCAAGCTGAAGGCGGTGTTCGACCGGGCGCTGCTGCCGGGGCGGGCATTTGATACCAGGAAGGTAAATGTTTTTGGCCTGCCGGCGCCGATGCTGGCAGGCAAGACGGCGCGGGTGCTGCTGACGTCGGACACGCCGGCGCTGCTCTTGAGGCTGTTTTACGGCAATGCAGTGAAGAAGTTCATCAGCCGTCAGATCCTTGGTTTTGTGGGGATCAAGCCGACGCGGTTCACGACATTTGCCCCGGCCACGGCTGCGCCGGAGGCCAAGGTGAAATCCTGGCTCAGGACAGCAGGGGTTCTGGGTGGCAAGGCAGCTTGATTCCGCCAAGAAAAATAGGGCGCTGCGGGTGACATTCCCCCTGCGGTCCCGTATAAAATCCTGAAGCAAAGACAGGAAGATGTGAATGTCCGGAAACGAGCAGGCCCCCGCAGAATATGGCGCGGATTCCATCAAGGTTCTCAAAGGTTTGGAGGCTGTTCGCAAACGCCCCGGCATGTACATCGGGGACACGGATGACGGCTCGGGCCTGCACCACATGGTCTATGAGGTGGTGGACAACGGCATCGATGAGGCGCTGGCGGGCCACGCCGATCATGTGACGGTGAAAATCCACGCCGATTCCAGTGTCTCGGTCAGCGACAACGGCCGTGGCATTCCGGTGGACATTCACCCTGAGGAAGGCGTCTCGGCGGCGGAGGTCATCATGACCCAGCTGCACGCGGGCGGTAAGTTCGACAGCAACTCCTACAAGGTTTCGGGCGGCCTGCACGGCGTGGGTGTTTCGGTGGTGAACGCGCTGTCGGATTGGCTGGAGCTGCGCATCTGGCGCAACGGCAAAGAGCATGTCGCCCGGTTTGAGCGCGGCGACACCGCCAAGCACCTGGAGGTGGTCGGCGACTGCGGTGATCAGACCGGTACCGAGGTCCGCTTCATGGCCTCGACCGACACGTTTTCTAATCTGGAGTACTCCTTTGAAACTCTGGAAAAACGCCTTCGCGAGCTGGCCTTCCTGAACTCTGGCGTGCGGATCATCCTGGAAGACGAACGTCCGGCTGAAAAACTGTCGACGGAGCTATTCTATGAGGGCGGCGTCAAGGAGTTCGTCAAATACCTTGACCGGCACAAGACCCCGGTGATGGAAGCACCGGTCTATATCGTCGGTGAGAAGGACGAAATCGGCGTTGAAATCGCCATGTGGTGGAACGACAGCTACCACGAGACGGTGCTGCCCTTCACCAACAACATCCCGCAGCGCGATGGCGGCACCCATGTGGCGGGCTTCCGCGGTGCGCTGACCCGGACCATTAACAATTACGCGCAGTCTTCCGGCATCGCCAAGAAAGAGAAGGTCTCTTTCACCGGTGACGACGCCCGCGAAGGCCTGACCTGCGTGCTGTCGGTGAAGGTGCCGGATCCGAAATTCTCCAGCCAGACCAAGGATAAACTGGTTTCGTCTGAAGTCCGCCCCGTGGTCGAGAGCCTGATGGGTGAGAAGCTGGCCGAGTGGTTTGAGGAAAACCCCAACCAGGCTAAGCAGATCGTCGGCAAGATCGTTGAGGCCGCACTGGCGCGCGAAGCCGCCCGCAAGGCGCGCGAGCTGACCCGCCGCAAGACGGCGATGGATGTGAACTACCTGGCGGGCAAGCTGAAAGACTGCTCCGAGAAGGATCCGTCCAAGACCGAAGTCTTCCTGGTCGAGGGGGACTCGGCTGGCGGTTCCGCCCAGACCGGCCGGGACCGGATGACCCAGGCGATCCTGCCTTTGCGCGGCAAGATCCTGAACGTGGAACGCGCGCGCTTTGACCGGATGCTGTCCTCCCAGGAGATCGGCAACCTGGTGATGGCGCTTGGCACCGGCATTGGCCGGGACGAGTTCAACATCGAGAAGCTGCGCTACCACAAGATCGTCATCATGACCGACGCGGACGTTGACGGCGCCCACATTCGGACGCTCTTGCTCACCTTCTTCTACCGGCAGATGCCGGAGCTGATCGAAGGCGGCTATCTCTACATTGCCCAGCCGCCGCTTTACAAGGTGGCGCGCGGCAAGTCCGAGGTCTACCTCAAGGATCAGGCGGCATTGGATGACTACCTGATCAACCAGGGGGTCGACGGCGCGGTGCTGAAGCTGGGCAACGGCTCCGAGATGGCCGGTGCCGACCTCACCCGCGTGGTGGACGAGGCGCGCCAGTTGAAGCGCGTGCTGGATGCCTTCCCGACCCATTACCCGCGCCACATCCTGGAGCAGGCTGCCGTTGCCGGTGCCTTTGTGCCGGGGGCGGTGGATTCCGACCTGCAGGGCGTGGCTGACAAGGTGGCCGCACGCCTGGACGCCATTGCGCTGGAGTATGAGCGCGGCTGGCAAGGCCGGATCACTCAGGACCACGGCATCCGCCTGGCCCGCATCCTGCGCGGCGTTGAAGAAGTGCGGACCCTGGACGGCCCGATGCTGCGTTCCGGCGAGGCCCGCAAGACCGGCAGTTTCACCCAGAGCCTGCAGGAAGTCTACGGCACCACCGCCCAGCTGGTCCGCCGAGACCGCAGCCAGATCATCCATGGACCGCTGGACTTGCTGAAGGCGATCCTGGAAGAGGGCGAAAAGGGTCTGACATTGCAGCGTTACAAAGGCTTGGGCGAGATGAACCCGGATCAGCTGTGGGAGACCACCCTGGACCCGGACGCCCGCACGCTCTTGCAGGTGCGCATCGACGATATGGTCGAGGCGGACGATCTGTTCACCAAGCTGATGGGCGACGTGGTGGAGCCGCGCCGGGAGTTCATCCAGAAGAACGCGCTGAGCGTAGAGAACCTGGATTTTTAAGACGGTGTAGGGTCGCCCAAAAGCGTGTTTTAGCCCCATACTTTTGCGCAAGTTGCCCATAGTTTTGATTCTGACACACGTCAAAGGTGAGGCGAAGGTCGAGAGCTACGAAAATCTCTTGCATGAGTTTATGGCCCGCTGCCGTTCTCTACTCGTCATTTCGTGATTTCCGGTCCGTCCGCCGTACGCATCATGCGAGCGGCGAACTGTGGCTTGTCGAATAAAGCTTTTGAGTTGTGCTTTGCGGCAACTGACGCACCATGCGTGGAAGCAAACTGCGTCACGGTTGCTTCTGGGAAGCTTGCACCACTCATTCGAACGACAGGTTCGCTGATCGCGCAAAGCTGCGGGCAAAAAGTACAAAACTATGCGCAAGTGGTGCGCAATGTTATGGGCGAGTGACCTGGAAATTTGTGAATAAAATCAATGAGTCTGACACGGCTCTATGGGCGACCCTACAACGGTTTGCCCCCCAAAGAAGTGGCGGCCATGCACGTGCGGGACCGGATTAAGACCCAGCCGGTTCATATCAGTTTGGGCGGGCAGGTCAGAGTCTTAGGTTCGGATTGCCGATAGATCTGCGGTCCGGATCGCGTGAACCGGCAGATGGATGGAAAAATTCCGGCGGACCAAATCCGGTCCGAGTATGGTGATTTGAGTGGCCGGTCCCGGGCAACTGGGATCTTTGCAGTCCAATTCGACAACGGTAATCAGGGCAAGCTGCCCGGCACCGGCCATTTCACGCACCATGCGCCTTACGCGCTGGATATGCCAAAGCGTGGCAGCCTTCCCTTTGATCTGGGCAGCATAGCTCACAGTTGCGTTGGGTTCGGCGCGTCGCCGTAAGCGGCAACCGGATCAAAACTCTTGCGGTCTTCCTTGAAAACCAGCGGGGCGCCAGCATCGCTGCCAGTGGGAACTGCACGGTAGAAGCAGGAGCGGTAGCCCACATGGCAGGAGGCACCTGAGCCTGCGACCGACACGCGCAGCCAGATGGCGTCCTGGTCGTCATCGATACGCGCTTCGACAACCTGCTGGACCAGGCCGGACGTTGCTCCCTTGTGCCAGAGAGTCTGACGGGCGCGGCTGAAGTAGTGCGCCTCGCCGGTCTCCAACGCCAGCCGCAGGGCCTCTGCAGTCATCCAGCCCAGCATCAGAACCTCGCCGCTGTCCGCGTCAGTGGTGATGCAGGGCATGAGCCCGTCGGGACCGAACTTGGGTGCCAGCACGCAGCCCTCTTCGACTTCCTCGACCGATAGGCGGGGGGCGAAACGAATTTTGTCCACTTGGATACCTTGTTATTGGATATGTTATACCATAACAAACATGATCATTCATGCATCGCAACCCGAAAGAGCGGCACGACATGCAAAGCCAGACCCCTGTCACCTTGCTCACCGGCTTCTTGGGCGCGGGAAAAACCACTTTGCTGAACCGTTTGCTGCACGATCCAGCAGCGGGCCGCATTGCGGTTGTTGTGAATGAATTCGGCGATGCAGGCCTGGATCATGACCTGATCGAGGAAACCGCCGAAGATGTGGTTCTGATGGCAGCCGGATGCATCTGCTGCTCAATCCGCGGTGATTTGTCGAGGACGCTGATGTCCTTGCTGGAACGCCGCACAAACGGGGAACTGGCGTTTGACCGCGTGGTGATTGAAACCACCGGGCTGGCGGATCCGGGGCCAGTCCACCACACCTTGCTGATCGACAAAAACCTCGCGCTGAATTTCGCATTGGACGGCATCGTCACGGCTGTCGATTCCGTTCTGGGCGAGGACACTTTGAACCAGCATGCCGAAGCGCAAGCGCAAGTTGCCATGGCGGACCGGATTGTTCTGACCAAGCGGGACCTGGCAAACCGGGCTGTCAAACGTGCGCTGGCACGGCGGCTTGACCGGCTGAACCCGGGTGCCCAGCGGATTGAAGCTGAGCATGGAGCCGTTCCCTCAGGGTCTTTGTTCGGGCTCAGTGCCATGCGCAAGAAGACATCGCACAGCGATGCCCTCGATTGGCTTGCGGCGTCTGCCGCAGCTGCCCCGGCAGATCCTTTGGCGGGACTATCCGGGTTTGATCTGCCGCAGCCGGAGCCGGTGCTGGAAATCGGCGGCCCATCGCACCATGCGGCGGACAGCAGGATCGTCACTGCATCAGCAGCAATCGACACGCCGATTCCGGCCCGGGTTTTTGATTTCTGGCTGGACACGCTCATCGCATTGCGTGGCGCGGACATCCTGCGGCTGAAGGGTATTGTCCATATCGAGGATGTACCCACCCCCTTTGTCTTTCACGGCGTCCAGCACATTTTTGAACCTCCCGTGCCTCTGAAGGACTGGCCGGCAGGCGACCATACCAGCCGTGTTGTGGTGATCGCCCGGGATTTCCCCCAGGAGGATCTCGAGCAAAGCCTGGCCATGCTGCGCATGCGTCCAAAGGAAGGGGACGAGACCCAGGGCATAACCGTTCACACCCTGAGCGCCGAGGCTTTGTGACCCTGCGCTTGTTTTCCACCAATGTTTCGCGCCGATGAAGCGCTGCAACCCATGGGGCGAGCCAGGACACCCCCCGGCACCGCCCGCACGACCCAGGAAGCAATCACTATGATCCATGTTCACTTGCCCGACGGGGCTGCCCGCGCGCTGGCCGCTGGCGCAACGGCTGCCGATCTGGCCGCAGCGATCAGCCCCAGCCTGGCCAAACGCACCGTGGCGGCCTCGGTCGACGGGTATCTGGCTGACTTTTCCGCACCGCTTCCCGACGGTGCCGCCGTGGAGCTTGTAAGCCGCGATGATCCCCGTGCGCTGGAGCTGATCCGCCATGACCTGGCTCATGTGCTGGCCGAAGCGGTACAAACGCTCTGGCCCGGAACCCGGACCGCTATCGGCCCGGCAATCGAACATGGCTTCTACTATGATTTCGAGCGTGAGACGCCCTTCACGCCCGAGGACCTCCCGGTGATTGAAGCCAAAATGCGCGAGATCATCGCAAGCCGCACGCCTTTTGTGCGCGAGACCTGGACCCGCGGCCAGGCGCGCGCGCATTTCGAAGCCGCAGGCGAGAGCTACAAGCTGGCCCTGCTGGATGCGATCCCCGAGGGCGAGCCGGTGACCATTTACCGGCAGGGTGATTGGCTGGACCTCTGCCGCGGCCCGCATATGCGCCACACGGGCGACGCCGGGGCTGCCTTCAAGCTGACACGTGTTGCCGGGGCCTATTGGCGCGGCGATGCCAACAACCCGATGCTCAGCCGGATCTACGGCGTGGCCTTCGCCTCCAAGGCTGATCTGGACGCACATCTCACCATGATGGCCGAGGCGGAAAAGCGCGACCACCGGCGGCTGGGCCGCGAGATGGACCTGTTCCATTTCGAAGAAGTCGCGCCGGGTTCCATCTTCTGGCACCCGAAGGGCTGGCGCCTGTTCCAGACCCTGATCGGCTACATGCGCGACCGTCAGGAGGCAGCGGGCTATCTGGAAGTGAACTCGCCCGACATCATGGACCGCGCGCTGTGGGAGACCTCAGGCCATTGGCAGAACTACCGCGCCAACATGTTCCTGGCGCAAACCGAGGACGACCGCGACTACGCGCTGAAGCCGATGAACTGCCCCGGCCACATGCTGATCTACGGGCAAGGCACCAAAAGCTACCGCGATCTGCCGCTGAAGCTTGCCGAATTCGGCAAGGTGCATCGCTATGAGCCTTCCGGCGCGCTGCACGGGCTTTTGCGGGTGCGCAGCTTTACCCAGGATGATGCACATATCTACTGCACGCCCGAGCAGCTGACCGAAGAGTGCCTGAAGGTCAACGATCTGGTTCTGTCCATCTACCGTGACTTCGGCTTTGAGGATGTCCGCATCAAGCTCTCCACCCGGCCGCAAAACCGGATCGGCAGCGAGGAGAGCTGGGACCGCGCCGAAGATGCGCTGCGCAGGGCGCTGGACGTTTCAGGGCATGAATACACTCTGTTCGAGGGTGAAGGCGCGTTCTACGGGCCGAAACTAGAGTATGTCCTGCGCGACGCCATCGGACGGGACTGGCAATGCGGCACGCTGCAGGTCGATTTCAACCTGCCTGAGCGCTTCGGATCCTCTTATGTGGCGGCTTCCGGAGAAAAACTTCCGCCGGTTATGCTGCACCGGGCGCTGTTCGGGTCCCTGGAACGTTTCACCGGCATCCTGATCGAACATCACGCGGGCCATCTGCCGCTGTGGCTGGCGCCGGTTCAAGTGGTCGCCGCAACCATCACCGGTGCCGCCGATGACTGGGCCAAGGAGGTTGCCCAGGCCATGCGCGCCGCCGGATTGCGGGTGGAGACAGACCTGCGCAACGAGAAAATCGGCTACAAGGTGCGCGAACACGCGCTAAAGAAAATCCTCGTTCAGATCGCACTTGGCATGCGCGAGGCAGAAGAGCGGACGGTCACCATCCGCCGCCACGGCGAGGCCAGGACGCAGACGCTGCCTTTGTCCGAAGCCATCACACTATTGACGCAGGATGCAGTACCTCCTGCAGCGGCCCAGGCGGAGCGCTTCATGCCATGAACACGCGCTTCAGAGGCAAAGCAATGCAGTCTGCTGCCCCATGTTTCCCGACGGCATCCCCAAAGGGTTTCGAACCATGAGCATTGTTGATTTTCCCATTCGCGGCGAAGCATGTTCCGTGCTGCAGGCGCGCGATGCATCGGCCTTATCCGGTATCAAGCAGCCGGGTGTCGCGGCCGCAATCTGGCAGCGCGAGCCTGCGCCAGAGTTTGTCAATTGGATTTCCGGACTGCCGCCGGACAAGCTGCCGAAGCTGCGCAGCCTTGTTGGCGCCGATGCGCTGGAAGGGTGCATTCAGGCGGCCTGCAGCCTGGCCGGAACGCCTGCCGGCCCAGAGCGGGACATGCTGGCAGGCGACATCGCCGCGCTTGGATACCTCATGAGTGAAATCATGGAGACGCCGCTTCTGCATGTGCGTCTGGAAGCGGTCTCCACGAACGCCTGCCGCAGGTTCCATGTCGACAACATGACGGCCCGGATGCTGTGCACTTACCGCGGGGCAGGGACCCAGCTTACCCAGCCCGGTACCGAAGCTGCGCCGCTCTCTGTGTCGCAGGGCAGCGCGGTGCTGTTGCGCGGGCGCTGCTGGCCCGGGGAGGAGCAGACAGTGCTTCTGCACCGCTCGCCGCCCATCGAAGGAACGGGAGAAACCCGCCTGCTGGCCGTTATTGATCCAGCTTTCGACTATAAGCCGGAGGGCCGCTTGCACTGAGCGCGCTGTCCGCAAGTTGCGGTGCTTTGCCGGAATGGCGCAGCAGCTGTTTGCTGTGTTCCCAAGAAGAAAGGTATCAGATGCTGGAAGACCCAACTGCTGTGCTCCCAAAGGACGGTCCGGATACTGAAACCGGCACGCACTCATGCCTGGCAGGGAGCCGTGCACTTCTGCTCCGCTGGATCGAGGCTCTTGGCACGAAAGACATTGACGCCCTGCTTGCGCTTTACTCCGAAACGGCAATCCTCGTGCCGGCTATGCAAAACTACATCTGCAGGGACACAGCCGAACGCCGCGCCTACTTTGAAAAGCTGCTGGCAAACCCCGGTCTGACGTGCCAGCTCAACACTGTTTGCATGAGCGCTGGCCGCACCGCTGCAACCGCAACTGCTGCCGGGCACTACACGTTCTCGTTCGAGCGTGACGGTGAGGATGAAATTATCCCGGCACGCTTCCTGTACTGTTTTGAAGAAATCGGTGGTGTCTGGCTTATCGCAAGCCACCATTCGTCCAAATTCGTGTGAACGGCTGCCTGCGGCGGGAATGGCATCAGCGGCTCCGGCCCTCAGTCTGCCGACAGCCGAATGACACCATGCTGGTCAACGATCCCCTGCTGATCAGGAGCCGGAGAGGATTTCCGGGTATCGCCAGATTTGAGGATCCAGGCAGCCGGTATGAGCATGCCCCGCAAGTGCCGGCGGACCACGCGCATCCAGAATCTGACGGGTGCTTCAACGCAACCTGCAGCACTTTTTGCAAGTGCCGCAGAACTATGGAGTGTTTGAAATGCCATTTGGTTCCGTGCAGCTGTGATTGACCACCGGAAGCGCCGCGATCTGTTCCCTCGATTGCAAGAGAAACCCGGAGGCTGGCCACCAAGACTCTATGCCAATACCGTGCAAAGTTCTGGCGCAGACCCCGGATGCACGGCTGACGCATCATGTTCCACACGAGCTAAGCTTCCGCTGCTGTCCCGGATCCAGCCGCACTTGCGGATGGGCTCTTAAAAAAAGAACTTATTACTGCCTGGTACGAGGGTATCAGTCAGATGCGCGGCACCTCATTCTGCCGCCTCTACTGGTTTAGCCCAATCCTCCCACCCCGTGCCGGCAGTCAGGACAGGCCCGTTCCAGGCAAAGGGGATCTGATGAATGGTCGTGTCTTGCCCATCAATCAGCAGCACGAAATAGGCCGGGTCCATTGGGGCACCTTTCAGCAAGTCGGTTTCGCTCAGGTCCGGGATCGACTGGTTGCCGGTCGAAGGCACACTGGCAAAAGGAACACCTGCCAGGCGTCCGTGGATTGGTGCGTGGACATGGCCGAAATGGATGTAGTCGATTTTGCGGGCATGTTCCTTGATCAGGTCCCGGAATGGGCCGCGATCGTCCTGGACCAATGCGATCCTGTCTTCTGCGGGCAGCCCCACCAGCATTGGGTTGTGATGCAGAAAAATGCGAGCGCGTTCGCAGCTTTCCAGCTCAGCCCTCAGCCAAGCGCGCCGGGCAGCGCAGAAATGTCCGGCATGGGTCCGCTCGCCAATGCTGTCGAGATAGATGAATTGCGTCCCCCCGACTGTTTCGGAGTGATTGACGAAGCCGTTTTTGTCCACGGGATGACCTGTGAAGACGGAGCGGAAGGTTGCCCGGTCGTCGTGGTTTCCAATCATCAGCCGCACCGGAATTGGCAGGTCGGCGATGGCAGCTTGCAGCGCTTCATAAGCCGCGCGTTCCCCCCAATGAGCCAGATCGCCGGTGATGATGACGCGTGCAGCGTCGGCATGATTTTCCATCACATGGGCCAAGGCGAGCGCAAATCGGGCATGGGGGTCCAGCCCGCCCATTTCTTCGCCGGGGACCGTCAGGTGAATGTCTGAGATTTGGATGATCTTCATATCTGTACTCTGCCCGGAGGAGAACCGGCCGCGCGCGAACCGGCACGCAGCCGGAAAGGTGTCTTTAGCCGTTAGGCATCAGGTCGGCGACTTCTTCGACCATGTCCTGCTGCAGCTCTTTCATGTCGGCGGCGTCGCCGGTGACAATGCGCTCGATGCCGTCATAGATCACCTGGGTGATCGCCAGGCCATTGTCGCCCGGATAAGCCAGCCAGTCGCGCAGCAGAGGCAGCTGGTCCACGGCGGTCTGCTTGTTGGGGTTCTGGTCATAGAAATCAGCCAGGATAACTTCGTTTGCGGCCTTGTTCGGCGGCATGTAGCCAGTGGTCTTGGCCACTTCTGCGGCGCCTTCACCGCTGGTGATGAATTTCAGCCAGGTCCAGGCGGCTTCCTGCACTTTCGGATCATCCGAGGCTGAAGTCAGCATGGCGGCATTGCCGCCCGCCGGCAGACCCTTGGGTGTTTCATCCATCCCGGGAAAAGGACCCGTTTTCAGCTCAAACTCACCCTGCGAGCGCTCAACAGCACCCAGGGCGGAAGTCGACCAGAATATCATGCCGATTTCGCCTGCCGAGAAGGACGACAGGGCCGCTTTCCACTCAAGGTTCTGCATCTCGCACTTGGTGAAAATCTTCTGCATTTGCTCCATTGCGGCCAGCGCTTCGGGGCTGTCCAGAGTCACGACGCCGTTTTCAACGATGGCTTTGTCCTGCGACCACATCAGCGCCTGCATGAACCAGTTGCCGGTGATGTTCCAACCCCAGAAAATCGGGTTATCGATGCCGTTGGCCTTCATGGTTTCACACATGCCGATCACCTCGTCCCAGGTGGTGGGCAGGGTTTCAACTCCGGCTTCTTTCAGCAGATCCATGTTGTAATAGCCAACCGGCAGCGAGACCGAGAACGGCAGGCCGTGAACGTTTTCACCAAAGGTCGACAGCGACAGCATGGCGTCGTGATAGCCGTCCTTGGCAAAGTCGGTTTCTTTGGCGATGAAAGGTTCCAGCGACTTGGCAATGCCTTTGTCCACCAGGATCTGCTGGCGGTTCAGGCCCTGCATGGTGACGTCGGGCAGGTTGCCGGACACCGCTTCACGCAGAATGGTGTTGGTGCCGTCTTCGTAGGATTCATAGGTGGCGCGGAATTTCACATCGATGTTCGGATGCGCTTCCTTGAAGGCCGGCATCATGGCTTCATAGGTGACGTCAAACAGATGGCTGTAGGGATAGGCGAATTCGATGGTCACGGTGTCTTCGGCCACCACGGCGGTGGCGGTCAGCGCCAAAGCCATTGCAGACAGGGCGGTTTTCATGGAAATCTTCCTCTCATTCCTGACGTGGAGCGCTTGTGTTTGGCGATGCACGCTCCGGGTTGATCCCTGACGGGATATCGGGAGGGTGCGGGGCGGCCCGCACCCGAAACTCATTTCATGCCGTTCAAGGTGATTCCTTCGATGAAGCGCTTCTGCGCCACCAGGAAAGCTACGATTAATGGGGTGACGATCACGGTCGCTGCGGCCATCATCGGCCCAAAGAACGACCCGTCGCCGTCGCCTTTGAATTCCCGCAGTCCCAAGGGCGGCGTGAACAGGTCGCGGTTGCCGGTGACCACGATGCGGGGCCAGAAGTAGTCGTTCCAATGGGCCACGATTGAGAAAATCGCAAAGGCCAGAAGTGCGGGGATTGCGGTGGGCAGCATCACGCGCCAGACAATGGCGAACTCTCCCATCCCATCCATGCGTGCCGCATCAATCAGATCATCCGGCACCGTCATGAAGAACTGGCGCATCAGGAAGATGCCAAAGACCGAGATCGTCCAAGGCACAACAAGCGCGGCATAGGTATTGGTCAGCCCCAGCTTGGCCAGCATGATGTAAAGCGGCAGCGCAATGGCGTGGACTGGGATCAGCAGGCAAAACAGAACCAGGCCAAACACCGCATCTCGCCCCCAGAATTTCAGCTTGGCCAGCGCATAGGCGGCGGGCAAGGCGACCACGACCTGGATCAGAAAGATCGACGCCGTCACGATGACCCCATTCAGCAGGTAACGCAGCAACGGTGCCTCGGTGAATGCTTTGGTGTAATTGAACACCACGGGCCGCATGGAGCACTCTGCCGTGGCCTCAGCAGCCAGCGCATCGCGGATCGTGCTGTCGCTTTGCCCCGGGAAGCGGTCTGCGGCGGCAGCAATGTCGTTGCGGTCAGGGTCGCGCAGTTTGACACAGCGCTCATCCACCATCAGCTGCTGCTGCCCGAAAAAGCCGCCCTCTCCCCGGTCAATTTCTCCAGGAGATTTGAAGGAATAGCTGACCATCATATAAAACGGCGCCAGGACGACGATCACACCAAGGATCAGGATCAGGTGCTTCCACCAGTCGCGGGTCATTTGTAATGGACCTTTCGTTCCACCAGCCAGCGCTGGATCAAGGTGAGGAACATGACGAAGGCAAGGAACAGCATGGTGATCGCCGAGCCGACCCCGATCAGGTTCTGCTGGATGCCCTTTTCAAAAATGGCGAACATCATCACGTAGGTGGATTTGTTCGGCCCGCCGCCCTGCGGCCAGAAGGCTTCGATCGTGTCAAAGACCTGAAAGGCACGGATGCAGGTAATGGTGACAACAAAGACCGTAGTCGGTCCCAGCGCAGGCCAGGTCACCAGACGGAACCGCTCCCACGCAGATTTTGCTCCATCCATTTCCGCGGCATGATACAGCTCCCGGTGGACGCTCGTCAGCCCGGCCAGATACAGCACCATGTTGAAGCCGAACCCCTGCCAGACGCCGATAAAGCAGATTACCCAGATCGCATAACGCTTGTCGCCCAGCCAGACTGGAAACCGGTCGGCACAGCCGTCAGCCATGAAAGGCCAGATCTGTTCCAGGAATGTGCCGCAGCCCATTTCCAGTGTGCGGTTCACCATTCCGATTGACGGGTGCAGCATGAACTCCCAGGCAATGGCCATTGCCAGAAGCGTCGCCATCACCGGCAGGAAATAGATCGTCTTGTAGATCTCGCGGAAACGGCCCAACGAGTTGATCAGCAGCGCAGTCCCCAACCCGAGGCCTACTGAGACCGGCACCACCGTCACCACATAAGTCAATGTGGCCAGAAACATCTTTTCGTACGTCGCGCGTGTGAACAGCTTTTCGTAATTGCGGGTGCCAACCCAATCGAAACCGCTGTTTCCAAGAGAATAATTGGTGAAGGACAGCAGCCCCGCGATGATGACCGGTGCCAGCAGAACGATAACCATCAGGGTCAGGGCAGGTGCGGTCAAAACCCATGCGGCACGGCGTTCTTTGGCTGCGTGACCTGCAACTGCCTTTGTCTTTGCGACCGGCAAGGAGGGTTCTATGGCGGGCATCTCAAGCGACCTCGGAGGTTGCAGCGTTGAGATGACGAAGCCCGCGCATGCGTGCGCCATCCGCGTCGAAAACAAGCGCGTTGTCAGTGTCAAAATCCAAGGCCACAGGTGTTCCCAGCGCCAGTGCTTTGCGTTGCTCGGGTATAGCGCGCAGGGTGACGCGTTCTTCCAAGCCAGAGACCTCAATTTGAACGAAAAGCTCCGAGCCAAGGTTCTCGCTATGCGCGACGCGGCCGCGGATCGGGCTGTCCCCGCCCGTTAACCGAAGCGCCTCTGGTCTGAGGCCAAGCGACGCGACACCTCTGCTCCCGTCGATAACGGCAAGGTTCAAGGCGTGATCCAGCAGGCTCAGCCGCCCGTTGGACAGGATCTCAAGTGGGAGGATGTTGATTTTCGGAGAACCGATGAATTCGGCGACCTCAATCCAGTCAGGATCTTCATAGACCGCATCAGGCGGCGCACACTGCAGGATGCGCCCGCCCATCATCACCGCGATACGGTCTGACATGGTCATCGCTTCGACCTGGTCATGGGTCACATAGATAAATGTTGCTGCAAGACGGCGGTGCAGCTGCGCAATCTCAGCCCGGGTCTGGACCCGCAGTTTGGCGTCGAGGTTAGAAAGCGGTTCGTCCAGCAAAAACGCGGCAGGTTCCCGCACCAAGGCCCGCCCCAAGGCCACCCGCTGGCGCTGCCCGCCGGAAAGCTGACCGGGCTTGCGGTCCAGAAGATGCCCGATCTCGAGCATTTCAGCTGCAAGGGTGACATCCCGGCCAATGCCGCCAGCCACGGCGCGTGCACCGGGCAGGAAACCGCCGATAAGCGGCAGCCTCTGCAACCCTTTCATGCGCCGCATCCTGAGCGGCACCGCGATGTTTTCGCCTACGCTCAGATGCGGGTAGAGTGCATAGGACTGAAACACCATCGACAGATTGCGATCTGCCGCGCGCCGTCCTGCAACTGAGTGCCCGCCGATCTGAATGTCTCCGGTGCATTGCTCCTCCAGCCCTGCGATGATCCGCAGCAGCGTGGACTTGCCGCAGCCGGACGGCCCGACCAGAGAGACGAATTCACCGTCGGCTATGTCCAGGGAAACCCCTTTCAGCACTTCGGTTTCGCCAAAGCGCTTTGTTATATTTTCGATGCTCAGCCCGGCCATCTGATTCCTCCATCTGACAGCGGTGGTCTAAGCAGCTGAGCCTTCACTTTTGTGACGTCACATTAGTGAGACTAATGGCGGTTATGGCCTCGTTCAAAAGGAGGCCGGGCATGCGCGCCAACCATCACCAGTTTGTTGCCTTTGCTTATGTTGTCCGGGAAGGCAGCTTCTCAGCCGCCGCCGCGCGGTTGGGGGTGACGCAGCCGGCTGTAACCCAGCATGTGGGCAAGCTGGAGAAACAAGTCGGCTCGCAGCTGCTGGTGCGCAGCCGCGATGGCATTTCCCTCACCCGGACTGGTCAGGAATTCTATGACTTGGCGGACCGGCTGGTTGCGCTGGATTCGGAAATCAGCGAGCGGCTCGAAGGGTATGAGGCCATGGCACGCGGCCACATCAAGATTATTGCCAATGCCCCTCTCCCCGCGCTCAAGGCGATCAGCCTGTTCCGGCAGGCCTATCCCGAAGTTGAAATCGATTTTTCCCTTTACGGTTGGACCACCGCGACCAGCCTGTTGCGGGAGCGGCGGGCTGATGTCGGATTGATCACGGATCCTCCGCACTCTGATGACTGGGAGCGCGTGATGGTTCAGAAGAACCAATACGTGGCTTACCTCTTGCCGGTTTCCCCGCTCGCCGCGCGTGGCATTCTGAGCTTCAAGGACCTGCAAGAAGAAACCATCATCCTGCCGGAAACCGGATCTCTGACGGAGCGTGTCGTGCGAGAAGCGCAGCACAAAAGCGGAGTCTACTTTCAACGTACAATAAAGATGACCACGTTCCCTTTGATGTGTGAGGCGGTGTTGCAAGGTGCCGGAATCGCGATCTTCCTTGGGAAGAGCGGATTGATATCGAGAGGTTTGGCCGAAGTTCCGGTCGCTGAACTTACACAGCAGCATGAAACCGCGGTAGTGGCGCCAAAGGACAGGGCAAAACTGCGATTGGTGAAGGCTTTCATTGAAACCGCCTGTTCCTCAGATTTTCATGAGTCCGGCGGGTAAGAGCTCAGCCTCCCTAGGCTGCCGGTATGGTGAGAACAGTGAGGCAGCCAAAAACCGGCCAAAGGATAGAGCCTCTGACCATCAACTGTGCAGAAGCCGCCGATTTAGCGCCGCCGATTGGTCGCAGGGCCGAGATCCGCGCGTGAGACGCCTGTAGAAGATGGGCTGGTCATGTGGCTCCCTCCAGGGGCGGCAGGGCCGTATCCCTTGTGTTCAACGCTTCCCAAAATCTGACGGCGACCTATCCGTGGGCTTCGATCATCCATTTGGCGGAAGGCAGGCCGTTCAGGATCACCCTGGCACCCTGGCACCCGTGCCGCCGCAGGCCTGCCCGGCTGTCTTGAAAAGTCTTTTGGGGCGGCCAATGGTATCAGTCCCGGTGTGAAACTTGGTGTTCCTTCCGCCCTTTTTCTCTGACCGAATGACACGTCGCCGCCATGTGCGATTTTCAACTCAGGTTTCTGAAAAACTGGGCTGCGATGCCATTTCGATTTGGTCGCGCTAGACTTCGGTTTGTCCAGGTTTCTGGAAAAAGCGTCTGATGTGAACTTTCGGATAGGTCCTGCTCACCATTGTGCGCTGCATCTCAACAGTTGCACTGGAGAAGTCTGAATCAGCCTAGGCCTATAATTCTCAAAACAATTTTGAGGGCCGTTATGATTACGCTTCTAAATGCAGCTCCTGACACTGGAAACCAGGGTGTAAGCGCTCTTTGCCATTCAACGGTGGCAGGCCTGTCTTGCCGAGGCGCCTCGGCGATCACGGTTGCCGACCACGGGCGCGGCCTGCGGCAGGCAGATTGGGGCTATGCAACGGTTAATCTGGTTGGCCTTACCCATAACCGCCGTTTCTGGCGCGGAGACAACCTGCGTGCGGCGCATGCCTGGGCACGTGCCGGAGGAGGCTTGAATGCGCCTGCGCGCACAGTCGCAAGCTCCCGCGCGGTCCTGGACATATCCGGCGGCGACAGCTTCACGGATGTTTACGGCCCCAAGCGCTTCCGAGCCATGATACTTACTAAGCGCTTGGCGCTGGACGCCGGAGTGCCGCTCATTCTATTGCCGCAGAAGCTTGGGCCATTTTCTAATCCGGCCTTCAAATCGGAGGCGGTTGCCGTTCTGCGCGCGGCCTCTGCGGTCTGGGTACGGGATGCGCCAAGCTATGATTTCCTTCGCGATGCGCTGGGGGATGGCTTTGACCCGGAACGCCATCGTTTGGGTGTCGACGTTGCAGTCGCCTTGCCCTCGGTTCGGCCCAGCGGTCTTGAAACACTTGCAGAAAGCTGGCTGGACTCTTCAAGAGCCTTCCCGCTGGCAGGGCTGAATGTTTCCGGCCTTTTGTGCAATGACAGGGAAACAGCCAGCCGCCGCTTCGGTTTGAAAGATTTTCACACAGATCAAGCCGATGCACTGGCGCAAGCGTTGCTGAGAGTGCATCCCGGTCTTCGGCTGCTGCTGGTTCCGCATGTGCATCGCCCCGGCGGTGATGCGGAAAGTGACCTGGACGCTGCTCGGGCGTTGAAAACACGGCTCGGCGCTTTGGGCGCAGACAGGGTTCTCGTGCTGGAAGAACATCTGAATCCCATGGAATTGAAGTGGGTGCTGTCCCGGCTGGACTGGTTCGCCGGAGCACGGATGCACGCAACGATCGGGGCGTTTTCCTCCGGGGTGCCGACACTGGGTCTAGGCTACACAGATAAGGCTCAAGGGGTATTTGACGAGTGCGGCATTGGCGGAGAGGTTGTTGACTTGCGCACGTCAGACGCCCGGCAGGTTGCCGAGCGGGCTGCCGCTTCCTTTTCCAGCCGGGCCGCTCTGAAGCACGATCTGGCAGGCCGCATCGAAGGGGTCAAAGCCCGCGCCAGCCGTGAGATGAGCGTGATTGCCCGCCAGGCAGGCATTGCATGCTGAGCCCTGCGCGGGCTTCCTCCGGACAGCATTTGGTCTGGGTTGTGCCTGTCCTGGCTGAGGCAGCGGCGCTAGGCCGTTCTATGATCCTTGCATGGGTTCTGGGCCCGGGTGAACTGGGCCAGGCGATGATACTGGCGCTTACTGTCCGGCTTGCGGAAATGGCAAGCGACGTGGGGGTGGACCGCCTGATGCTGCAGGCCGGTGACGGCGGTACTCGCAGGTTCCAGGCAGAAATGCACGGCGTGACCATTGCAAGAGGGCTGATTGCTGCTCTCGTCCTGCTCGCGGCTGCGCCGATCCTGGCCGCGGTTTTCACGGGCGGCCCCGCACCGGCCGCCTTTGCATGGCTGGCAGCTGTTCCGGCGCTGCGCGGTTTGGCACATCTGGACTTTCGCCGCAGTGAACGCCTGCTCCGGTACAAGCCGATGGCACTGGTCGAAGGCGGTGCGACCATTGCGATGGCCGCCTGCGTGCTGCCTGCTGCAGTTCTTCTGGCAGATCACAGGGCTATGCCGGCTGTTTTGACTGTGCATGCTGCAGTTTATGCCGGCCTGTCCCACTTGGTTGCCGTACGGCCATACCAGGTGCGGTTCAAGGTCAGCGCCCTTCGCCGCGTCTGGCACTTTGGCGCTCCGCTGGTGTCCAATGCGATGCTGTTGTTTTTCACCTTCTATGCGGACCGTGTGATCGTCGCCAAAGCCTACGACTGGACCACGCTGGCGGTGTATGGCGTGGCTTTGCAACTTGCGCTGCTGCCAGCGCAGATCACCGGCCGGGCAGCAGCGTCTGCTGTCCTGCCGCGCCTTCGTATTGCAATCCGCCGCAATGCACTTGCCAAAGTGTGGCAGCCGGTTTTGACCCTGTACATCATTCTTGCGGCCGTCATGTCCTCGGGGTTTGCCTTTCTTGCCCCTGCTGTCATCGGGCTGCTTTACGGCGCCGGCTTCCAGCCTGATGGGGCGCTGGCGCTTGCCCTAGGGGCTGCGGCTGGGTTCCGTATTCTCAGGACACCCTACTCTCAGCTTGCCATTGCCGCCGGACGCACCGGCGACCCAGCACGTGCAAACCTGATACGCGCCCTGGCGCTCATCCCCGCAGCTGCAGTCGCGGCAGCCAGCTTCCCGCTCGCAGCCATTGCCGCTGCGGCGGCACTTGGGGAAGCCGGGGCAACCTGGCGCGCATACGTGCTTTCGCGCCCCACGTTCAGCAGTACAGGAAAACAGGAGGTTTACGCATGGGCACCGACCCGATAACCGCAATTGTTGCCGGCAATATGTGCACCGGCTGCGGAGCCTGCGCCGGGGCCTTCCCCAACGCGATCCGGATGATTGAGGATCCGGTGCATGGGCGGCGGCCGGTTGTCGAAGATACCGGCAAAGGGCGGCAGGCCGCGAAGTCAGCGCTGGCGGTTTGTGCGGGGGCGTCAAGCGACTGGTCGGGGTTGACGCTTGAAGATGGCGTCGACGCAGACTGGGGGCCTGTTCTGGGCGCCTGGGAGGCCTGGGCCAGCGATCCGGAAATGCGGCGCCAAGGGTCTTCTGGCGGGGCGGTGACAGCTTTGGCCGGCCATGCGCTGGCGGCGGGCACCGCTGACGGAGTGGCTCATATTGCGGCACGGCGGAATGATCCGCGTCTGAATGAAGCTGTGATCAGCACAAACCGTGAGGGGCTGATGCGGGGCGCAGGCTCGCGCTATGCCCAGGCAAGCCCGGCTGAAATGCTGGGCAAAATCGCCAGCCGCGACGGCCGGACCGTGTTCATTGGCAAACCATGCGATGTCGCGTCGGCGCACCAGGCGATGCGGTCATGGGCTGAGCTTTCAGATCAAATCCCGCTGACAATTTCGATTTTCTGCGCTGGTGCTCCGAACCTGGCAGCGACGGAGCGGCTTTTGGACAGGCTGGAGGTTCCCAAGGACGCGCAACTGGCGGACTTGCGTTACCGCGGGAATGGCTGGCCAGGTTTGATGCAGGCTGTCTGGAAGGACACCCAAGGCGTCCTGCATAAGAGCAAGAGCATCACCTATGCCGAAGGCTGGGGCAGGTACCTGCAATCGGCGCGCCGCTGGCGCTGCCGGATCTGCTCGGATCATACTGGAGCTTTTGCGGATATCTCGGTTGGTGATCCCTGGCACGACCCGCCATCCGGCGAACAGGACAAGGGGCGTTCGCTGATCGTTGCCAGAACCAGGCGGGGGCACGAGTTTATCGAGGCGGCCATACGGGCCCAAGCAATTGTTGCCGAGCCAAGACCCCGCGATGTAATCGCACGTGCCCAGCCCAATCTGAAGAACACGCATGGAGCAGTCTGGGGGCGCTCTCTGGCCATGCGGGCTGCGGGGTTGCGTGCTCCCAGGACTTTGGGCCAGCCGCTCTTTCCTTTGTGGATGGAGCTGTCTTTGAAACAGAAACTCCAGTCGGTCTTTGGCACCTGGAAACGCATATTGCGCGAGCGTTTGTGGCGCAAAGTGACGATCTCGGAAATCCGCGAATGAAGCTGGCGGCTCACCTTTCCGCAGGGCGGACGTCCAATCTGGATGTTCTGAGGCTGGTTCTGGCCGGTTGCGTTATCGTGAGCCATGCCTGGCCCCTGGCACTTGGTCCCGGTACGCCAGAGCCGCTGGAGCATCTCACGGGCCGTTCGCTTGGCGGTTGGGCTGTGCTTTTGTTCTTCTTTCTCTCCGGCCTGCTGGTTACCCGAAGCGCCGAACGCAGGACGATAGCGGCCTTTTGGCAGGCGCGCGCCAAGCGGATTTTCCCGGGGCTGGGAGTGGCCCTGCTGACCACTTTGGCACTGGCATGTGCCAGCGGTGCCGTGCCAACGGCGGAAGAGGCCGCCGTTTGGGGCCTGCGCGCCTTTACTCTGCTGTCGATAGAGCATCAGATCCCGGGGGCCTTTGCAGAAAACCCTTATCCCGGAACGGTGAATGGCCCGCTGTGGAGTTTGTTTCATGAAGTAGCGGCCTACGGGCTTTGTGCTCTGCTGGTTCTGTCCGGGCTGACCCGCCATGCGCTGGCTGTTGCAGGGCTGGCGCTTGCCGCCGGAGCCGCAACGTGGTGGAGCGGGCATTTTCCTGGACGGATTGCCGTGTTCGTACCCTTGTTCTACGCCTTTCTGCTGGGCATGGCCGTCTACCGCCTGCGCCATCGCATCGAGGTGAGACCTGCGCTTGCTGCCATTGCAGTCCTGGCCTCAGTGGTTCTGCCCGGAGCTTGGTCCACAGCGGCTGTCTGCCTGGCGGCGCTGGCCGCAGCACTGTGCCTGCCGCAGGTGAAACTGCACGCAGATTATTCCTACGGCCTATACATCTACGGCTGGCCGGTCGCGCAGTTTGCGATCTTCATGCTGCCGGGCACGGGGCCGGTTGCGCTGGCAATCCTCAGCCTAGCCGCAACACTTCCTTTCGCCGTTTTGAGCTGGCATCTCGTCGAAGCCCCAATGACGCCGCGCCGGCGCGTGCAGGTGTAGCCATGGCTGCCAATCTTGCATCATCGCGCGGGATCATGGGCGTTCCAGCTGCGATTGCGGTCTTTTTCCTGGCCGTCATGCTGCCAACCGCTGTTTCGCTTAACCTTGGAGGGCTGAGGCTTTCTGCCTACCGGGTTGTTCTGATTGTTCTCTTCCTTCCGATGCTTGTGCAGCTTCTGTCCGGACAACGGGGGCGGATAACAATTTTCGACATCCTGATCCTTTTGCACTGCATTTGGGCCGTCATAGCACTGATCAAATGGGGCGGGTTTGGGCAAGGAATTGAATCCGGCGGCATCTACTTTGTGGAATGCACCGGCGCCTACCTGGTCGGCCGCTTGTACATACGGTCCTACGAAGACTTTGCTGCGGTTGCACGCGCCTATGTTGCTGTTGTGGTTGCCATGCTCCTTTTCACGGTCCCCGAAGCACTGACCGGAATTCATATTCTTCACGACAGTATCTCAGGTGCCTTCGGCGGAGCGCGGGCACCTTTCATAGAACCGCGGATGGGGATCGAACGCACTTTCGGCCCCTTTGATCACCCGATCCTGTACGGGGTGTTTTGCGCCTCGGCCTTCTCGCTGGCTTACTTTGTGGTTGCTGAACGGAAATTCAGCGATCTGGGGGGCATGGCAAAGGTGCTTGGAGTTGGCCTCGCAACGTTCATGTCGGCATCGGGCGGGCCCTATCTGGTCCTGATGATGCAAGGGTTTGTCGCCATCTGGGAGCGTGCATTCAGCCGCGTGCAGGGGCGCTGGGCTGCCCTCTTTTCCCTGATGGCGCTGGCCTATGTTGCGATTGACCTGTTTTCGGCAAAAACGCCCTTCCACGTTTTCGTGAACAATTTCACCTTTTCCAAACAATCCGCCTACAACCGCATTCTGCTGTTCGAATACGGAACCGCGGAAGTTGGCAGGCATCCCGTTTTCGGGATTGGCCTGGGAGATTGGGAACGCCCAGCATGGATGTCAGACAGCATGGACAACTTCTGGCTGGTAACTGCGGTACGTTACGGTCTGCCGGCGTTCTTTCTGCTGGTTGGAATGCTGCTTGGCCTGATTTGGGCCGCCGGACGGCGCAAGGGCTTGCCTGCGGAATGGCGCCGGGCCCGGCATGCCTGGGCATTCACCCTGTTCGGGATCAGCGTTGCCGCGGCAACGGTCCATCTTTGGAACGCCTTGTTTGTCTTGTTCTTCTTTCTCATCGGTGCGGGCGCCTGGCTGCAGGATGCGCGCCCGGGAAAGAACCGGGTGCCGCTGCACCCGCGCCCTGCGGCCTGCAGAGTGCAGCCGCAGCGTTTGTTTTAACCCTTTGCAGGAAAGCCACCGCCATGGATCTCTCAATAGTTATTGTGAACTGGAACACCCGGGATCTGCTTCGGGATTGCCTGCAATCCGTTGAGGCGGGGAGGGCTTCCTTGAAGCTTGAAATCCTTGTTGTTGATAATGCGTCCAGCGATGCCTCTGCAGAAATGGTCCGGTCTGAGTTTCCCGGTGTCCACCTCATTGAAAACAGGAAGAACCTTGGCTTTGCCGCCGGGAACAATGTTGCCCTGCGGCGGGCGAAGGGCCGGATTGTCATGCTTCTGAACACCGACACGCTGGTGCATGGCGGCGTACTGGCTGAAGCGGTTGCTTGGATGGATGCACATCCGGACACAGGTGTGATCGGCCCAAGGGTTCTGAATTCGGACGGCTCAGTCCAGCCGTCCTGCAGCGCGTTCCCCTCCTTGAAGCACCTGACGATGCAGGCGTTGGGCCTGACCAGAATTGCGCGGTGGGACAGCTACAGGATGACGGGTTGGGACCGTTCGTCTGAGCTGAATGTCGACGTGATTTCGGGCGCAGCAATGTTCGTCCGCCGCAAGGCAATTGAAGAAGTCGGGCTGCTGGACGAGACGTTCTTCTTCTATGGGGAGGAAACCGATTGGTGCCACCGGTTTGCCAGTGCAGGCTGGAGGCTTGTCTTTGTTCCGATACCTGAAGTTACGCATTTTGGCGGCGGGGCCGTTGGCAAGCTCAATCACAGGCGGGATGTCATGATGACTGAAGGCACAACCCGGCTGCACCGGAAGCACGGCGGGCTGGCGGCGGGAATGCTCTGCTTTGCCATCCTGTGCTTTCACAATCTGTCCAGAGCTCTGCTTTGGTCTGTTTTAGCCCTCGCAAACCGAAAGGGAGCCAAGAGCCGGGCCCGCCATTTCCTATCCGTTGCCGCTGACCTGCCCAAAGCCTGGCCATCCGGCAAGCAACTGGCGGTGCAGGCATGAGGGTTCTGCTGATTGCTCCGAATATTGACGTCTCTGATGTGGGAGAAGCCTATGTTGCCTTCAAATGGGCCCAGGCATTGTCCGCCCTCACTGACCTGACTGTTTTGACCTTTCAAAGACCTGGACGGCAAAGGGTGGCGGCTCAATTGCCCGGCGCAAGGGTTGTGACCTGGCCCGAACCATCCTGGGCTGTCAGCCATGAGCGTTTGAATGCCATGCTCAAACCTGCCTGGCCTGTTTTCTCGCATCAGGTAAGAAAGTGGATTGCGGCGGCTGCCAGCGCAGGCGAACGCTTTGACATCGCCCATCAGCTGATGCCGCAAGCCGCCCGCTACGCATCGCCGCTGCGCCATTTCAGCATACCGTACATCATCGGTCCGCTAGGGGGCGCGCTCGACACACCGGCGGCCTTTCAAGCAGAAGCTGCCAGCGCGCCTTTGTTTACCCGTCTCCGGAAACTCGATGCGTTTCGCTTCCGCAATGACCCCTGGCTGCGCGCAAGCTACGCCCGGGCTGCCTGTGTGCTGGGTGTCGCCCCATATGTGCAGAATGTTCTGGGAGATGTTCCGTTGAAGCGGTTCGAGCCTGTTCTCGAACTTGGAATAGATGATGTGGAGCCGGAACGGACCCGGGATCAGGCACGGGGCCGGCTTCGGCTGCTGCATGTGGGGCGCGCGGTGCGGACCAAAGGGCTGCGGGACGCGGTGCGGGCGCTTGCGCATCTGAGTGATCTGCCAGGCGTCACCTTGACCAGCGCAGGTGCAGGAGAAGAGCTGGATGTGTGCCGCGCGGAAGCTGACCGGCTAGGGGTTGCCGGCCGCGTCCGGTTTATGGGTAAGATTTCGAGGGAAGAGGTTGAGCACCTGTACACCACGCATGATGTTTTTTGCTTCCCTTCCTTTCGGGAGCCGGCAGGCGGTGTTCTTTATGAAGCGATGCGCCATGGTCTGCCTGTAATAGCTGCAGACAGAGGCGGTCCAGGCTGGATCGTGAATGATGGCTGCGGGATCCGGATTCCGGTTACGGCACCGCATGAGTTTGCTGCTGATATCGCCTCAGCCGTGAGGCGCCTTGCCGTCTCGCCATCACTCCGCAACAGGCTTGGTGCCAGCGCTAGAAAGAAGGTTTTTCTTGAAGGCCGCTGGGCGTCGAAGGCCACCCGGTTAGTCTGCCTTTATAAAGACGTACTGGCGCAGCAAAAAGAGGAAGACGGTATCCAAGAGTATAGGTGAGCCTCGTCCAATTACTCGGCGAGGATTCTTTTTACAATTTAAATCAATTAGTTATCAAGTGCTACGATGAGCCCAAGATCGCAATGGAAGCTTGGGAGCACCGAAATGCCTAGACATGATCACTCGCCTCCGGTTGTCCTCGCAGTCTCGTCAGGCGGAGGCCACTGGGTTCAATTGCAGCACCTTTCACCGGCATTCGAAGGTGCTGAGGTGCACTATGCAACTACCGACGCTTCGGCTGCCGAAAACTCAGCTGCAGACCACGTTCATGTTTATCCGGACGCCAACAAGGACACCCCGCTCCGTTTGATTGCCTGTGTTCTTCGCTTGGCCTGGCTGGTTTTGCGCATTCGTCCGGATGCGGTGGTTTCAACCGGCGCGGCAGGCGGTTTTGTCGCCATCCGGCTGGCCCGGATGCTTGGCGCACGGACGATGTTTATCGACTCGATTGCTAACGCCCGGGAGCTGTCGATTTCCGCACGTCTCTCCTTGGGAGTTGCTGACCGCGTGCTGTCCCAGTGGCCTCAGGTCGCCGCAAAGACCGGCGCAGAATACCGGGGTGCCCTGATCTGAAAACCTTCAATTGATTGAGGTTTCAACGATGATTTTTGCTACTGTAGGCACACAGCTGCCATTCGACCGGATGCTAACAAGCCTGGACAATTGGGCCGCTCACAATCCGGGCATCCCGGTATTCGCCCAGACAGGTGACAGCCCCGGGTCATTTCCTCATCTCGACACAGTTGCCAGCCTTAGCCAGGTCGAATTCCAAACCCGCTTCGAAAGGGCACGGCTGGTCGTGGCACATGCGGGCATGGGTACCATTCTGTCCGCGGCTGAGGTCGGCAAGCCGCTGATCCTGATGCCCCGGCGGATGAAATTCAAAGAGCATCGCACCGATCACCAGCAGGACACTGCAAACGAGATGGCAAGGCTGTCCAATGTGACCGTCGTGCAGGATGGCCAAACCCTCTGCAAAGAGCTGGACCGGGCATTGGCCAGTGGCTTCCAATTGCCTCCAGCCGCTGCCTCCCAGGAATCAGCAGATCTGGAGGAACTCCTCGGCGCGATCCAGGATTTTGTCTGGGACCGGCCGGTTCAGCAGGCATCAACTAAGCCCGCTGATCAAAGCGGTGCCGCATGATGAAAGCGACGATCCTGATTCCGGCGTACAATGAGGAAACGGTAATAGCCCGAACCCTTTGGTATCTTTCCAAAGGTCTCCCGCTCAGCGACTTCCGTGTCATTGTGATCGCCAACGGATGTTCAGATGCGACAGCGGCCCGGGCGCGTGCCGTCATGCCGCAAGCAGAAGTCATTGAGACAGACCGCTGCGGCAAATGCCATGCTTTGAACCTTGGATTCGAAGCTTCCTGCAAGTCAGCCCCGGTCATATGCCTTGATGCAGATCTGGATGTGACTTCGGAGTCACTGACAGCCCTTCTAGCTCCGCTCGAACACGGAAATGCACTGGCGTCTTGCGGCAAGATGGAAGTCGTTACTTCTGAATCCTCCGCCGCCGTGCGCACCTTCTATCAAGGATGGCGCTCAAACCCTTACTTCAGCCAGGGAAAATTCGGAGGTTTGTTTGCCCTGTCGCCGGCAGGGGCCGCACGTGTATTCCCGCTGCCCGAAGTCATTGCAGATGACGAGTACATCCGAAGAAGTTTCCGGCAGGAAGAAACTGCCTTTGCAGCGGAATGCAGTTTTCAGGCACGTGCGCCCTCCAGCCTGCCGGATTTGATCCGAGTCAGGCGGCGCAGCATCAGAGGGGCGCGGCAGGTGACGAGGCTGGGCCAGCCCAGCCCGGAGCGGGGAAGCACCAAGGAAATGCTGCATCGCGCCCTGGTCTCCCGCCCGGACACTCTCCCGATTGCATTCTTTCTGCTTGTTATGACCTGGGTGCGGGTGTGCCTGATGCTGGAAGGGCAGAACTCCTGCCACCTATGGGAGCGCGATCATTCCTCGCGCGCGGCCGGGTGACCGTATGGCGATAGCCGCATCAGCCCGCACACAGGGGCATCAGCAGCAACATCTGGCAGCCGCAGAGACCGAAGCCTCAGAACCTAATCCGGTCCATGGGCTGATCCGCATCATGAGGGGGCGCTGGAAACACACCATAGGCAAGGCAATGCTGTTCGGGCCCGTTTTGGCGGCTGCGGGCTACATGTCCGGCGTCCGGCTGTATGAATCACAAGCCATCCTCCGGGTGTTTCCGCAGGAATCCAACATTTTGTACGCCACGGGCGACGGGTCGGTTCTGAAAACCTTCGACAGTTTTGTTAAGGCTGAAACCACCTATGTCGCATCGCCGCCTGTCATGCTGCGTGCCGCCCATTCCCTTGCGACGGACAATCCGGGCCCGGCGGGTTCCATCAGTGTTTCCGACCTTTCCGGCTCTATCGAGATCAAGCGGTCCGACAGCTTGATTGTGCTCAAAACCAAAAGCCGGCTTGCCGAGTTTGCGCAGAGCAAGCTGGATGCTGTCGTTGCAGCATATCTCGAACTGAAAACCGAGGCTGAAACCGCCCGGTCCGAAGTCCGCCTGTCAGAGCTCCGTGCACGGGAGGAAGAGCTTGCGCTTCGCCTCACAAGGCTGCGGGTAACACAGCTCGAAGTCGGCGGAGAGTTCGGCAGAAATGCGATTACCAAGGCGCACATCGAAAAACTGGCCAAAATCGATGGGCTTGCTGCGCGCAAATCCGAAGTTGCAGCAACAATTGCCGCGTTGGAAGCCCGGACCGGCGGTGCCTCTGCAGACACTTCCGACGAAGAGATCATGCGGGCTACGCTCTTGGACCGGGCAATGGCCGATCTCAACTTCGAGCGTGCCAAGCTGATGAGCGAACTGGCCGGGCTGCAAGCCGGCTACAACGGCCAAAGCAACATGCGCTTCCAGTTGAAGGAAGAAGCGCTGCTGGATGAGATCGCGGTCATCGAAACGGCGCTGGCCGACCGGCGCGAACAAATCAAAGTCCTGGGCCAGACCGGCGCTCTGACCAATGCTTCGGCAGAAGGAAACGACACCAGCATCACCGAAATTCGCAGTTTGTTTTCGAAGGTTGAAAGCCAGCTGGAATCCGCCCGGCTTGAGGCCCGCGACTTGAACCGGCGTCGCATCGAGTTGGACCAGGTTGAGCACGACATCAATGAAGCTCAGGACTTGCTGGCGGAAACGCGCCGCGCGCTAGAGGTGATCAGGCTGGAATCCGGGCGTTCTCTTCCTGGTTACGCAGTACTGATGTCGCCCGCTTCCATGCCTGCGGATCCGGTAAGCGACAGCCGCAAGATGCTGGCCGCATCAGGTTTTGCCGGAGGGGTAGGCCTGGCCCTGGTTATGTCCCTCATCCTTGGCTTCAAGGATGGCCGCCTGCGGTTTGCAGAAAGCTTGCTGCCTGTTGAGCATCGTTTGCCGGTTCTGCAAGTGTCCCCCGCCGGAGATACAGACCGGCACGCCGCGGATTTACTTCGCAACGAGTTGCAGCTGCACCCGCTTCGCAAACCACGCCTGGTTGGCAAAGCTCCGGTTATCGCTGTGACCCGGGCCGGGTCCGGGCCGACCATCGAATTAGCCCGTGCACTTGCTGAAAGCTATGCGCGGGCAGGCATGAGCACGCTGATTATTGAAGCGGACATCGCGGAAACGTCGCAATCCGCTTCCGCCAACCGCTGGCGCAGCTTCTTGTCCGGAGACTTCGCAGACATCGACGTGGTGAAGGGCGAAGCAGGTGTGTGGGAACTGCCGGACGGGCCAAAGAACAATCTGAACGACACGACCATTTCAGCACCAATGGTGCGCGAAGCCATTGGGGTGCTCGCACGTTCGGTCGACATCGTGATGGTTTCGGCCGGAAGTCTGAACGATCGCCTGTCCAGCCAATTTGTTCTGTCCGCGTCAGATGTGGGCGTGCTGGCCATGGTGCCTTCAGATCCCAAAGACCTGGTTTTCGCTCAGATCGACCGGCTGGACGGCCTGCCCCGTCATGGCGGGGTGGCCGTCATGCGCAATGCCTTGCCCGGAGATCCTTGGCTGGCCGTTCGCACGTGAAATGGATGCCTAATCGGAGATTGCCAATGACGATGTTATCTATCGAGACCCCGAAGCAAACCCGCGGCTGGATTGCGGTCAACTCGAAGCGTCTTTTTGATCTCGTCCTCTCGTTGCTAATCCTGGCGATGATCTGGCCGCTGATTGTACTGAGCGCTGCAGCTGTCGCGCTGACATCCCGTGGTCCAGTTTTTTTTGTGCAGCGCCGGGTTGGGTTGGATGGGAAGCCGTTCAAAATGATCAAGTTCCGGTCCATGCTGCAGAATGCAGAAGATCTAAGAGACCGGATTGCGCACCAGAGCGACCGCGAAGGGTTGTGCATAAAGATCAAGAACGACCCTCGGACCACTCGCGTTGGCAGGTTTCTCCGCCGCTGGTCCCTGGATGAACTGCCGCAGCTGTTCAATGTCATCAGAGGTGACATGTCTCTGGTCGGACCGCGCCCCGCTCTGGTTGAGGAAGTTGACGAATATCCCGAACGGGCGCATCTCCGCCACCGTGTACAGCCTGGCATCACGGGGCTCTGGCAGGTCTCAGGCCGCGCGGAAATCGGCTTCGAGGAGATGATCGATTTGGATCTGGCCTATGTCCGCAATTGCACACTCAGAACAGACCTTGTCATTTTGTTTCGGACTTTTCGCGCCGTTTTGGATGGGAGAGGCGCCTATTGATTTGCGCGCCCGTTGCCGCAGACGGCAATTCGCTGGCCACAACATCCGCACATACCACTGACTTTGCCGAAAACCGCACTTTCGGCGCCGGCAATATGTTGAACAATCAGGGGGAGAAATGAGCATGACCAACCTGCTGCAGGATACGGACGAGAGACTCACGTTTGGGCAATACACTGTCTCGGATCATTGGGAGGGGGAAGTCGGCGAAGGCGGCTCACCGGTTTTAACGACAACGGTCGAAACGATTGAGGGCATCCCTTACGAGCTGGAATTCAACTTGGCAGCCAATTTGTCGGCCAACGTTGAAACCGTTACGATCGAGGTTGTATTTGGTGGCGAAAGCATCGGGAGTTTTGTTCACGAGGGCGGGGTTTTCGAAACATACACCTTCGATTTGACAGGCACTGGTCAGCCTACCGAGCTTGAATTCAGGATTCTGGACGCTTCCTCGGATGCAGACGGATTGCTGGATACCTCCGGTGTTATCCCCTCTTACGAAAAGACGGTGAACTTCCTAGGCCGCGAGGTGACGGTTGACGCCTTCGCACCAGGCCAAAATTTCATCTACCAGGTATTGAATGGGCAGCTCGTCAAATTCGATCTGGAAACAAACAGCTATACCGAAACCGAGACATCTGCTGCAGTCAATGTGAACGCCATTGGCTATTCCAGCGAGTTCGATCTGATCTATGGTCTGGCCAGATCTGACGGGACCGACGCCCGTGGGCACGCGATCGCAAGAAATGATGTCATCGCAATGGACGCCACCGGTGCCACCTACAAGGTGTCTTCAGGCATCATGGGTTCCTACATTGGCGACGTTGACGACCAAGGCAATCTGTGGACTTTCAGCGGCAACCTGACCACCGCGGTTGTGTACGACTTGTCGGAAACCGGACCGGACGGAGCGCTTCAATCCCAGGTCATTCAGATGCCTGCGCTGGGCATTCCAACCCGCGGGCTTGCAGACCTTGCGTACGATGCGGGCACCCAAACTTTCTTTGGCGTTGCGCATGGCGGGTCAAACGGCGCTGAAGGGATTTTGGTGTCCATCGACATCTCCGAAGTGAGTCTGGGCGGTGACCCGAAAGTGACAACCCAGACCCTTGCTGGAACAATTGTGGATGGCGAAGTGAAGCCCGGCATTCCAGCAAGTGCTTATGGCGCGACCATCGTGGATGCCGATGGCAACGTCTATGCCGGGGCGAACAACACGGATCATGATCTGGACAGCACAACGCCAAATGCCGGCGGGTTTTACCGGATCACCGCCGGTGAAGATGGCGCGCTCTACATGGAGCTCCTGGCGCAAGCGCCAAAGGTCTACAGCAACGATGGTGCCATGGATACGCGGGGTGTGGATCCGTTCCTTGGCATTGATACCACGTCGACCGTTCTGCTGCGGGCGCCGGTGCTGTCGGTTGCAGTGGCTGAAGATGATACACTGAAGCTTGCCGCAAAGGGCACCGCAATGACGGTTGACCTGTTCGCGAACGACGAGGTGACTGAGGGTGGAACTCTGACATTGACCCATATTGACGGGGCCGCGGTCAGTACCGGTGACATCTTCACTTTGGCAAATGGAGAAACAGCTACCTACCTCGGCAACGGGCTGCTTGAGATTACGCCCGGCAGTGAACCGCGCGATGTCACCGCCGAGATCTCCTATACTGTTGAAAGCGACGCGGGGATTTCGGACACCGCCACGCTGACGATTGAGACCTCTCCCGTGCAGGGCACGGCCGGAAATGACCACATGGTCGGATTCACGGATTTGGACGGCACCCAGATCGACAGGGCGGACGGGCCGGATGACGTGATCCTGGGATATGGCGGCAATGACAAGATTTTCGCCGGCGACGGCGCCGACGATATCTATGGCGGTTCGGGCAATGATTTCATCCGTGCGCAATCCGGAGATGACATAATCTACGGTGAGGCAGGCCGCGACGTGCTTGATGGGGGGACCGGCGCTGATGTGATGTACGGAGGCACAGGCAATGACATCTACTTCGTGGATCACACAGATGATGTGGTGTCCGAAGCCGGAGGGGATGGCACCGATACCGTGAAGTCAAAAGTCAGCTACACGCTTGATGGCGGGGTGGAAAACCTATGGCTTCAAAAGGGCTCGGATGCGGTGAACGGCACCGGCAATGCGCTGCGCAACATGATTGTGGGCAATGGGCTGGATAACTCAATCGATGGCAGGTCTGGCAACGACAATTTGATTGCAGGCGCTGGCAACGACACTGTTTATGGCGGCGAAGGACACGACAAGCTGCATGGCAATGACGGTGCCGATGTACTTTACGGCCAGTCCGGAAACGACAAGCTGCATGGCGGCGACGGGGCCGATACGGCCGATGGCGGCGAGGGCAACGATACATTGTGCCCCGGTCTTGGCGACGACGTCATGTACGGCGGTGCGGGCAATGACCTGCTGTCAGGCAATGCCGGCGCCGATACCGCTTACGGCGGGGCCGGAAACGACACCTATAAAGTTTCAGATGCCTTCGACACAATCGTCGAATTCGACGGCGAAGGCCATGATGTTGTGCATGCCAAAGCGGATGTGGCGCTGTCAGAGAACGTGGAGGATGTATTCCTGTTCGGCAGTGGTGACTACAGCGCAACGGGAAATGCGGGTGCAAACCGCATGCTGGGCAATTCAGGCAGCAATTCATTGTCAGGAATGGCAGGGAACGACCACATTAACGGACGTCAGGGGAACGACAGTGTTCACGGTGGTGCCGGAATGGACAAGCTGCACGGCGGCACTGGCAACGATGAGCTGTCCGGAGGCGCTGGGTCTGACACTATCAGCGGTGAAGAGGGCGCGGATCGGCTTTCTGGCGGAGGTGGCAATGACGTCCTTTACGGAGGCGCGGGAGCCGACATCTTTGAGTTCCGCAATGGTGACGGGCAGGACGTGATCGGTGATTTCGATGTGACCGTCGATGTCATCCGTTTGGCAGGTGTCAGCTCTGAAGACGTGAGCTGGCATTCGGGAACCCAAGGTTTGAGCCTGTTGTACGGGTCTGGAGACGAAATCCAGTTCAGCGGCCTAACGCTCGACGCCTCGGCAGAGATAGCAATAACTTTTTTCGACGGCTAACTGCAAAGGAGACCTGCTCTGCCTAGAGGCACAGCTTGTCTGGCGGAGCCCACAGATCCGAGGTTCAGGACGCATCGGTTCCGGTAGCGCTGCACGAGGCAGCGATTGAAAACGAGCGGTGCCGCGAGCGGTCTTTTCTGGCCGAGCAGAGCGCAGATGCCGAGGCTGCGGATCGTCTTCATTGGTGCCACGCTTTGGCAGGCAGGCATCTTAGCTTGCCGCAGGGCCGTGACGCTTTCACCTGTCTTTTGCCCGCAACAGAGGCAATAGATCACCTCGTCTAACGCAACGGGATCAAGCGTTTGCTGCTGTGCGGAAAAGAAGCTCTTTCGCCTGCCCTTCGACCCAGCTGGCAAACAGTTTTGCTTTTGGCTGGGCACCTGAATTCACCTGCAGAAAGTAACCCCGGTTGGAGCGGATCGATTGCGTTCCCACATGGACCAGCCGCCCCTGGTCAAAGAATGTGCCGATGAAAGGCAGAAAGCCGATCGCAATTCCCCGCCTGTATGCTGCAGCTTCGAGAACCATGTGAGGCTCTTCCAGAACCTCGCCGCGTTCTGCAAAATCTGTTGGAGCCCCTATCGTTGACAGCCAGTGACGCCAGGTTGAGCGATCGCGGTAGTGGATGGGCGGCAGTGCGCCCTCCCAGAAGTTGCCGCTGGTTTGCACCCCGGGCGCCGCAACCGGAATGGCCTTAGTATCAAACAGCAGCGCTGCACAGGCTGGAGGGCTATCCAGTTCGGCCCAGATGATCGAGGCGTCCGCCAGACGGGCTTCAGGCAGTCCGATCACGTGGATCAGATCCACCCGCAGACCGGGATGCTGCGCCTCAAATGCGCCGATCCGGGGCAGCAGCCATTGCGACGACAGATAAGGCCCGACCGAGATCCGCAGCACCTCCCGTGTTGTCAGTTTCCCGGTGATCTCTTTGAGTTCATTCCAGATCACTGCTGTGGCGCGTGCCAGCTCGGCACCATCCTGGGTGAGCCTGACTTCGCGCACACGCCGCTCAAACAGCCGTTTCCCAATGGCACCCTCCAGCGCCGTGATACGGTGGCTGACGGCCGAGGGGGTCACGTTCAGGGCCTGGGCTGCACGGGAAAAACTCAGGCTTTCGGCAGCATGATGAAAATAGACCAGAGCGCCGAGATAGGAGGGGTCTTTGGGGTCGGGCAGCATGCGGGCACCATATATGAGCTAAGCTCAATTATCTTGTGTTGAATTGGAATTTGTCAAATGTATCTGCCGGGGACCTTATGGCGGGCAGGAAACCCGCGAGGAACAGTCCAATGCCATCGGCACGCAACAGCATCCGCTCCGCCGCCATCGAAAACGGCCTCCTGACCGCGATCTGGGAAGACGGCCATCAAAGCCGGTTTCATCCCATCTGGCTGAGGCACCAATGCTGGTGCCCGGAGTGCGGCACGCCGGAGACCGGTGTGCGCAGCATCCGGCTGCACCATATCGACGAAGGGATATCCATCGAGAGTGCGGCGGTCGAGGGTAACAGCGTTCAGGTGATCTGGCCGGACGGGCACCGGTCCGAATATGCAGCGCGCTGGCTGCGCAATCACTGCTACTCGGATGCCGAGCGTGCCCGCAGGCGTGTGCAGCCTGTCCTATGGGACAGCACGCTCAGAACCGACCTGCCGGTCGGGTCGCTGGCTGAGGCAGAGGCGGATCCGGCAGCCCGTTTGAAAATTCTCGAAAAGGTACGGGATTACGGTTTCTGCAAGATCGTGGATGCTCCGGCCGGCAAGGCGGAAAGCCAGCGGATGATCCGGCTGGCCGGGGCGCAGCGGCAGACCCATTACGGCACCTACACGCTGAAAAAGAAGGCGACCGTGACCAATGTGGGCGACACCACCGGCCCGCTGGACCCGCATGTGGATGAACCCTACCGCTATGCCGCGATCGGGATCACCGTGTTTCAGGTTCTTCGCCCCAGTTCAAACGGCGGTGCCTCAACCCTGGTGGACGGGTTCGAAGCCGTCCGGCGCCTGAAGCAGCAATGGCCTGAGGATTTCAGCCTGCTGTGCAATACGCCGGTGACATGCCAGCGCTTCGATCCTGGCGATAACAGCCACGGCAACATGCGCTGGTACAAGTCCCATTTGCCGGTCATCCGGCTGGACGACCGGGGCGAGGTTTGCGGGGTGCGGATGAACGAGCGGCAGATTTCGCCTCTGGATGTGCCAGGCGATCAGGTTGTGCCGGTCTATCGCGCGCTGAAAAGGCTGTTTGAATTGCTGTACAGCGACGATCTGCGCCTAACCTTGGATCTGAAGGCCGGGGAGGGGCTGCTGTTCGACAATCAGAGGCTGCTGCATGGGCGGACCGGCTTTGCGCCGGAGACGCCGCCGCGGGCTGTGCTGACGTCTTCGGTCGATCTGGATGATTTCCACTCCAGCATGCGCCTGCTGCAAAGGGAGCTGGACCCGGACGCTATGCATCTGGTGCTGCAGCAAGGGATGGCAGGATGAGCCGCCCGTTCAAAGTGCTGGCCCTTGGCGGCGATCACATCGGGCCAGAGGTTGTGGCCAGCGGGCTAGCGGTGCTGCGCCATGCCGCTGAGCAATTTGGCGTAGCGGTCGAGATTGAGGAGGATCTTCTGGGCGGCGCGTCCTGGGATGTGCATGGCACCTTCTGCACGGATGCGGTTGTGGCCAAGGCCCGGGCAGCGGATGCCATTCTGGTTGGAGCGGTCGGCGGGCCGGAATGGGATGGCATCCGGATCGACGGCCCGATCACGGAAAGTGATGGCCTGACCCGTCTGCGGATCGAGCTGGACGTGTACAATGCCCTGCGCCCTGCGCGGGCATGGCCGGCGCTTGTGGCGCAGACGCCCTATCGGCAGGATGTCGTGGACGGAGCTGACTTGCTGGTTGTGCGGGAAAACTCGGGCGGCATCTACTATGGCGAACCCCGCGGGCGCGAGGTGCTGAGCGACGGCCAGATCCGGGGCTTTGAAATCAGCGAGTACCGCACGGGAGAAATCGAACGCATCGCCCGCTGCGCTTTCGAGGCAGCGCGCGGTCGGCGTGGGCATGTTGCGTCGCTGGACAAATCGAACGTGATGGAGAGCGGCAAGCTCTGGCGCGAAACGGTGGAGCGGGTCGGGCGCGACGAGTACCCGGACGTCGAATTACGCCATCTGCTGATGGATTATGCGCTCTTTGCCGTCGCCCGCGCGCCGCGGGACTTTGATGTGCTGCTGGCTGACAACCTGTTCGGGGATCTCATCTCGGACTTGATCGCGGTGGTCTCCGGGTCGCTGGGCATGCTGCCGTCGGCGACCTTGCCTGCTGCTGCAAGGCCGGGACATCCCGTCAAGGGCGGGCTGTACGAGCCAACACATGGCAGCGCGCCGGATATCTCCGGGCAGGGCATCGCCAACCCGATCGGTGCGATCTTGTCAGTTGCGATGATGTTTGAGCATGGTTTCGGACAGCCTTTGGCTGCCCGTGCTATCGAACAGGCAGTAGACGGGGCTTTGAATGCCGGGCAGCTGCCGCCGGACCTGGGGGGAGCGGCTGATACAGCCACTGTCACGCAAATGGTTCTGCACAACTTGAGTTCGAACACATGATGGTTGCGTTCGGGTAGTTGGAGAGTGGCCGGAAAACGTATTGCTGATCCACTGGTGTGGGCAGCGCGCTTGTTTTCAAAGTCTGCACACGTCTGAGGCCAGGTTGATACTGAAGGCGTCAAGCGCGCGTCCTAAGGACTGAATAGGACGTGCGAGGCACCGCTGTTTACTGAGTGGCTGCCGCTCCGGAGCAGCACAGAGCCCAAGGAATTTTGATCCGGCAAAGCAATGGAGCCAGTTTTCCGGGCAGTGGCCTTTTGATGCCCGATGGCGGCGATTAGGCCTCACTTTCTACAATTTTTGCAATCACCTCAACATGTTCAATGGTGAGCGGTTTGTTGATGAATTTCCTAACGACGCTGAACTTTTCCGCACGCTCCCGGTCTCTGGGGTCTATTGATGTTGTCAGCATGACAACAACGGCTTTGGCAAATGCTGGCCCAAGTTCCGCAGTTGCCGCTTCGAGAAATTCGAAACCGTTCATGCGGGGCATGTTGATGTCCAGGAGAATGAGATCGATCTCCTCGCGATCCTCTTTTTTCAGGTAAGCGAGGGCCTCATCAGCATACTGAAAGGAGATCTGGTCCCGGACCATTCCGGATCTTTTCAGAACCCGGCGGTACATCATTTGATCGGCTTGCTCGTCGTCGATCAGCATCACCGTTCCAATGCAAGGTTCGTCAGTCATTTCCTGCCCCATTGATGACTAGTGAGAAGGTGGAGCCCCGGCCAGGGGCTGATTCAATTTCCATGGCGCCGTTGTGGTTCCTGGCGATGCGCGCGCATAACGTCAGGCCCAGACCGGATCCGGGATAGGCGTCATAGGTGTGCAGGCGCTGGAACAGCGCAAAAATCTGTTGGTGAAACTCAGGCGCTATGCCGATACCGTCGTCAGAGACTGAAATGCTCATTTTGCCGTTCCCGAGGTTGCGGGTGCAAAACACCGAGATCTGCGCCGGCTGTTCAGGGGTGCGGAACTTGCATGCATTGGACAGCAAATTCCGGAACAGCATCTGCAGTTGAAACGCGTTTCCGTGGATGACTGGCAGGTCACCAACCGTCAGCCGGGCATCGTGCTCCATCATGTCTGCCTTCAGGTCTGCGGCAAGGTTCAGGAAAAGCGCACCCAGGTCGACCGGCTCGATAATAAAGTCGGCTTCGACTGTCCTGGAATAGTTCAGAACATCTTCGATCAGCTGGCTCATCCTGTCGGTAGTCTGCAGAGAGAGATCGATCAACTCCATGCCGCTGGAATCCAGCACGCCGCCGTATTCGCCGGCCAGTTCCTTGATCAGCATGCCAACCGTGTTAACGGGAGATTTCAGGTCATGCGAAATTGCGTAGGTGAACTCTGCCTGCTCTTTGTTCGTGTGCTGCAGCTGCTCATTGGCCTGCTCCAGATCAGCTGCTTTGCTGGCAAGTTCCGCAGTCCGCTCGCGCACCTGAATGTCGAGCCTGTCACGCTGGCGTTTCAGTTCGTCCGTCAGTTCGCGGAGCCTGTTTTCCGTTCCCCGCCGTTTGAGGTTTTCCGTTTGCAGAGACTGAACCGTGCTTTGGTAGCCACGCAGCGCCATATCGTAGACTGCAATCACCTCGAGAAAGAATTGCTCCAGCCGCTCCAGCCGCTCAGCCGGGTTGTCGGGGGCTTCCAGCAGCTCATGCAGGGCAACGTGATGCATGCCGCTGATCTCTGCCAGAGAGATGCCTTCCCGTAATGCGTCCCGCGCCAGATCATAAGCCAGAACCAGCCGTGTCTCCTGGCCGAACTCGGCAAAATCCGCCAGGGCGGCAAAGTAACGTTTAGTGATGTCCGCGTGCTGGGCTCTGTTCATCGGACCCGCCCCATGGAAATTGCAAGGACGATAGAATCGTCACGCGGGTGGGCAAACCGGTCCATAACGTCAGCCGCCGTCCGATCTGCAGAAGCGCCAGCTCTGACATGCGCGCGGTAAGCCCGCTTGACCCCGTCGCTCGTCATAACAATCAGGTCATCAGGCTGCATGACATGATCGGATGGGTGCAGCCGAGGCAGGCTCACTCCCAGAACACCTCCCCTTTGTATCAGGGTTTCATTAGGCTGGTCCTCGGCTGCACGTACCAGCAATCCGTCGACGTCTCCAACAGCTGCCCAGGAAAACCTGCTGCTCTGCACGTCAATCAAGATCATGCCCAATGCAGCGCCCCGGCTGCCTTTCAGGACTCTGTGGCACTGTGTGAAACCGTCTTGCAGCCCAAGCTCTCCCTGGCTGCCCAATACCGCCAGGCAGGTTTCAGTTACAGCTGCGGCAGGCTTGCCGCTGCCGCTGCCGTCTGCAACTGCAAACAGCACGCTCCGGGTGTTGCGGCTGATCAGATAACCGTCGCCCGAGGCCTGGCCGGCCTGTTTCGTCTTGTGCGCCACCGACCAATTCAGCTGCCGGTCCGATCCCGGCAGAGGTATGTGCCCGCTCGTCATCTGTGCTTCCACTTGATGATGGTCACGGTCACACCCTTGCCTGGCGTGCTTTGGATATCGAACTCATCGACGATCCGCTTGGTTCCGGGCAGGCCGAGCCCCAGGCTGCGGCCCGTCGAAAACCCGTCGGTCATTGCGGCCTCGATGTCGTCAATGCCGGGGCCTCTGTCGGACACCACCACATGAAGGCCCGTATCCCGGCCGTCCGAAACCGGCTGCGCGTCTACCGTGCCATGGGACGCGTAGTTCACGATGTTTCTGGCCAGTTCGGAAATCGCCGTGGCAATCAGCGCCTGATCCGGCTTGCTGAAGCCAAGGGCCATTGCCATCTGGCGCCCCATCTGACGGGCCAGGACGACGTCCCCGTCGTGCTGAACGCTTTGCTGTTGCGCCGTTACGGTTTCAGCCGCCTTCATCGGGCTGCGCCATTCAGTTCGGCGATGCCGGCATCCAAATCCAGCATCGTCGGGACCGTCTCAAGAGTCAGGCCCAGCAGCACCATCGACAGGGCCACCTCCGGCTGGATGCCGACAATTACCATTTTTGCACCGCGCAATTGAACCGCACTGGCGATTTCAGCCAGTGTTCTGGTTCCGAAACTGTCGATCACATCCAAAGCGCCGACGTCTATGATAACGCCGTCAGCCTGGCGTTTGACCACTTCGTCCAGAATGCGGGATTGCAGGTTCAGGATATCACTGTCGCTCAGTTCTTCCTGAATCGAGGCTATTAAGTGGCTGCCCTGGCGCAGAATGGGGACGCGGACTGCCATGCTCTAGGCTCCCAGCAGCTTTTCGGCCAGCTCCATGCCCTGCTGCAGATCCCCCGCGGTGTTCATGTTTTCGCCGTCAACGCCGATCTTCACCAGAGCCTGCGCAACATCTGCAGAAATGCCTGTCAGGATTGACTTCGCGCCCATCAGCCGGGCAGCCGTCATCGTCTGGATCAGATGGTTGGCCACTGCGCTGTCAACAGATTCAACACCTGTAATATCAAGTACCACCGCCCGGGCCCGGTATTCGCGGATGCCTTCCAGCAACTGGACCGTTAGCGATCTTGCCCTGTAGCTGTCGAGTGTGCCCACCACCGGAATCAGCAAAAGCCCGTCCCGCAGTTTCAGCACAGGAGTCGGCAGTTCGCTCATCTGGCGCTGCTGGGTCTCAATCGTTTTCTCGCGTGCGCCGACATAGGTTTCCAGGGCCAGGGCCATATCGAAATGGGCGATCTTCATCAGCGACAGCACCAGGTGGAAGGCTTTGGCCGGATCGTCCTCCAGCGATTCAAGAACTACGTGCCCCAGGCGCTGCAGGTAAAAGGCATACGCGCCAATGTACAGCGTGGGCGTGATGCCTGCGCGCTCGTGGATGTCGCCAATCCGCCTGCGGTCTTCGGCATAGGCTTCATCAAGCTCTGCCGAGACGAGTTCCTTGAAGTAGCGCTTCTGGCCTTTCTTCACACGGGCGATCTGCGCCTCATCGGCGAACTGTTTGGCTGCTTCCTCGAAGTTGAGAATATGGGTGTAGAAATCGTTGATGATTTCATCGCCGACCTGATCCGAGACCGGGGCAAGTTCCCTGATCCGCTCCTTGTCCAATGGGCTGATATCGAACCAGGATAAGGTGTTTGCATGGGTTGCCGCTTCACTGGCCGATGCTGGGTGGGATGAGGAAATTACTTTAGTCATAGGTCTACCTGATGGTTGCATTCGCCTTCGCGGGAAACCCCTTGAGGGTATTAATTATGTATTTAAGACTAGTGTATTCCCAACGTACAATCTTAGATAGAGTAAAATAGCTTCAGATTTCATTCAGTAAGCACCTGAAGGCCGCTCCGGCTCACGGGGTCTGCGAGTTATGCAGAATGCAAAAAATGAAAGCTCTCGCATGTCAGCTGCTTTTCCAAGTGGCGGCTCAGCGAGGTGCGGCTGCAGGAAACAGGCCGCGCCGGCCCCCTTCAAGGCAGGAAAGGGCCCGGGCGAAGGAGGAAGCTGATCCCGGCAGCCTACTCCATCAAGGCCTCTTCCAGCGGGTAGGAGGACAGCATTTCGTATCCGTCATCAGTTACCAGAACCTGCTGCTCCAGCTTGACGCCGACACCGGTTTCGCCCTTGGCCCCCATGTAGCTTTCGATGCACAGGACCATCCCGGCCTCAATCACGCCATCATAGGGGTTGGCGCCGCGGAAGCCTGGGTTGATGCGGGGATATTCGTCGCACATGCCGACTGCATGGGCGATGCAGGCATAGGCGTTTTCGCGGTATTCTTCGGGAACTGGATAGGCGCGTTCCTGAAACTCGGCAAATGTCACACCAGGCTTGACCAGTCCCAGGTTGTGCTCGATCTCGGCCGCCGCCAGCTGGTACACTTCCCGCTGCCGTTTCGTGGGCTTGGCCGGACCGCAATGCAATGTGCGTGAGATGTCGGCGAAATAACCGAACGGGCCGATCATGTCAGTGTCAAAGCCCACCAGATCACCGGCTTCGATCCGCCGCGGCGAGGCCTCCTGCAGCCAGGGATTGATCCGCGGGCCCGAGGCCAGCATCCGGCCGTCGTGCCAGTCGCCGTTGTTGGCCAGGTTAGTGTAGTTCAAAAGCCCCCAGAGCTGCAGCTCGCTCACTCCTGGCTGCAGCGCTTCCTTGACTTTGGCGATGCCCAGTTCGGCGACTTCGACTGCCCATTTTATGCAGGCAACTTCGTCCGGGGATTTGATCACCCGGGCCTGTTCCGAGATCAGCACCCCGTCGATCACTTCCAGCCCCCGCTGCATCAGCGCTTGGGTGAGGGAAGGGTTCACGTATTCAACAGCAACGCGGCGGTTGTCCGTGCCGATCTCGCTGAGGAAATTGACGACATCATCGGCCAGCAGGGGCGCGCTGTCCCCCAGCACCGGCCCGCCGTCGAAGTAGGAAAGCGCCCGGTTGGTGCGGACATCACCCACCTTAGGCGTCGGGCCATATAGGCCATGGATCACCACGGGTCCCTCCTGGGGGACAAACAGGTAGGTGGTGGGGATATGCGACTGAAACAGCGCGTAGGAGCGGTAGTCCGCCGCGTAACGCAGGCTGATCGGGCTGACCAGCACGCACATGGCGGCATCATGGCGCTTCAGCTCGGCACGGATCCGGCCGATCCGGTAACGGTGCATCCGGTCGTAGTCGATCTCGGGCATCTCGCGGTAGCGGCTGAGGTCGCTCCAGCAGTCAGCCTGGACCATCGCATCGGCGGGCAGGGTCATGACAGGATCCTTTCCACCACGCGGCGGCCGAAGTCGTGGGTCGGCCCCTCCCAATGCGGGCTGAGGCGGCCGCCGTCATAGGCGGGCGACAGGCGGCCCTGCTGCAGCAGTTCCAGCATGGCCAGATCCTCGCGGTTCAAATCGTCCCACATTTGCATCAGCTCGGCTCGCGCTTCTGCGTGGCCGTCCGAGGTGGCAGCGTCGCCGATCAGGAAGACATGCAGTTCCTCGCGGGTCTTGTCGGGGGCCACGGGATAGCTCACCAAGACGGTGAACTGGTCGGGAAAAACTTCAGCGGCGAAATGCGGGAAGCACAAGAACCAGAGGCCGCGCTTGGCGTCCGCCTCCGACAGGCCCGGATAATGGGGCAGCTTGTCGCCGCGCCCTTCGCCCAGTTCAGGAAAGATGTAGTCGTTGTAGAACACGTGCCGGTCCCATTCGCCGGACCAGCGCACGTTCATCGGCGCGAATTTCAGCAGTTTCGGATGGACGGCAAAGACATGATAGCCCTCCATGTAATTCTCGTAGACCAGCTTCCAGTTGGCATTGACCTCAAACTCCAGCTTGCCGGCCCAGCGGACGGACGAGAAGTCATAACCGGGCGTGCGCTCCAGCAGAGGCGCCAGCCAATCCAGGAGCGGCTCTGCATCGCCGGAAACATTGACAAAAATGCAGCCGTTCCAGACCTCGCAGCGGGCCTCGACCAGATCCAGCTTGTCGCCACCGCCGTTCTTGAAGGTGTCGGTGATGTCCGGCCCGCTGAAATGCGGCCGCGCCCGCAGCTTGCCGTTCAGCCCGTAGACCCAGGCGTGATAGGGGCAGGTGAGCGTTCGCTTCTGGCACGGCTCGGTCACCAGCTTGGCGCCGCGGTGGCGGCAGACGTTGTGCAGGGCGCGGATCTGCCCGTCCTGATCGCGCAGGATGATCAGGGGCGCACCGCCGATTTCGAGCGGCTTCATATCGCCAGGTTCCGGCAGTTCGGCCGCAGCACCTGCAAACACCCAGGAACGGCGGAAGCAATGCTCCCTTTCCAGCGCCAGCCAGTCGTCGGACCAATAGGCGGCGTTTGGCAGGCCGCTGGCTTCCTCGATCGGGGCAAAGGTCTGGGCAAACCCTTCCTCGCCCAGCAGATCCTTGACCTTCTGCAAGACAGGGCTGTCCGGGAATGTGCCGTCCATAGATTGCTCCTTTGAGAAAAAACTTGCTACGCTAGGAAAAATTTGCACTGTAATTTTTCATGAACGTCAAGAAAAATTCAGAAACAGACAAAATTGACCCGCTGCTGCAGCTGGGCGAGGACCTGCGATCCTTGCGCAAGGCGCAAGGGCTGACGCTGGCGGACCTGGCGGAGGCCAGCGGGCGCTCGGTGTCGTTCCTGTCGAAGATTGAGCGCGGCCAGGCGCGCCCCTCGGTCACTGCACTGGGGGAGATTGCTGAGGCGCTGGGGGTGCCGGTGGGCTGGTTCTTTGAAACCGACGGCCCGGCCCCTGCCGAGGAGCGGCCCTATATCGTGCGGGCCGACCGGCGCCGCAAGCTGACCTATTCGGGCCTCTCGGGAACCGACTATATGGGGTTTGAGGATCATCTGTTGTCCGCCAGCCTCGACCGCGATCTGGCGATGGGTATCTCCACATATGCGCCCGGCGGCAGCACGGGCGATGACCTGTACACGCATCAGGGCGAAGAGGCCGGGATGGTGCTGAAGGGAGAGATTGAGCTGACTCTGGACGGCGAAGTCTTTCATCTGAAAACCGGGGACAGTTTCAGCTTCTCTGCTGACATCCCGCATCGTTTCCTCAATCCCGGCAAGGTGGAGGCGCAGATTGTCTGGGCCAATACGCCGGTGTCTCTGAAAAGGTAGGACATGACCGAACACGCGCGCGTGGTGGTGATCGGCGGCGGCAATATGGGCGCCGGCGTGCTGTATCATCTTGCCCATATGGGCTGGACCGACTGCATCCTGGTGGAGAAGGCGGAGCTGACCAGCGGTGCCACCTGGCATGCGGCAGGGCTGGTCAGCCGCATGGTGGGCGGCCAGGCCTTGGGGGCGATCCATGACTACGGTGTGGACCTTTACAAACGCATCGAGGCAGAGACTGAGGTTGGCGTCAGCTGGCACAATTGCGGCTCGTTGCGGGTGGCGACCAGCCCCGATCATATGGACTGGATCAACCACATCCGCGACGCTGTTCTGGCCCGCGGGCAGGAAGCGCACATCATTGATGCAGCGGAAGTGGCGCGGCTGAACCCTCTGTATGATGTTGAAGCCGCTGGCGTTCTGGGGGCTGTCTACACTCCGGATGATGGTCATGTGGACCCGTCAGGGACCTGTCAGGCGATGGCCAAGGGCGCGCGGCAGCTGGGAGCAAAGGTGCGGCGCAATTGCCAGGTTGTCGCGACCCGGCAGCTGCCGTCCGGAGAATGGGAGGTCACAACCGAGCAGGGCACCATCATCGCCCAGCATGTGGTGAATGCGGCGGGCTACCACGCCCGGCAAGTCGGGCAGATGGCGGGGCTGGAACTGCCGATTACAACCATGCTGCACCACTATGTGGTCACCGATGCAGTGCCCGAGTTCGAGGCGATGGTGCATGAGATCCCGGTTACCAGAGATGATTACTTCTGCGGCTACGTGCGGCGCGAGCAGGGTTCGGCGCTGATCGGGCTTTACGATAAACAGGACCCTCAATCTGCCTGGCTTGAGGGGTGCCCTTGGGACAGCGCCAATGAGCTGTTCGAGCCGAACTGGGACGGCATCACACCTTGGCTTGAGAACTGTTTCAAACGGATGCCCGCGCTGATGAACCGCGGTATCAAGCGGGTGGTGAACGGCGGTATCACCTATACACCCGACGGAGCTATGCTGCTGGGCCCGGCTCCGGGCTTGAAGAACTACTGGCTGGCCTGCGGCGCCACTGTCGGCATCGCTTGGGGGCCAGGCGCGGGCCGGGCCTTGGCGGAATGGATGGTGGAGGGCAGCGCAAATATTTCCACCCGTGCCTTCGACCCGCGCCGGTTTGGCATTTGGGCGGATGCGGAATATGCCCGCCAGCGCGCAACTGAGGACTACACCCTGCGCCAGGCCATGCCTTATCCTCAGCATCAGCGGCAAAGCTGCAGGAATGTGAAACGGTCTGGCGCACATGAGCGTACGGCGGCACTCGGAGCCTTGTTCGAAGAGGCCGGCGGCTGGGAACGCCCGCGGCTATACAACGATGAGCCGACGGGCTGGCGGCGGACCTCCGCCTTTGATCAGGCAGCGGCGGAAAGCGCAGCGGTGCGGCAGCGGGTGGGGCTGGCGGATCTTTCAGCCTTTGCCAAGTTCCGGATCGAAGGGCCAGGAGCAGAAGCCTGGCTGAACATGTTTTGTGCCAATAAGATGCCGCAGGAAGGGCGCACTTGCCTGACGCTGCTGCTCAATCGCAAAGGTACCATCGAGGGTGAGGCAACTATTGCCCGTACCGGCCCCGAGAGCTTTTACTTCGTTACCGGTGCCCCATCGGAGCGGCGGGTTTGGGATTGGCTGACACTGCATTGCGGCGTGCCGATGGATGGTGCGGCGATCAGGAATGCCACAGATGAAACCGGCATCCTCTGCCTTGCCGGGCCAATGGCGAGGGATGTTCTCGCCGCTTGCACCGACGATGATGTCTCAAACGAAAGCCTGCGCTGGCTGGGCTGCAAGCCGCTGAGAGTGGCGGGCATCCCGCTCTTGGCGATGCGGCTGAGCTTTACCGGTGAGCTGGCCTATGAGCTGCACGCGTCAAACGCGCAGTTGGGGGAGCTGTGGGATGCGCTGTGGCAAGCCGGTCAGGCCCATGGCATCGGCGCCTTTGGCAGCAAGGCGCTGGACAGCCTGCGGCTGGAGAAATTCTATCGCGGCGGCCATGAGCTGGCCAATGACGCCAGCCACAAGGATGTCTGCCAGGAACGCTTTGCCGCAACGGACAAAGACTTTATCGGGCGCGAGGCCATGCTGGCGCGGGTGCCGCGCAGCCGCATTGCCCTGTTGGCACTGGAGGGGGAAGAAACAGACGCTCTGATGGGTGAGGCGGTGTTCCTGGACGGCCAGCTGGCCGGTTCCATCACCTCAGCTGCTTACGGCCACACTTTGGGCAGGTCCCTGGCCATTGCCTTTCTCAAGGACAAGGCCCGCGCGCCCGAAACGGCTCTGACAGTATCTTTGCTGGGCCGGCAGGTTGCCGCCACCGTCCTGCCAGACGCCCCCTGGGATCCGGACAACACGCGTTTGCGAGGCTGACAGGCTGCAGTCGAGGGAAGGGGGAATGAAGCTGTAATCTTTGGCCGGGCTTTCGGCGCCGGCGTCAAAATGGCCCTGGCCTTTGAATGGCGGCTACTTCCAGTCTTTGACTGTTTCGGGCCAGAGTTCAGTGTTGCATTGCCATTCCATGGCGGATGACTAGTCTTTTGAGAAGAGGCTTGTCATGAACTCTGGTGAACGAACGCGCAGAAGTACTGTTCTAGGCTTTGCAGCATTGGTTGCGGGGCTGGTGTTCCCGCGCAAAGGCGCTGCTACCGGCTTGACCCCGAGTGCGGCAGAAGGACCGTTCTATCCAAAGCCTTCCATGAGGTTGGCAGATGCTGACAACGATCTGGTAAAAGTCGCCGGCCTGGTCCGCGAAGCGGGCGGTGAAGTGATGTCATTGAAAGGCCAGGTGACAAACGAGGGAGGCATTCCGCTTGCTGGGCTTCGCATTGAGATTTGGCAATGCGACGTGAACGGGAAATACCTGCATCCAAGCGACAACCGTTCTGACGCGCGGGATCAGGGATTCCAGGGGTTCGGTCACGACATCACCGATCGTGAGGGCAACTACAGTTTCCGAACCATCAAGCCAACGCGCTATCCCGGCCGCACACCGCATATTCATGTGAAGGTGCTCGAACAGGGCCGGGAGCTGCTGACCACCCAGTTTTACCTCAAGGATCATCCGGGGAATGACCGGGATGGGCTTTACCGGCGCATGAGCGCCAAACAGGCGGCCTCAGTTTCAATGGAGATTATTGCAGGCTCAAACGGGTTGGAAGCCACAGTGAACGTCGTGATCTAACCAGTCAGTCTGAGGCGCTGGCCCGTTTGAGCAGGGCTCCGGCGGCCATCTTCAAATGTTCCCCTTTCACCGGATCGGCGCGAGCAATCCGATTGCCTTGCAGCAATCCTGCCGGCTGCTCCGGCTGACGTTTCGAGTGGAACTCTGAGGGGCGCGGGGCAGCCGGGAAAGCCTTTCGGGCCCGCCCAGGCTTCATGGAAACCGGATCTCGAAAACGGCACCTTCCGGGGCGGCTGTGGCGGTAAGAGCCGCACCGTAGCCGTCAAGAACTGCAGTCACAATCGCCAGGCCCATACCGGTGCCGCCGGTTTCACGGCGGGTGGTGAAAAACGGATCCGCCAGCCGCGGAATATCGCTTTCGCTAAGCCCGTCGCCATCGTCGGAAATCCGCAGCAATCCGCTTTCAAAATGCAAGTCCAGCGTCGTGGCCCCGTGGGCGCGGGCGTTTTGCGCCATATGGGTCAGAATGACCTGACCGTGTTCTTGAGACAGTGGTACAAGCGCGCCGCCCGGGGAAAGGATCCGGACTGACAGCCCTTCAACCGCGGGCAGCATGTCTTTCAAGTGCCCGGGTCCTGACTTGCTGGCCTGACGCAGCTGGGTCATCTCGCGCAGGCGCGTCAGCAGGGTGTTCATGCGTGCGGCCTCGCTGCGGATGTTGCCCAGCAGCCTGTCCCGGTCTTCGGCAGACAGGGCAGGCTCTGACAGCAGCTCGGCGGCACCGGTGATCGAAGTGACCGGCGACTTCAGCTCGTGGGTGACGTGGTCGGTGTAGGTGGCGATTTCGCGCGACCGGCTGTGCAAAGTGCCCGCCATCGACAGCATGCTTTGGCCCAGCTCGGCCAGCTCGCGCACCCCGTAGTGCTGCAGCGGCTGCGCGGGCGGCTTGCCCCCTTCGGCAATGGCCCGCGCCTCATCGCGCAAACCGCGCACCGGGCGCGACATCAGCCGCAGCAGCAGATAGCCGGTCAGCGCAGCGCCAGTGAGGGTGAACAGCGCCATGATGATCAGCGCATCGCGCTCGCGGAACAGGAATTTGCTGAGGTTCAGCGGCGTGCGCGACAGCAGGATCACGCCGATCACCCGGCCGTGCGACAGCACCGGATAGGCGACAAAGACCCGGTAGCCGGTGTCGCGGCTGAGCGAGGCCAGCGGGTGGCGGCCATAAGCGTCTTCGCGAGCGCGCAAGGTGGTGCCTAGCTTGCCGGCCAGCGCTTTCTTCACCTCAGGCAGACCGGCATGGGAGCGCAGCCCCTCTTCGCCGGTGCCATTCCCCTCGTGATCCAGGAAGATCACCCCGGCCAAGGTGCTTTTACCCGCTTCCCGGGCCATTTCGATCAGTGCGGGAAGCAGTGCCCGGTGGCGCGGGTCGGACAGGGGCCCGGCTGCAGCGCCGGCGGGCATCGGCGGCAGCACTGGGTCGCGGCGCAGGTTGATGCTTGCCCGCGCCGGACGCAGATCGCTGGCCCAGAACTCAAGCACTTCCTTTTCCGGGATGCTGCCTATGCTGAGGCCCTCGGCGGCTTCGAAGCGGTTTCGATAGATTTCGGCATAGATCGCGCCCTGCTGCAGCAGCGCCTGCTCGGTCTCGCGCACGAACTGGCTGGAGGTCAGCCGCACTGTCAGCATCGCCGCCAGCGGGATCGAGACCAGCGCGCAGCACACCATCGCCACCACCAGCGCCATTGAGGGCCGCCATTTGCGGTGAATGCGCCTCACCCCTGGCACGTGCAGCCGCCCAGTTTCACGCCGACGCCATGAACGGTGATGATGATGTCCGTGCAGCCAGCCTGCGCCGCCTTGGCGCGGACATTGCGGAGGTGGCTGTCGATTGTGCGCCCGGACATGGTGGAATTGGCCCCATAGACCGCCTCGATCAGCGCATTGCGGTCATGCACCTGGGCCGGGTGGCGCAGGAGTGTGGCGAGAAGCTGGAATTCTGTCGCCGTCAGGTCGATTGGCGCGCTGCCAATGCGGCAGGCATGACCTGTTGAATCCAGTTCCAATGCCCCGTGCCGCAGGACAGGAGACTGGGCGCGGCGGCCGCGGGCCAGAATGGCCTTGATCCGCAGCACCAGCTCGCGCGGGCTGAAGGGTTTGGCGACAAAGTCATCCGCACCCAGCTGAAACCCCAGCACCCGGTCGATCTCGTCATCCTGCGCAGTCAGGAACAGCACCGGCAGATCCGAGCGCGCCCGGATCGCCTTGCAGCATTCAAACCCGTCCATCTGCGGCATGCCGATGTCCAGCAGCACCAGATCGATGGGTTCGCGCCCCACATGGGTCAGCGCGGCCTGGCCGTTGGCAGCCTCGCTGGTGCGCATGCCGGCACCCTGCACGGCGATGCGGATCACGTCTCGGATCTTGGGGTCGTCATCGACGATCAGGATATGCGGTTCCATGTCCGGTTTGTCGCAAGCGGTTTTCGGGTTGTCCACCAGAAGCTGCATCAGCGGCGGTCCTATGCCCGCCGGGCCCGGCGCGGACGCAGGCCCAGAAGCGTCATCGCCGCAACCAGTGCCAGACCGAGGATGGCTTCGGGCTCGGGTGAGGAGGAGCCCGAGAACCCCTGCGACGGGTAAGCCTGTGCCGTCACGCCGGAAACCATGGGCAGCGGCACGGCGGCGGCCTGAGCGGTCTGGCCGGTGGTGTTCACAATTTGGCTGGACACGGCGACAAAGGAGGTGTTGCGGGTCTGCAGGGAATACTCCAGCCCCAGGCGGGTGATTTCTTTTTCCGCCGCCGCAGAGCGGTCGCCGACAGCTATCTGGCGTTCCAGGGTGGCAATGCGGTTGCGGGCCCAGACCAGCGGCAGCGCGGCATTGCCTGCCTCTTCCGTCAGGGTCAGCTGCACCGGCATCTGCGCGGGCCGCCCCTGCACCAGCCCTTTAAGCAGGATCTGCCCCTGCTGCGCGCCTTCGTAGCGGGCATGGATCCGCAGGCTGCTGCCGGCGAAGAGGTCAGGCAGGCGGGAAGGCGTCACCTCAGAGACCTCCAATCCGCCCCAGTCGACCTCGATATCCGTCAGGAGCGGCGTCTTGAGGTTTGCAGCCATGACCTCAGCCGCCTCCAGCGCGTCCTCGTCCAGCGCGACATAGCGGGAGTAGCCGCGGCCTTCCTCTGCCATCGCGTCCAGCAGATAGCGGTTCACGGAATTGCCGATCCCGAAGGCATAGATGCGGGCCTGGCCGATCTGGCTGCGGATAGTGCGCAGAACCCGGGCTTCGTCGCCAATATAGCCGTCCGACAGGAACACCACGATACGCATGGTGTCTTCCGGGCTTTTGGTCGCGAATGCGGAGCGCACTGCGGTGTCGATCTCGGTGCCGCCGCTGGCGGAGAGGCGAGAGACGAACTTGCGGCCTTTGTGGATGCCCGCGGCGGTTGCCGGGGTGGCTGCGGCCGAGAAGTGCCGGGCCGAACTGGCAAAGGGGATGATGCGGAAGTAGTCGCCCGGGCGCAGGCCCTGCAGCGCTGCGTCCATAAAGCGTTTGCTGGCGGCCATCGGCTGGCCGGACATCGAGCCGGAGGTGTCGAGCACAAACACCAGTTCGCGCGGGGTGGCGGTGGCCTCATCGGCAGCGGCAGGCGGTTCCACCAGCAGTGACAGGAAGCCGCCGCGCGCGTCCTGATGCGACAGGACAGCGGCCTGCAAATCCTCTCCACCCAGTTCGTAGCGCAGCACCAGGTCGCGGTTGTCCATGACCTTGCCATCAGCAAAGCCAGCGGTCAGGCCGGCGTCATCTTCGGCGGTGGTCAGCGGGTGGGAGGGGCTGTGAAAGCCCGAGACTTCAACGCCGCTTTCCAGGGTCAAGTCCAGCGACACCCGTTCGGATGTGACGGTCGCAGGCAGGTCCAGGCCCGCAACCTGGGGGTAGGCGGGCAGCGGGTCCACCGACCATGTGGCGTCCTCCAGCGGGATCTCTTCCGTGCTGGCCGTTTGCGGCTCTAATTGGGGGCTTTGATAACGCGGACCGACGATCAGTGGCACAACCAGCTCGTGCAGGCCGTCGATTTTGGGCACCATTTGCACATAGCGCAGCGTCACCTCCACCGGCAGACCGGGCATCAGGTTGGCAATGTTCTGAGTGAACATGTTCGGGCGGTGCTGAGTCAGCAGCGCGGCGGCTTTGCCCTCCTGTGCGGCCTGCTCAAATTCCGCCTCGGCCTGGGCCTTCCTGCGGATCACCGCTTGCACGGTTTCCTCTCCCACCTGCATCACCATTCCATAGACCGCGGCGCTCTGGTTCAGCGGGAAGAGGTACTCCGCTTCCACCGGCACGCGCGCGGGGTTTTGGAAGGTCTGGCGGACCTCGACCGTGGCCATGTCACCCTGGATGCTGACCTTCAGCGCGCTGTCCAGAAGCGGCAGATCAAAGGTTTCGCTGCCGGCGCGGGCCACCACCCGCCCGCCTAGATCATCGCGGCCGGGGTCGGCATGGGCGGCAACAGGCCAGATGAAGGCAGCCAGGAAAATCGTCAGGATACGCATTGGTCAAACTCCTTATGGAAAGTCACAGATCAAGCGCCGCCAGCACCGCGGCCTCATAGGCGGCGCGGTCCGGTTCGGGCAAGGATTTCGGGGTGATGCGCTGGACCGATTGCCAGACGCGGGAAGAGCCGTTGAGCCAGCTCCACACGGCTTCGCCCACCCCGGCAGTGCGGGCGCCGTCCTGTGAGACAAAGCTGACGGCAACATGCCAGACGCGGCCATCGGGGCCGGTTGCCTCGTAAACCGAGGTCGGCAGCGGCTCGAACCGGGTGCCGAGAAAGCGCACGCTGTAGCCCATGCCCAAAAGGCAGGTGGCAGGCGAGTGCAGGTGCCGCAGCGGCGAGGCAGTGCGCACAAGGTTCACGCCCAAAGGCCCGAACTGCGCCTTTTGCGCGGTGCCGCCATAAGAGGCGAAGTAAGCGCGCTCCATTTCAGACAGCGCAACAGGTTCCCCCCGCTGGCCCAGTAGCTGGCCAGGCAGCTCGGCCTGGGTGACCGGAGCGGAACGGTCCAGCGGCTGGCGCGGTGCGTTGACCACGGCAACGGCAAAGCCAACGGCCACTACCGCAGCCGGGAAGTGCAGCCTGTGCGGGATGGACAGCGCGGGCATCATCCGCCGCCCGGCCGGTGCAGGACGCGGACGGTAGAACAGCAGCACCGGCAGCGCTGCGGCAGCCAAGGTGCCCAGCCCGATGCCGGTATGCAGCGCCGGCGCCATCGTGTCGATGCCATTCGCCAGCCCGGCTGCCAGCAAGGTAATCCGCAGCCCGTTGCCTAGCACTGCCACGCAGGCAATTGCTGCACCGCCCAGCAATGCATGGGGCAGGGCGGGCCGGTAGAGCACGTTCAGAAAGGCCCAGAGGCTGATCAATTGCAGCAACCCCGACGCGCCGGAACAGGGCAGATCGACCAGCACATCCAGCCCGTTCAGCCGCAGCCGGACGCCTTCGCAGGCCAGATCCGGAAAAAACGGCGTCAGCATCGCGCAGGCCGCCCGGGCCGAGACCATTTGCAGAGGGAATCCAGCCACCCGCTCCAGGATCGGCCCCAGCGGCAGGCAGAACAGAAACAGCACCGACAGCCACAGCGGCGACAAGGCAATTCGCCGCTGGTCCAGCCGCAGGAACGCCGCCAGGGCAAAGACATCCACCGCCAGCGCCAGTGCGCTGAGGATGTTGACGGCCATCATCTGCCCGGCCAGCCGGACACAGGCCGCAGCCAGAAACAGCAGCATAACCCGCGCCCGCCGGTCTTCGCCGTTTGGCGCTGAGCTGGCCAGGGACACGCCGGCCAGCCCCGCCAGCAGCAAGCCGTAAAGCCCGCCGTCGGATTGGTAGGAGGGGTCGTGCCAGCTTTCGATCAGCCAGCGGACCGGTTCAATGGCCAAGAGGGCCGATGCGGCGGCAAGGCCGCCCCAGAGCAGGGTATCGCATTTTTGTTCCATGCCGCCTTGTTGCAGGCGGATGTGCATCTCAGCCGGTCAAGTTGTGCAGGGTTTGTGCAGAGGCTGCTTTGCAACGGGGCTGCACTTGGCCCGCCTCAATCTGCTCCGCTGGCGTGCGACCGCGACAGGTTTATTGCAGCGCGCTGTGCGAGCGGCTAATGATTCCCGCCATGCAAGTCCTGGACTATACGCATAACCAAGGGCTGGTGGCCGCTTCCTTTTTCGTTGCGCTGGTAGCGGGGTTCACGGGGCTGTCGCTGACCAAGGGACTGTCCGCGCGCTCCTTTGCGCAGCGGAAGCTGGCGATTGCTCTGTCGTCCGTGGCGCTGGGCGGCGGCATTTGGTCGATGCATTTTGTGGCCATGCTGGGGCTGCAGCTGCCGATCCAGTTCTATTACGACTCCGCCGTCACTCTTGCCTCGGCGCTGGTGGCGATCCTGGTGGTTGGTGTGGCGCTCTTGATCCTGCATTTCTGGCAGCGCACCCGGATGACCCTCGCTTTGGCTGGAACCACAGTGGGCCTTGGGGTGCTGGCAATGCATTACATCGGTATGGCCGGGCTGGAGCTGTGCCGGGCCCTGTATACGCCCGGCGGTATTGCGATGGCGGTTGCGGCGTCCTGCGTGCTGAACATCGCGGCGTTCTCAATCGCCTATGGTGAGCGCAGCCACCGCAACATTCTGCTGGGCACGGCCGGCTTCGGTCTTGCCGTCTTCACGGTGCATTTCATCGCCATTGCGGGCACCAGCTTCATCCCGCTGGAGGTAACCAGCCAGGTCGGCCCCCTGATCGGCAATGAAACCCTGGCTATCGGCGTGGTTTTGACCAGCTTTGCCCTCTGCGGCGCGTTTTTGCTGACCGGGGTCACTTTTCTGAAACCGTCGCCGGCTGTGTTGGAGCAGCCAAATGCAGACACAGCGCCGCAGCCCGCTGCCAATGTGGAACCGGAAGCCGAGGCGGTTCCGGTCTCGCGGCAGATCCCATACGAGCAGGAAGGCCGCACCCAGTTCTTCAGCACCGATGCGGTGGCGGCGATCCGGGCCGAGGGGCATTATACTCACCTCTACACCGCATCAGGCCAGCACTTCTGCAGCTGGTCGATTACCGAGGCCGAGCGGCGGCTGGCACAGACGGATTTCATCAAGACTCATCGCTCCTATCTGATCAATCCGGCGCATGTCAGCGGCTTTGAACGGCTGAAGGACAACGGCGTCTGCCACTTCGATATCCCGGGCCTCGCCAAAGTGCCGGTGTCGCGCTCCCGGCTCAAGGACGTGCGGGCGGCTTTGGGGGTGTAGGCTGCGCGTATTTCGTGCGCGCCTATTCGCATTTCGTGCAGGAAACCGCGAAAATGGTTGAAATCCCCGGGCCTTAGCACGCGGCTGCATACAGTCTTCCCCTCAGCCAGTTGAGGGAGGACAAGCGATGATACCAGCGGCGTTTGAGTATCACAGACCGGCGGATATGGCCGACGTGATCGCGCTTTTGGAAGAACACGGGGATGACGCGCGGGTGATGGCGGGCGGGCACAGCCTGATTCCGATGATGAAACTGCGCATGGCAGAGATACCCCATTTGATCGACCTGCAGGACGTGGCCGGGCTGAAAGGGATTACCGTGGCAGACGGCCGTGTGACCCTGGGCGCGATGGTCACCCAGCACGAGCTGATCCAGCACCAAGGGCTGGCCGATGCGGCTCCGATCCTGCGCGAGGCTGCGCTGGTGATTGCCGACCCGCAGGTGCGCTATATGGGCACCGTCGGCGGCAATGTCGCCAATGGCGATCCGGGCAACGACATGCCGGGCCTGATGCAGTGCCTGGATGCGGAGTTCACGCTGGTTGGCCCCGATGGCGAACGCACTGTGTCCGCCCGCGACTTCTGTGAAGCGGCCTATATGACCGAGCGGGAGGATGAAGAAGTTCTGACGGCGATCAGCTTTGACGCACCTGCGGGCGGCTATGCCTATGAAAAACAGAAGCGCAAGATCGGCGACTATGCCACTGCCGCCGCTGCGGTGATCCTGCAGAAGGACGGCGGCACCTGCACCGCGGCCTCCATCGCCATGACCAACCTCAGCGATGTGCCGGTGTGGTCGGAAGCGGCGGGTGAGGCCCTGACGGGCACCACTGTGGACGCTGCAGCCGTCAGCGCCGCTGTTCAGGCCGTTCTCGACGACATCGACCCGGTTGAGGACAACCGCGGCCCGGTGGCGTTCAAGCGCCATGTGGCCGGCATCATCCTGACCCGCGCCATCCAGCGCGCCTGGGACCGCGCATGAGGGAGGAGCGGAGATGAGCGACAAGATGCATATCAAACTGAAGGTGAACGGCGAGGACCGCGAGTTTCTGGCCGAACCGCGCGAGCTGCTGATCTATGCCCTGCGCGAGCACCTGGACCTGACAGGCCCGCATGTGGGCTGCGACACCTCCCACTGCGGTGCCTGCACCGTCACCATTGACGGCAAATCGGTGAAATCCTGCACCATGTTCGTGGCCCAGGCCAACGGCGCCGAGATCACCACCATCGAGGGCATCGGCCAGCCCGACGCTTTGCACGTGTTGCAGGAGAGCTTCCGCGAGCATCACGGGCTGCAATGCGGCTTCTGCACCCCGGGCATGATCACCCGCGCCACCAAGCTGCTGGAGGAGAACCCGGACCCGACGGAGGAGGACATCCGCTTTGGCATGGCCGGCAATATCTGCCGCTGCACCGGCTACCAGAACATCGTGAAATCGATCCAGGCTGCGGCCACTGAAATGAACTCAGCCAAGGAGGCCGCGGAATGAACGATATGACCCCCGACCGCGACGACCGTTCCGCAAACCTCAAAGGCATGGGCTGCTCCCGCAAGCGGGTGGAAGATGTCCGCTTCACCCAGGGAAAGGGTAACTACGTCGATGACGTGAAGCTGCCCGGCATGCTGCACGGCGACTTTGTGCGCTCTCCTTACGCCCATGCGCGGATCAAATCAATCAACACTGAGGCCGCCATGGCGCTGGACGGCGTGGTGGCCGTGCTGACCGCCGAGGATCTGGCACCTCTGAACCTGCATTGGATGCCGACCCTTGCGGGCGACAAGCAGATGGTTCTGGCTGACGGCAAGGTGCTGTTCCAGGGCCAGGAGGTGGCCTTTGTGGTGGCGCGCGACCGCTATGTGGCCGCCGACGCAGTGGAGCTTGTCGAGGTCGACTACGAAGAACTCCCCGTCCTTGTAGACCCGTTTGAGGCGCTGCAGTCCGACGTGGTCCTGCGCGAGGATCTGGAGCCCGGCGCTGACGGTGCGCACGGCCCCCGCAAGCATCACAATCACATCTTCCTGTGGGAAGCTGGCGATGAGGCAACCACCAATCAGGTGCTGGAGAACGCCGAGGTCGTGGCCGAAGAGACCATGTACTACCACCGCACCCACCCCTGCCCGCTGGAGACCTGCGGCTCGGTGGCGTCGATGGACAAGGTGAACGGCAAGCTGACGCTCTGGGGCACCTTCCAGGCGCCGCATGTGGTGCGCACCGTGGCCTCGCTGCTGTCCGGCATCGAAGAGCACAACATCCGGGTGATCTCTCCCGACATCGGCGGCGGCTTTGGCAACAAGGTGGGGGTCTACCCCGGCTATGTCTGCTCCATCGTGGCCTCGATCGTCACCGGCAAGCCGGTGAAGTGGATCGAGGACCGGATGGAAAACCTGATGTCCACCGCCTTTGCCCGCGACTATTGGATGACCGGCAGGATCTCGGCCACCAAGGAGGGCAAGATCACCGGGCTGCACTGCCATGTAACGGCGGACCACGGCGCCTTCGACGCCTGCGCCGATCCGACCAAATACCCGGCCGGCTTCATGAACATCTGCACCGGGTCCTATGACATTCCGGTGGCCTATCTGGGTGTCGACGGCGTCTACACCAACAAGGCGCCGGGCGGAGTCAGCTACCGCTGTTCTTTCCGGGTGACCGAGGCGGTCTATTTCATCGAGCGGATGATCGAGGTTCTGGCAATTGAGCTGAACATGGACGCGGCTGAGCTGCGCCGGATCAACTTCATCAAGAAGGAGCAATTCCCCTACAAGGCCGCCCTGGGCTGGGAATACGACTCCGGCGACTATCACACCGCCTGGGACAAGGCGCTGAAGACCGTCGAGTATGACGCGCTGCGCCGCGAGCAGGCAGAGCGCATCGAGGCCTTCAAACGCGGCGAGACCCGCAAGCTGATGGGCATCGGCCTCAGCTTCTTTACCGAGATTGTCGGGGCAGGGCCGGTGAAGAACTGCGATATCCTTGGCATGGGGATGTTCGACAGCTGCGAGATCCGCATCCACCCGACGGGATCGGCCATCGCGCGGCTGGGCACCATAAGCCAAGGCCAGGGGCATGCGACCACCTTTGCCCAGATCCTGGCCAGCGAGACCGGCATCCCCGCCGACAGCATCACCATCGAGGAAGGCGATACCGACACCGCGCCCTATGGTCTTGGCACCTACGGCTCGCGCTCAACTCCGGTGGCGGGGGCCGCGACGGCTCTGGCAGGCCGCAAGATCCGCGCAAAGGCGCAGATGATCGCGGCCTATCTGCTGGAAGTGCATGACGATGACGTGGAATTCGATGTCGACCGCTTTGTGGTCAAGGGCGCACCGGAGCGGTTCAAGACCATGAAGGAGATCGCTTATGCCGCCTACAACCAGGCAATACCGGGAGTGGAGCCGGGGCTGGAGGCAGTGAGCTACTACGATCCGCCAAACATGACCTACCCGTTCGGCGCCTATGTCTGCGTGATGGACATCGACGTTGATACGGGGGTGCCCGAAATCCGCCGCTTCTATGCGCTGGACGATTGCGGCACCCGCATCAACCCGATGATCATCGAGGGCCAGGTGCATGGCGGCCTCACCGAGGCGCTGGCGGTCGCGCTGGGGCAGGAGATTGCTTATGACGATCTGGGCAATGTGAAGACCGGCACGCTGATGGACTTCTTCCTGCCCACCGCCTGGGAGACGCCGAACTATGAGACGGATCACACGGTAACGCCTTCTCCGCACCATCCAATCGGCGCCAAGGGCGTGGGTGAAAGCCCGCATGTGGGTGGCGTGCCCTGTTTCTCCAACGCGGTGCAGGATGCGTTCCGGGCCTTTGGTCTGCGCCACACACATATGCCGCATGATCATTGGCGGATCTGGAAAACTGCTAATGACCTGGGCCTGCATGGGTGAAGGATTTCGGACCGGCTTTGCCTGGTTCGAACCGCCGGAGGGGGCAGCGCCCCCTCCGAACTTCCCCCGGGAAATTTAAGCCAGATGAAGAATGGATCCCTGTTGTGACACATGGTGAGCTGAAAGAGGCGTTGGCTGCACAAGGCTATGTTGCCGGAGAGGATCTGGCGATGGCGGTGCATCTGGCGCTGGCGCTGGGCCGACCGCTGCTGCTGGAAGGGGCGGCGGGCGTCGGCAAGACCGAGGTGGCCCGGGTGCTGGCGGCGGTCCTGAACACGCAGCTGATCCGGCTGCAGTGCTATGAAGGGCTGGATGCGGCACAGGCGATCTATGAGTGGAACTATCAGCGCCAGTTGCTGGCGATCCGGGCTGCGGCCGAAGATGGCGAGACCGGGCGCGCTGTCGAAAGCCGCATCTTCTCGGAAGAGTTCCTGCTGGAACGCCCGCTGCTGAAGGCGATCCGCCAGGAGACGCCTCCGGTTTTGCTGATTGATGAAATCGACCGGGCTGACGAGGAGTTCGAAGCCTACCTGCTGGAGGTGCTGTCGGAGTTTCAGATCTCCGTGCCGGAGCTGGGTACCATTTCCGCCACGTCCCGCCCCGTTGTGATCCTGACCGCCAATGGCACCCGCGACCTCAGCGATGCGCTGCGCCGGCGCTGCCTCTATGCCCATGCGGACTACCCGGATCCGGCTGCCGAGCTTGCCATTCTGCAGGTCCGCTGTGCTGGGATCGAAGACCGCTTGGCCCGGCAAATCATTGGCTTCGTGCAGGCTCTGCGCAAAGAAGATCTGGAGAAAATCCCCGGCATTGCCGAAACTCTTGATTTTGCGGCGGCGCTAATGGGGCTGGGTGTGGCGGACCTGACCCATGATCCGCACCAGCTGCAGGCGGCCTTGGCCGCTTTGCTGAAGACTCAAAGCGACCGCGCAAACATCACCACCGAGGTTGCGCAGCGTCTGGCGGGGCGGGCGGCATGAGCCGGGTGACGCGGTTTGCGGCCCGCGACCCCGGGCCGGCTGCCCGGATGGCCGGGTTCATGGCGCACTTGCGGGCCAATGGGCTGCGACTGGGGGCTTCGGAAACCCAGGCAGCACTGGAGGCGCTGACCTGTGTTGACGCCTGGAATGCCGATGACTGCTGCCGTGCGCTCAAAGCGGTCTGTGCCGGCAGCGCTGATGATGCGGCCCGGTTCGGCGATCTGTTCGACAGTTTTTGGCGCAATGGCGGGAGGGTTTCTTCCAAGGCCGTACCGGTGCCATCGCCGGATATGTCCTCGGTTCATTCTTCGCGCGAGACCAAAGGCGAAGACAGGAGCAGCGGCGGCAAAGCCAGCGCACCGGATGGCGGCGGCGGTGCAGCAGAAACCGGCGGTGAGGGTAAGCTGGCCGCCGTCGCAACACGGAACCTGATGAAGCAAGATCTGCGCGACCTGGTGCAGAAGGAAGACATCGCCGCAGCGGAAACCGTGGCCCGCCGCTTGGGTGCGGCGCTGCGCGACCGGCGCGCGCGCCGCCGCAAGGCCTCCCGCAAGGGCCGCGGGCTGCATCTGCGCAAGGTCATCCGCAGCAGCCTGCCCACAGGCGGGGAACCTTTGCGCCTGTACCGGAAAACCCGCCCGGACCGGCCGGTAAAGATCGTGGCCATCTGCGACGTTTCCGGATCGATGACGCTGTACGCCCGTGTTTTTCTCGCCTTTTTGGCTGGCCTGATGCGCGCTGATCCGGCCAGCGATGCCTATCTGTTCCACACCCGCCTGGTGCGGATCACCGATGCGTTGCGCGATAAGGATGCCTTGCGCGCGCTGGGCCGGCTGTCGGTCATGGCGGAGGGCTTTGGCGGCGGTTCAAAGATCGGAGCGTCGCTGGACCATTTCTCACGCAGCTATGCGCGCCGCTTCGTGGACGGCCGCACCGCGGTGCTGATCCTGTCGGATGGCTATGACACCGATCCGCCGGAGCTGCTGGGCGCGGCGCTGGCGCGGCTGCGCAAGCGCGGCTGCCGGATCATCTGGCTCAATCCGATGAAGGGCTGGGCCGGGTATGAGCCTATCGCCCGCGGCATGGCAGCCGCCCTGCCGCATCTTGACCTGTTCAGCGCGGCGAACCGCCTGGAAGACCTGGCCGCCCTGGAACCGGAGCTTGCCCGGCTATGACACCTGCAGAACTGACAGACCGCGATCTTGCCGCCGTGACACAGGCGCTGCGTTCAGAAGGCGCGCCTTTTGCCATTGCCACGGTGATCCGCACGGCGGGCCTGACCGCCGCCAAGCCCGGGGCCAAGGCCGTGCTGCTGGCGGATGGCGTGATTGCCCATGGCTGGGTGGGCGGCGGCTGTGTGCGTGCGGCGCTGGCGCGCGCGGTGAAGCAGGCCGTTACAGAGGGGCAGCCGCAGCTGATCTCGCTGAAGCCGCAGGACATGCTGGAGGCCGAAGGCATCACCCCGGGCACCGAACAGGATGGCATCCGCTTTGCCAGGAACGGCTGCCCTTCCAAGGGCTCGCTCGACATCTTTGTTGAGCCTGTGCTGCCGTTGCCCGAACTGGTCGTCTATGGCGCATCACCGGTGGCCGGGGCGCTGAAAACCTTGGCAGAACAGTTTCACTGGATGGTCACAGAGGGCAGCGCAGAAGCGCCCCCCGCAAATGTGCCAGAGGGCACCCGCCGGATGGTTGTGGTGGCCACGCAGGGCAAGGACGATGCAGCCAGCCTGCGCGGGGCGCTGAACGCCGGGGCGGAGTTCGTCGCTTTTGTCGGCAGCCGCCGGAAGTTCGCCTCTCTCACTGAAAAGCTGACCGGGGAGGGGTGTGATCCCGCCCTTTTGGCTGCCGTCCAAGCGCCGGCAGGCCTGGCCATAGATGCCGTCACCCCGGAAGAGATTGCCCTCTCAATCCTGGCGCAGCTGACACAGGTGCGGCGCCGGCGCCAGCGCGGAGATCAAAGCGATGACTGACACCAGCCTCCCCCGCAGCACCAAACCTGGCGGCTTGCTGGCCCGGCTGTGGCGGCGTTTGGCGCGGGTTTCGCTGTCCAAGGAACACGCCGAGCTGCTGTCAAAGATCAAATTTCCCTGTTGCTAAGAAGGAACCGCATATGGAACTGAACGACGAGATCATCATCGACGCACCGATGGCCCGGGTCTACGAGGCCTTGAATGATCCGGAGATCCTGCAGCAATGCATCCCGGGCTGCGAAGAGCTGATCAAACATTCCGATACCGAGTTGGAGGCCAAGGTTGTGCTCAAGGTCGGCCCCGTGAAGGCGCGTTTCAGCGGCAATGTCGAGCTGGACCCCTCGGGCGCGCCAGACGCGTTTTCACTGTCTGGCCAGGGCAATGGCGGAGCAGCCGGCCACGCCAAGGGCGGCGCTGACGTGTCACTGGAGGAAGCAGACGGCAAAACGGTGCTGAAATACACTGCGAAGGCCGAAATCGGCGGCAAGCTGGCGCAGCTAGGCAGCCGGCTGATCCAGAGCACGGCCAAGAAACTGGCGGCCAAATTCTTTAAGAAATTCGCAGAGGTGATGGCGCCTGCCGACGCCTGATCCGGTTTCACGGCTGCACGTATTGCCTTGCATCGCCAGACGGTGGTGCAGGGCAGTTTGCTTTGGGGCTGCGGGCGAGCTGCCGGCGGGCGGCCCAAGGATTAACAGTTTCGGTTTTTTGAATATTTTGATTATCAAAAACAACCGCGCGGGAAATGATTCAGATCAATGTGCCCTCGGGCAGTCCTGCGCATTCTCCGGGCATCGTAGCAGCGCTGCTTGAAGAACCAGAATCATGAGGGGTTCTTTCCGGCCCGCCTTGCTGCGCTACTTTTGTAGGAGCCAAGGAGGACAAACATGTCCGAACAGCCAACCAAAGCCGAAGAACGGAACACTTTCCTGTTCCTCGCCGTGGTTCTGGCGCCAGTCCTGGCGGTGGGAATCGTCGGCGGCTACGGTTTGATCATCTGGATCTCCCAGATCTTCCTGGGTCCCCCGGCCGGGTAAAGGGCCAGGCCGATGCCAGCGCATGCCAGCACAGCCCCCTCGCGCCGCGCCTTTCTGACCGGCCGCGTCGCGCGCCCCGAGCCGCAATTCCGCCCGCCATGGACGGATGAGGACCGGGTGCAGGCCCATTGCACCAGCTGCAATGCCTGCGTGGAGGCGTGCCAGGAACAGATTATTGAATTCGACAGCCGGAACCGCCCGCGGATCAACTTCCGTGGCGGCGAGTGCACCTTTTGCGCGGCCTGCGCTGAGGCCTGCCCGGAGCCGGTTTTCGATCTGCAACAGCTTGCGCCCTGGCCGGTCACCGTAAGTATCGGTGAAGACTGTCTTTTGGCGGCAGGCATCAGCTGCCAGCTCTGCACCGACAGCTGTGATCCGCGCGCGCTCCGGATGGATCTTTCGGTCCGCCCGGTTGGCGCCATCCGGATTGATCCCGAGGCCTGCAGCGGCTGCGGCGCCTGCCTTGCCACCTGTCCCAATGATGCCATCGCTATCCGCGATCCACGCCAGCAAAGGAGCCACGCGTGACAGAAGAGCTTCACATTTCCAGCCTGCTGGTGCGCAGCAATCCGGCCCGCATGGAGGCCGTGCTGGAGTCCATCACATCCATGCCCAACGCCGAGATTTCGCAAACCGACCCCTCGGGCAAAATCGTTGTTCTGTTCGAAGCGGACAGTGACCGTGCCATCGGCGATGCCCTGGCCAAGATCCAGCTTCTCGACGGTGTCGCCAGCGCGGCGCTTGTCTTCCATCAGGCTTGCGATGCCCAGGAACTCGCCCTTCAAGAAGGAACCCCCCAATGACCGGAATTACCCGCCGTGACGCCATCAAGGCGCAGGCCGCTGCCGCTGCGGCGCTTGCTGCCGGGCTGCCGATCCCTGCCGCCGCGCAGAACCTTGTCACCGACGCCGACCTGACCCAGCTGAAATGGTCCAAAGCGCCCTGCCGCTTCTGCGGCACCGGCTGCTCGATCATGGTCGCCACCAAGGCCGGCCGCGTCGTCGCCACCCATGGCGACACCCAGGCCGAGGTGAACCGCGGCCTGAACTGCGTCAAAGGCTACTTCCTCTCGAAGATCATGTATGGCGCCGACCGCCTGACCACGCCCCTGCTGCGCAAGACCAACGGCGAATATGACAAGAACGGCGAGTTCACCCCGGTCAGCTGGGATGAAGCCTTCGACATCATGGCCGAGAAGTGGAAGAAGACCCTGGCCGAAAAAGGCCCCGAGGGCATCGGCATGTTCGGCTCCGGCCAGTGGACCGTCTGGGAAGGCTATGCGGCGTCGAAGCTGATGAAGGCGGGCTTCCGCTCCAACAACATCGACCCCAACGCACGCCACTGCATGGCCTCGGCTGTGGGCGGCTTCATGCGCACCTTCGGCATCGACGAGCCGATGGGCTGCTATGACGACTTCGAGAACGCCGACGCATTCGTGCTGTGGGGCTCGAACATGGCGGAGATGCACCCGATCCTGTGGACCCGCATCACCGACCGCCGGTTCAGCCATCCGCATGTGCAGGTGGCGGTTTTGTCGACCTTCACCCACCGCAGCTTTGACCTGGCGGACATCCCGGCGGTGTTCACCCCGCACACCGACCTGGTGATCCTGAACTACATCGCCAACTACATCATCCAGAATGACGCGGTGCATAAGGACTTCGTCGGCAAGCACGTGAACTTCCGCCGCGGCAATCAGGACATCGGCTATGGCCTGCGCCCGGAACACCCGCTGGAGCAGGCGGCGGCGAATGCCGGAAAAGCAGGCGGCTCCGAGCCGATGTCTTTCGAGGAATTTGCCGAGTTCGTCTCCGAATACACGCTTGAAAAAGCGGAAGAAATGTCCGGTGTCCCGGCCGCGACCCTGGAAAAGATCGCCAAGCTTTATGCCGATCCCGACACCAAGGTCATGTCGCTGTGGACCATGGGCACCAACCAGCACACCCGCGGTGTCTGGGTGAACAACCTGCTCTACAACATCCACCTGCTGACCGGCAAAATCTCCACCCCGGGCAACTCGCCGTTCTCGCTGACCGGCCAGCCCTCTGCCTGCGGCACCGCGCGCGAAGTGGGCACTTTCTCGCACCGTCTGCCCGCCGACATGGTGGTGAAGAATCCGAAGCACCGGGCGATTGCCGAGAAGATCTGGAAACTGCCCGAAGGCACCGTGCCCGGCTGGGTCGGCTCCCACGCGGTGAAACAGAACCGCGACCTGAAGGACGGCAAGATCAACTGCTACTGGGTGCAGGTGAACAACAACATGCAGGCCGCCCCCAATATCATGGAGGAAGGGCTGCCGGGTTACCGCAACCCCGACAACTTCATCGTGGTGTCGGATGCCTATCCGACGGTGACCGCCGAAGCTGCCGACCTGATCCTGCCCGCCGCCATGTGGGTGGAGAAGGAAGGCGCCTACGGCAACGCCGAGCGCCGCACCCAATTCTGGTACCAGCTGGTCAACGCGCCGGGTGAATCGATGTCCGACCTGTGGCAGCTGGCGGAATTCTCCAAACGCTTCACCACCGATGAGGTCTGGCCGGCCGAGCTTCTGGACGCCAACCCGGAATTCAAGGGCAAGACCCTGTTCGATGTCCTCTTCGCCAACGGCAAGGTCAACAAATACGAGCTGACCGAGAAGTCCCGCGAATACGGCAACCACGAATCCGAGGACTTCGGCTTCTACATCCAGAAAGGCCTGTTTGAGGAATACGCCGAATTCGGCCGCGGCAAGGCCCACGATCTGGCGCCGTTCGACACCTATCACGAGGTGCGCGGCCTGCGCTGGCCCGTGGTGGACGGCAAGGAAACCCAGTGGCGCTTCAAGGAGGGCTCCGACCCCTATGTGACCCCGGGCGCGGATTACGAATTCTACGGCAAGCCCGATGGCAAAGCGGTGATCTTTGCGCTGCCTTACGAGCCGCCGGCGGAAAGCCCGGATGAGGAATACCCGATGTGGCTGGCCACCGGCCGTGTGCTGGAGCACTGGCACTCCGGCTCGATGACCCAGCGGGTGCCCGAGCTCTATCAGGCCGTTCCCGATGCGCTGTGCTACATGCACCCGGATGATGCCAAAGCCATGGGCTTTAGGCGCGGCACCGAGGTGAAAATCATCTCCCGCCGCGGCGAGATGCGCACCCGGGTTGAGACCCGCGGCCGCAACAAGCCGCCGAAAGGTCTGGTGTTTGTGCCCTGGTTCGATGCGCGCCGGCTGATCAACAAGGTCACGCTCGACGCCACCGATCCGATCTCGAAACAGACGGACTTCAAAAAATGCGCAGTCCGTATCGAAGCAGTGTGAGGCCCGTCATGAAACATCTCCGTCTCGCTATCCTGGCTGTTCCGCTCTTTATTGCCACGGCAGCCGCCGCCCAGAACCAGGTCGCCACGCTGCGCAACAATGCGCCGCTGGCGGAAGAGGGCGAAGCCACCCAGATCCCCGGCATCGTCAACACCGACATCCGCCAAGTGCGCAACTACCCGGATCAGCCGCCGCTGATCCCGCACAAGACCGACAACTATCAGGTCGATCTGAACTCGAACAAATGCCTGACCTGCCACAGCCGCACCGCGGTGGAGGTGAGCCAGGCGCCGATGATCTCGGTCACCCACTTCATGAACCGCGAGGGCCAGACTCTGGGCGCGGTGAGCCCGCGGCGCTATTTCTGCAATCAGTGCCACGTGGTTCAGACCAATGCCCGGCCGCTGGTAGAGAATGAGTTCGTCGATATCGACCGCGTGATCGACTACGTGAACGCGCAGCAGAGCGGGGCGGACTGATGATTGGTTTCCTCAAACGGCTCTGGTGGATCATCCGGCGTCCCAGCGCCTATTTCTCGCTCGGCTTTCTGACCATGGGCGGCTTTGTGATGGGGATCATCTTCTGGGGCGGTTTCAACACCGCGCTGGAAGTCACCAACACCGAGGCCTTCTGCACCAGCTGCCACGAAATGCGCGACAACGTGTTCGAGGAGCTGAAGCCGACGATCCACTATTCCAACCGCTCGGGTGTGCGCGCCTCCTGCCCGGACTGCCACGTGCCGCACAACTGGACCAACAAGATCGCCCGCAAGATGCAGGCCTCCAAAGAGGTCTGGGGCAAGATCTTCGGCACCATCAACACGCGGGAGAAATTCCTGGAGCACCGGCTGGAGCTGGCGCAGCACGAATGGGCGCGGCTGGAGGCAAACGACAGCCTTGAATGCCGCAACTGTCACTCGGACGAGTCGATGGACATCACCCGCCAGTCCAAGCGGGCGGCAGATGCGCACGAGCGCTTCCTGTTCACCGGCGAGAAGACCTGCATCAACTGCCACAAGGGCATCGCCCACCAGCTGCCCGACATGGCCGAAGCCGAGGCGCAGGACCATGCCCGCCTGCTGCCCCCGGCAGAAGGTGAAGGCCTCCTGGCCAGCACCCGCAGTTACCTGGGGATGAGCGGGCACTGACGCAGAGCGTTCCTTGCAAAGCTGAAAAAGGCCGCTGCCCATTGGGTAGCGGCCTTTTTAGTGTCTGTTTGCCAGGGCTGCGGGTTTACAGCGGGATACTGCCCAGATGGCCTTCGCCGCGTTCGCGGGCCAGTTTCATCTGCTTTTGCCGTTCCCGGAACCGGGCCTTGTCCTCGTCCGAGGTCTGATCGATGCACAGGTGGCAGCTGACCCCCTGTTCGAACTCGGGCCGCTCCTTGTCCTGGGGCAGGATCGGGCGGCGGCAGCCATGGCACAGCTCATGCGGGCCTTCCACCAGCCCGTGGCCGACCGAGACCCGGTTGTCGAAGACAAAGCATTCGCCTTCCCAGGTGCTGCTCTCCGCAGGCATTTCCTCCAGGTAGCGCAGGATGCCGCCCTTCAGGTGGTAGACATCCTCCACCCCCTGGCCCAGCAGGTAGTTGGTCGATTTCTCGCAGCGGATGCCGCCGGTGCAGAACATCGCCACCCGCTTGTTGTGGAAGCGGTCCTTGTTCTCTTCCCACCAGGTCGGGAAATCGCGGAAGCTCTCGGTCTTGGGATCAATCGCGCCCTCGAAGGTGCCGATGGCCACCTCGTAATCGTTGCGGGTGTCGATCAGCACCACATCGTCCTGGCGGATCAGATCGTTCCATTCGTCCGGCTCGACGTAGTGGCCCACCGATGCGCGCGGATCGACATCCGGCTGGCCCATGGTCACGATCTCTTTCTTCAGCCGCACCTTCATCTTGCCGAACGGCGGTTCGGCGGCAGTGGCCTCTTTCCACTCCAGCCCGGCACAGCCCGGCAGCGCCTTGATATGCGCAAGCACCGCGTCGATGCCTGTACGGGGACCTGCAATGGTGCCGTTGATCCCTTCCTGCGCCAGCAGCAGCGAGCCTTTGACGCCTTGCGCCTGGCACAGCTCCAGCAGCGCCGGCTTGACCGCGGCGGGATCGGGGAAACGGGTGAAGTGATAGAGGGCAGCAATCGTGTACATGCCCCGCCCTTAGAACCCCGGCGCCGGTAATTCAAGAGAAAGAACCCTTGCGGCGGAGCCCGTAAAATAAGGGAGATGAGTGCATTCTTTGCAGCCACCCAGCCCGCTGCCACCCAGCAAGAGTTCCCAAGACGCTTCTGCACCGCTACATATTGTGCAAGCAGGTGAAAAAGGAGCAGTGAATGACCCAGGCGCTGATCGTTGTCGACGTGCAGAATGATTTCTGCCCCGGAGGCGCGCTGGCGGTGCCCGGAGGGGATGAGGTGGTGGCCCCGATCAACGCAATGATGACGCAGTTCGAAACCGTGATCCTGACCCAGGACTGGCATCCCGCAGGGCATTCCTCCTTTGCGTCCTCGCACCCGGGCAAGGCGCCGTTTGAAACTGTGGAAATGGCCTATGGGACCCAGGTGTTGTGGCCCGACCACTGCGTTCAGGGCAGCGATGGCGCGGCTTTTCGCGAGGGGTTGCGCACAGATGGCGATCTCATCCTTCGCAAGGGGTTCCGGACGGGTATCGACAGTTATTCCGGCTTCTTTGAGAACGACCAAACCACGCCCACCGGGCTGGAGGGCTATCTGCGCAGCCGTGGTATTACCAGGCTCACCCTGGCCGGGCTGGCCACCGATTTCTGCGTTGCCTTCACCGCTTTGGACGCGGCGCGGCTTGGCTTTACGGTGACGGTTGACCTGGCTGCCTGCCGGGCGATTGATCTCGACGGATCGCTGGCGGCCTCCTTGTCTCTGATGAAAGACGCCGGAATTGCCCTTCAATCCTGAGCCAACAGCCAAAAAAATTAACTACGCAAAGAGTAAGCTGCCTGCAGATCCGGATGACGGAGCAGATTGATGGAGACTGCGGACAGGAGCGGCACCGGCCCACTGGCCGGCTACTACAGGAAATACGGCTCACTTGAGCTGCTGCTGCGCTATGCCCGCGGCAGGGTCCGGCTGTTCTGGGGCCGCCAGCTGTTTATGGGCCTGGCCTTTGCGGTCCTTGGCCTGGTGGTGCCGCCGCTCTATGCAGTAGCAGCCTTTGCTGCCTCACTTGCCGGCGATGCCGTCGATTGCCTGGTGCTGCGCCGGGCGGATGCGCTGATCCGGGGCGGCATGTCAGAGGGCCGGCTGAGGCTGCTGACATCGCTGACGGCCTTTCTGCATGGCCTGTCCCTGTGTGCCGCTGCCTCGGCGCCGTTCTGGGTGGAGATGCCCTCGCTGATGGCGCACACGCATAACGAGCCGCTGTTCACCATCGGCCTGCTGGCCGGGGCCGCGATCAACGCCGGGCTGGTGCTGCCTTACCATCCGCAGGCGGTCATCACCAAGCTGCTGACCTATGCTGCGCTGCCGGTTGGGTTCCTTGCGGTTGAGATCATCGAAACCCCTGTTTTGGCGCCGATGTACAACTTGCACCTGACCGGGCTGGCGGTGCTCTATGCCTCCTATGGCTGGTTTCTGGCCTTTGTGATGCGCAACTTCGCCCGTACGCGCAGCAATGTGCTCGCGCAGGCTCTGCAGCAGCAGGAGCTGGAAGGCGCCTATGCCCGGCTGTCTGAGCAGCAGATGGAGGCCAAACGCCTGGCCTTGGTGGCAGAAAATGCCAGCGACAGCGTCATGCTGATGGATCGCGAAGGACGTATCACCTGGGTCAACGACAGCTTTACCCGGCTCACCGGCTATACATCCGATGAAGCGCTGGGCCGGATGCCCGGCGACTTGCTGAACAGCGGTCAGACCGATCCCGCCACGATCCGGCAGCTGCAGGACTGCATCCGCTATGCCCGGCAGGTCCGGGTGGAAATCTGCAACCGCCGCAAGGACGGGCAGCACATCTGGATTGAAACAAGCCAGGTGCCGATGCTGGACAGTAACGGAAAGCTGGAGACGCTGATCGCGGTGGAGCGGGACATTTCCGCGGCCAAGGAGCATGCCAAGCAGCTGGAAGAGGCGCGCATCGCAGCTGAGGAAGGCGCCCGGGCCAAAGCCGACTTCCTCGCCACCATGAGTCATGAGATCCGCACCCCGATGAACGGCGTGATCGGCATGGCGCAGCTGCTGCGCGACAGCGGTTTGAACGAAGAGCAGGAGCTTTATGCCGGCGCCATTCTAAGCTCCGCCGATACCCTGCTGGCGCTGATCAATGATGTCCTGGATTTCTCCAAGATGGATGCAGGGGAGGTGACGCTCAGCCAGGCCAGCTTCGATCCGCGCGCATGTTTCACGGAGACGGTTCAGCTGCTGCAAGCAGAGGCAAAGGCCAAGGGGCTGGAGCTGATGCTCAGCATTGCGGATAATGTGCCCGGCGAGTTGCACGGCGATGACAGGCGGATCCGTCAGATTCTGATGAATCTGGCGGGCAATGCGATCAAATTCACTGACAAGGGGCAAGTGAAGATCGCGCTGGATGCCGAGTCCGCGGCGGCAGGGCATGATCTTGTATTTTCGGTCACCGACACCGGAATCGGCATCGCTGAGGACAAGCTTGATGCGGTGTTTGACCGGTTCTCGCAGGCGGACGCTGCCATCAGCCGCCGTTTCGGCGGCACCGGCCTGGGGCTTGCGATTTCCCGCCGCCTGGCTGAGGCGATGGGCGGCGGAATTACCGTGGTATCCGAAATGGGCCAGGGTTCATGCTTCACAGTACGGCTGCGCTTGCAGCTGCCCAAAGTGAAGCCTGACGATTGCGCCGGGGCCGCAGCCGCCACAGACCCGCCGCTCGGCAGCACACCGGCAATGGGAGGGCTGCGGGTGCTGGTGGCCGAGGACAATGCGGTGAACCGGGTGCTGCTGGAAAAGTTCCTTCAATCCGCGCCAGTGGAGCTGGCCTTTGCCGAAAACGGCCTTGAGGCCGTGGCTCAGTTCGAAACCTTTGCGCCAGACATTATTCTGATGGACATGTCGATGCCGGAAATGGACGGGCTTGAAGCCACCCGTGTTATCCGCGGCTTGGCAGGTCCGCAGCCGGCCATTGTGGCGCTCACCGCAAATGCCTTCGATTCCGACCGCGAGGCCTGTCTGGCTGCCGGCATGGACGATTTCATGAGCAAACCGGTCAACCGGGGCAAGCTGCTGGATCTGCTGGGCAGTCTGGCACCGCAGGCGCAGAGCCGCCGCGCGGGTTGATTTCCTTTGCCCCTTCCGGCGGGCTATCCTATCAATCAGTGATCCTTAAGCACGAGGCCGCCGGTGGATATTGCAACCCGCGTCTACAATCACAAATGGAAGATCGATCCGATTGTCCGGTCGCTGATTGATACTGATTTTTATAAGCTTCTGATGTGCCAATCGGTGTTCCGCAACAAGCCGGACACCACCGTCACCTTCTCGCTGATCAACCGGTCGTCGCATGTGCCGCTGGCGAAACTGATCGACGAAGGCGAATTGCGCGAGCAGCTGGACCATATCCGCTCGCTGTCTCTCAGCCGCGGCGAAAGCACCTGGCTGCGCGGCAATACCTTCTACGGCAAGCGGCAGATGTTCCGCCCGGACTTTATGGAGTGGTTCGAGGGTTTGCGCCTGCCGCCCTACCAGCTGGAGCGCAAGGGCGACCAGTACGAGCTGACCTTTGAGGGCAAATGGCACGAAGTCATGCTGTGGGAGATCCCGGCGCTGGCGGTGCTGATGGAGCTGCGCTCGCGCGCGGTGATCAACAGCATGGGCCGGTTCGAACTGCAGGTGCTCTATGCCCGGGCCATGACCCGGGTCTGGGAAAAGATTGAACGCTTGCGCGGCGTAGACGGGCTGACGATTGCTGATTTCGGCACCCGCCGCCGCCATTCTTTCCTGTGGCAGGACTGGTGCGTGCAGGCGATGATCGAGGGACTGGGGGAGAAGTTCACCGGCACTTCCAACTGCCTCATCGCGATGCGCCGCGAGGTGGAGGCGATCGGAACCAATGCCCATGAGCTGCCAATGGTCTATTCCGCGCTGGCGGAAGGGGACGAGGCGCTGGCGCAGGCGCCTTACGACGTTTTGTCTGATTGGCATGACGAGCATGAGGGCAACCTGCGCATCATCCTGCCGGACACCTATGGCACCAAGGGATTCCTCGACCGTGCCCCTGACTGGCTGGCTGGCTGGACCGGTATCCGCATTGACAGCGGCGACCCGGCGAAAGGGGCCGAGGTGGCGATCAATTGGTGGAAGCAGCGCGGGGAAGACCCGGCCGGGAAGCGGGTGATTTTTTCCGACGGATTGGATGTGCAGCAGATCCAGGATCTTCACGCGCAGTTTTCGGGGCGCACCAAAGTCTCCTTTGGCTGGGGCACGCTGTTGACCAATGATTTCCGCGGGCTGGTGCCAGAGGATGCGCTGGCGCCGTTTTCGCTGGTTTGCAAGGCGGTTGCCGCCAATGGCAGGCCGACCGTGAAACTGTCAGACAACCCGGAGAAGGCGATGGGGCCTGCGGAAGAGATCAAGCGCTACAAGAAAGTGTTCGGCGTTGGCGCGCAGGAGCGGCAGGCGGTTATCGTCTGAGGTTTCTCCCGCGTTGCCAGCAGAAACGGGCCGCTCCCGCGCGTTGCCCCTGCTTTGGAAAAGCAGCGGCGCCCCTTGGGCCGGGCAGGCCGCGCCGAAGGCGCGGCCTGCCCCCCGGGCGATGTGCAAAGCACAGCGCAACCCCTTCGGCGTCAGCCGGTTTACCCGTGATGGGCTGCCACTGTTTTCAGCTGTGAAAAGCCGTACAGTGCTTCAAACCCTTTTTCCCGCCCGTGGCCGGATTTTCCAATCCCGCCAAAGGGCAGCTCGACACCGCCGCCGGCCCCGTAGTTGTTGACGAACACCTGTCCCGCCCGCAGTTGTTTGGCCAGCCGCATCTGCCGGCCGCCGTCGCGGGTCCAGACGCTGGCGACGAGGCCGTAATCCGTGGCATTGGCAATCCGCAGCGCCTCGCCTTCGGTGTCAAAGGGGATCAGCACCTGCACCGGGCCAAAGATCTCTTCGCGCGCCAGAACATGATCCTCCGGCACATCGGCGAACAGGGTTGGACGCACATAGGCGCCGTTTTGCGGAGCGCCGCCCACGATGGCCCCCTGTGCCGCAACCGGCAATCCGGCCCCCTGTGCCAGATAGCTTTCCACGATCTGTTTCTGCCGGGGTGAGATCAGCGGTCCAAGCCGCAGATCCTCTGCCGCCGGCCCGACGGTCAGCGCGCGGTAAGCCTCTGCCATCCGCGCTTTCACCTCATCATACACCCCGCGCTGCACCAGAATGCGGGAGGAGGCAGAGCAGGTCTGGCCTGCATTCTGGATGCCTGCATTCACCAGAAACGGCAGCGCCGCGTCCAGATCAGCATCGTCGAACACCAGCTGCGGGGATTTGCCGCCCAGTTCCAGCGTCACCGGAACCACATTTGCGCCCGCCGCCTGCTGCACCAGGGCGCCGGTCCTGACCGATCCGGTAAAGGAGATGTGCTGCACGCCTGGGTGCCCCGCCAGCGCCGCACCGGCCTCGGTGCCCAGGCCGGGCACCACATTCAAAGCGCCTGGGGGCAGTCCGGCTTCAATGGCGATACGGGCAAAAGCCAAGGCCGTCAGGCAGGCTTCTTCGGCCGGTTTCAGCACACAGGCATTGCCCATTGCCAGCGCTGCACCTACCGAGCGGCCGATGATCTGCATCGGGTAGTTCCAGGGCACGATATGCCCCGTGACCCCATGCGGCTCGCGCAGGGTATAAACGGTGTACCCGTCGAGATAGGGAATGGTCTCCCCCATCACCTTGTCTGCTGCGCCGCCGTAGAACTCGCAGTAGCGCGCCAGCGCCACCGCATCGGCGCGCGCCTGAGTGAGCGGCTTGCCCACATCCATGGCTTCCAGCGCCGCCAGGTCTTCAACCCTCTCCAGCACCAGCTGTCCGATGCGGGTCAGGATGCGGCCGCGTTCCAAAGCCGTCATCTCGCCCCATTCACTCCCTAAGGCGGTGCTTGCCGCCGTGACCGCCGCGCTGATGTCTGCTTCGCCGCCGCGGGCGATCCGGCAGATTTCACTGCCATCCGAGGGGTTCATCAGCGGCAGGGTTTCGCCGCTGGCAGCAGGTCCCCATTCTCCGCCGATGAGGCAATGCGCGGGGTCGAACCAGAGGGGGGAGGTGTCAGTCATCATGCGCTCCTGCAATGTCGAAGCTGTAGCTTTTGATTTGATGTTCGGTGAAAGGCGCGCCTTCGCGCAAGTCCCGGATACCCGGCAGAATGCTGAGGCAGGTTCCCCAGAAGGCCACCGCCTCGCGCGAGGACTTAGACAGCCCCATGCGCCAGCGCCCAGGGAATTCCCGCAAGATCATTATGGCCGCCTGCTGGCCCCAGCCCTGGCGCCGGTGCTGCGGCAGGATGCAGAATTCTGACAGTTCGCGGCGGTCGTCAGGCAGGTTCAGCACAATGGCAAAGCCGATGCGCTGAGCATCCTTGCGGATCCAGAACGCCGTCACGTCCTTGCGGTGCAGCATCTGGCCTGCACGTTCCGTGGGATCAATAGCCGCCTGCGGAGCCACTTCGGCAAAATAGGGCGCCAGCGCTGCAGCAAAGAAGGCCTGCTCCCGCGGCATGATCAGCGCCAGCGACAGGGTCATGCGGCCCCCTGATCGAGATCGGGCAGCACTGGGGCGGCAGCAATCAGCTGCCGGGTGTAGGGGTGCTGCGGATTGCTGAACACGGTTTCAGTGTCTCCCTGTTCCACAATTTCGCCTTTCTGCATCACCAGGCAGCGGTCAGTGATCGTGCGCACCACGCTCAGGTCGTGGCTGATGAACAGATAGGTGAGGGCATAAGCCTCGCACAGCTCTGCCAGCAGGTCGAGGATGCGGGCGCGGACCGAGACATCCAGGGCTGAGACCGCCTCATCAAAGATGATCAGCTCTGGCCGGGTGATCAGCGCGCGGGCAATGGCGATCCGCTGGCGCTGGCCGCCGGAAAACTGATGGATGTATTTCTGCGCATCTCCGGGCTGCAGGCCAACAGCGGTGAGGGTTTCTGCAATCAGATCCACGCGGGCGCTTCCGGCTGGCGGGGTCTCCAGCGTGTGGAAGGGTTCGGTGATCAGCCGCTCCACCTTATGGCGCGGGTTGAAGCTGCCGTAAGGGTCCTGGAACACCACCTGCATCTTGCGGCGGATGCTTGGGACGGGGTGAGTCGTGACAGGCTCGCCATTGAGGCGAATCTCTCCGCCTTGAAGTGGCTCCAGCCCTAGAATCGCCCGTGTTAGGGTCGATTTTCCACAGCCCGACTCACCAACCAGGCCAAGCCGCTCGCCGCGGTTCAGGATGAAGGACACACCGTTCACCGCACGGAAGGTTCCCGGTTTGGCGAACAGCGATGTGCGTGGGGTCCTGTAGTCCCGGATTGCTTCTTTGACCTCCAGCAGCGGTTCCGGCGGCGGCGGTTCCGGCAGCGCCACCTGATGGTTAGAGGCCGCAAACAGCATCTGCGTGTAAGGGTGGCGCATATTGCGCAGCAGCCAGTCTGTGCGGCCGGTTTCCACCACTTCGCCATTGCGCATCACGACGATCCGGTCAGCCAAATCAGCCACCACCGCCAGGTCATGGGTGATGATCATCAGCCCCATGCCGTAGTCCTGCACCAGGTCCTTGAGCAGTTCCAGGATCTGCGCCTGGGTGGTCACGTCCAGTGCTGTGGTGGGCTCATCCGCAATCAGCAGCTTGGGGCGCAGGGCAATGGCCATGGCGATCACCACCCGCTGGCGCTGGCCGCCCGACAGCTCGTGCGGGTAGCGCGACAGCGGAAAGCGGTCGGCAGGCAGGCCGACCCGGTCCAGCACCTCCCGCGCCCGTGCTTCGGCTTGCGAGCGCGGCATCGCGCCATGGATCAGGATGGTCTCCATCACCTGTTCGCCAATGGTCTTGACCGGATTGAGCGCTGTCATTGGCTCCTGGAACACCATGCCAACGGACTGGCCGCGGATGGCGCACATCTGTGTTTCGCTTTGCTCCAGCAACTGGGTGCCGTCCAGCGTGATGTATCCTTTGGCCTGCGCCAGCTCTGGCAGCAGCCCCATCACTGCCAGCGCCGTCATCGACTTGCCTGAGCCGCTTTCCCCGGTGATGGCGACGATCTCGCCCGGATCGACATGAAAGGACACATCCTTCAGCACCGAAAAGGCGCCGATTGAGAGGGTCAGGCGGGTCACGTCCAGCAGCGTCATGTCCGTGCCACCCGAAGCTTCGGGTCAAGATGATCGCGCAGCCCGTCGCCCAAGAGGTTCAGCCCCAGGACGGTCAGGATGATGGCTGAACCCGGTACCAGCGCCAGATGCGGGGCAAAGCTCACCATGGTTTGCGCATCGGCCAGCATCCGGCCCCAGCTGGGCGTGGGCGGCTGGGCGCCCAGTCCGACATAGGACAGCCCGGCCTCAGCCAGGATGCCCAATGAAAACTGAATGGTGCCCTGCACGATCAGCAGGTTCATCACATTGGGCAGGATATGCTCGGCAGAGATCCGCGCCGCGCCCTTGCCGGCAACCCGGGCGGCCAGGATGAACTCCCGCTCCCACAGGGAAAGCGCGGCACCGCGGGTAATACGGGCGAAGACGGGAATGTTGAAGATGCCGATGGCGATGATTGCGTTGACGGCACCGGGGCCCAGAATGGCGGTGATCAGGATCGCGATCACCAGCGAGGGGAAGGCAAAGACGAGATCATTGCCGCGCATGATCAGCTCATCCAGCCAGGACCCCTTGCGGGCAGCGGCAGCAAGTCCCAGCGGCACGCCTGCGCCCATGCCGATGCCGACGGCCACCAGCGCCACTGCGATGGAGGTTCGGGCGCCGACCATGATCATCGACAGCAGGTCGCGGCCGAAATGATCGGTGCCCAGCCAGTGCTGTGCGTTGGGCGTCTGCAGCTTGGCCGGGATGTTCATCGCTGAGTGGTCAAAAGGCGTCCAAAGGAACGAAACCGCTGCCGCCAGCAGCACCAGCGAGGATAACAGGCCGCCGAGAATCAGATTTCGGGTCATGTCCGGCTCCTCAGGCGCGGGTCGACCAGCGCATAGGCGAGATCGACCAGGAAATTCACCGCAATCACCGCAAAGACCAGCAGCATCACCACCGATTCCACCACGATCAGATCGCGGGAAGATATTGCCTGGAACACAAGCCGCCCAAGGCCGGGCAGGTAGAAGACCTGCTCGATGATGATGGCGCCGGCCAGCAGGAAGGAGAATTGCAGCCCGATGATGGTCAGCACCGGGATCAGCGCATTCCTGACCCCGTGCCGCCACAGCGCCTGTCTCCGGGTCAGCCCTTTGGCGCGGGCAGTGCGGATGAAATCCTCGCCCAGGATGTCCAGCAGGGACGACCGCATCACCCGCGTCAGGATTGCCGCCTGCGGCAGTGCCAGCGCAATGGCGGGCAGGGTGAGCGCGTGCAGCCCCGCCCCAAGCCCGGCCTCCCAGCCGGGAAACCCGCCGGCCCCGAACCAGCGCAGGTTGATGGCAAAGATCAGCACCAGCATCATTGCGAACCAGAAGTTCGGCACCGCAACGCCCAGCTGCGTGGCGCCGGTCACCGCCATATCGCCAGCCTTGCCGCGGCGGGCAGCGGCATAGATGCCTGCGGGAAAGGCGATCAGGGTGGAGAGGGTCAGCGCGTAGACCGCCAGCGGCAGCGACACCCACAGCCGGTCTGCAATCATGCCGGCAACCGGCGTGCGGTAGGTGTAGGAGGTGCCGAAATCACCGCTCAGCATGCCGGTGACCCAGGCCAGGTAGCGGGCGGGTTTGCTCTGATCCAGCCCCAGCTCGGCCTTCAGCGCGGCGACAGTGTCGGCCTGTGCATTGACTCCGAGCATGAAGGACGCGGGATCCCCGGGTGCCACCTCCACCACAAGGAAGATCACCAGCGAGGCAACAGCCAGGCTGAGGATCAGGGACAAGAGGCGTTTCAAGGCATAGCGCAGCATCGCAATTACGTTAGGTCTGCGTAAAGCGGCGGTCCAGAGCAGAAGCGCTGGAACGTTGCGGACGCCGGGAAAAACCAAGTTGCGTCAGGGGGTTGATGCGTGCCGTCTGCGAGGGTGTGCGGATCGCGCGCAAACCGGTCCCGCCGTTGCGCTGAGGACGGCCAACTGGGCTCTTCCTTGCCGGGACGGGTGCGGGGTATCACTGGCGCATGCTTGGGAAACCCTTGTTCATCGGATCGGAAATTTACCGCGGGTCGTCTTATGGGCGCACCCATCCCCTGCGGGTGCCGCGGGTGTCCACGGTAATGGATCTCTCCCGCGCGCTGGGCTGGCTGCCGGATGAGGTCTATGTGACCTCGCCCCGGGCCAAACCTGCGGCGCTGACCGTCTGGCACACGCCGGAATACGTCGCCGCGCTGCAGGCGGCGGAAGCGGCGCAGACAGTGAGCGATGAGGTCCGTGTCCGGCATCACCTCGGCACCATTTCCAACCCGGTGTTCCCGGAAATCTTCCGCCGCCCGGCCACGGCTGCGGGCGGCTCGATCCTGGCAGGTGAGCTGCTGGCCAATGGCGGCGTGGTCTACAATCCGGCGGGCGGCACCCATCACGGGATGCCGGACCGGGCCAACGGCTTCTGCTACCTGAACGATCCGGTGCTGGCGATGCTGTCGCTGCGCCACCACGGCGCACAGCGGATTGCCTATGTGGACATCGACGCGCATCATGCCGACGGGGTGGAGCATGGCTTTGCCGGCGACCCCGACGTGCTGATGATCTCGGTGCATGAAGAAAACCTCTGGCCCAAGACCGGCACGCTGACCGAGGATGCAGGCGGCTCTGCCCTGAACCTGCCGGTGCCGCGCGGCTTCAACGACGATGAGATGGCCTTTGCCCGCGACGCGCTGATCCTGCCGGCGGTCGAGGCTTTTGCGCCGGATGCCATCGTGCTGCAATGCGGAGCCGATGCAGTGACAGAGGACCCGCTGCCGCATCTGGACCTGTCAAACAACGCCCATTGGGCCGTCGTGCGGGCGCTTATGGGGATGGCGCCTCGTTATCTGGTTCTGGGCGGGGGCGGGTATAACCCGTGGTCGGTCGGGCGGCTGTGGACCGGGGTCTGGGCCACGCTCAACGGGTTTGAAATACCAGAGCACCTGCCAGAGGCGGGTGAAAACGTCCTGCGCGGGCTGGAGTTCAACGGCAACCGGCTGGGCCGCAACCCGCCGGAGCGTTGGTTCACCACGCTGCGCGACCAGCCGCGGGGCGGGGAGGTCAGGCACGTGATCCGGCAGCGGGCGGCCCATTTGCGGGCAAGACGCGGGCTGTAGGCCAAGGAGGGCAGAGCCCGGCCCTGTGCGGATGCGAAGCGCCCACCCGCGGGAAGGGGCAGGCGCTGCCCGGCGGTGCCGCCGGGAAAGAGTTCGGCGATGTTTATTCCGCCCAGCTCAGCGCGCTCAGGTCGATGGCCGCCGTGGGTGCATTCTCCCACAACCCCTGCAACCCGGCTTTGGCGACCCCCAGTTTCGCCAGCTGGAACAAGTAGCCGTTCACGTAGTCTGCCGAAATCATCTCCTGCGCCTCCTGCAGCAGCGCGGTCCGGGCACCGGGGTCAGTAGTGGCGTTCAGCCTGGCCATCAGATCCTGGAAAGGCTTGCTGTCGTATTGGAAGTAATACTCGGGCCTGGCATAGATACCGATGTCCATCGGCTCGGTATGGCTGACGATGGTCAGGCCGAAATTCTTGCCGCGGAACACCGTCTCCAGCCATTGCGCCCATTCCACATTGATGATCTCGGCCTTGATCCCAACCTCGGCCAGCTGCGCCGCGATGATCTCGCCGCCGCGCCGTGCATAGGAGGGCGGCGGCAGGTGCAGGGTGGTCTCAAACCCGTCAGCAAAACCTGCTTCAGCCAGCAGTGCCTTGGCTTTTTCCGGGTCGTAGGAGGATGCGCCTGTCAGATCCTTGTAGGCCGGGTTATGCGGCGCAAAATGGGTGCCGATCGGGGTGCCATAGCCAAACATGGCGCCGTCGATGATCGCCTGCCGGTTTATGGCATGGGCCACCGCCTCGCGCACGCGCAAGTCATCAAACGGCGCCTGTTTGTTGTTGGTCGAGAGGATTGTTTCGCCCTCGGTGGAGCCGACCAGCACCTGGAACCGGGGATCAGCCTCAAACTGCGGCAGATTCTCCGGTGCCGGGAAGTTGTCGAAAGCGTCAATATCCTCGGCCATCATCGCAGCAAAGGCGGCTGTGGGGTCGGAGATGAACTTGAATGTGGCCGAGGCCAGCGCGGGCTGTGTGCCCCAGTAGTCCGGGTTGCGGGCCAGGCTGATGCGGTCGCCCTGCACCCATTCCTGGAACCTATAGGCGCCGGTGCCGATGGGGTTTGTCTTGATATCCCCGATGCTCTCAGGCGCCACGATCACCGCGTCGCCCCAGGCCAGGTTGAACAGGAAGCTGCCGTTTGGCCCATCCAGCGTGATCTTCACCGTCTGCGGGTCCACCGCTTCCACTGATGTGATCCCGGCAAACAGCGCTTTCTGCGCGTTGGTGCTGTCCTCGGCCCGGGCGCGGTCGAGCGAGAATTTCACATCTTCCGCATCCATCGTGCTGCCGTCGTGGAATGTCACGCCCGAACGCAAGCGGAAGGTATAAACGGTTCCGTCCTCAGAGATCTCCCAGCTCTCGGCCAGCCCCGGTACCACCGAACCGTCGCCCATGAACCGGGTCAGCCCCTCGAAGATGTTGCTGTAAACCACCGAGTCGATGGCCTGTGCAGCGGCGCTGGTCGGGTCCAGATGCGGCGGCTCCAGCTGCATGGCGATGGTGACGCTGTCCTTGGCCCAGACGCTGCCCGCCATCAGGGCCAGCGCGGAACTTGCCGCAAGAACGAATGATTTGAATGCCATTTGAAATCTCCCTGATGTGCTATACTCGGGCCCTGAACGGCGCTTATGGGAAACGAGTTTCCCACTTTCCCGGGCGTAATCAAGGGCTAGGGACATTTCGCGCACTGGAAGCACGCGGCGTTAATTGATAATCCGTGCGCACTTAAGGAACCGCGGACAGGAAGCCATGAGCGCAACAGCCAAGAAACAGGCGCCCAACGCCGAAGACATCCGGGCCCGCAAGGGCGGCACGCCTTTGGTGAGCCTTACTGCCTACACAACGCCGATGGCGCGGCTGATGGACGCCCATTGCGACTTTGTTCTGGTTGGTGACAGCGTCGGTATGGTGCTGCATGGTCTGACCTCGACCTTGTCCGTCACAATGGAAATGATGATCCTGCACGGCCAGGCGGTGTCCCGCGGGCTGGACAAGGCAATGCTGGTCATCGACATGCCCTTTGCCTCTTACGAGGAAAGCCCGCAGCAGGCCTTCCGCAACGCTGCCCGGCTGATGAGTGAGACCGGCTGCGCCGCGGTCAAGCTGGAAGGCGGCGTCGAGATGGCAGAGACCATCCGCTTCCTGGTCAAGCGCGGCATCCCGGTGATGGCGCATATTGGCCTCACGCCGCAGTCGATCAACACGCTGGGCGGCTACAAGGTGCAGGGCCGCGAGGAGCAAGCAGAGGCCGTGCTGGCCGATGCCCGTGCCGTGGCAGAGGCCGGAGCCTTCTCGGTGGTGCTGGAGAAGGTGCCGCAGGTGCTGGCCGATAAGATCACCGCGGAGGTGGCGATCCCCACCATCGGCATTGGCGCCAGCGCCGGCTGTGACGGGCAGATCCTGGTGGTCGACGACATGCTGGGCTTCTTCACCGCCTTCAAGCCGAAGTTCGTGAAACGCTACGCCGACCTTGGCCCGCTGGCGGAAGCTGCGATTGCCGAATATGCCGCCGAGGTGCGCGCCCGTTCGTTCCCGGCAGCCGAACATGTCTTTGCCGACCAGGCGCCCTCCAAAGGATGACGACCCAAATGACCGCACCGATCCTGCGCCGCCTGTCTGACCTGCGCGCCAAGACCGCTGAATGGCGCCGCAACGGCGAATCCATCGGCCTGGTGCCGACCATGGGCGCACTGCATGCGGGCCACCTGTCGCTGGCCGCAGCCGCCAAACAGGCCTGCGACCGGGTGATCGTGACCATCTTCGTGAACCCCAAGCAGTTCAACAAGCCGGAGGATCTGGCCAATTACCCGCGCACCGAAAACGAAGACGCCGAAAAACTCGCGCACCTTGGCGTCGACCTGATTTATTGTCCGGACCCGGACCAGATTTACCCCGACGGCTACGCCACCAATGTCTCGGTCGGCGGCAGCATCACAGCGGTGATGGAGGGTCCGTTCCGCCCCGGCCATTTCGACGGGGTGGCCACAGTGGTCGCCAAGCTGTTCCTGCAGACCAGCGCGGACAAGGCGTTTTTTGGCCAAAAGGACTATCAGCAGCTGATGGTGGTGACCCGCATGGCCCGCGATCTGGATATTCCGATTGAGGTGGTCGGCTGCGAGACCGTGCGCGAAGCGTCCGGTTTGGCGATGTCCTCGCGCAATCTGCTGCTGTCTGATAAGGCGCTTGCCAAGGCTGCGGCACTGAACGCGGCCATGCGCGAGGCCGCGGCCAAAGCAACAGCCGGTGAACCCTGGTCGCCACTGGAGGCTGCAGCCCGGGAGGCGCTGGCAGAAGCGGGTTTTGGCGATGTCGAGTATTTCGACCTGCGCTGTGCAGAAACGCTGGAGGCGCTGGACACGCCCTCCCGTCCGGCCCGGCTGCTGGCGGCTGCCTGGATGGATGGCGTCCGGTTGATCGACAATATCGAAGTTCGCGAACTAAAATCTTAGTAAGGGCTGGCAGCGGTAACAGTTTTGCGTTTATTGTCCCCGGTCAGAGGAGACTGGAGGGCAGCCGATGACCTATATTCTGGCAATTGATCAGGGCACCACGTCGACCCGGGCAATCCTGTTTGATGCAGGCATGCAGGTCGCGGGCACCGCACAGCAGGAGTTCACCCAGCATTACCCGCAGGCGGGATGGGTGGAGCATGACCCGGAGGAAATCTGGGAGACCACCGTTGCCGTTTGCCGCAAGGTGATGGCGGATCTGGATGCGTCTGCTGCGGACATCGCGGGTATCGGCATTACCAACCAGCGCGAAACCACGGTGGTCTGGGACAGATCCACAGGTAAGGCGATCCACAATGCCATCGTTTGGCAGGACCGCCGCACCGCAGCCATTTGCGATGAACTGCGCGCGGCAGGCCATGAAGAGATGGTCACCGACCGAACCGGCCTGCTGCTTGATCCGTATTTCTCCGGCACCAAGGTGAAATGGATCCTCGATACCGTGGACGGTGCGCGGCAGAAGGCGGAAGCAGGCGAGTTGCTGTTCGGCACGGTGGACAGCTTCCTGATCTGGCGCCTCACTGGCGGTGCCTCGCACGCAACCGACGCCACCAACGCCGCCCGGACGCTGATGTATGACATCCGCAAGGGCCGCTGGAGCCGCACCATCAGCGATCTTTTGGATGTGCCGCAGCAGATGCTGCCGGAGGTGAAGGACAGCGCCGCCGATTTCGGCACCACCGATCCGGAGATCCTGGGCGGTGCGATTCCGATCCTAGGCGTGGCCGGCGATCAGCAGGCGGCGACCATCGGCCAGGCCTGTTTTCAACCGGGGATGATGAAATCCACCTATGGGACGGGGTGCTTTGCACTTCTGAACACCGGCGATGCGCCGGTGGAATCCAAGAACCGGATGCTGACCACCATCGCCTATCAGCTGGACGGTAAGCCGACATATGCGCTGGAAGGCTCGATCTTTATCGCCGGTGCCGCGGTGCAATGGCTGCGCGATGGGCTTGGGATTATCGAACAGGCCGCGCAATCCGGTGAACTGGCGCTGCGGGCGGACCCGGGCCAGGACGTGATCCTGGTTCCTGCCTTCACCGGTCTTGGCGCGCCTTACTGGAAGCCGGACTGCCAGGGCGCGGTCTTTGGCCTGACCCGCAACTCGGGGCCTGCGGAATTTGCCCGCGCCGCATTGCAAAGCGTCGCCTATCAGACCCGCGACCTGTGGGAGGCGATGCGGGCCGACTGGGGCGGCGAGACCAATGTGACCCTGCGTGTCGACGGCGGCATGAGCGCCAGCGACTGGACCATGCAGAGCCTGTCGGACCTCTTGGGCGCCGCGGTTGACCGCCCGGTGATGCAGGAAACAACCGCACTCGGCGCCGCCTGGCTGGCGGGGATGCGGGCCGGGATCTATCCGGACCAAGCGGGGTTTGCGGCGACTTGGAAGCTTGACCGCCAGTTCACCCCGATGATGCAGCCGGAGGCCCGCGAAGCGGCGTACGCCCGCTGGCAGCGCGCAGTGCAAGCGGTGATCGGGGTGTAGGGCACGGGGGCGGCTCCCGCCTGTTCACGCCGCATTCAAAGAATGCGTCCTCACAGTTGGGCGTAGCGCCGCGCTTTGCGCGGCGTTTTCTTTCCGCTGAGAAGCGGTTTAAGGCCGGAACTGCCCTTAAACGCGCTTTTCCAAGTTTGTTCAGGCCATCCGCGCCTCAAGGGTGCACCGTGCCTGCGGCACGGCGGCTGTGCCGCCCTTGACCCGCGGCTGGCCGGAGTACGTGCCTCAGCCGACGCAGGCGCCTGCCGGGATGGTTGCGGGACGCGCGTTCAGGTCCTCGATGGAGAAGCCGGCAATGGACTTGTATTTGGCGGCATGGGCGGCGAGATCTGCCTGCGGGATCACATCGGTGATGTCTTGGAAGTCGCCGCCGCAGAGATCTTCGACCCTCTGCAGAACGCCGTCCGGCCCGCCGCCTGCACGGTTGGCCAGCCCCACTGCCGTGGTGAGCGGCCGCACTTCGGCCTCATAGGCCTGGAGTGCGGCGGCAGTCACACCGTGCTCCAGCAGTTTTGCGCCGATCACCCGGGCATCTACGATCGCCTGGCTGGCGCCGTTGGAGCCGACCGGATAGGTCGGATGCGCGGCGTCGCCCATCAGAGTGGCATTGCCCGTGGTCCAGCGGGGCAGCGGGTCGCGGTCCACCATCGGGTATTCATAAACCGCCTCCGCCCCGCTGATCAGGGCCGGCACATCAATCCAGCCGAACCGCCAGTTTGCAAAGTCCGGCAGGAACTCCGCCGTGTCCGCAGGCCGGTTCCAGTCTTCCTTGCGCCAGGAAGACGTTGGGTCAAAGCTCTTCTCGGCAATCCAGTTCATCGTCACCAGGCTATCTTCGCCTGGCTGCGAGACCGGGTAGGCCACCAGCCGCAGCAGGTCATGGCCGATCATTGCCATCGCCGCGCCGCCTTTGAACTCCGGTGCCTGCGCCGTGGCACGCCACAGGATGCGGCCGTTCCAGATGGGCTCTCCCTCACCCGGCACCATCTGCCTGCGCAGGGCTGAATGGATGCCATCGGCGGCAATCACAAGCTTGCCATCAATCCTTCGGCCGTCTGCAAGCCGCAGAGCGGCACCGCCGGCGGTGGTCTCAAAGCCTGCGGCCCGCGCCCCAGTGCTGAGGCAGACGGGCCCGGCGCGCGCTATCAGCGCCTGGTACAGCATCATCTGCAGCTTCCCCCGGTGCACCGAGTACTGCGGCCAGGCATAACCCGCCAAAGTGCCGCGGGGCTCCTCCCAGATTGTCTTGCCCAGTTTGCTGTAAAACCCCAGCTGCCGGGTCTTCACGCCGATGGCGTCAAGTTCTGCATCCAGCCCCAGGTCATGAAGCTCCCGCACCGCATTGGGCTGCAGGTTGATGCCCACGCCCAGCGGTTTCAGCTCCGGGACGGATTCAAAGATATGAAACGGCACACCAATCTGATGCAGGGTCAGGCCAAGCGTCAGACCCGCGATGCCGCCGCCGGCGATAAGAACGGTCATGGTAAGTATGCCTCCTATTTGCCCGGACACATGACCACAGCCTTGGTGCAGGAACAACAGGCGGGGGTGTGCTTCAGCCTCTGCCGGCGATGATCAGGTCGGGGCCGAAAATTACATCGGCGTAGTTGTGCAGGTAGATCTTGAGCCAGGGCGTGAAACGCTCCGGGTGGCGGCTCACTTCGGCGAGAAGGTCATGATAGTCGACCCAGCGGGTCTCCATCACCTCTTCCGGATTGGGGACCACTTTCAAGGGACGGTGCACATGGGCCAGAAAGACATCCACGGCTTCATGCTCGACCAGACCATTGCCGACATCGGCGCGGTACTCCAGATGATGGCGGAATTCGGGGTAGAGACCGGAGATGCCCAGTTCCTCCTGCATCCGCCGCACCGCACAGGCCGATGGCTGCTCGTCCCACATTGGATGGGTGCAGCAGGTGTTCGCCCACAGCCCCGGGGTGTGGTACTTGCCCATCGCGCGGCGCTGCATCAGGATTTCCACGCCTTTCACCACAAAGACGGAGACCGCCTTGTGCTTCAGCCCGCGCTCATGCGCTGCGAGCTTGTCAACCGGTGTCAAATCGCCGTTCACCCAGGCGGGGATCATGTGGCTCATGCTGTGTCCGTGACGGTGTTCAAATGGTGCGGCATGCCGCATTTCGCAAAATCCGTCTTCTACCGCTACCGCCTGCAGGTTACGAAAGCAATTACGCGAAAAGCCGCGGCGAAAATGCCGCGGCTTCATGGCCCGCTTGTACCGGGGGCAGGTTTATTCGGAGGCGGCTTCTGCGCTTTCTTCTGCTGCGGCCTCTTCAGCCGGGGCAGGGCCGTGGCTGGACAGGAAGGCAAAGATGTCTTCGCCGCCCTTCTTCAGGCGGAAGGACATCTTCGACTTGGCTTTGGAGCTGCCGGTTTCAGCCTGCAGGAATTTCTTGGGGTCGGCAGTGAAGGCGACAAATTTCTCTTCGTCCCAGACCAGGCCGGCTTCGCCTGCAGCCACCAGATCCTTGCCGTATTTGAAACCATCAACGGTGCCCGCGGTGCGGCCGGCAATGCCCCACAGGTTGGGACCGGTCTTGCCGCCCTTGACGATGACGTCGCCGGTATCGGAGGTGACGGTGTGGCAGGATTTGCATTTGTTGAACCCCTTTTCGCCCTTGGCCGGGTCGCCTTCGGCAAAGGCGGGGGCGGCGAGGAGGCCGAAAATGGCGGCAGTGATAAGAGGTTTCATATTGCTTGCTCCAGTTTTGAGTTGGCACGTGTGACTCATGGTTCAATAGCGGGCAGTGTCAACCGGCAGTTTGACGCGCGTCAAAGTCCCGGCAGAAAGCGGCTGCCTTTCAGGGGGCTGACCAGCAGGGCAGCAGGTCGCCGGATTCGGGCCGGGCGTGAAAGACAGCGCGGGCAATGGCGCGGGCCAGGCACAGCGCAGCCGCGTGGCACAGGACGCCCAGCTCCGCCTCCGGCTGGTTCAGCACGCGTGTTCCGGTGCTGGCGGCAAACACCAGGTCGCCATCGCTGGGTGAATGGGCGGGCACGATGGCGCGGCCGATACCGTCATGGGCGGCGGTCGCCAGGCGCAGGCATTGCGCCTTGGACAGCTCCGCATCGGTGGCCACGATGGCAATGGTGGTATTGGCGCGCTCTTCCGGCAGGCCGGCCCCGCCGCTCAATTGTGTCATAGCGGCGATCTTGCGGCTGTCGCGGCTCCGGCCCAGCCCGCCGCTTGGGTCGGGGCCGATACCGCCGAACTCGCCGTCGATTTCAAAGGGGGCGGCCCAGAAGTGTTTGTCGCCGGGGGTGGTCACAGAACCCATCGGGTTGGCTGCCACCAGCGCCCCCACCGTGACGCCGCTCTCCAGCACCAGCGAGGCCGAGCCCAGCCCGCCCTTGAGCATGGCCGTCGTGGCACCTGTTCCCGCACCAGCGGTTCCCAGGCTGAATTCCTTTGCTGCGGCCTCAAACGCAGCCCGCCCCAGGGCGCGGTAGGGGTTTTCGCCCCAGTCTTTTTCGCCGCCGTTCAGCAGGTCGAACAGAATTGCGCCCGGCACCAGCGGCACCCGTGCCGGGCCAACCGGAAAGCCGCGCCCCTTGGCCCTGAGCGCGTCCATCACTCCGGAGCAGGCATCCAGCCCGAAGGCAGAGCCGCCCGAAAGCACCAGCGCGTCGATTTTTGCCACCGATTTGTCCGGCGCCAGCAGATCGGTTTCCCGGGTGCCCGGCGCGCCGCCCATGACGTGCACCGAGGCGGTGAAAGGCTGATCAGCAGTCAGAACCGTGGTGCCGGACTTCAGCGCTTGGTCCTGAGCGTTGCCGGCAAGTATGCCGGGCACATCGGTGATGAGGTTTCTGGGGCCGGGGAGCATGATGGCTGTCCTTTCCAATTGGAAGCGCGCTGGCGCGCGCGGCCTCCGGCGGGAGTATTTGGCGCAAAGAAGAAGGTGCGGGGTCAGATCCGCGGCTTGGGCGCTGCAGTTGCCGGATCGCCGCTGTTCGGCTCTCCTTTGGGTTCAATCAGCAGCACCTTGCATTCCTGTTCGGCGCGGGGGCGGTGGGTGATGCCCTTGGGCACCACAAACAGTTCGCCCTGGCGCACGGTCTGCGGCGGCCGGCCTTCGATGTCCATCACCATTTCACCCTCGAGCACCAGGAAGAAATCATCGGTGCCGGGGTGGACATGAAAGGGAAACTCGCCCTGGAACTTCACCACCATTACGTCGTTGCCGTTGTAGTCCGCCACCACATGCGGGTCCCAGTGGCTGGAAAACATCGCCAGCTTCTCTGCCAGGTTCACGGGTTTCATATGCAGCGGCCTCCGTCCACTTCCATGGCGACGCCGGTCACCATGCCGGCTTCATCTGAACACAGGTAACAGGCGGCATTGCCCATATCCTCTGGTGTGGAAAACCGGCCGATCGGGATGGTCGACAGAAACTGCGCGCGCCGCTCCGGAGTGTCTTCGCCCATGAAGGATTTGAGGAGCGGGGTTTCACCCGCCACCGGATTGATCGCATTGACCCGCACCCCATGCGGGGCGAGTTCGACTGCCATGGTTTTGGTGGCGGTGATCATCCAGCCTTTGGAGGCGTTGTACCAGTTGAGGTTGGGGCGGGGAGAGACGCCCGCAGTGGACGCGACATTCAGGATGGCGCCGGACCGGCGCTCCTTCATTTGCGGCACCAGCGCGCGGGCGGTCAGGTAGACTGACTTCATGTTGACGCCGATCACCCGGTCGAAATCCGCCTCGGTGATCTCTTCCAGCGGGGCGGGCAGATGGGTGACTCCTGCGTTGTTGACCAGAATGTCGAGGTGCCCGAAGGCGTCCAGCGCGGCCTCAGCCATGGCATTGACCGAGGCGCGGTCAGAGACATCCACGGTTTGCGCCAGGGCCTTGCTGCCCAGGCCTGAGGCCATTTCCTCTGCCGCGGCCCCGTTGATGTCTGCGATCATCACCCGGGCACCCTCAGTCAGAAACTTCCGGACGATGCCCGCGCCGAACCCCGAGGCGCCGCCGGTGACGATGGCGGATTTTCCCTCCAGCCGCATGGTTCTCCCTCCCAAATTGTTTGGCGTCAGAATGGGCCGGGCCGGGCGGCGGCGCAATCCCAAGTCAGTCCGGGTCGATCTTACCGCGCGTCGCTTTCAGCTCGCCGCGCTGCTTCTTGGCCTCCAGCCGGCGTTTGACCGAACCGCGGGTGGGTTTGGTGGCGATCCGCCGCTTGGGCGCCACCAGCGCCTTGCGCACCAGTTCGGCCAGGCGTTCGCGCACAATCTCGCGGTTCCTCTGCTGCGAGCGGGTCTCGTCGCATTGCAGGATGATGGCGCCTTCCTTCGTCCAGCGGCGTCCGGCCAGCCGTTTCAGCCGGGATTTGACCGCAGGCGCGAGCGCAGGCGAGCGGGCGGCCTCGAACCGCAGTTCGACGGCAGTGGCCACCTTGTTCACATTCTGCCCGCCGGGGCCCGAGGCGCGCATGAAGCTCTCGGTCATTTCCCAGTCCTGCAGGGTGATTTGGTCGTTGATGCGGATCATGGCTGGTTATTGCAGGGCGGCATTGAAAGCGAAAGGGCCGCTCCCACACGCGGGAACAGCCCTTCGAGATGATAGGAGGTGCACCAGTTAGGTCAGCACCAATTCAAATATCTATACGCGCCAAGGGCTGCCTCGGCCGCACTCCTTCTGAACTGTTCCGGCACTGCTCTCCATAGCTTCTCTAGACAATGGGCACCTCCTTTCTGAATGTTTCGTGTGCCCTCAGCCTGCCACAGATTCGGTTAATGTCAAAACAAAATCATGTGGTATTTGCGGTGAGCTTACGCACGATGATGCGGAAGGGCACAAGAGCGAGGAGTGCGAGGGAAAGTTTCACCAGCCAATCGGCCACGGCAAGGGACACCCAAAGAGGCGCCGCCGGGCCGGTTCCCAGCAAGGGCAGGATCTCGGCGGCCCAGGAGACATCATTTGCGGGCTCCAGCCAGCTGAGCGCACCGGAAAAGGCGATGGAGAAAAACAGGGCAGTGTCGACCGAGGAGCCGATCAGGGTGGAGGCCAGCGGCGCCCGCCACCATTTGCCTTCGCGCAGGGCGGAGAAGACGGCGACATCCAGCATCTGCGCGGTCAGGAAGGCAAGGCCGGAGCCGATGGCGATGCGCAGGGTAACGGCCGGGTAGGTGAAGCCGTCGCCCTCCAGCATGACCTGGGTGCCGATCAGCGAGCAGAGGACGCCTGCGATGAAACCGGCGAAGACGACCTTGCGGGCCGCCGAAGTGCCATAGACCCGGTTCATCACATCGGTGACCAGGAAGGCGATGGGATATGTGAAGGCGCCCCAGGTCAGCCATTGGCCGAACAGGAACTGCACCAGGATGTTGGAGGCCGCAACAACAGCGGCCATGGCAGCAATGCCAGGGATATGCGAGCGGTTCATTGTCGGTTCCGTTTTTTAGACAAGGTCGCGGCGGTTTGTTCCGCGGGAGCGGAAGACCGGCCCTTGTAAGGCGTCTGAACCGTCACTGCAAGGGAAGGGCCGCCCGGGAGGGCTCCCGCCTGCGCCGCCGCAGCCAAAGGCTGAAGCTTGCAGTTGGGCGTGGCGCCGCTGGCGCGGCGCGGGTGCCTGGCTCAGCGGGGCAGGGCGTATTCCACCAGCTCGGTGCGCTGCAGCGGCAGGAAGTTGTCGTCCGATACCATGGTTGCCCGCAGCTCTCCGCCTGCGGTGCGCCAGACCGACAGCCCTTCGAGATTGTCATGGGTGCCGGCCCGGGTTTGCAGCAGAACAGCCTCATTCACCGGGCCCGCAGCGGTGATGTCCCAGCGGCGCAAGCGGCTGCGGAAGCCAAGCAGGGTAAAGTCGCGCTCCAGCAGGTAAAACCGCCCGTCGGGGCCAAAGTCCGCGTCCACCGGCAGAAAGCCTCCCTCGGGCGGCAGGCTGAAGGGCCGGGACCAGCGGCTTCCGTTCCAGCGCCAGACCGGGATCTGCCCGCGCGCGTCCAGCGCCCGCTCCGGCATCGTGTAGAGACGTCCCCGGGAATCAATGGCCAGGGTCTCCAGCGACTTGTTGGGCGGCAGTCTGCGGAAGGCTTTGGGGCGCGGCAGCACCTTGGCGCGGTCCCCGGGGCGCAGGTAGCGTGCCACCCGGGCAGCGCCTTCGAAAGAGATGTAGCGGCTGCCGTCCGCTGCCACGGCGAGGCCTTCGCTGTCCCCGGCCCGGCCTTTCAGCTGTTTGCCGGTAGAGGCCCGAAGCCTGTGTGCAGCTTCTGCGGTGACGCCTGCGATGGTGCCATCACGGCGCTGGACTTTGGTTGTGACCAGTGTGGCGCGGTCGCTGAGAACCGTCATGGCAGTGCCGCCTTCGGTGAGTTTCAACGCTGAAAAACCGCCGAACCAGGGCTGGTTCAGCGTCCAGGTGTAGCTGCCCAGAAACCGTGCCTGCCCGCTGGCGCCGGGCCGGTTTGCAGCATAGGCCGCCGCCGCCAGGCTGGCAGCGGCGGCCAGGGACAGGATCAGTTTGACTGCAGAACGGCGGCGCATTGCTGTGGCAGGTCCGATAAGGTGTAGTCGCGCCGCGGTTTAGGCTTTGGCGCGTTGGGGTCAGCCGGTTTCGGCGGCGGCGGGTTCAGAATGTCATTGACCCAGCGCTGGGCATCGGCGCAGCCGTCGCCCTTGGGCGGAGCAGCCTGGTCAACGCAGCCGCGGGCGCCGCGCGGGCAGGCCAGCCGCACATGGAAATGGTAGTGGTGCCCCCACCAGGGCCGGATCTTGCGCAGCCATTTCCGGCTGCCTTTCTCGTCGTTGCACATCTGCACCTTGGCGCCCGGAAAGACAAAGATCCGCGCCACCCGTTTGTCCTGGGCAGCGGCTTTGAGGATTTCGTGGTGGGCACGGGTCCAGCTGGAATTCACATAGGCGCCCTTGGCCCGGCGCATGGAAATTGAGGAGATGTTCTCGCGGGCGCTGCGGCTGAGGTTCAGCCGGTCCGGCGGGCGCATCCAGATGTCGATATCGAGGCCGATCTGGTGGCTGCGGTGGCCAGACAGCATCGGCCCGCCGCGCGGCTGGCTGATGTCCCCGATGTAAAGCCCTTTCCAGCCCGGCTGGGTGGCGGCAAAGCGGCTGAGATCCTTGACGAAATCAACCGCCTCCGGGTGGCCCCAATTGCGGTTGCGGCTGAGCCGCATCGCCTGCCAGGTGGGGCCGGTCTCGGGCAGCTGCTCGGCGCCGGCCACGCAGCCCTTGGCATAGGAACCAAAGGGCGCAGGGCGCTGCTGCGAGGCGCTGGGCTTGGCCCCGAACAGCGCCTTGGCGGGGGTCTGTGCGCTTGCCGGAACTGATAACCCAGCAACCGCGAAACATATGGCAAGGAACAGTCTCAATCCTGATCTCCTTCTGCTTGAACCCAGAACAACAGTATCAATCCGATCAGAAACAGCGCGATGACCGGGGTGATCCCCAGCCGGGCGCTGCCGGTCACGGTGGTCGCAACGCCGATCAGCATTGGCGCCAAAAAGGCGGTGGCGCGGCCGGACAGGCCGTAAAGGCCAAAGCTCTCGGTGGCATTGGCGGGGCTGGTGTGGCGCACCATCAGGCTGCGGCTGGCCGATTGCAGGATGCCGCCAAAGCCTCCGATCAGCACACCGCAGCCAAAGAACACCGCATCGGGCAGGCCTGATCCCTCGGCCAGAGCGATGCCGAAGATCTGCTCGCGCGACATGGAAACGATGACCAGGCAGACAAGGGTCAGGATCAGGATCGAGGCGATGATCACCGGCTTGGGCCCCAAGCGCCGGTCTGCCTTGCCGCCCAGCCAGCTGAACACCGTGGCGGCAAAGGCTGCAACGATGCCGAAGACGCCGATCAGGGTGATCTCCCAGCCCAGCACCAGCTTGGCGTAGACGCCGCCGAAACCGTATAGCCCGTTCAGCGCGTCGCGGTAAAACATGGCAGAACCGAGGTAGCTGGCCAGGCTCAGCCGGTGGCGCAGGCCCGAGACCAGCTTGACCACTTTCTGCCAGGCCTTGCCCAGGCTTGCCTTGCGCCCGGTTGCGCCGCGGTCCTTCACCCACAGGAAGTAGGGTATCATGAAGATTGCAAACCAGCCGGCAACAAAGGGGCCGACAGCGCGGGTGCCTTCGCGCGCTTCAGCGTCAAGGCCAAAGGCAGGGCTGAGGCCGATCAGGGTCTTGCCGTTTCCCTGCTCGACAAACAAAAGCAGCATGATGAACAATGACAGCACGCCACCGAGGTAGCCGAAGGCAAATCCTGAGCCTGAGATGTCGCCCACGTCTTCGCGGCTGGCCAGTGTCGGAAGCTGTGCGTTGACGAAGATCAGCGCAAACTCGGCACCGATGAAGCCAAAGCCGAAGCTGACCAGCATCCACCACAGGTTGGAACCGTCCGGGTCCATGTACCACAGTCCCCAGGCACCGATCAGATACATTAGCGAGAACATCATGATCCAGGGCAGCCGCTTGCCGGTGATATCCGCGAGCGCCCCAAGGAACGGCGCGCCAAAGCCGATGATCAGCCCGGTTACTGTCAGGCACATCGACCAGATGGTCTGCGCCTGCGCCTTGGCGGCCTCATCCTCCAGCCCCTGCCCCATGAAATACTCCGCTGCCACAGCGGCAAAGAACGGGCTGAAGACAAAGGTCACAAGCAGTGTCTGATACGGCTGGCTGGCCCAGTCGAAGAACCACCACCCCCAGATGCGCTTGCGCGTGGATATCTGCTGCATACCCGGCCTCTTGTTATAGTTGCTTCAGGTATGACAGGCGGGCAGGGGCCTAGGCAAGCCCGTCCTGCATCGGCGGCCAGGGGCGGCCGGCATCCGCTTGGCACCAGTTCCGGATCCATTCGGGCAATTCAGGCGAAGCCGCTGCATCATGCCCTAGCGCCTCCAGCACCCGCGCAGGCGGCACGATGCCGCTGCGGTCCGTCACAGCCGTGCGCAGCATCACATGGCTGGCGCACTCGCCGCTTTTCTTCCAGATGGATTGCTCGACATAGATAAACTTATCATCCCATCCGGCCGCGCGGCTGCGCATCTCGAACTTCTCGAAACCGCGAATGCGGCGGCGGTAGCGGACTGAGGATCCTGCCACCGTCAGCCCCCAGCGGTTCTGCCGCAGGGCTTTGATCAGCCCCACCCGCTGGGCCAGCATGGTGCGCCCCAGATCATAAAGCGTCATGGTGCGGCCGTTGTTCAGCTCCATCCACATGTCCAGATCCCAGGGCCAGCAGATGTGGCGGGAGACATGCAGGCCGGTGATCGGCAGCGGCGCCATCCGGCTGGCCAGAACGGTATCCTTGATCAGGCGGACAATCGGGTACATGGGCACGGGCTCCTTGCTGCGCATCTGCCGTCGATGTGCCCGTGATGCCACCCGTTTACAGCACGTCAACCGCAACCTCGCGGAAGCCTTGCGTATTTCCTGCAGGCTGCTTACCTGTGAGGCTGTTCGAAAAAGGGAAATACAGATGGTCTCGCTGTTCCAAATCCTGATGCTGATCCTGGACATCGTCTGGTTCTTCATCATTGCCCATGTGATCATGAGCTGGCTGATCAACTTCCAGGTGCTGAACCTGCACCAGCAGCTGGTGGCGCAGATCTGGTATATGCTGAACCGGATCCTGGAACCGCTCTACGCCCCGGTGCGCCGGCTGATGCCCAATATGGGCGGCATCGATCTGGCGCCGCTGGTTGTGCTGATCGCCGTCTACGCCGTGCGCATCATTCTGGTGAACAATATTTCGGCCTTCTACTGATCTGAAAATCAGGCCTTTTTGTCTTGGGCCCGGCGGCACCCGCCGGGCTTTTGCTTTGCGGCCCTTGCCGCCCGATTCCTCATGTGGGATTGTGTCTGCAAAGACGAGCAGACCACCACTTTGAGGCCCCTAGCCCCCATGACAGCCCCGGCATCACAGGCTGAGTTGACTCCGTCAGAACTCTCTGGCGCGTCCCCGGTTCTGCGTGAGATATTCGGTTTTGACGCTTTCCGCCCCGGGCAGGAGGAGATCGTCGACGCGGTGACTGCCGGGGAAAACGTGCTGGCGATCATGCCAACCGGCGGCGGCAAGTCACTGTGCTATCAGCTGCCTGCGCTATTGCGGGACGGCATTACCGTTGTGATTTCCCCTCTTATCGCGCTTATGCGCGACCAGGTTCGCGCCCTGCAGGAGGCTGGTGTCAACGCAGGCGCTCTGACCTCAGGCAACACGGACGAAGAAACCGAAATGGTCTGGGAGGCGATTGAGGCGGGCCGCCTGAAACTCCTCTACATGGCGCCCGAACGCCTCGCCTCCGGCGCCGCCATGGGCATGCTGCGCCGCATCGGTGTCAGCCTGATTGCAGTGGACGAGGCGCATTGCGTCAGCCAATGGGGCCATGACTTCCGCCCCGACTACCTGCGCATCGGCGAATTGCGCCAGGCTCTGGACGTGCCGCTGGCGGCCTTTACGGCCACCGCCGACCAGGAAACCCGGGAAGAGATTGTCCAGAAGCTGTTCGACGGCGACGCCCCCCGCAGCTTCCTGCGCGGTTTTGACCGGCCCAACATCCACCTGGCCTTCGGCGCCAAGGACAGCCCGCGCCGCCAGATCCTGGAGTTCGCCGCCGCCCGCAAAGGGCAGTCCGGCATCGTCTACTGCGGTACCCGCGCCAAGACCGAAGCGCTCTCGGCCGCGCTGCGCGAGGCGGGCCACAGCGCCTGTTTCTACCACGGCGGCATGGACCCGGAGGACCGCCGCTTTGTCGAGACCCGCTTTGCCCGCGAAGACGGGTTGATCGTGGTTGCAACGGTGGCCTTTGGCATGGGCATCGACAAGCCCGACATCCGCTGGGTCGCCCACGCCGACCTGCCCAAAAGCATTGAGGCCTATTACCAGGAAATCGGCCGTGGGGGCCGCGACGGCGCACCTGCGGAAACCCTCACCCTGTTCGGCCCCGACGACATCCGCCTGCGCCGCTCGCAGATCGACGAGGGACTGGCGCCGCCGGAACGCCGGGCTGCCGATCATGCCCGGCTGAATGCGCTGCTGGGGCTGGCCGAGGCCCTGCACTGCCGCCGCCAGAAACTGCTTGGCTACTTCGGCGAGACGGCAGAGCCTTGCGGAAATTGCGACCTTTGCGACACGCCTGCGGATGTGTTCGATGGCACCACTGCGGTGCGCAAGGCGCTGTCGGCGGTGCTCAGAACCGAGGAATGGTTCGGCTCCGGCCACCTGATCGACATCCTGTTGGGCAATGAAACCGAGCGGGTGCAGGCACGCCGCCATGATCAGCTCTCGGTTTTCGGCTGCGGCAAGGAATACAGCAAGCGGGAATGGCAGGCGGTGTTCCGGCAAATGATGGGGCACGACCTCTTGCGCCCTGACCCCGAACGCCATGGCGCGCTGCGCTTCACCGAGGCTGCCCAGCCGGTGCTGCGCGGCGAGCAGCAGATCAGCTTGCGCAAGGACACCATCCGCAAGGCCGACCGCCGCCCGGCGGTGAAAGCGCTGGTTTCGGAAGAAGATGCGCCGCTGCTGTCAGCCCTGAAGGCCAAGCGCCGGGCGCTGGCAGAGGCGCAGAAAGTGCCGGCCTATGTGATCTTCCCCGACCGTACCCTGATAGAGATGGCAGAAAACCGCCCGGAAACGCTCGACCAGATGGCGCGTATCAACGGGGTCGGCGCTAAAAAACTTGAACGCTACGGCGATGATTTTCTCGGCGTGATCACCGGTGCCGCTGAACAGCTGCACCCGGCACGGCGCAAGCTGGCGGGCCGTGAAGCGGGATCTGTCTATGACGCGCTCCTTGAAGTGCAGGCGCAGCTCGCACGCGGAGACTGCGGCACGCTGAAGCCCTTGACGTGCTCAGCCTCGCTGCTGGCCAAGGTTGCCCAGATGCGCAGCGATGACGAGACCGGCATCACAAGGCTGTTAGGGGAGCGCCGCGCCGAACGTTTCGCCCAGGCGTTTCTGGACGTCCTGCGCGGCGCGGGCTAGGGTCGCGCCAAGAAATCAGGCCAAGAAATCTAGGGGGCAGATATGCTGGTAGTGACCTCTCCGGCCAAGAAGCTGGACTGGGCAGAGCGGGATCAGGAGATGACCTGGCCGCAGCTGCATGACGAGGCGG
>NZ_JWLD01000033.1 GCF_000813725.1 Leisingera sp. ANG-Vp
GCCCCCCGGGCCCCCGCCGCTGGAACCGTGCCCTCAGCAAACTCCGCCTGCAACGCCGCGAATTGCCATTTGCGGCGCGCGCCGGCCAGGTGCAGGGCAAGCTGCCGGTGGCAATGCTCCCGTTCCGCCGCAAAGGCGGCAAACATCGAGTCCAGCCCGGAATGCAACGCCTGCGGCACCTGCGCGTAGAACCGGGGACGCTGAAGCAGGCAGACATCCAGGTCGCGCAGCCGGCTGGTAGCGGCCATCAGGTTGGAGAATACCTGTTTCAGCCGCCGGGTTTCTTCTGGTGTGAAGACGCCCTTGAACAGAGTCAGCGCAGAACGGATCCGGCGCAGGGAAATCCGGTAGTCATGCAGGAATTCTGTATCAAGGTCCGAGATGATCCCCGGTTCATTCTGCCGTGCCACGCCGAGGCAGGACCGGATGATCGCAGCCGCGGCCTCCGCCGCCGGCTGCTCCGGTGTCAGCGGCACTGGAGGTTTCAGGGAGTAAGCGGGCCGGTGCGGGGCCAGGCGCGCATAGGCATCCGCAGGGCGGGCAGGCACGGCGCCGTGTCTTGCAAGCTGGTCCGCAATTGCCTGCCCGTCCGGGTTTGCCTCGCATTGCAATCCGACGAGAGCGGCCGGTCCGGCCGGCACGGAGAATGCCCAGCACTCCAGTGTTCCGCAAGCCTTCTGCCGCCAGACAGCCGGGTATCTGGAGCGGATCAGCGCCCCCTCCGCCACAGGAAGCAAGCAGCGGAACGGGAACACACCTGCCAAGGCCGCCTTGACCGGCCCTTCGCGCAGGTCGTCCAGGAAATTGCCGCCGCGTTTGCCGGATTGCTGCAGGATGTGCCCCGGCCCTATTAGAAACAGCTTGCTGCCGCTTTCCAGCAACAGCTGGCCGCTGGCCCGGATCGAGCCGCCGAAGCAATCCCAGGCGGTAAACCGCTTCGGCTTACCGGCCTTTCCTTTGAGCAGACGCAGTTCCCCGTGTTCTCCGGCCAGTGCCAAGCCGCCCCCGGCTTGCGGCGTGACCCAGAAGAACTGTCTGATCTCCGACATATGCACAGGCCCGGTTGATGTTCTCCCAAAAAGATCAGGCGCATCGAATGCGCCCAGGCATCAACCTAGGGCCCAGGCTTGCTAATTCCACGCCTCAGGCTAAGCAGGTTTCCATCTGACCAGACATTTGGATGCTCTGCGTTTCCGCCCCCAACCCCGGCCCAGGCGCAGGCCCGCTCCCCCCGCATGCAGGAAGGAAAACACCACTGAACTTGTCCGTCAGAGTTCAGCCTCTACTTTAATTTGTACCCCCCATTTTTGGCGAACACAGCGATCGGGGGGGCACATGTTCATGCGGCTGTTTACGGTTCTCTCACTAGCTGCCGTGCAAGCGGCAGCCGCACCTTACATTGTCAGCACGGACCGCGGCGGGGATCTGGCTGACCGGCTGAGAGAAATAGAGCACATTCTGGAGGCTGGCCTTTCAGTGCAGATCCGGGGCCGGGTCTGCTATTCCACCTGCACCATGTTCCTGGGCCTTCCCGGCACATGCGTCACGCCAGGCACGGTTTTCGGCTTCCATGGCCCCTCTCGCGGCGGGCATCGTCTGGCTCCGGCGGAATTCGAATATTTCAGCCGGGTGATCGCCAGCTACTATCCCAGGCGGCTGGCGGATTGGTTCATGGCCCGCGGGCGGCATAAAATCCGCGGCGTTTACAAGCTGAGGGGCGCGGATCTAANNGCACGGTTCCAGCGGCGGGGCCCAGGGGACAGCTCCCGGCGCTGGAGTTTGCGCGGAAACTGATTTGGAAACGCTACGGCAAGGTCCGCAGGATTGCCGGCGGCATCACGCCCGCAACACCGGATGACGAGGTTCACAAGCTGCGTGTCTGCTGTAAGAGATTGCGCTATCTGATAGAGCTGTTTGCTCCGTTGTTTCCTGCCCGCGAGTTGAGACCACTGTTGAAGCCCTTGAAGAAACTGCAGAACACTCTGGGAGAATTCAATGATTGCGCGGTTCAGCAGGCGGCGCTGCTGAAGTTCGCAGCCGGCGCCGAAGCCACTCGTGAAAGCGCCCTCAGCGCAGGTGCGCTGATTGCGGTGCTGCACGAGAAACAACTGGCAGCGCGGGTGAAAGCCGAGGCGAGAATTGCTGCGTTCAACAGCCTGGAAACGCATTCCCGTTTCCAGGCGTTGTACCGCGGTTGAGACAGCCGCTCAGCCCCGCCTCAGCAGGTAGATGTCCATGATCCAGCCATGCTCAGCCCGGGCCTGCGCCCGGGTTTCGATGATCCGCTCCGACACCTGATCCAAGGGACCGGCAATGGAGATCTGGTTCTCCATTCCGGCATAGGCGGTCCAGTAGATCTCCACGCCTGCCGGATCAATGGATTGGAAGGAGCATTCGCCGTCCAGCATGATTACCAGCGTGTCCGCGCTGTCCGGCCAGCCGGTTTCGCGCAGCTGGCGGCCCGTGGTGATGGTGAAGGGGGCGCCAATTTCGTTGATCGGGATCGCATGCGCGGCGGTCAGTGCTTGTACCGAAGTGATACCGGGGATCACCGTCAGCCTGATCTCGGCCAGCGCCTTCAGCCGCTCGGCAATCCGCATGGTGCTGTCGTAAAGCGACGGATCGCCCCAAACCAGAAACCCGGCTTTGCCGCCCGCCGGCAGATTGGCAGTGATGTTCTGCCACCAAATTTCTGCAATGGCGTCGTGCCAGTCATCCACCCGCTTGCGGTAGCTCTTGGTTGCTTCGTCGCGTACCGGCAGGGAAAACTCGACGATCTTCGGGCCGCCGCCGCGGATTGCCCGGCTGCAGATCTCGCGCCTGAGCCCGGCCAGGTCGTGCTTGCCGGCCCCCTTGTTGGGGATCAGGATCAGGTCCTGCGCATTCAGCGCCTCAATTGCCTGCAGCGTCAGGTGCTGCGGATTGCCGGTTCCGATACCGATCAGGGAAAGCTCAATCATGGCGGGGTCTTTCTCAGCTTTCAGGCTCATTCCGGCTCTGCCAGCGGGCCATAAAGGATGAGCACCGGAGCGGTGGTCTCCATCTCCCGCAGCAGTGCGGGCAGCTCGCCCACCGTATGGCGGTGCAGCGACTGCTCCGGGGTCGAAACTCCCAGCGCGACCAGTGCAGGCGTGCTTCTCGGCAGCCCGGCTTCCATCAGCTTTTCCGACAGGCCTGCAAAGGTGCGCTTGCCCATATAGACCACGGTCGTGGCCTCCGCATCGGCCAGCGCCGCCATGTTGAGGTTGTCGGGCAGGCCGCCGGTCACGTCATGACCGGTGATATACTGCAGCCGCCGTGCTGTCATACGCCGGGTGAGCGGAATGTTTGCTGCTGCTGCCGCTGCCGAGGCCGCGGTGACACCGGGCACGATCTCGAAACCGATACCTGCTTCGCGCAGCGCGGTGATCTCTTCCTCGAGCCGTCCAAAGACGCCGGAGTCGCCCGATTTCAAGCGCACCACCTTCAGACCCGATGCGGCATAGTCCACCAGCAGCCGGCTCACATGGTCCTGCTTGGGCGAGGGGCGCCCGGCGCGCTTGCCCACGCCCACCAGATCGGCGTCGGCGCGCGCATGGCTCAGGATCGGGCCGGAGGACAGGTCGTCAAACAGCACCGCATCCGCGGCTTCCAGCCGCTTCACCGCCTTGACGGTCAGCAGTTCCGGGTCGCCGGGGCCGGAGGATACAAAGGAGACAAAGCCGCTCATGCGCTTTCTCCGGTGATCAGGTGGAAGAAGGTGCCGGTCACATGGCCCTTGATTGAGCCGGTCTCCGGCACCGGGTTGCCGTCGGCGTCCATGACATTGGCCAAGGGCGCATCGGGTTCTTCCAGAATGGTGGAATAGTGGAACTCATGGCCCCGCAGCGCGGTGCCTGCGCCAAAGCCCGGCATAGCGGCTTCCAGAATGGCACGGCGGTAGCCGAGGTGGAACTTGCGCTTCTCGTAAGAGGTGACAAGACCCAGGAGGCCCAGCATCTGGTGGCGGGTGCCCTGCTTGTCGATGAGAGCTTCGCCGAGGGCCATATAGCCGCCGCATTCGCCGTGCACCGGCTTGGTTTCCGCGTGTTTGCGGAGCCCTGCGCGGAAGGTTTCCGCCGCGGCCAGCGTGCCGCCATGCAGCTCAGGATAGCCGCCGGGCAGCCAGACCAGATCGGCATCCGCTGCAGGCGCCTCATCGGCGAGCGGCGAAAACGGCAGGATTTCGGCACCGGCCGCGCGCCAGCCGGTCAGCAGATGCGGGTAGGTAAAGGAAAATGCGGCGTCGCGCGCCAGCGCAATCCGCTGTGCGGGCGGCGTTGGCAGGCGGGCGGGGGCGGGCGCCTGGCCTGCCATTGCAGCAGCCTTGATCGCGTCCAGATCCACATGCTCGCGCAGGAAGGCGGCATAGCCGGCAATCGCGGCCTCCAGATCGGGGTGCTCCACCGCCTGGATCAGGCCCAGATGCCGTTCCGGCAGGGTCAGGTCGCCGCGGCGGGGCAGGGAGCCCAGCACCTTGATGCCCGCTTTCTCCATGCCCAGGCGCGTCAGCCGCTCATGGCGCGGGCTGGCAACCCGGTTCAGGATCACCCCGGCAAAGGGCAGCTCCGGATCGTAGTTTCTGAACCCCAGTGCGGTGGCCGCAGCAGACTGCGCCTGACCGCCCACATCGACAACCAGCACCACCGGCCAGCCCATGCGCTTGGCGGTTTCGGCGGAGGAGCCAAAGCCCGACTGGCCGCGCGTCGCCACACCGTCATAGAGGCCCATGGAGCCTTCGCCGACGCAGATTTCCGCGCCTGCCGACTGTGCCGTGACTGCATCCAGCAGCCCGCCGTCCATGGCCCAGGTGTCCAGGTTGAAGCTCGGCCGCTTGGCGGCTGCCAGGTGAAAGGCCGGATCAATGTAATCCGGGCCGCTTTTATAGGGTTGAACGGTCAACCCGTCCTCGGCCAGTGCCCGCAGAAGGCCCAGCATCACGGTGGTCTTGCCGGTGCCCGAGGAGGGCGCCGAGATCATCAGCCCGGGAGGGTTCATGTTGGTCATTGTCGTGGTTCCCTCAGTCGTCGCCATGGCTCCAGCTCGACCACGGGCTGTCGGCGGTCTGCGGCCGGTAGCGGCGGTCGTAGTCGGTGGAGTAGAGGCAGCTTTCGTCAAAGCCTTCGCCCTTCAGCACAGGTCCCACCAGAATGAGCGCGGTGCGGGAGATCTTCTCGTCCAGCGTCTCTTTCAGAGTGTCCAGCGTGGCGCGGTGGATCTGCTGATCCGGCCAGCTGGCGCGGTAGACCACCGCCACCGGGCAATCACCGCCGTAATGCGGCGTCAGGCTGTCCACCACATGGTCCAAATTGCCGATCGACAGGTGGATCGCCAGCGTGGTGCCGGTGCGCGCGAAATTCTCCAGCGACTCACCCTCAGGCATCGAGGATGCGCGGCCCGGCGTGCGGGTCAGCACCACCGACTGGCCGAGGCCGGGCAGGGTCAGCTCGGTTCCCAGCGCCGCAGCAGCGGCAGCAAAGGACGGCACGCCGGGGGTAACGCTGACAGGGATGCCCTCAGCCTTCAGGCGGCGCAATTGCTCGCCCATCGCCGACCACACCGACAGGTCGCCCGAATGCAGGCGGGCGACGTCTTGGCCTGCCTCATGGGCTGCTTTGATTTCCGCCACGATGGCATCCAGATCCATCGCCGCAGTGTTCACGATTTTCGCATCTGCCGGGCAATGGCTCAGGATTTCCTCCGGCACCAGCGAGCCCGCATAAAGGCACACCGGGCAGGATGCGATGATGTCGCGCCCGCGCAGAGTCAGAAGGTCGGCAGCGCCCGGTCCGGCGCCAATGAAGTGAACGGTCATGGCTCAAGTCTTTCTGCTATGGCCGCGGTGGCAAGCCCATCCGCGGTGACAACTCTCGGGGCCAGCAGGCGCGATTTCGCACCGGGTACCCCGTGGCGCGCTCCGGCCAGCGCCGCGGCTTCCGCCAGCGAGCCGGTGCCGAACCGCGCCTTGATCCTTGGCGAGCAGGTCAATGTCTGCTCTCCGGCAATATCTTGTTCCTGCAGCGCAATCACCGGCAGCCCTGCGGCCTGGGCAAACGCCTGCATGGCTGGCGCTGCGGCTTTTTCGGCGACAGAGGCCAGCGCATCCACCTGCTCTCCGGTCAGCTCCAAAGCCACCTGCAGATCCGCCGCTGTGGCGGCGCCGCGAAATCCGATGCCTGCCACTTTCATCGCGTGACACTCCATTGGATCACGGGCCGTGCCCGGCGCCAGTCGCGCATCGAGCCCAGCGGCCCGGCTTCGGCAATCTCGGCCTTCAGCAGATGCCCGCCGCGCGCGGCATGGGCCTGCATCAGCAGCGTTTCCGTCTCCAGCGTCACACCATTTGCCACCAGCCGCGTGCCCTCGGGCAGGATCTCCCACAGGTGGTCCAGCAGCGCCTGGGACCCGCCGCCGCCGATAAACACGCAATCGGGCAGGGGATGGCCCTCCAGCACATCCGGCGCCTTGCCGAGCACCGCGGTGATCCGGTGATCCAGCCCGAACGCAGCCGCATTGGCGCGGATGTTTTCCAGCCGGTCTTCGCGTGGCTCGAAGGTGATGGCCCGCGCCCCCCGCGCCGCCAGGCACCACTCCACAGAGACCGAGCCTGAGCCGCCGCCGATATCCCACAGCAGCTCGCCCGCCCGCGGCGCCAACGCTGACAGCGTCAGGGCCCGCACCGGCCGCTTGGTAATCTGCCCGTCGCTGGCGAATTGCGCATCCGCCAGCCCCGAAGCCTGCGGCAGCCCGGGCCGCATGGCCTCGATGGCCATAAGGACCGGAGCCCCCCCTTGCGGCACATCCCAGCCCTCTGCCGTGGTGCGGTGCAGCTGTTCGCGGGGGCCGCCCAGCCGCTCCATCACACAGAGCTTTGCATCCGGCTGGCCGTTCTCAACCAGCCAGGCCGCCAGCTCCGCCGGGGCGCTACCGTCGCGCAGGGTGCAGATCACCCGCACACCGCGGCCCAAGAGCGGCCGCAGCCGAGCATAAGGCGCCGCATGCAGGCCGAGGCACAGCACGTCCTCCAGCTTCCAGCCCAGGCGGTTGGCGGCCAGCGCAAAACACGACGGCACCGGGTACGACACCCATTCCTCCACCGAAAGATCACGCATCAGCGAGCCGCCGGCCCCGTGCCAGAACGGATCGCCCGAGGCCAGAACCACCACGCGCCGCCCGCGCATCGCCAGAACGGGTTCGGTCGAAAACGGCACCGGCCAGGGCTGCCCCTTGGCGCCTGCGCCTGCCAGCTCAAGGTGCCGCGGGCCGCCGAAAACCGCTTCGGCTTCGGCCAGCGCCTTCCGGCTTGCATCACTCAGGCCTTCCAGTCCATTTTCGCCCAGACCAATGATTGTGAGCCAAGGGTTCGAGAGGCCATCAGACATGACACGCATCCTTCTTCTTGGCGGCACCACCGAGGCCTCGGCCTTGGCCAAAACCCTCGCGGAAACCGGCGCGGATGCGGTGTTCTCCTATGCAGGCCGCACTGCCAAGCCGGTCAGCCAGCCGCTGCCCACCCGTGTTGGAGGATTCGGCGGCACCGACGGCCTTGCCGGGTATCTGAAGGCAGAAGGCATCACCCATGTCGTCGATGCGACGCATCCTTTCGCCGAGCAGATGAGCACCAACGCGGTACACGCCTGCAACGCGGCGGGGGTGCCGCTCTGCGCCTTCGAACGCCCGGTTTGGCAGGCCGGGGACGGCGACACTTGGATCCATGCCGGCAGCATCGAAGGCGCCGTGGATGCGCTGCCCGATGCGCCAGCCCGGGTGTTTCTTGCGATAGGCAAGCAGAACCTTAGCCAATTTGCCGCCAAGCCCCAGCATCACTACCTGCTGCGTTTGGTAGACACGCCGGAGGCAGACCTGCCGCTGCCCAGCACCACGGTTGAGATCGCCCGCGGGCCGTTTGACGTTCAGGGCGATACCGCGCTGATGCAGCGCCATGGCATCACCCATGTGGTGGCCAAGAATGCGGGCGGCACCGGTGCCGCGGCCAAGCTTACTGCCGCACGGGACCTTGGATTGCCGGTCATCATGATCGGCAGACCCGAAGTGCCTGAGCGCCCCGTCATGGGCAGCGTGGCAGAAGTTATGGCCTGGCTGGCGCATCCCGCAAATTAACCCTTAGCCCTCAGCCGCATAACGCGGCGTATAGACGTAATGGCCGACCCGGCGGGTATCAGGGTTGCCGACGATAACAACGGTGCGCATGTCGGCCATCTCGGGCGTCGCGTCCTTTAACGGCACGGTCAGCAGCTCCTGGCCCGGCTTGGTCACGTCGCGGGCAAATGTGATCAGCGTTTCCGCGCCGCAGGCCTCGCGCAGGATTTCCAGCGCGCGGGCAAACTGATGCGGCCGCGACTTGGAACGCGGGTTGTAGAACGCCATCGCCAGCCCGGCCTCGCCAACCAGCTGCAGGCGTTTCTCAATCAGGCTCCAGGGCTTCAGATTGTCGCTGAGGTTGATGGCCGCGAAGTCATGTCCCAGCGGCGCGCCGATGGCGGCAGCCGCAGCCAGCATCGCGGTAATGCCTGGCAGCACCTTGATTTCCAAATTCAGCCATTCGGGCTGAGCTTCAGCATTGTTCTCCAGCGCCTCAAACACGGCAGAGGCCATAGCGAACACGCCGGGATCACCGGAGGATACCACCACAACCCGCTTGCCCTCAGCCGCCATTTCCAGCGCATGGGTGGCGCGGTCGACCTCAACGCGGTTGTCGGTGGCATGCAGGGTCAGCCCATCGCGCGGCTCGACGCGCTTGACGTAGGGGATATAGCCAACGATATCAGTGGCTTCGCCGATGGCGTCTCGCACTTCCTGGGTCACCAGCGCCTCGTTGCCCGGGCCCAGGCCCGCAATCACCACCCAGCCTTTGTCACTCATGCTCATGGGCGGCGTCCTTGTCCGTGAACCAATACGATGGAGAAATAAGGCACCTCGCCGGTGATCTCCGAGAGCTTCTGCACGGTCTGCCCGGGCATGGTGCCGCGCTCGACCAGCCAGGCATCATCTGCGCGGCCAGCACGCTCCAGTGCGCGGCGCAGCTTGGGCAGGTTGCGGCCGATTTTCATCACCACCAGGGCGTCCGTCTCAGCAGCGCGCTTGGCCAGCTCATCCTCGCTGAGGGTGGCCATCGCCACGGTCAGCACATCGTCGCCCCAGGTGATCGGCTGGCCGGAGGCGGTCCAGCAGCCGGACATGCCGGTGATTCCAGGCACAATCTCCTGCGCGGCGCGGCCCTGCAGCCGGGTGTAGAGATGCATGTAGGAGCCATAGAGGAACGGGTCGCCCTCGCACAGCACTACCACGTCTTCGGTTTCTGCGATCTCGGCCAGGGTATCAGCCCAGCGGTCGTAGAACTCGCCCAGCACCCGGTTGTACTCGGGGTCGGAGAAATGGATCTCGGTGGTGACCGGGTATTCCATCGCGTGTTCGGTGACGCCGTCCGCCAGCATGCTCTCGACGATGGCGCGGGCCTGGCCCTGGCGGCCCGCCTTGCGGAAGTAAGCGATGTGGCGTGCGCCTGTGATCAGCCGGTGCGAGCGGACGCTCATCAGGTCTGGATCACCAGGGCCAAGCCCTGCGCAAAAGACAGTACCCATGGATTACTCTTTCCAGCTCGCCAGTGCGTTGACGGCAGCGACGGTGATAGCGGAGCCGCCCAGGCGGCCTTTGACGATCATCGAGGGCACCGGCAGGTCTTCCATCAGTGCCTCTTTGGATTCCATTGCGCCGACAAAGCCCACCGGGCAGCCGATGATGGCGGCGGGGCGGGGGCAGGACGGATCCTGAAGCATGTTCAGCAGGTGGAACAGCGCGGTCGGGGCGTTGCCGATGGCAACCACGGCGCCTTCCAGTTTCGGGCGCCACAGCTCCAGCGCGGCAGCGGAACGGGTATTGGACATTTCCTTGGCCAGTTCCGGCACCTTCGGGTCGCGCAGAGTGCAGATCACCTCGTTGTCCGCGGGCAGGCGCGGGCGGGTGATGCCTTCGCTGACCATATAGGCGTCGCACAGGATCGGGGCGCCATTGGCAAGGGCTGCACGAGCGGTTTCAGCCATGCCGTCGGAGAAGCGCACATGCTCCTCCAGCCCCACCATGCCGGCGGCATGGATCATGCGCACGACCACGCTTTCCTCGTCCTTGTTGAAGCGGGCCAAATCGGCTTCGCGGCGGATGGTGGCAAAGCTTTCGGCGTAGATCGCAGCGCCGTTGGTTTCATAGGTGTGGAGCATGTCAGCTGCCCTCTTTCAGAAGTTCGGGAGCGGCGCGCAACGCGTCGGCGCTCAGGCGGGTCTTTAGCGGCTGATCCGCGGCAGTGCCATGGCGGATCAGGGAAAATTCGTTCTGGCCGGTTGCGGTCAGGGTGAGCGGTGCGGGGCCTGGGCAGGCGCAGCCCTTGGCGCAGCCGGAGATATGCAGTTTTGTCCCTGCGGGGACATGCGGCGCCAGGTCCCGTGCCAGATCGCGGGTGGCGGAAAGCGCCTGCAGGCAGCCGGGTGCTCCGGTGCAAGCGACCACTTGCAGGCGCGGATCCGTTGCATCAAGGATCAGGCCGGGCAGGGACGGGAGGCCGGCGGTGCCTTCCACCAGCAGCGCGCGCCAAGGAGTGAGGCGGATTTCACCGTGCTCTGCGAGCTGCGCCAGGGTGGCGGCGGGCATCTGGCCGAATTCCAAAGCAGCAAGTGTCCCCGCGGGTACAGTGCCTGGTTTTGCGGCGAAGCTTGCGTCTATCCGGGGTGCGGCATGCGCCGGCGGCGGCCCGCGGCGCGCGATGAGACGGTGCATCCTGCCACGGCCTTCGGGCGCGCCGCCCTGGTCAAGGAACCAGCGGGCAAGTGCCAGTGCTTCCGGCACAGCGGATTCACGTGTGACGGGCTTGCCGGTGACCGCGCCATCGGCGCGCAGGAGCAGGGCCCCGCCGACGCGTTCGATGCGGATGTCAGCGGCGGTGTCTTGGAGCACCGGCGTCCCGCCGCAGTCGACGGCAAAGCCGAATTTGCCGGGCAGGGCGAGGTCTGCGGCTTCGGTCAGAGCCGCGCTCAATTCCGTGGCGATGGCGTGGGTGTCGTTACCTTCCGTCCAAAAGGGGGCGAGGAGGACGTTGCGGCGGGCTTCGGCCTGGGCATCCGGGTCGATCAAGCCTAGGGTGCGCAGGCTTGCAATCAGTTCCTCATGGGCGTCTTCGCGGATGCCGCGCATTTGCAGGTTGGCGCGGGCGGAGATGTCCAAAAGGCCGTTGCCGAAGTCTTGAGAAAGCCTTGCTACACCGCGCGCTTGATCAACGGTCAATTTACCAAGCGGCGCGCGCACCCGCACTACCAGCCCGTCGCCGGACATCATCGGCCGCAAAGCGCCCGGGCACCAGCCGTAGACTTTCGGCGTCTGGGAGATGGCTCCGCCATTCATGCGGCGCCCTCCAGGTCGGCCATGATCGAGTTGCGCCGGGTGCTCCAGAGGCCTGCGTCGAACAGCGCCCGGAAACGGTCGCGCATGGCTTGCAGGGCCTCGGGGTTTTCGCGTTCCATGAATTCCACCAGGTCATCGCGGCCCAGGGTGGCCTCGAAGTAGAGGTCAAAAAGATGCGGCTGCACTACCTGTGCCAGATGGGCAAAGGCGGCCATGTGGTCCAGCGTGGCGGAGATCTCGGCCGCGCCGCGGAAGCCGTGGTTCATCATCGCAGTGGCCCAGTCCGGATTGGCGGCGCGGGCGCGGGTGACACGGGCGATTTCCTCTCCCAGGGAGCGCGCCTGCGGCTTGTCCGGGCGGGTCGCGTCCATGTGGTAGAGCGCGGGCGTTGCCTGGCCGATGCGGGCCATGGCGGCGGCAAAGCCGGCCTCATGCGCGGCGTAGTCGGAGGCGATCAGCAGGTCGGTTTCCGGCAGATCCTGCAGGTGCACAAAGCTGTCGGCGGTTTGCAGCCGGGTTTCCAGCGCTTCTCGGGCGTCGCTGATGGCGCCTTTGGCGTCGATGGCGTGGGAGGAGGCGTTGAGCCAGGCCTCGCCCGCGGCCTGGCGGGCGGCGTCGGTGTAGTCGTCCAGATGCGGGTTCATCGAGAGGCCGTACTGGCCGGGTTTAGGGCCGAAAACGCGGGGGGTCTCGGTGAGATAGGGGTTGTCGGCCTGGGTTTCCTCGCGCTGGGCCAGCGCGGCGGCGGCACTTTCGAACATCTGGGCAAGGCCCGGGAAGACGTCGCGGAACAGGCCGGAGACGCGCAGCGTCACATCGATGCGCGGGCGGTTCAGCATGGAGAGCGGCAGCACCTCGAAGCCGGAGACGCGCTCGGAGTTCTCGTCCCACTTGGGCGCCAGGCCTGCGAGATGCAGCGCCATGGCAAACTCCTCGCCCGCGGTGCGCATGGTGGCGGAGCCCCAGAGGTCGATCACCAGCCCTTTGGGCCAGTCGCCGTGGTCCTGCAGGTGGCGGCGCAGCAGCTCTTCCGCCAGCTTGACCCCTTGCGCATGCGCCGCCCGCGACGGCACCGCCCGCGGGTCGGTGGTAAAGAGATTGCGCCCGGTGGGGATCACATCAGTGCGGCCACGGAACGGCGAGCCGGAGGGGCCGGGAGTAACGATTTCACCGTTCAGCGCAGCCATCAGGCCTGCTCGCTCCTCGGGCCCGCATTGGCCGGTGCCGAAGATATGCAGGCCTTCGCCGTACTGGCTTTCCTTGATGTCGCAGACAAAGGCGTCGATGCGGGTAATTGCTTCGGCCGGAGAGGTGTCCGGGGTGAGGCCGAGGTCAGCTTCAACGCCTGTGCCCTGCGCTTCGGCGCGGATGTCATCAATCAGCCGGTCGCGGCGGGCCGGGTCGAGGCCGTCGGCCGTGGAATACTCATCCAGCAGGCTTTCGAGGCGCGACATGCCCTCGGGCAGGCTGGTCTGCGCCAGGGGCGGCGGCAGGTGGCCGATGGTGACAGCGCCGATGCGGCGTTTGGCCTGGGCGGCCTCGCCCGGGTCGTTGACGATGAAAGGGTAGGCGACCGGCAACGGCCCGGTCAGAACCTCGGGCCAGCAGGCGCCGGAGAGTGCAACCGCTTTGCCGGGCAGCCATTCCAGCGTGCCGTGGGCGCCGATGTGGACCAGCGCGTCGGTCTGGGTGCGCAGCCACAGGTAAAAGGCCACGTAGGCGTGGCGCGGGGTGCGGTCGAGGTCGTGGTAATCGTCGACGCGGGTTTTCACTTCGCCGCGTTCCGGCTGCAGGGCGATCAGGGCATTGCCTGCACGCAGAGCTTTGAAATGAAAAGCGCCATCGCAGCAGTCAATGTCGCCTTCCGGGTCTCCCCAGGCCTCGGTCAATGTGTCCTGCAGGTCTTGCGGCAGGGTGGCGAGAGCGGATTTGTAATCGGAAAGGGGGACGCTGAGGGTCTCTTCCATCAGCCGCAGACCGGTGTTTTCCTGCGGCTCAACGGTATAGCCCTGGTCCCATAACTCGCGCAGGATTTCATCGCAGGAGGCGAGTGCGTCGAGACCCACCGCATGGGCGAGGTTATGGTCGCGGCCCGGGTAGGTGGAGAGGATCAGGGCGAGGCGTTTGTCCCCATTGGGCAGCTTGGCGAGGCGCAGCCAGCCCTCAACGTGGTCGACGGCGGCTTTGATCCGGTCTATATCGGCGCGGTGGGCAAAGCGGGAATACTGCAGTTCCGGGTCTTTTTTGCCTGGTGACTTGAAACTGACAACGCCGGCAAAGATGCGGCCGTCGACCTCGGGCAGAACCACGTGCATGGCGAGGTCTGCGGGGGAGAGGCCGCGGTCGGCCTCGGCCCAGTCCTTGCGGCGGGCGGTGGAGAGGGCAACCTGGAATACCGGGCAGCCGGTGGTGCTGAGCGGCGAGGCACTGCCGTCGGTGCCCTGGGCCGAGAAGGCGGTGGCGTTGATGATGGCGGCAGGGGCCAGCTCGGGGAGCTTTTCGCGCAGCCAGTCTGCGGCCGCAGGGGCTTTGAGGCTGGCGGCAAAAGCGCCGTAGGCGGCGTAGCCGCGGGCGCGGAGCTCTTCGATCAGCGCGTCAACCGGGGCGGTGTCGGCGGCGGTGAGGTAGGAGCGGTAGAAGCTGACCAGCACCAGCGGTTTGTCCTGCGGTGGCAGGTCCGCCAGCACGCCTTTGACCGGGTCGTAGAAGCCGTGCTGCGGCATAGACTTGAGGCCGAGCACGGGGCCTGCGTAGAGGCCTGCGGCAAGCGACAGCTGGGCCAGGGCGGCCTGGGCGGCAACGGCGCCGCCCGCGTCGCACAGGGATTGCAGGCGGCGCAGGGTTGAAACGGGCAGGGTGGAAAGCTCATCCAGGCGCGCATCTTCGCGGCCGTCGGCGGGCAGGATCGCCAGCGCAATGCCCTTGCGGCGGGCGAGATCCTGCAGAGTAGCGAGACCGTAGGACCAGTAGCTTTCGCCGCCGATGAGACGGACAAGGACGCCCTTGGCGCCCTCAAGTGTCTGTTCCGCGTAGACGTCGACCGAGAGCGGGTGTTTCAGCGCGACGAGATTGGCGACCCTGAGGCTGGGCAGCTTGCCGCCTGCCCGGTGCCAGCCCGCAGCAAAGGCGCCGAGGTCGCTGTCGGAGAAGGACAGCACCACCAGGTCCGCAGGGGTCTGTCCCAGATCCTGCGGGGTGTCGGTCTCGTCAAGGCCGTGGCTTTCGCGGAAGACGACATGCATGGGTCAGGCTCCCTGCCTGGAGGGTCGTTTGGTAGCGGAGAGGGCTGCGCCCGGCCCGGCGGGGCAGGAAGCGAAGCGCCCGCCCCGTGGGGGGCGGGACGGGCGCTGCCCGGCGTGCCGCCGGGCTGGACCGTTCAAACTCTGACGCTTCGTTTTCACTTGCTTCAGGCCCCCAGTTCGGCGCGGATGGCCTGTTCGTCGATGTCGTCATGCTCGGCGATGACCACCAGGGCGGTCTTGCGCGGCTGTGCGCCCCAGGGCTGGTCATACTGGGCACGCAGGCGTTCGCCCACGGCCTGTACAAGCATCCGCATCGGTTTTCCTTCCACCGCGACATAGCCTTTGACGCGCAGGATATTGCGCTCGCGGGCGAGTTTCACGATGGCATTTTGCAGCGCTTCCGGATCGGATACTTCGCCCATTTCGACAACGATGCTTTCAAAATCGTCATGCTCATGGTCGTGGTGGCCGTCGTGGTGGCTGGGGCGGGCATCCAGATCGTCTTCCGCAGCCGCTTCCAGGCCCAGGATGATGCGCGGGTCGATGACGCCTTCGCTCATCGGCAGGATCGGCAGCTTGCGCGGCGCTTCGGCCTCGATCACGGCGCGGGCTTTCTCAACGCCTTCATCGCCGGCCAGGTCGGCCTTGGACAGAAGCACGATGTCGGCGCAGGAGACCTGGTCTTCGAAGACTTCGGAGAGCGGGGTTTCGTGGTCCAGGCTCTCATCGGCTTCGCGCTGGGCAGCAACGGCGTCCAGATCGGGGGCGAACTGGCCTTTGGCGACAGCCTCGGCGTCGGCCAGGGCGATCACCCCGTCGACGGTGATGCGGGAGCGGATCGCGGGCCAGTCGAAGGCCTTCAGAAGCGGCTTTGGCAGGGCCAGGCCGGAGGTTTCGATCACGATGTGATCGGGCTTTTCCGGCAGGTCCATCAGCTGTTCGATGGTCGGGATGAAGTCATCGGCTACGGTGCAGCAGATGCAGCCGTTGGCCAGCTCCATGATGTTTTCCGCCGGGCAGTTTTCATCGGCGCAGGACTTCAGGATGTCGCCGTCGACACCGGCGGTGCCGAACTCGTTCACCACAACCGCCAGGCGCTTGCCCTGCGGGTTTTGCATCAGATGGCGGATCAGCGTGGTTTTGCCCGCACCCAGGAAGCCGGTGATGACGGTGACGGGGATCTTGTTGAGATCGCTCATGTTTACTCCTCGGAAGGGAAAGCGGCCGGCGGGATGCGGGCAACGGATTGTTTGCGGAATGCGGTGGGGCGCTCGCGCCAGGGCACGAGACCGTCGGCGGTGGCGGCATAGGCGGCGGTGCCTGCCAGGATCTCAGGGATGTGCTCCTCGGGGTCCATGTCGCCGTAGACATAGCTCCAGCGTTCCTCGCCGCCGGTCAGCAGCACGGTGCAGCTGCGCGAGCAGGCCGAGAGGCATTTGACACCGCGAAGTGTCACGCCTTCGGGCATGCCGGCCTCTTTCAGGGCATCATGCAGCAGGGTGCCGGGACGGGTCGCCTCGGGGTCGGCGCCTTCGTTGCGGCATGTAAGGCACACGGTCAGCGTGACCGGTCCCGGTTTGCTGGCGGGGCTGCCCGCCTGATCGTCAGCCATCGGCGCGTCTCCTGTCGCGGCAGGGCATGCGGGATGGCCGAAAAGGAGCCGTATCGTGCCAGCTCCTCACCCGGTCGCGGAACACCCCGCCCGCCCGTTGATCTCTCCTCCTGCTGGCAGGTCTCCCGGCTTGCGGATGCCAGGGCGCGGGGCCCTGCCGACCATCCTGCCTTCCCGGGGTTTCACCCAGTGGCATGGCGGCCTCATCCGGTCACGGTCGCGGGGGCGGCTGTGCTTCGGTCTGGACAGACCTTCACATTCCCTCTTCGCCTGTTTTCACAGGAACCAGCGGAACCCCCTTGCGCTATGGCAGGCTTCTTTGTCAAGACATGGGGTCAAACAGCTGGAGCACACCATGAGCGAAAAGTCTGAAACCGTCATTTCAGAGGAAGAAGCCGCCCGCCACGCCTCGAAGATGGCCAAGAAGAAGGCCGCGCGCGACCGGATGATGAAGACGAAGGAGGGCGAGAAGGGCCTGATCATCGTCCATACCGGACCGGGCAAGGGCAAGTCGTCCTCGGGCTTTGGCATGATCATGCGCTGCATCGCCCATGGGATGCCCTCCGCCGTGGTGCAGTTCATCAAGGGCGCCTGGCAGACCGGCGAGCGCACCCTGATCGAGGAAAATTTCAGCGATCTCTGCCAGTTCTATGCCATGGGCGAGGGGTTCACCTGGGAGACCCAGGACAAGGCCCGCGACATCGCCGCCGCGCAGAAAGGGTGGGAGAAGGCCAAGGAGATGATCCTGGACGAGCGCAACACCATGGTTTTGCTCGACGAGATCAACATCGCGCTGCGTTATGAGTACCTGGACCTGGAAGAGGTGCTGGAGTTCCTTGTGGAGAAGAAACCGCCGATGACCCATGTGGTGCTCACAGGGCGCAACGCCAAGGAAGAGCTGATCGAGATCGCCGACCTGGTGACCGAGATGGGCCAGATTAAGCACCCGTTCCGTGCCGGCGTGAAGGCGCAGAAGGGTGTGGAATTCTAATCCCTTTGGGTTGCAGTATTGAGCGGTCTTGAGGTTTTGCGCTTTGCTTCGCAAATCGCCAGGGGGCGGGGGCGCTGCCTTTGGCAGCGCCCCCGCCCGGCCCAACGCTTTTCAGGGAATCTTTGGTTCATTGAAAAGGGGCGGGAGTGCTCCGGCCTTTGATAGCCGTCATGTCATCGCGCATGAGGCTCAAGCTGCCCGCAGGACGGCTTTTTCGCATATGTAGGCATCCACCGCCGCGCGCTGGTCTTCATTCAGCCGCAGCCCCAGCTTGGTGCGGCGCCACAGGTAGTCGTCGCCTGCGCGTACCCATTCACGGGAAATCGCCCAGTCCAGTTCCCGGGCGGTGATGGTGGCACCGAACTCCTGGCCCAGGTCGGCGGCGGATTTGGCATCGCCCAGCACTTCCCAGGCCTCCAGCCCGTAAGCACGGATCAGCCGGGCGGCCCAGTAGGGCGTCAGGAAGGGGTATTCGGCGGCAAGCCGGGTTTTCAGGTTCTCTACCTCTGCAACCTCAAATCCGCCGCCGGGCAGGGCCACGCCTGCAGTCCAGTCAGAGGGCAGTTGCGGGAACGCCGCGCCGATTTTCGCCAGAGCCGCCTCGGCCAGTTTGCGGTAGGTGGTGATCTTGCCGCCGAAGACGTTCAAGAGCGGCGCCTGCGCCTGATCCAGCGTCAGCACATATTCGCGGGTCGCTGCAGTGGCCGAGCTGGCGCCATCGTCATAGAGCGGGCGGACGCCGGAATAGGTCCAGACGATGTCCTCCCGGCTTAGCGGCTGTTTGAAGTATTGCGACGCGAAATCAACCAGGTAGTCCTGTTCGGTTTCGGTGCATTGCGGCGCGGTGCCCGGGTCCGGATGGTCGGCGTCGGTGGTGCCGATCAGGGTGAAATCGCCCTCGTAGGGAATGGCAAAGATGATCCGCCCGTCGGTGCCTTGGAAGAAGTAGCAGCGGCCGTGGTCGAACAGTTTCGGCACCACGATATGGCTGCCGCGGACCAGGCGGACGTTCTCGCGGCTGTTCTGACCCAGCTTCTGGTGCAGCACATCGGCGACCCAAGGCCCGCCGGCATTGACCAGCATCCTGGCGCAGTGCTCCTGCTCTTCGCCAGTGGCATGGTCCCTAGTGCGGATCACCCAGTGATCGGCGTGGCGGTCGGCTGACAGCACTTGGGTCCGGGTCAGAATCTCGGCACCGCGGGCCTGGGCGTCGCGGGCGTTCAGCACCACCAGACGGGCGTCTTCGATCCAGCAGTCGGAGTACTCAAAAGCGGTTTTGAACTTGTCTTTCAGGGGCTTGCCTGCCGGATCGCGGGTGAGGTCCAGCTTGGCCGTGCCCGGCAGGATGCCGCGCTTGCCCAGGCTGTCGTACAGGAACAGCCCCAGGCGGATCAGCCAGGCCGGGCGGCGGCCTTTCATCCAGGGCATGAAGGTGGTGAGCAGTTTCGATGTCGGGGTTTCGCTGTCAAACCGCATGTCCTTGTGGAACGGCAGCACAAAGCGCATCGGCCAGGAGATATGCGGCATCGCCTTCAGCAGCACCTCGCGCTCGATCAGCGCTTCGCGGACCAGGCGGAATTCGAAGTACTCGAGATAGCGCAAGCCGCCATGGAACAGCTTGGTCGAGGCCGAGGAGGTGGCCCAGCCGAGGTCTTTCATTTCCGCCAGCGTCACCGAGAGGCCGCGGCCGGCGGCGTCGCGGGCGATGCCGCAGCCGTTGATGCCGCCGCCGATGATGAAGAGGTCCGTGACAGGTGTGTCAGTCATTTTCGCTGCTTTCGTTTTGTCCTGCGGTGAGGATTCGGGTGCCTGCCGCCTGTGCGGCCTGTGCGAATTCATCCGGCACGGGGCGGTCGGTGATCACCACGTCCAGCTCTGCCACGTCGCAGATCCGCACCGGGGCGGACCGCTCAAATTTGCTGCCGTCGCAGACCAGCACCTTTTGGCGGGCGTTTTTCAGGATGGCGCGGGCGACCGAGACTTCGCGGGCGTCGTGGTCCATCACCGCGCCATCGGCATCCAGCGCCGAAGCGCCGATGATGGCGAAGTCCACTTTGTAGCGGGAGATGAATTCCACTGCGTCCTCGCCGACGATGGCGCCGTCGCTTTGCCGGACCGTGCCGCCTGCCAGGATCAGCTCCTTGGCCTGGCCCCCCATCATCATGTTGATAATGTTGATGTTGTTGGAGATCACTGTGAGGCCGCTATGCGCCGACAGGGCCCGTGCGACCTGTTCCGTCGAGGTGCCGATGTTGAGGGTAAGCGAGCAATTGTCGGGGATCATCTCAGCCGCGAGCGCAGCCATGGCGAGCTTGTTGCCGGCATTGAGCTTGCGGCGGTCCTCATAGCCCTGGCTGGCGGCGGTGCTGACCCGGACGGCGCCGCCATGCACGCGGGACAGGGCGCCGCGCGCCGAGAGGTCGCGCAGGTCGGCGCGCACGGTCTGCAGGGAGACGCCAAAGCGCCGGGACAGATCCTCGACCTCGACCCGGTCCTGCTGGTTCAGCAGCGAGATGATTTCGTTCTGACGGCTGAGAGCATCCATTTGCTTTCCTTTCGCTGCGGTTCTCTAACGTATTGCGCAAGAGGAGTCACCTGTTGTTTTCGTTTTGGCTTCCATTCGGCCGGAAACGAAAAAAAGCGCGCCGGGGGGCGCGCCTTTCTTGAGCTGTTTTGAAAAGGTTCAGCCGATCTGGATCAGGTGGTTGTCCCAGGCCAGTCCGGCCCGGTGCAGCGGGCGTTTGCCAGTGGCGGCGACCTCATAGACCTGGCCGGTTCCGGTGCTGGCGGTGAAACCGTTGGCAGAGGGAGCTAGGCCGCAGACATCGGTCATCCGGTGCTCCTGCAGCAGGTCTCCGGTTTCCGTGTCCATCAGTTGCAGCACCCCGCCTCGCGGGGAAGTGACGCCAACCTGCGTGCCATCCGGGGAAAAGGCAATGGAGCCGCCGTAACCGCGAAGTTTCAGCACCCGCGGATCGTCGTCAGCCATCAGGCGGGGCGGGGTGCCCGGCCTGTGCAGGCCAACCATCGGCACCAGCTCGCCGACATCGCCTTGCCACTGCATGGCAAATCCCACGGTGCCATCGGCGCGCATGGCCAGGTGGCGGATCGAGTTCAGGTGCAGCTCCTGCGGCAGCTCCATCTGTTCCTGAAGGGTGCCGCCGAGGCTCAGGTAACTGAGGTTCGGGCGCATGTCTGGCAGGTTCAGCTTGGCGCGGCCGCTGTCGGGGTGGGTTTCGATGCCGCCATTGGCCACCACCAGCCCGGGCACGTCGCGGCGCAAGAGCATGTCGTGCGGGCCGATGCCGCCGGAGCTGAAAGAGGTCAGGCGGCGGTAGCCCTTTGCCGCGTCCCAGACACCGATCACGCCCCGGGCGTTTTCATAATCGTTTTCAGTTGTGAACAGGCGGCTGCCGTCGGGAGAGAAGGTGCCGTGGCCGTAAAAATGATGGCCATTTGGAGGATGCAGCCGGGCGATGGCCGCGCCGGTGCGGCAGTCGATCACATCGGCAAAGCGGCCCGGGCGGCGGGCAAAGGCAACGGCCTCGGGGCGGACGGGATGGGCGGCGGCGGCATGGCCGCGGGCGGGCAAGGGGTGGCGGAACAGGATCTCTCCGCTGCGGGTCAGACCTGCGAGCAGGAAATTTCCGCCTGCATCCTTGCCTGCTGACAGGAAAGCGGGGCTGCCGGCGCTGGCCCATGTGGCCTGCGGGACAAGGCCGGTGGCGATAAGGCCCGTCAGAAATTCACGGCGCGAGGTCATGGGCAGCCCTTTCCCTTAGTCGCCGTCCAGCGAGTTGAAGCCGGCGCCGACGCCGAGTGCGGGGGCCAGGTCATCATTCATCAGGCTGCGCAGATCCTTGATTTCCTGTTGCAGCGATTCGATGCGGAAGCGGCTGGCGGGATCGGCAACGCCGGCAAAGACCGGATCGCCGAGTTTCTCGGCCTTTTTGCGCGCCTTGGAAAAGCCGGCGGTGATCTTGGCCTGCAGGTCTGCGTTGCCGTCCGCTAGGGCCAGCGCCAGCGGCTCCAGCGTGTTCAGCGAGACCAGCACATGGTGCAGGCTGCGGCCCGAGCGGCGGGCCTCGGCGCGGGCGGGGCGCGGTTTCTCAAATGTGCCCAGCGGGCGGCCGAGGCGCATGTCGTCCAGCACCTGCAGGCCGGTGCTGAGGGCCTTGAACAGTTCCTGAGTGACTTCGGCCTCGCTCCGGTAGCGGTTGCCGGGGCTGCGCATTTCGGCAGCGTAGCTTTGTTCCCAGTCAGCCTGGATGGCCTGAGCGGTTGCTGCGATATCGGTGCTGATGGCGCGGGTCAGGGCGCAGCGGTAGGCGCCGCTGCCGGCGGCGGAGAGCTGCGGGTCGTAGAGCAGGTATTCCAGCGCGTAGAAGCCGCGGGCGGCGATGGAGTAGGTAGCGAATTGGGCGGGATCGGCGATGCCTGGGTCTTCATTGCGGATCAGGGTGCCAAGCGCCTTGGGCGTCTTGCTGCGGCTGTCGGGCCAGAAGGCGAGGGCAAAAGCACGGCTGTCCGTTTCGGTCGGGCCAAAGCGGAAGTGGCTGGCGGCGATCCAGGCATCAAAGGCTTCGCCGTAGGCCGCGCGCAGCGGCTCGGAACCTGAGGTGCAATCTGCCTGGGCCGCTTGGGCCAGGGCGGCTGAATCCGCGGCCAGTTCCTGGAAGGCAGGCAGGATTTGCTGGTCGACGATCTGGTCCAAGGGTTCCGCGGCCGCAAGCGGAGTGGCGGCAAATGTAAGGGCTAAGGCAAGTGTGCGCATGAAATCAAAGGCTTTCCAGGAAGGAGATCAGAGCGGCCCTGTCGTCCGGGGCAAGATCGACAACGCGGGTCTTGGCGGCTTCCGCCTCGCCGCCATGCCAGAGAACAGCCTCCAGTAGAGTGCGGGCGCGGCCGTCGTGCAGGAAGGTGGCGCGGGGAGAGACCTGCTTCGTCAGGCCGATGCCCCAGAGTGGTGTGGTGCGCCATTCACGCCCGGTTGCGCGGGCCTCGGGGCGGTGGTCGGCAAGGCCCTCGCCCATGTCGTGCAGCAGCAGGTCGGAATAGGGCCAGATCAGCTGAAAGCTGTGCTCGGGGCGGTCCTCCAGCCGGTGGGTCACGTATTTCGGCACATGGCAGGCGGCGCAGCCGGTGTCGTAGAAGACCTGCTTGCCGCGCAGCACTTGGCGGTCCCCGATGTCGCGGCGGGCAGGGACGCCGAGGTTGCGGCTGTAGAAGGTGACCAGGTCCATGTTGGGCTGGTCGATCTCGGTTTCACGGGAATCACCGCCGCCGTGCGGGGCGGCCTGGCAGGCAGTCTGCAGCCCGGTGCATTCGCCGGCATGACCCGGGAACAGCGGGGTGGAAATGCCAATATCGCCGGAAAACGCGCCGGCGGACTGCTGGTGCACCGTGGGGGTGCCGGCCTTGAGGCCGAAGCGGCCCAGCATGATCTGGTCGAATTCAGGCGACCAGACCAGGTTGGCTCGGCCTGAAATGCCGTCGCCGTCGGCGTCCTCCTCATCGGCATGGGCCAGGATGTCGGCGGCGGGGATGGCTTCCAGCAGGCCGAGGCCGATCATCGGCGGTGCGACGCGCGGGCTGAGCATGGCGTTATCTGCCAGCGGGCCGTAGCCGAGCTCTGCCGCCGTGTAGCTGGGACGGCGCAGGGTGGCGGTTTCACCGCCGTTCAGCGCAATCTCGAACTCTTCGTATTCGATCTGCAGCTTGTATTCGGGCGTGATGCCGGGGGCGGAGAAGTCCTGCAGCTGGGTGCCGTAATTCGGGTCCGGGGCAGTGCCGATGTAGTCGGTGATCTCCTGCAGTTCCGGCGGCACCGGACCAGGGGTGGAGACGCGCAGGAACATGGTGGTGGAGGCGTAATCGGGCTGGTCCGGCACATGCCCGCGGCCGTCCTTCAGGTGGCAGCGCTGGCAGGAGCGGGCGTTGTAGAGCGGGCCCAGCCCGTCTGAGGCCTTGGTGGAGGCCGGCGAGAATACCCAGATTTTTTTGAACAGCCCGTTGCCGAGCTTGAATTCCAGCTCCTGCTCAAACGAGAGGTTGGCGGAATGCTGCGAGAAGGCCTCGTCATCGGCCCGGACGCGCACGGTGGCGGCGCCGGCTGGCAGGTTTTCGAAAGCTTCCGGCTTGCTGAAATCGGTGGCCGGGGCTGTGGCGCCGGCAATCCGGGCGCGTTCGGCATCGGTTCGGGGGAGAGGGGAGAGATGCGGTTCGGCCTGGTATTTGCTGGCCAGATCGAGCGCCGTTAGAGGAGTGGCTGCCGCAAGCGCGGCAGCCAGCAACAGATTAGTCTTCAACCTCTGCCATCTTCGTGGCGTTGAGCTGGGCATAGTTTTCGGCACCGATCCGGTCATGCAGTTCAAGCTGCGTTTCGAGGAAGTCGATATGGCCTTCTTCATCCGCCATCAGCTCTTCGAAAAGCTTCATGGACACATAGTCGCCCGCATCATTGCAGGCATCGCGGGCTTCCTTGTAGAGCGCGCGGGCATCCACTTCGGCGGCAAGGTCGCATTCGAGGGTTTCTTTCGGGGTCTGGCCGATCCGCAGCGGGTCAAGCTTCTGCAGGTTCGGGTGGCCGCCTAGGAACAGAATCCTTTCAATCAGTTTGTCCGCGTGCTGCATCTCCTCGATGCTTTCCTCGCGGCTTTTCTTTGCCATGCTGCCCAGGCCCCAATCGTCCTGCAGCCGGTAGTGCAGCCAGTACTGGCTGACAGCCGTCAGTTCATGGCGAAGTGCCTTGTTGAGATAGTCGATGACCTTGGCGTCGCCCTGCATAATGTTTCTCCTGAATTGATGCCGCGCGCAAATTCGTAAGCTGCGCAGGTACTTCCAGCTTACTGCTGGACCGCATCGTGTCGAGGAAAAGTGGCATGCAGCCGCCGCAATCGGCGGTTTTTCCCAAGGCATGATAGATCTTGCCAGGGGTGATTATCGTTTCCGGGTCGGCATTTCGCATCCAGTTGATAGCTGCGCGGATGTCGTGGTCCGATATGTTCGTGCAGTGGCAAACAATCATGCTGCTGCGTCCTTGCCCGCTGGCGCAAATAGCCAAGTGATTCCGTTGGGAAATATATCTGACAGAAACGATGGGGTTTCAAGGGTTATCCAGAGTAAAACGCTTGGGTTTTCTTTGCGCGGCGGTGAACTGCCGATAAAAAGGGGCCGCGAAAACTCGCGGCCCCGAGTGTGGTGGTGTTCAGGGGATGCCAAACGTCACCGAGGGAAAGCTCAAGCGCCGAGCGGGATGATCAGGTTCACGCCCAGAATGGTGCTTTTGGTGCCGTCTTCGTCGACGCGGGCAATGCCGCCGCCCACGGTGGCGCCGCTTTCGAACTCGTAGTCGGCACCAATGGTGAGGAGATCGGTCTCGCCGGAGGTGTCCAGGTCGCGGTGCACAAAGCCGCCGGACAGGATCACGCTGCCGATGGTGTAGGCGCCGGTGAAGGTGGCGTAGAGGGCATCATCAGCGGAGCCGCCGACGTTCGAGAAGGAGGCTACCTCGCCGTAGACGTCGAAACCGCCGTCGAAGGCATGGGCCAGACCGGCCACGAAGCCTTGCTCATCATCCACATCACCGGTGCCTGCGCTTAGGTGGCGGGCGCCGATGTGGAAACGGGTGTCACCGGCCTCCTGAGCCCATTGGATGGAGAAATTGTCAAGTTCGCCAGTGTTGCCGGCGCCGCCGTCTGCGATGGAGGTGCGGCCGCGGCGGTACCCGGCGGAGCGGCTGAAGCCGGTGTCATCGGCATAAAACACACCAAAGGACAGGGTGCCTGCGCCGTTTAGGTCGACGTCTGCCAGGATGCCGATCTGCTCAGTCAGTTCGTAGTCTTCGGCGATGGCGCTGCCGAAATAGCCGGCTGCGTCGTCCCAGGCGGTGCCGAAGGCCGGGGCCAGCTTACCGGCCGATATTGTGGTGTATTCGCCGATGCCGAAGGAGACGCCGAGTTCTTCGATATAGACGCCCATATCGTCAAAGGTGCGGTCATCGGTGGCGTCGGTCAGCGATTCCGCAGTGACGGTGGCAAAGAGCTCAACACCGTTGCCGAAGCTGTAGGTGCCGGTGGCGGTGATCACCGCAAAAGTGTCGCGGATCTCGGCGGTGGCGTCATCGGAGGCGATGACGCTTTCATTGGCCAGCTCGATTTCGCCTTCCCAGCTGAAACCTTGGGCCATGGCTGCGTTTGCGCACAGGAAGACAGGGGCGCTGAGGGCCAGCGCCGCGGAAGTTTTAGTTTTCATGAGGGGGGTCTTTTTGTGCGGGAGAGCCTGGCTGATGCTGGCTGGCTCCCCCGGTTTTCTTCAGGTTGGCTAACCTTGGGCGGTCTTACTCGAAGACAGCCGAAGGGTTGTCGAGGCTGTCGGAGCCTTCAATGGCGACACCATCCAGTTTCAGGGTGGCGACCACGCGTTCGATCGAGCGGGTCTGGTCGATCAGGCCGTTAACGCCGCCCATCACCAAAGCTTCGCCTGCGGCGTTGCCCTGGGCCAGCATTTGGTCATAGGAGAGGCCTGCTTCAGCCGCGGTTTTAATGCGGCCAAGCGCCTGCATGGTGGTCGACAGCTTGCCGCGCATTTCGGCGTCGAGGTCTGCGTCCTTGGCGGCCACCAGGTCGGACAGGGAGGCGCCGGAGATCAGCTCGCCATTCGCCCGGACGTATTCGCCGAGGTAGACGTTTTGCACGCCCAGGCCGTCGTAGTAGTGGCTGTTGTGGGTGTTGTCGGAGAAGCAGTCGTGCTCTTCTTCCGGGTCGTTCAGCATCAGGCCCAAGCGCATCCGCTCCCCGGCCTGTTCGCCATAGGAGAGCGAGCCCATGCCGGTCAGCATGGCAGTGATGCCTGCGTTCTCATCGGCCAGCAGCGCGCTGCGGGCTTCGCCGCTTTCGCCCCACTGAGCGGTGATCCACTCCAGGTCGGAGATCAGCAGGTCGGTTGCGGCTTGCAGGTATTCGCCGCGGCGGTCGCAGTTGCCGTTGGTGCAGGCGTCACCCGCCGCGTAGTCGGTCCAGGGGCGGTCGCCGGCGCCATGCTCGGTGCCCTTCAGGTCCTGGCCCCAGAGCAGGAACTCGATGGCGTGGTAGCCGGTGGCCACATTGGCCTCAACCCCGTCCGCCTCATGCAGGGCGCCTTCCAGCAGTTCTGGGGTGATCTTGGCGGCGTCGATGGCCTTGCCCGACAGCTCGAAACTGGGGTTGGCGATCACGTTCAGCGCCGCCAGGGTGTTTTCGTCGGTCGGGCCGCCATAGGAGGCGTCGACATAGTCGATCAGGCCTTCGTCCAGCGGCCAGGCGTTCACCTTGCCTTCCCAGTCGTCAACGATGGCGTTGCCGAAGCGGAAGACTTCGGACTGCTGATAGGGGACGCGGGCGGCAATCCAGGCGGCGCGGGCAGCTTCCAGGTTCTCGGCTGAGGGGTGTGCGACCAGCGCGTCAACGGCCGCCTTCAGGACCAGCGCGGTGGCCAGGCTGTCCTGGTATTTCGCCTCGGCAATGTTGGCGTAGTTGGTCAGCACCGCAGCCTTGTCGGCGGCAAATGCGGTGGTGGCGCCAAAGGCGAGACCGGCGAGGGCGGTGCCCGTGAGAAACAGGGATTTCATCAGCTAAGTCCTTAAGGTTTCGATGGAATTCAGTGAAGGGTTGCGGTTGCAGGCCGCGCCGGCTGCTGCGGCAGATGCGGGGTCATGATCTGCTGCAGCAGCAGGCCGCAGTCGGAGGCCAGCCGGGTCAGCTCCTGCGCCTTGCGCGGGGTGACGATCAGCGAAGCGAGGATATGGGCGTCATCGTCCTGGCCCTCGGCAGCGGAGGCCAGGAGGTTGGCAAAACAGTTTTCATCCGCGCCCAGGCATTTGCAGGTCATGCCGTGGCGCACCAGCGGGCGGCGGCCGTGGGCGGCGCAGAAATTGCAGAGATAGCCGAAGGTCTCAAAGGCGGCCTCGGCCATTTCCGGGCCGAAGTTCACCTCAAAGTCGCGGCGCATTTGTTCGCGGGTCTCGTTGCCGGAGAACCAGTGGCGCAGGTAGATCACAGCGCCTGCTTCCAGCGGCGGCAGATCGGACAGGGTGCCGACGGTCACACCGCCGCGGGGCGTTTTATGCGCAGGGCTCATGTGCGGCGCCTTACTTGGTCAGGATCAGCTTGCCTGCGCGGGTGATGCGCAGCGAATAGATCTGGCCATTGAGCAGGATGCGGGCCTGCACGCCGCCGCGGGTCAGATCCTCGGCGTGGTAGGTGGGGAAAACTTCGGTGGTTGCGGTGGTGGGCACCGGCTTGGATGCGATCTGGTTCATGACTTCCGCCCATTGCTGAATTCCGCCCTGTCCAGGATCCATTCCAGACAGAAGCCGGACAGAGCGCCGGAGGGGGCAAAGACCTGCGGCCACAGCTGGCGCATGTCGTCTGCTTCCGGGTCTTTGAATTGGGGGCCGCAACTGCGGCTGTCTCCGTTCGGCATGGTGGCGATCTCGATTGAATAACGTCACTCGGGCTCGCCTGAACCGAGTCAGGCTGGCTGGAATGCTGCATTCCTGAATTAATTGCTCAGGTATGTCAATCTGAGTTTTTTAGTAGGGATTGGTTTTTATGATCTGCCAAGGGGATGCGGCAAAAGAAAAGGCCGCCCAGTGGGGCGGCCTTGATGAAACACTGTGCTGCGGAGCTTAGCTGCGGGTGCCGGAGAAACGCTCCTGCCACTCTTCGCGCTGCTCGTCGGTGATCTTGGCAAAGAGGACTTCCGGCACGGTAAAGCCGTGGCCGGCGGGCAGCGCGGAAAGCGCCGCAGCGGCATCGTCGGGCCAGCTGCGGTCATCCGAATTCAGCGCTGCCATCAGCTTGTCCGAAGCCTGCGGAATGAAGGGGGCGGACAGCACGGCGTAAAGGCGGATCAGGTTGAGGCCCAGGCGCACCTGCGCGGCGGCGCGGTCGGGGTCTTCTTTGAACACCGACCAGGGGGCGGCGGATTGCAGGTATTCATTGCCCGCAACCCAGATCGCGCGCAGCTCCTGCGCCGATTTGCGGACCTCCATCGCCTCCATATGGCCTTCATAGGCGCGGATGCGGGTGTTGAGTTCGGCGATCAGTGCCTGCTCCTGCTCGCCGTATTCGCCAGCCGAGGGCACTTCCTCGCCGAATTTGGAGCGGCAGAACTTGGTGATACGGCTGACAAAGTTGCCCAGCACGTCGGCCAGATCCTTGTTCACCGACTGCTGGAAGTTCTCCCAGGTGAACTCAGAGTCGCTGCTTTCCGGCGCATGGCTCAGCAGCCACCAGCGCCAGTAGTCGGCGGGCAGGATTTCCAGCGCTTGATCCATGAACACGCCGCGGCCTTGGCTGGTCGAGAACTGGCCGCCGTCATAGTTCAGGTAGTTGAAGGACTTCAGGTGGTCGACCATCTTCCACGGCTCGCCGGAGCCCAGAATGGTGGCCGGGAACGAAAGCGTGTGGAAGGGCACGTTGTCCTTGCCCATGAACTGGACGTATTTCACGTCCTCCGCACCCTTGTCGGTGCGCCACCAGCGCTGCCAGTCGGCATCCGCTTTGCCATTGGCATCGGCCCACTCGCGCGAGGCGGCGATATATTCGATCGGCGCGTCGAACCAGACATAGAAGACCTTGCCCTCCATGCCGGGCCAGTCTTCGCCGCCCTTCTTGACCGGCACGCCCCAGTCCAGATCGCGGGTGATGCCGCGGTCCTGCAGCCCGTCGCCGTCATGCAGCCACTTCTTGGCAATCGAGGTGGTCAGCACCGGCCAGTCGTTCTTGCTGTCGATCCAAGCGTCCAGCTGGTCTTTCAGCTGCGACTGGCACAGATACAGGTGCTTGGTCTCGCGCACTTCCAGGTCGGTGGAGCCGGAGACGGCCGAGCGCGGGTTGATCAGGTCGGTCGGGTCCAGCTGCTTGGTGCATTCCTCGCACTGGTCGCCGCGGGCCTTTTCATAGCCGCAGTTGGGGCAGGTGCCTTCGATATAGCGGTCGGGCAGGAAACGGCCGTCGGCGTTGGAGTAGACCTGCTTCTCGGTCACTTCGCGGATCAGCCCCGCCTCGGCCAGCTTGCCGGCGAAATGCTGGGTCAGCGCGTGGTTCTGCGGGCTGGAGGAACGGCCGAAGTGGTCGAACGACAGGGCAAAGCCCTTGGCGATCTCGGACTGGATGCCGTGCATTTCCGCGCAGTATTCCGCCACCGGCTTGTCGGCCTTGGCGGCGGCCAGTTCTGCGGGTGTGCCGTGCTCGTCGGTGGCGCAGAGGAACATCACCTCATTGCCGCGTCCGCGCTGGAACCGGGCGTAAAGGTCGGCGGGCAGCTGCGAGCCCACCAGGTTGCCCAGATGCTTGATCCCGTTGATGTAAGGGATTGCCGAAGTGATCAGAATGCGTGCCATGCCATCCATCCAGGTAATGCGTCAAAGGCCCGTCTAACCTATGCAGGCAGCAGCGGGAACCCCTGGTTTGCAGCGGCAGCAATTTGCCGGAGAGGGCAGCGCCCTCCCACGGGGAGGGCCGAGCGGTTTTCCAAGTTGCTTGGCAGCACTTCGAACTTGATCTGACACCGCGGCTGGCGCACTCATTGGTTGCGAATTTCTATTTTAAACCCTTGAAACATCACAGGGGCGTTACCACATGCAGTGTATACCAATGTATACCAATAGGGGGCAATTCATCGGTGTTCGACTTTCTGCTTGATGGCGCCTTTGCGCCGTTTTCCCTTGCTTTGGCTCTGCTGGGCGGTCTGGCGGTGCTGGAGCTGGCGGCGCTCTTGCTGGGCGGCAGCCTGATCGGCGGTGATGGCGATGCGGGGCTGGACGCGGCAGATGGTGCTGACCTCGGCCAGTTCCCGGATGCTGGCGGCCTGGGGGACCTGGGCGCCGATGCCGCTGCGGATGCATTGGGTGATCTGGGAGACATTGATCTTGCAGATCTGGACGGTGTGGACGCGCTGGACGGTGCCGGGGCGGCAGATGCTTCGGGCAGTCTGGCGTCCTGGCTGGGGCTGGGGCGGATGCCGGCGCTGATCTGGCTGGCAGCCTTGCTGATGGGCTTCGGCCTCAGCGGCATTGGCCTGCAGATGGTGCTGAAATCCTACCTGGGCTTTGCTGCACCAGCCTGGATGGCGGGTCTGCCCGCTGGTGCCTTTGGCCTGTGGTTTGCGCGCGGCTTTGGCGGGATCTTTGCCAGGGCCTTGCCGCAGACCGAGACCGAGGCGCTGTCGGTGCGCAGCCTGGGCCGCCGCCGCGGGGTGATCACCCAGGGCACCGCCGCCCAAGGCCGCCCGGCCGAGGTGCGCGTGATGGATGGCTACGGCAATGCCCACTACCTGCGCGCCGAGCCCTTTGCCGCTGGCGAGGAACTGGCCCAGGGCACCGAAGTGCTGGTGATGCGCGACCGCCGCAAGGACCGGTTTGTGCTGATCCCTCTGTCCGAGTGACCCGCTGGGCTGATCAGCCCGGCTGACTGAAACCAACAAACCCAAAAAATCCTATTATCCAAGGAGGTATTCCGCATGGAATTTCAATTCATGCTCATCGTGGTGGTGAGCGCTCTCGTCTTTCTTCTGGTCCTTGGCCTGGTTCTGGGCCGGCTTTACAAACGGTCGTCCCGCGAGATCAGCCTGGTGCGGACCGGCGCCAGCGGAAAGAAAGTCATCATGGATGGCGGCGTGCTGGTCGTGCCGCTGCTGCATGAGGTGAGCCCGGTCAACATGAAAACCCTGCGCCTGGAAGTGCAGCGCAACAATGACGGCGCGCTGATCACCAAGGACCGGATGCGAGTCGACGTCGGCGTCGAGTTCTATGTTTCGGTCATGGCGACGGTCGAGGGCATTGCCCGCGCCGCGCAAACGCTGGGCGACCGGACTTTTGACGTCGAGCAGCTGCGCGAGATGATCGAAGGCAAACTGGTCGACGGCCTGCGCGCTGTGGCGGCGCAGATGACCATGGACGGGCTGCACGAAAACCGTGCCGACTTTGTTCAGGAGGTGCAGAATGCGGTGTCCGAGGACCTGCTGAAAAACGGCCTGTCGTTGGAATCGGTGTCGCTGACCGCGCTGGACCAGACGCCGTTTGAGGCGCTCGATGAAAACAACGCGTTTAACGCGGTGGGTATGCGCAAGCTGGCGGAGGTGATTGCCACCTCCAAGAAAGAACGTGCGCAGATCGATGCCGAGGCAGAGGTGGCCGTGCGCCGCGCCGCGATGGAGGCCGAGCGCCAGCGCCTGTCGATTGAACAGGACGAGGAGCAGGCGAAGATCGAGCAGGCCAAGCAGGTCGAAACCATGAAGGCCGCGCAGGAGGCCGAGATCGCCCAGCGGCGCGAGGACTCGATGCGCGAAACCGAACGCGCCCGGATTGCCCGCGAGGAAGCCATCCGCTCGGCCGACATTGCCCGTGAAGCAAAGATCCGGGATGCCGAGATCGCCAAGGAGCGCTCGGTCCGCGAGGCGGAGATCACCAAGGAGCGCGAGCTGGAGGTGGCCGAACAGGAGCGCCAGATCATCATCGCGCAGAAGTCCGAGGAAGAAAGCCGGGCGCGGGCATCCGCGGATATGGCGCGGGCTGAGGCAACCAAGGCAACCGAAGCGGTGGCAACCGCCCGTGAGGTGGCTGAGGCTGAGCGTCTGAAGCAGATCACCCTGATCGAGGCCACCCGCGAGGCCGAGCGCCAGGCAACTGGTATCCGTCTCGCCGCGCAGGCGGAGAAGGAAGCTGCAGCCGACCGCGCCGAAGCCCGCCGCGAAGAGGCGCAGGCCGAGGCGGACGCGCTGAACATCCGCGCTGAAGCCAAGAAAAACGACATGCTGGCCGAAGCGGAAGGCAAACGGGCGATTGTCGATGCCGAAAACGCGCTGTCGGGTGAGCTGATCCGCATGAAGGTCGACCTGGCCCGGATCGAGGCGATGCCTGCCATCATCACCGAAATGGTGAAGCCGGCAGAGAAGATCGACTCGATCAAGATCCACCAGGTGAGCGGCATCGGCGCTGGTGCGCCTTATTCCTCGGCGGGTGCCGGCAATGG
>NZ_JWLD01000034.1 GCF_000813725.1 Leisingera sp. ANG-Vp
GCGGCACGGGTCTTGATCATGCGGTTTGTCCTTCGTCTTCTAACTTCGGAGCCGGACCGCCGCAGGGCGGGACCGGGGTGAATTCTTTGCAATGAGCGATGCAATTTCTGTTTGCCTGACCAAGCGTTACATTTGCGGTCTGGCGCGCGCAAGCATTGCCTCGCTACCCTATCAGCGCGGGCCCTCATTGTTTTGCCCCAAAAACGACTGCAGAAATGCTGTCCGCGCCATGAGTGAGAGCGCAAAAGTGCAGCTGTTCCAAAAACTTGCCCGCAGGCTTCGGGTTTTGGGGAAGGAAGGCCGGGCAAGGTCTTGACCTTCCCCTGACTGGAACCCTCATATAAGCCAGCATAGGACCCTAACCAACGGATTTCCCATGTCGGAACACACCCGGATTTCATTGCATATCACTGGTCTCAGCTGTGCGGGATGTGCCGGGCGGGCAGAACGCGCCCTGGCGGCAGTGGAGGGGGTGCATGCAGCCTCGGTCAACCTGGCCAATGCGACAGGCCAGGTGGAAGCCGCATCAGATGTTCCGCTGCAGGCGCTGACTGATGCGCTGAAGGATGCGGGCTATCCAGCGGCGGAGTCGCAAGCCGCTCTGACGGTGAGCAGTCTCACTTGCGCTGCCTGCGCGGGCCGTGCTGAACGGGCGCTGCTGGCGGTGCCAGGTGTGCTGTCGGCCACTGTGAACCTAGCGAATGAGATGGCGCAGGTCCGCTTTCTGACGGGTGCTGCGCGGGCTGCAGATCTGGTCCGGGCGGTTACCGAAGCGGGATATCCTGCCCGCCTCAGCGGCGGTGCAGCGGATGAGGCAGAGCAAACAGGCCGGCGCAAGGCGGAGGAAATCACCATCTTGGGGCGGCAAGTGCTGATTGCCGCCATGCTGACGCTGCCGGTCTTTCTGATAGAGATGGGCGGTCATTTGATACCAGTGCTGCACCACTGGGTTGCCGCAAATATAGGTATGCAGAACAGCTACTTGCTGCAGTTTGCGCTGACTTCGGCAGTGCTGGCAGGGCCTGGCCGGCAGTTTTATGCAAAGGGCTTTCCTGCGTTGCTGCGCGCTGCGCCGGACATGAATGCGCTGGTGGCCCTGGGTACCGCAGCGGCATACGGGTTCTCGGTGCTCTCAACCTTTGCGCCGGGGCTGCTGCCTGCAGGCACTGCCAATGTTTACTATGAGGCCGCGGCGGTGATTGTGGTGCTGATCCTGACCGGGCGCTATCTGGAGGCGAGGGCCAAGGGCCGCACGGGTGCTGCGATCCGCAAGCTGGCCGGGCTGCAGCCCAAGACCGCGCTGGTGATCAGCGGCGGCGCGACGGTGGAGACGCCGGTTGAAGAGATCGGCGCCGGAGATTTGCTCCGCAGCCGCCCGGGCGAGCGTATTGCGGTTGATGGCGAGGTAATCTCCGGCAGCTCTTATGTCGACGAGAGCATGATTTCCGGAGAACCGCTGCCAGTGGCCAAATCCCGCGGTGATGAGGTGACAGCGGGCACTGTCAACGGCAACAGCGTGCTGGAATACCGGGCCACCCGGGTCGGGCGCGACACGGTGCTGGCGCAGATCATTCAAATGGTGGAGCAGGCGCAGGGGGCCAAGCTGCCGGTGCAAGGGCTGGTGGACCGGATAACTCTTTGGTTCGTGCCAGCAATCATAGCGGTGGCCGCGTTCACGGTGCTGGCCTGGTCGGTTTTTGGCCCGGCGCCCGCGCTGCCGCTGGCATTGGTCGCCGGGGTCTCAGTGCTGATCATCGCCTGCCCCTGCGCGATGGGCCTTGCGACGCCGACCTCAATCATGGTGGGGATCGGACGGGCGGCGCAAATGGGCGTGCTGTTCCGCAAAGGAGATGCGTTGCAGCGGCTGCAGAACGTGCGGGTGGTTGCGCTGGACAAGACCGGCACGCTAACGGAAGGGCGGCCTGCGCTGACCGAACTGATCTGCGCGGAGGGGTTCGTGCGGGATGAGGTGCTGCGGATTGCTGGGGCTGCTGAAGCTTCCTCTGAGCATCCAATCGCGCAGGCGATTGTTGCAGCAGCTGGCAAAGGGCTGCCCAAGGCGGACACCTTTGAGGCCATTCCTGGCTTTGGCTTGCGGGCGCAAGTGGAAGGGTGTGAGGTGCTGGCGGGCACGGCACGTCTGATGGCGCGCGAGGGCATTGCGTTGGGCGGTCTGAAAGCAGAAGGGCAGCGGCTGGCGGAACGCGGCGAGACAGCGCTGTTTGTGGCCATCGGGGGACAGGCTGCGGCGGTGCTGGCGGTGGCGGACCCGGTCAAGCCAGGCACTCCGGCGGCAATCAAGGCGTTTCATGAACAGGGGCTGAAGGTGGCAATGATCACCGGGGATGCCTCGGCCACGGCAGAGGCAATCGCCGCGCAGCTGGGGATTGATGCGGTGAAGGCAGAGTGCCTGCCGGCGGATAAGGTCTTGGCGGTTACAGACCTGCAGGCGGAGTTTGGTGCGCTGGCTTTTACCGGTGACGGTATCAACGATGCGCCTGCGCTGGCTGCTGCGGATGCGGGCATTGCCATTGGTACTGGAACAGATGTGGCGATTGAGGCGGCCGATGTTGTGCTGGTTTCGGGCGATCTGCGCGGTGTGGTGAATGCGCTGACGGTCAGCCGTGCCACTATGCGTAACATTCGCCAGAACCTGGGCTGGGCGTTTGGCTACAATGTGCTTTTGGTGCCGGTGGCGGCGGGCGTTCTCTACCCCTTCGGCGGGCCATTGCTGTCACCTGCGCTTGCGGCGGGCGCGATGGCGCTGTCGAGCGTCTTTGTCCTGACCAACGCTTTGCGCTTGCGCGGTCTGAAACCGGCCATAAATGAGGGGAGGGCCAGGCAAGCATCCGGCGCGGCCCGCGAACAGGAGGCAAGCGTATGAACATTGGTGATGTGGCCAGCCGCTCGGGGCTTCCGGCGAAAACCATCCGGTATTACGAGGATATCGGCCTGATCAAACCGCATCGCAGCGCCAACGGCTACCGCTGTTTTGCTGAAAGCGACCTTCACAAGCTGGCCTTTTTGTGCCGGGCGCGGGCCTTGGGGTTCACGATTGAGGACTGCCGGACCCTGATGGGCCTCTATGAGGATGAAAGCCGCGCCAGTGCTGATGTAAAGCAGCTGGCGCAGGAGCATCTAGCAAAGATCGAAGGGAAAATCGCCGATTTGCAGGCAATGCGGGACACGCTGGGGGTGCTGATCAAAGGTTGCGCGGGCGACAGCCGGCCGGATTGCCCGATCCTCAAGGATCTCTCCGGCGAAAGGTAGGGCGCGCAGCCTGGCCCAGCGGCCGGGCTGCGCCTGCTGCTGGGATCAGCGCCAGACCGGGTTGGACCAGGCGCGCTTGCCTGCCCGGTCAATCACCGTGACCCGGAGCCAGGGGCTGTTGCTGAAACGCTCCAGCGGGATCCGGGCCTGGGTCAGGCTTTCGCCATGCTGCGACAGGGCTGCAGAGCCATGGCCTTGCACGATCACGGTGGAGACGGCGGAGCAGGCCACATCGATATAGCCATTGTTCAACGCCACGGCCTTCAATTCGGGGCCTTGCGAAGAATAGAAGTGCCCGGCCTTCAGTGCCTCCAGAAGCAGTCCCGGCTCATTCGCCTCGGCCTTGACCATCACCCAGCCGCCAAAATGATCCGGGCTTGCAAAATGCGCGTCGTCAGTGGCGATGAGCGTCAGGTCGCGGTGTTCCGACAGCAGCAGGTCCGCCACATGGAACCCCTCGCCACGGTCGCATTCCACCGCACAGCCGTGGTTGTAGATTTCCACCGCATGGGCGGCCTCGATCGAGCGTGCATCAGCGAGTGTCAGCCCGGACCAATGCGGATGCGCCACGGCGACAAAGGCACCGGCATTGCGGGCGCGCTGAGCCAGTTCGGGTCCGCTTTCCTGGCCGTCAACCGGATGGAACCCAGGCGAATGGGAGGGGGCGAAATCCGTAGGAAGGCCGACAGCCACCAGGTGCCATAGCTCACCGTTTTCCATTGCTCCGGAATGCACTTCGGCACCGAGGAGGGTGGTGAAGACTTCATCGCGGAATTCTGCGGTATCGGTGACCGGGTAGTCGTACAGGCCAACGAAGTGGTCGGTCAGCGCGATGAAATCATAGCCCTCGGCCTTGTAACGGCGGCAAACCTCGGAAGGGTCCAGAACACCATCAGAGCGGTTGGAGTGCGTGTGCAGGTTGCCGCGGTAGAACTCTCCGGGGGTGGCAAAGGCAGGGTGCAGCATGGGGCGGTTTCTCCAGTTCGGTTTGTCTGGCTGCTACGTCCCTGCGGCAATGGTTTTGTGACAGTTGTGTTGGGTTTCGGTGAAATTGCCGGACTTGCTACAGTCCCAGCAAGGCGGGCAATTGCCACATGGCGCTAAAGGGCTGGGCGCCAAAAAGACGGCCGGGCGGCAAGGCGTCCGTGTCGGAGTAAGCAAAACAGGGCATGCCTGCCGCCTGCGCAGCTTCCAGCCCGCTGGGGCTGTCTTCGATCACCGTGCAGCGCTCCGGCGCAATGCCATGCAGGCTGGCGGCATGCAGGAAAACATCAGGTGCCGGTTTGCTGCGGCCAACCTCATAAGCGGAAAAGATACGGTTTTCAAACAGCGGCAGCAGGCCGGTGTGCGACAGGGTGAATTCGATCTTGTCGCGCAACCCGTTGGAGGCTGCGCAGAACGGGATGCCTGATTGGGCAAGCGCTTGCAGGACTTCCCGTATGCCGTCTACCGCCTTGCAGTCGCGTCCGAGTTCTATCATCGCCTGATCATAGAAGGCATCCGGCCAGTCCGCAGGGATCGCCAGCCCTTGCTCTTCCAGGTAGATCTCGACATCGGCTTTGCTTTTACCGATGAACTGCCTGCAGCAGTCGGCATGGGACAGGGAGGCACCGGCAAACAGCAGAAAGCGGTGCAGGACCCGCAGAAATATCGGCTCGGAATCCACCAGAACGCCATCGCAATCAAAGATGACCAGAGCCGGCCGGGAGGAGGGTGTGGGCAAGGCGCGTACCTTTTTGGTGGTTTTTAATGTCACATTATCTGCCTTGGGTTGCATTGCAAGCCATTGCAGCCGTGACAGTTATCCCGGCCGCAAATCCAGGATTTCACGGGCTTGCTGCCAAGTGGCCACCGGTCGTTCATACTTGCCGCACAGTTCTACCGCACGTTTCACCAGCGCTGCATTGGATGGCGCCAATGTTTCGCGGTCAAGCCGCATGTTGTCTTCCAGCCCGGTTCGGGTATGTCCGCCTGCAGCGATGGACCATTCATTGACCAGGATTTGCCCCGGTCCGACTCCGGCACCGCACCACTCGGCCTCCGGTGCCAGCCGCTGCATGGTTTTGACGTAATAGTCGAACACATCCCTATCGACCGGCATCGCGTTCTTCACCCCCATCACAAACTGCACATAAAGGGTGCCGGGAATACGCCCCTCCCGGTTCATCTTCACCGCCTGATGTATGTGCGACAGGTCGAAGGCCTCGATCTCGGGTTTCACTTCATAGGTCCGCATTTCCGAAGCCAGCCAGTCGACCAGATCGGGCGAGTTCTCATAAACCCGGGTCGGAAAGTTGTTCGATCCCACCGACAGCGACGCCATATCGGGCCTGAGCGGCAGCATGCCGCCGCGTTCGCGGCCTGCGCCGGAGCGGCCGCCGGTCGAAAGCTGCACAATCATGCCGGGGCAGTGTTTCTGAAGACCTTCCATCAGGCGTGCGAACCGCTCCGGGTCCGAGGACGGAGTCTGGTCGTCATTCCTCACATGGCAATGGGCGATGGAAGCACCGGCCTCAAACGCTTCCTGGGTGCTTTCGATTTGCTCGGCAATGGTAACAGGCACCGCCGGATTGTTGGCCTTGGTCGGGACCGAGCCGGTGATGGCGACGCAGATGATACAGGGTTTGCTCATTGGCCTTTCCCCTCAGATGTCAAAGAAAACGGTTTCACCGTCGCCCTGCAGGCGGATGTCAAAGCGGTAGACCGGCTGGCCGCCCCGCTCGCAGCGCCGGGCGATCAGGGTCTGGCGGCGGCTTTCCCACTCGATCAGATTGATCACCGGATCAGCGGCATTGGCTTCTGCCTCATCCTCGAAATAGAGACGGGTGTTCAGGCCCACATTGATGCCGCGGGCGACGATCCACAGGTTGATGTGCGGTGCCATCATCTGGCCGTTGCGTCCCGTCACCGGGCCGGGCTTTACCGTATCAAATCCCCATTCGCCGGTCTCGAAATCGGTGATCACCCGGCCCCAGCCGCGGAAACCGTCCTCCACCTCGCCAATGTGTTCGGGATGCGCATAGACCCCCTCTGCGTTGGCTTGCCAAGCCTCCAGCAGCACGTCCTTCACCGGCGCGCCGGTGCTGTCCAGCACCACGCCCTCAACCCGGATAGGCTCGCCTTTGGCGTTGGGCCCGGCCATGTCCCAGCCAAGCTCCTGTTCGTAAATCTCGAACCCCGCCGCGCCGGGGGCAAGGCCGATATGCACATAAGGGCCTGCGGTCTGCGAAGGCGTTTCCTTAAGATACTCCAGCTTTTGGCCCATCAGTTCCCCTCCAGCCGGTTCTCAAACAGGGTTGAGCGCCGCCCGCGCAGCACGATGTTGAACCTGTAAGCGATGGTGTCCAGCGGGATTGTTGCGTTCATGTCCATCCGGGCAATCAGCATCTCTACTGCCGCAGGGTCCGGAATGGTGTTGACGATCGGGCAGCGGGCAATCAGCGGATCGCCCTCGAAATAGAGCTGAGTGATCAGCCGCTGGGCAAAGCCGGTGCCAAAGACCGAGACATGGATATGCGCGGGCCGCCAGTCGTTCACCCAATTGCGCCAGGGGTAGGCGCCGGGTTTCACGGTGCGGAAACAGTAATTGCCCTCCGCATCCGTCAGGGTCCGGCCGCAGCCGCCGAAATTCGGGTCCAGCGCGCCCAGGTAGGTGTCTTTCTTGTGCCGGTAGCGGCCGGAGGCATTGGCCTGCCAGATTTCCACCAGCGTATTCGGCACGGGGCGTGCGTTTTCATCCAGCACCCGGCCATGCACAATGATCCGCTCGCCGATCGGGCTTTCGCCTGGTTTGGCAAAGTTGCGCAGCAGATCATTGTCGGCGGGGTCAATATCTTTATGGCCGAACACCGGCCCGGTGATTTCGCTGGCGGTGTTTTCCAGGCTGATCAGCGGCAGCCGTGGCGACCGGGTGACCGAGGTCTTGTAATCCTGCGACAGCGCGGGCGGGTGCCAGCGGCGGTCGCGCTGATAGAACTCGCCCGGCTTCGGCGGCGTGGTCATGCGGGTTGCCCTCCCTCGGCGTCCATCTCGGCATAGGTCTGTTTGGCCAGTTTCAGCGCGCGGTTGGCGCGCGGGACACCGGCATAGACCGCGACGTGCTGAAACGCCTCCAGTACATCGTCCTGGCTGGCGCCGGTGCGGGCGGTGGCCCGGATATGCATCGGGATCTCATCGAAATTGCCGGTTGCGGCCAGCAGAGCCAGCGTCAGCATTGAGCGTTCGCGCAAGCTGATCCGGTCTGACGCCCAGACGTTGCCCCAGGCGGTTTCGGTGATCAGATCCTGAAACGGTTTGTCCAGCGCTGTCTTGGCGGCCTCGGCGCGGTCCACATGGGTCTCGCCCAGTACTTGGCGCCGTACCGCCATGCCGCGGCTGTAGCGGTCCTGCGTCATCTTGCACTCCCTTTGCTGAGGGAAGTATCGCATAGCGGGACTGATCTGTATAATCCATAAATATGCATGAAATCATAACCTGCTCGATATGCGTTTATCATCTTCGTTGAAACTCCGTCATCTAGAGGTCTTTGTCGAAGTGGCCCGCAAGATGAGCGTTACCCAGGCGGCCGAGGCATTGGGCATGACCCAGCCTGCGGTCACCAGAGCCTTACGCGAACTGGAGGAGGTCTGCGGCAAGCCTCTGGTCGAGAAACATGGCCGCGGCATCCGGCTCAGCGGCTATGGCGAGTTGTTCCGCGATCATGCCGGGCGCAGCCTGGCGCTGGCGCGGGACGGGGTGGCGCTGCTGCAGGGGCTGGATGAAGAGGAAGGTCCGCTGGTTTCCATCGGTGCGCTGCCCACTGTGGCAGCGGATCTGGTGCCGGACACACTGGCGCAACTGCGCGGGGGCGGTGCGCCGGGCCGGTTTAGGGTCCGGACCGGCGAAAATCAGTTTCTGATAGACCAGCTGCGCCGCGGAAGTCTGGATGTGGTGGTTGGCAGGCTGCCTGCACCCGAAACCATGGCCGGAGTGGAATTCGACCCGTTGTTCCGTGAACGGGTGGTTGCAGTGGTTGCGCGGGACCACCCCCTTGCCGACATCACCCATGTGCTGCCCGGAGTGTTTGAAAGCTACCCTGTGCTGATGCCCTCGGAAGGATCAATCATCCGCCCCTTTGTCGAGCGGATGTTCCTGGAGCAGGGTCTGGCGATGCCGCGGTTCCCGGTAGAAACCGTGTCTGCGGCTTTGGGCCGGCGTTTCGTGCTGTCGCATCAGGCGGTCTGGATCATCAGCCAGGGCGTGGTGCGGCCGGAGCTGGAGGCAGGCCGCATGACGGCGCTGCCGCTCGATACTGGCAGCACGCTTGGTCCGGTAGGCCTTTGCGTCCGGCGCGAGCATCAGCTCTCCGCTGCGGCCCAGCGGTTTTGCGCCGCATTGCGCAGCAATTGCACAGCGCAGGGGCTGGCCTGAAGTATTTCACCCGGTCTTTGCAAGCTTGCGGCAGGGCGGAGGGTTTCTTTTGTTGCGGCAGCTCAATAAAATTCATAAAATAGAATGTGTGAATTTTGAACGCATGCCTGCAGCGGGGGAAAGCCATGGCATTGACCAGACGGAAATTTGGCCTGGCGGCCGCGGCGGGGCTGGCAGCAGCAGCGGCGCCGGGCTGGGCCACGGCCGGGATCGACCTGGGCGGCAAGCGGGTTGAAACCGTTTCGGATGGCAGCCTGACCCTGCCGCGGGAGTTTGTCTTCGGAGGGCTGGATCCGCAGGCTCTGCAGCCGGTGCTTCAGCAGCATGGCTTGGCCCCGGGGCCGCTGCAGCCGGAAATCAATGTCACCCTGCTCCGCGAGGCGGGCAAGGTTGTGCTGTTCGATGCAGGCTCCGGACCAGGGTTCCAGGACAGTGCGGGCAGGCTGCCGGTAGCGCTGGACGCTCTCGGGATTGCGCCGGAAGACGTTACCCACGTGGTCTTCACCCATTGCCATCCGGATCATCTCTGGGGCGTGCTGGATGATTTTGACGATCTGCTGTTTCCCGAAGCCGTGCATCTGATGGGGCAGGGCGAGTGGGACTACTGGTTCGACCCGGATACCGCGGCCCGCATCGGCAATGGCCGTGCTTCCATGGCTGCAGGGGCCCGCCGCCGTCTCGAGGTTCTGGCAGACAGCGTGCAATTGTTCTCTGATGGCACTGAAATTCTGCCGGGCGTTGCAGCCCATGCCACGCCCGGCCACTCTCCGGGCCATATGTCGTTTGAAATCCGAGGCGGCGGCAGCAGTGTGATGGTCCTCGGGGACGCGATTGGCAATCACCACGTCAGTTTTGCTGAGCCCGCCTGGCCTGTCGGCAGCGACCAGGATCCGCAGGCCGCCGCGGCAGCCCGGGTACGGCTTCTTGATCAGCTTGTTGCTGAGCAGATGCAACTGGTCGGCTATCACCTGCCGGGCGGAGGCTTTGGCCGGGCTGAACGTGCAGGCAGCGGTTACCGGTTTGTGCCGGGGCTTTAGCGGCCTGCCTAACTGCCCTTTGCTTCTCTGATCAGGCCGCTTAGCAGCCCGGCAAGCGCGGGGCGCAGCAAGCGTTGCTGATTTTCGATTACCTGGGCTGCCCTTGGGCAATGGCAGTTTTGCGGCATCCTGCACTGTGCTCGGTCAGGTTGAGGCTCCGCCATTTGACGTTGTATATTGTTCAGACTGCATTACAGTGGCGCAAGTTCCGCGCAAAAGTAGGAGTGTTTGCACGTACGGCGGGCGTTAAGCGGGTGTTTTATTTCTTTGGGGTGAATTTTGTTGAAGGCGTTGCAAGAAAAGGCGGATTTATTGTGAGCGGACCGCCGGGCTCTGTTGTGTAACGCAAAATTAACTATACTGTATTCTCATAAAATTACATCCATTAGTTGTTGATGAGGCGCGGTCGGGATCAGTCAAAGGTTAAATGCAATCTATAGTTGCAAAACCGGTGACAGCAATGCAATATGACGGTACTTTAATCTCGGGTGCAGCAAGCGTTAAGTGGGGTTAACAGATGACTGTTTTTCTTAAGATTTGCCGGTTTGGTGCCTTTGGGGTCTTCCATGCGGACGGATCCAATGTGCAACTGGGGGCCAAGCATCAAGCGCTGATGGCGCTGCTTTCCACCGCGGATGGCGGCATCCGCACCCGTGCGTTTTTGGAAAAGACCCTGTGGTGCCTGGCGCAGCCGGAACAGGCCAAGGCCAGCCTGCGGACTGCGCTGTCGACGCTGCGGCGGCATCTGGGGCCGGACGCGGCAAAACTGCTGTTCGCCAACCGTGAACGGGTCATACTTGATCTGACCCGGGTGGAGATGGACAGCTGCATGGCAAATGCCGAATTCATGGAAGGATTCGAGCTGCCGCATGAAACCGTTTTCAATGCCTGGCTGGGCGACACCCGGGCGGAATACGCCCGCGGCGCCTCTGGCCCGGCACCGCATGCAGGGCTGCCGCCGGGCCGCGTCATTCTGGACCGGCTGCTGCCGTCAATTGCGGTCTTGCCCTTCGTGCACCGGTCGCCGGGGCAGACCACGGCGCCGCTGGGTTCGCTGATGTCTGAGGAATTGTCGCGTCATCTATCGCGCAGCTGGGCCTTTTCAGTCACCTCTTATTTGGCCTCGCGCCAGTTCGATCCGGACACCGTGCGCCCGGCCGAAGTGTCTTCGGTGGCGGGTGTCGATTACCTTGTATCCGGCACTATCACCGGCGAGGGCAGCCGTTTCCGCGCCGAGATTGATCTGCACGATGCTGTCCGCGAGAAGGTGATCTGGTCGCGCAGCTTCGAGGGCACCCAGAGCAGCCTGATGGAAGGGCGCAGCGCGGTGCTGCGCAATGCCACCCAGCAGATTGGCCAGAGCGCGGCGGGCGAGGCCGTCCGGCTGGCCGGGTTTAAACCTCTCGCAACGCTGGAGAGCCATGCCTTGCTGATGGCCGCGATCTCTTTGATGCAAGAGATGGAGACGCAGAAGTTCCAGCAGGCGCACGAAATCCTGTCGCATCTGCTGGAGCGGGAGCCGAAGCATGCGCTGCCGCTGACCTGGATGGGATTTTGGCACGTGATGCGGGTGGAAAAAGGCCTGTCGCCGAACCGGGAGGAGGACAGCCGCCTGGCCAGCCGTCTGGCCGATGCTGCAATAGAGGCTTCGCCAGGGTTTTCGTTGGCCCATACGCTCAAAGGTGTCATTTCCAGCCATTTGACTTTCCGCTTCGACCTGGCCCAGGACGCCTATGACCTGGCCTTGCGCGACAACCCGAACGAGGCGCTGGCACTGCTGCTCAAAGGGGCCACGCTGGCGTATCAGGATATGCCGGACGAGGCGGTTCAGATGACCGATGCAGCGCGGCGGCTGACCCCCCTGGGCCCGCAGCGCTATTATTTTGATGCAATCTCTGCGCTGGCGAACCTGTCGGCCCGCAACTTCGGCCGGGCGATTGAGCTGGCGGACCGCTCGCTGGAAGCCAAGCGGGCGTTCCCGGTGCCGCTGCGCTCCAAGGCAATTGCGCTGCAGATGTCGGGCCGGGGCGAGGAGGCCCGTACCACGGTGCAGAAACTGCTTGAGGCGGCGCCGGAGTTTTGCCTGTCTCAGTTCCAGCGAGACAATCCGGCAGCGATGAGCCCGGCCGGGCAGGAGTGGGCCTCTGCTCTGCGGCAGGCGGGCGTGCCCGAATAGCGGCACGGCTGCCGCCGCGCCCTGAACAGGGTGACGCCGGGTAAGATGTATCTGGAATGCATTTTTGTGTCAGAGTGCCGATACAGAAATTGAAGACACAAGTAACCCGCTGTTGCGGGCCGGCCGCTGACAAGAGCGGTGCGGCCTGCACGTGTCTTTCGTGAGGGGCAGAGTGACAGAAAATCTGGATTTTGAGCGCCTGTTTTCGCAATACGGGCAGGGTGTGCAGCCTGAGGAGCGGACCCAGGAAATCCTCGACGTGGTTGAGGATTTCATGCATCGCTGGGGGTATTCCGTGCGTAATCTGATCGGCGCCGAACTGACTGTCGAGCATCTGGGCAGCCCGCCGGAAGAGGTGCCGGATCTGATCTTCCGGATGGCGGCGCTGGATTATTTTGAGATTGTCATCCGCGGCAGCAACGGTGCTGTCAGCTATGGCGGCTGGCTCTCCGGCACCTTGCCGGTCTCGGTGTCCAGCGAGCAGGTGAACGGCCGGCCGGTGCTGCTGACCACCAGCCGGGACGGCGGCCGGATCCGCCACGTCTTCGACCCGATCAACGGCTACCGCCCGGATTCCGAGGCGGTGAACCTGCCGCTGCATGCGGCCCGGCGCCTGTCCGGATCGGCTTGAAACCGCAGCCGGACCCTGGAGGCGGGTGCAGCGGCAGTTGCATAAAATCCAACTGACTTTCTGCGGTCTCCTTATAGTTTTTTTACGGTCTTGCTCTTCTTCTGTCTTGGAGAAGCGGGCAGCGGCGCGGCTGCAGCCCTGCACGATTGATTGCCCGGGCCGGCCTTTGCGGCGGCAGGGCCGGCTGCCTGGCCGGCTTCTGAACAAAACGGGCGCAGACAAACGGCGTGAGCCTCGGGTGAGACTATGACTGCACAGAAAGACGTTCCTGCGAAACGCAAATTCCGGCTGTTCTCCAGTATCGGCGCCAAGATTACGCTGATTCTGATGGCAATGGGTGCAGCGTCAGCAGTGGGCGGTATTCTGGTCACCCTGGTGTTTGCCCAGACCGGCCGCCAGATGGATGTGCTGACCGGTGAAAAAGTACCGCAGCTCGAGATGAGCAGCCAGTTGGTCAATGCCGCAGCCCGGACCAAGAATGCGATGATCGGCGTGCTGCAGGCTGGCAGCGAGCAGGCCCTAGCCGCGGCCGAGGAAGAGGCTGCTGCAACCATTGCCAGTCTTGATGGCACCGTTGCCAAGCTGCCTGACGCAGAGCAGACATTGTTCGTGCCCGCCGCTGCGGCCGCTTCGGAGCGGCTGAACAGCCTGGTGGCAGCCCGTAAAGGGGCCTTTCGCAACCAGGCATGGATCGACACCCAGACAGCAAATCTCCAGACGTTGAGCCAGGCTCTGCAGGGCAAATTGGTGCAGGTGGCCTCGGAAGCCCGTGACAGCCTGATGGCCGGCGGTGAAGCGACCATCGGTCAGGTTGATACAGTTCTCAACAATCTTGTCGAGCAGCAATTCGGTAGCCTGCAGGCCCTGCTTGAGGCCCGGGCCGACATCAGCGTCCTGTCCGGCGCCGCACTGGCGCTGGGGCATGTGCGCGATGTGCCCACCAAACGGGCGCTCAAGAAAATGGCAAATGACGCGCTGAAGCGGCTGGAACCGGTGATGGGGCGCCTTGAGGATCTGGGGCTGGATGCCTTCCGTGCCAAGAAGGTGCGCGAGGGTGTGGAGCTGTTCCGCTACACATTGTCCGCCAGCCGCAAAGAACTGAAGGAAAGCCGAAATGAGGTGCTGACCGCCCGCAATGCCAGTGTGCGGCCGCTGACCCAGGCAATGGACCGCATGGTATTCACACTCTCGATTGCCGCCACCCAGGCCGGCGCTGACAACCGCACGGCCATTCAGGGTCTGCTCGACAATCAGGTCGGTGTTCTGCAGCGGCTGCTCGAGATCAACGGCTGGATCAGCGCCTTCCAGGTAGCTGCTTTGGATATGGCGGCGGCGCGTGATCCCGCTGTTGTTCAGGCCGCGGCAGAGCCGCTGCAATCGGCCGCCGAGGCACTGCAAGGGTTTACCGGTTTCAAGGATGGCGTGTTTGCGCAGGAACTGGAAGGGATGGTGGCCCTTGCGGATCCTAGTCAGGGGCTGCCGGTGTTCAAGACAGCTTCGCTGGAGGCCGCCGAAGCCGCGGTTGCGGCGTCCCAGGCGACGGTGGATGCAGTGCTGGAATTTGCCCGCCGCGCGACCGACCTGGGTGCCGGCAGCCAGCAGGAGATTTCAGCCATCGCCGGCGGGCTGGCCAGTGACGTGAAGGCGGCGCAGCACCAGTTGCAGATCCTGATGGCCGTGGCGGCGGGAGTTTTCCTGACGGCCTTGATCCTGACCCGGATCCTGATCCTGCGCCCGCTGGCCAATATCAGCGGCACCACTGAGCGGCTGGCAGAAGGCGACTTGCGCCCGGTCACCGGGTTTGAGCGGGCCAGCGACGAGATTTACCGCATTGCTGCAGCGCTGTCGGTTTTCCGCGACGGGCTGGTTGAGAAGGGCGAAGTGGAAGCCGCTGCCGAAGCGGAGCGCAACGCCCGTCTGGCTGAACAGACCGCAGCGGTGACCGCCATCGGCCACGGGCTGGAGCGGCTGTCGCAGGGCGATCTGACAATCCGGATCCGCACCGAGATGGGCGAGGGATATGCCAAACTGCGCGACGATTTCAATGCGGCGCTGGAAAAGCTCGAAGACTCCGTGCGCAGCCTCAGTACCAGCGGCCAGTCGATTGCTGGCGGCACAACCGAAATCTCCGCGGCCTCGCGCGACCTCTCCGAGCGCTCGGAGCGCACGGCGCAGACCCTTGCCGGAACAGCCGCGGCGGTGAACCAGCTGTCGGTCTCTATCACCAGTACTGCCCACGCCTCTGGCGAAGCCGCCGCTTCGGTCGAAGCGGCCCGTCAGAACGCGGGCGACAGCATCGATGTGGTCAAGCGCACCTATGGCGCGATGGAAGCGATCAAGGACAGCTCGGAAAAAATCTCCCGGATCATTGGCATGATCGAAGCGATTGCGCAGCAGACCAATCTCTTGGCCCTGAACGCCGGCGTCGAGGCGGCGCGTGCAGGTTCGGTTGGCAAGGGCTTTGCTGTGGTGGCCTCCGAAGTGCGCACCCTGGCGCACCGCTCCAAAGAGGCTGCAACCGAAATTGCTGCGCTGGTGGATGAGGCGGGTGAAAACGTCGAACTCGGCGCCGAACTTGTCGAGCAGACACGGGCTGCCATCAGCGAGATTTCCGCATCTGTGGCCAGCGCGGCCGATCTGATGAAAAACATCTCCGAAGCCTCCTCGGAGCAGTCCGGCAGCCTGCAGGAGATCAATTCGGCGATGTCCAGCCTGGACGATGCGACAACCCGCAACGCAGCCCTGTTTGAGGAAGTCACTTCTTCCAGCCTGGGCCTGTCTAAAGAGGCGCAGGCCATGGCGGGGGCTATTGGCGCTTTCCGCACAAATGATGCAGCATCGGGGGATGGTCATTATGCTACTGAAGTTCCTCAGTCCTTGGCAGGCTGACGCCATCCCGTTCCAGACCCGGAGGAAATACTGGGGCTGGGGCCAAGGACTGTGCCGGTAGAAAGGCTGCTCTACCGGATCTAGTCATCGTTGTCCGAACCTCTGGGGCGTCTTCAATTTGACTGCGTCCGGCGGCGCTCAAAGATGGATGGACGCTGACAGGATACGCTGGCGTGAAGACCTTCAGATGATCAGGGAACAGAGGAAGCGGGAAAACGGCCGCCGGTGTTTGCGGCACAGCCGGTCCGGCTGATGCAGGTTCTGCAAGTGCAGGTATGGCGGCACGGCGCCCTTCACTGACAAGCGGAAGACGGTGGCGCCGGCGCGCCGCCGGTCCGTCTATGTACGCAAGCGTTTGCGCATCATGCCTGGTCGCGTGTCAGGTTCCCGCCGGGGCAGCTTGGGCGGCGGAAAGACAGCGCTCAATCAGCGCTCCCGCGTCCAGCACCAGCACTGAAACTGAACTGCCGTTTAGGGCTGTATGCTGAAGGCAGCCGATGACATCATCGGTGATGCTTTTGGCCGTGCCCTGCTGATCCATCGGTTTGAGATCCCGCACCGAGGCTTCTGTTGTCATGACAATCTCATCAACGGAATCCACAAGAATTCCAAACTTTTGATCATTGTGCCGGAAGATCAGCACCTTTTGGTCTTCGCTCTTGCAGGCGGGCAGCCCGTAAAGAAGCCGGGGATTGAGCAGCGTTATCAACTCCCCCCTGAGGTTGACAATCCCTTCGACGAAACTTAGCGAAAAAGGCGGTTCCAGCAGTTCCTGCGGGCGGTTAATCACCTCGCTGACATGCTCCGTGTCCAGGGCGAACCGTTTTTCAAAGGAAAATTGGATGAATGTCCGCCTGGCAGCGCTGCTTGCCAGCTTGCTTTCTTCGTCTCTTACCGTGTCCGGAGGATAAATCTCCTGGCATGCTTTTGCGGCCTCGATGAAACGCGGCTCCTGACGGAGTTTCACCGGATCCAGCATCATGACAATCCGGTTGCTGTCATCGATCAGGCAGCCATCCACCAGGTCGCTGCGCGGCAATGCCAGTTTGGCGAAGGGCAGCACTTCATCTTCGAAGTACGGCAGGATGCTGTCGATGGAGTAAACCATGAGACCCACCGGGCCTGCTGGAGTTTCGATCACCAGCATCCGGCGGTCTTTGGAAATTGTTGCCCCTAAGGCAAAGACCGCTTCATCCCCGAGAAAGCCGCGGAAATCAATCACCGGAAGAATGACCCCGCGCAGGTTGGATGTCCCCAGGATGCAGTCATGCGCGAACAGCGACTGGTCCACCTTCGGCATCTCACGGACCTCCTGCACGTAGCGCAAGTCGATGGCACATGAGGTATGCCCGGTCTGGAAAGAGATGCAGGTCCGTCTGTTTCCCCGGCTGACCGTTGCGGTTTTCTGTTCGGTTTTGTGGTCCGCGCGGGGCAGTTTGTCCAGATTCAGCAGCTCGTAAGGATCAAGGACCTGAACCAGCCGTTCCCCGTCATCAAACTTGAGGACACCCTCTATGACCAGATCTTTGATGCCGCGGTTGTTTGGACGGAAATCAACCCGCGCGGCGTCCTTTTCGCTCAGCACCTCGCTTGTCCGGTCAAACAGCAGGCCAATGCTGTGCGCACCATGTTCGATAATGGCCACCTTGCGGCCGCTTGTCTTTGCAGTCTCGGGGAACTCCAGCAACTGGCGCAAGTCCACAATCGGAATGATCTTGCCGCGCAGATTGAACAGCCCGGGCATAAAGGAAGGCGACAGCGGCACCGGAGATATGTCATCCGGTTCGTTCACCACTTCCTGGACCACGGCAACTGGCAATGCGAACTCGCTCTCGTCAATCATGAAGGAGCCGTAGATGGTGTCCCGGCGCGGCTTTGCCTCTTCCTTGGCGGAACCGGCAGGCACAGGTATCTCCAGGCCGGCTTCGAAGCCGGGTTCTTCTGCACCGGCCTGCTTGGTCAGCAGCAGCGGATCAGTCGGATTCAAGTTCATTTTGATGCCCCCAATCGCGGGATGTCGGCGACTGAAAACTCGCCGCTTGAACAATCGATGGTCACTTGCCTGCCTTGCATGCCGCCCACATCCTCATAAATGTTGCGCAAGCCCGCCTCGCGCAGGGCCTTGTAGGCAAACCTGGCGTTGATGCTGCCAACCAGCCGGGAGGGGTCGGTGTCTGGCGGCATCGTCATGTTGGCGCCGCCAACAACAATGGCCTGCAGTTTGCGGACTTCACCGCGGGGGATGTCCATCAAGGACTGCAGGGACGTGATGGCCTGATCCACGTGGCGGCCGCTGATTTCATTACCCACCTTGCCGGATTGCGATAGCAGGCAATGGGCCAGCCCGTAGATGCCTTTGGCCGGATAGAGCAACCCCAGCCCGATGCAGGATCCCAGGATGGCATTCAGCGACTGACCGGCCCTGCCGGTCTTGACCTCGCCGATCTGCACGTGGATTTTCTCATTAGCGTTCACGCGCATTGACCAGCTGCCCTTGCTATCGGCCGGTAAATGATGGGTGCGACCTGCTCAAATCCAGTGTTGAGCTTTTTGAGGGTTTCACTTTCCCCAATGAACAGCACCCCGTCCGGCCGGATCAGGTCCCGCACGTGGCTGAGGATTTTTTCCTGGTCCTCGTCCGTGAAATAGATCAGCACATTGCGCAGAAACACCACGTCGAACGGGGTCGTGCCGCCCAGCTTTTCCAAGAGATTGTGCAGTTTGAACTTGATCCGGGCCCGCACCTGCGGAACTGCCTTGAAGCCATCAGCATCACTGCCGGCCATATGGCTGGTGAAGAGCTCGGGCTGGCTTTTGCGGAAACGGGCAATTGAGCGGCCGTTGTAAACCCCTTTCTGGGCCACCTCCAGCACGCGGGAAGAAACATCGGTGCCCAGCACCGAATAGTCGAAACCCGAGACGCTCAACCGCTGCTGTTCAAGAATGGTCCCAATGGTGTGCGCTTCTTCTCCGGTTGAGGCAGCAGCCGACCAGACGCGCAGCCGGCGGTTCTCCTCCTTGGCGTGGAACCCGGGAAGGAAGACCTCCTGAAAATAGGTCCAGACCCTTGGCGTCCGGTAGAAATAGGTCTCATTCGTAGTGACCCGGTTGGTCAGTTCCTGCATCTCATCCGGATCCTTGGAGAGGCGCGAGATGTAAGAAGCAAAGCTCTGTTCTTCCAGGTCGCGCAGGCGTCCGCGCAGCCGGCTGACCAGCATGGACTTGCGGGTTTCGCCGATGGTTATTCCCGTTTGTTTGTGAACGATGGCGCGCAGCCTGGCAAAATCACCATCGCTCATGACGGTATCGGAAACAGTCTTACTCACAGCGAAACCCTTTTTTACTTGTTACTTGCACAGCCGGTTAGCAGCCCAGTTTTGCTACCTCCGCCTTCAGCTCTTGCGCACCGCTGCTCAGCTCATCCGTCGCGCCAGCAATCGAGTCAGAGGCAATGACCGCCTCCTCCGATGCGTCAACGATGCTCTGGATCGCCTCGGCCACATCGCGCGCTGCGGTTTGCTGCTCATTGGCTGCCACGGAAATCTGCGCGATGGAATCTGTGGTGTCCGAGATGCCGGTCAGAATTTTGGTGAACGCAGCCCCCGCCTCTCTGGAGATCTCGCTGCCCTGGCTGACACGCTTGACCGTGTCATTGATCAGCTTGCTGATTTCCTTGGTCGATTGCGACGACCGCTCCGCCAGTTTGCGCACTTCATCCGCAACCACCGAGAAGCCAAGCCCGTGCTCTCCGGCGCGCGCCGCCTCGATCGCAGCATTAAAGGCGAGCAGATTGGTCTGGCTGGCGATTTCGCTGATGGTTTTGACGATCTCGCTGATCTCCTCGGAAGAAGCGTTGATCAGGTCCATCGCCTCAATCGAACGCTCGATGGCCTTGGCCCCCAGATCTGCTTCTTCTTTGGTCTTCTGTGCGATCTCATCAGAATGATTGCTGTTCTGGGCAATTGAGTCGATCGAAGCGCTCAGTTCTTCAATTGAAGCACTGATTTCTTCCGTTGTGCAGCCCAGCGTCTGGGCGCCGCCAGCAACGGTCTGAGCCTGCTGGGAAATCTCTTGCGATTGTTCGGCAAAGCGGGTGGCAATATTTGTGACTTCCTGTTCAACCTGCTTAGCCGCGGTGATGTTGGTGGCGAATTTCACCACTTTCACGGGCTTGCCATCCGCATCAAAGACCGGGTTGTAGGAGGCATTGATCCAAACCTCTGCGGCACCCTTGCCAAAGCGTTTGTATTCACCCGCTGAAAAGTCGCCAGCAGCCAGATCAGCCCAGAATTTCTTGTATTCCGGCGAATTGGCGTAGTCCGGTTCACAGAACATCCGGTGATGCTGGCCGCGGATTTCATCCAGCGAATAGCCTACAGTGGCCAGAAAATTTTCATTGGCCGTCAGGATGGTGCCGTCCAGTTCAAACTCAATCACCGCCTGCGCCCGGCTGATCGCCGCCATCTTGCCGTCCTGCTCCGCCGTGCGGCGTTTTTCCTCGGTGATGTTGGTGGCGAATTTCACCACCTTTACCGGCTTGCCATCGGCATCCAAGACCGGGTTGTAAGAGGCGTTGATCCAGATTTCCTCGCCGCTCTTGCCAAAGCGCTTGTATTCCCCGGCCGAGAATTCACCCGCTGCCAGGTCGGTCCAGAATTTCTTGTACTCCG
>NZ_JWLD01000035.1 GCF_000813725.1 Leisingera sp. ANG-Vp
ACATCGGCTGGCGCGCGCTGAAGTAACTTTTGCAGGCGGGAGCGCTCCCGCCTGTTCCCGGCCCATCAGAGCTTGGCCGTCACAATTGGCTCACGCCGGGCACGTTGCGCCCGGCGCTTGCTGAATTTTCGATCAGAACAAGGACAAAATCGGGTCGCTGACGCCGCCCTGCGTCGAATTGAGATCACTCAGCAAAAGGAACCTGTTGCGGACCTCATCCAGCTTTTCAGGTTCAAGCAAATCGGCAGGATGCGTGGTGCCGAAGGCCGCAAATGTGCGCTCCTTCATTTCCTCGACCTGGCGGTCGACGTCCAGCTGTCCAAAACTGCTTGGCAGCCCCAGAGCCGATTCGAAGATCGTTTTCAGCGGCGGAGAACCGATAATCCCGTACCAATGCGCGTCTTCGCTGCCCCCTGCGTCCGCGACCGTCTGCAATTCGCGCTCGAAAGCCAGTGCAAGACGCATATTCTGATCTGTTTCACCGATCTGGATCTCAAACTGACGGGTGGTGAAAAGCTCGGCAAGCTCCTCGGCGAATCCTTCCGGATACTCCTGCCCGGCTGCCCCCTCATTGAAAGCAAAGGCATGCGCCATGGCCGTCATACGCTTATCGTGATGCAGGTTGGCGTAAGAGATGCTGGAGGACAAATCCGAGTCCAGCGTGCGGGTCATGACATCGAAATCAGTGATGCGGTGGCTCAGCCCGAAAATGTCCAGCGATGCCTCAAACAGGCTCCGGTCGAAGACAAGCTGAGTTGCGCTGTCCAATTCATCCAGCCTGCCGGTGATCTCATCCGAAAACACCTGCATCTTGCTTGGCAGATCCGGCCAGCCGTTATGGAAGGCATCAGCGAAGTCGTACAAGGCCTGGTTCCCTTCCTGATTCACAAAGGAATTCGGGTCGGACAGGTCCGACTCCAGAACCTGGCGCAGGTAATCCTCGCTGTAGCTGATGAGGCCGAACAGATCTAACGCCTCTTCGAGCAGCGCCGGGTTCGACAGCAGTTCCTCGGGGTCGGTTATGTCATTGAGGTCCGGCCGGCCAAAACCAAAGGCCGCGGAAACCGCAACATAGCGGTCGTCGTCCAGCTGATTCACAAAGGAATCAGGATCCGTGGTGTCGGATTCCAGCACGCGCCGCAGAAAATCGGGGCTGGTCCGTTCCAGATCAAACGTCTCTATGACCGCCTGCAGCAGCGCTTCGTCCGCCAGCAGGTCGTCCGCGCTGGCCAGACCCTCCGTGTGCTCATTGAACTCCCCGACCAGTTTCTGGATGCTGTTTTCATATTCCGGGGGAGCGGCGAAGTTGAACTGTGCAGCAAGCTCCGCATAACGGGGGTTGCCCAGCTGATTGGCAAAGGACTCCGGATCCGTCAGATCGGAATTCAGCACTTTCTGCAGAAAAAACTGATTGTTTTCCAGCCCCTCAAGCCCCACGTTGCTAAGAGCCTTGCGCAGCAAGGTGCCATTTGCCAGCAGGTCGTCGGCAGACGTGACACTGGCAAATTCACTGCCCGCACGGGCGCTGGGAAGCGTTGGGCCGGCATCGCCGCCGAAACCGAAGCTTTCTGCAAGCGCCAGGTATCTGCTGTCGTCAAGCCGGTTTGCAAAGGAAACCGGATCATCCAAATCGGATTCGAGAACCTGCTTGATGAAGGCCCTGTTGCCGATGTCCTCGTCCAGGCCGAAAGCCCCAAGCGTCACAGTCAGAAGGCTGTAGTCGTCCAGCAGTTCGTCCGCGGACTGAATGCTGGTAATCCTCTGGGTGAAGTCCTGCACCTGCCGGTCGATGACGGGCGATTTGTCGAACACTTCCTGCTGCTGCTCGCGGGTGCGCTGCAGAAAGTTCCATCCGGTAACACCGGTGCCGAACACATAGGGGGTAAAGCTCACGCGCCTGTCTCCTGTACCGCAACAGACCCGGCAGGAACCGCTCAGGAACCGCCAGGAGTTATCCATCCCAGCCAAGATAATCTTAAACTGGTGAATAAACCTGAAACAGGCGGCGGAATTTACCTAAATACTTCAGCGTTTTGATCGTATTTTCAACGGCAGGCCAAAACATCCCGCAAAGCGGTACCCTGACGAAACGGCCCCGCGTCCCTGCTGATAATCTGCCCGTCCTGGAGCCGCGACACGGCAATGCGCCGCCAGTCGCCGCTGACGGTGATCAGTTCGCTCCCCTGGCCGCAATCGCGGATGCCGGAGGTTATAAAGTCTTCGCCGATCCGGTGATTGGTCAGCCCCGGCTTGCTGGCAACCTCGGCCAGTTCCCCTTCCTTGAACCGCCAGATGCGCAGGGTTTTCGCCAGATGCGGCCGGTCAATATAGGCGATTTCCACATGGCCGTCACCATCCAGGTCAGCTGCACCGACCGGGGCCAGCCAGCGGTTCCGGGTGCCGATATGCGGCGTTTCCGCGATTTTGCCTTCAGCGCCATACAGCGCCAATGCGGCGCCCAATCCCATATCCGTCTCGACAACCATTACTGCATCGCTCCGGCCGTCCAGGTCCAAGTCCACCAGACGCGGCTGCAGATCTTCAAAGACGTGATCCTCGGGAAGCACGGTTCTGACGTCCCAAACCTCCCCGTCCTGCCCGGCAGCGCGAAGAGACAACCCGGACCATTCAACTGCGTCGCCTAAAACACCGTGTGCATAGCGGGCCGTCGGGCTGTTGAATTCGGCGGAAATAATTTCGACGGACCGGCTTGGCGGCCAATGGCCAATGCCACCGGAACCCGTTTGCGCAGCTGCCGGTCCGGAAACCAAGGCCAGCCCCAGGCACAGCGCCCGCCAGGCGCGGCGGGCGGAACGGGGCCGGGCGCGCAACGGATGACGCCGCGCAACCGTCCCCGCAGACATCAGATCTGCTTTTCGGGCATATGCACGACAAGGCCGTCCAGCGCGTCGCTGACCTTGATCTGGCAGGTCAGGCGCGAGCGGGCCGGATCCGGCTCAAAAGCGAAATCCAGCATGTCCTCTTCCATGTCGTCCTTGGCCGGCAGCTTCTCGACCCAGTCGGGCGCAATATACACATGGCAGGTCGAGCAGGCGCAGGCGCCGCCGCAATCGGCTTCGATGCCGGGGATATTGTTGTCGCGCGCGCCTTCCATCACGGTCAGCCCGTTGGCGACATCCACAACATGTTCGGTGCCGTTGTGCTCGATGTAAGTGATCTTTGCCATTGTCAGCTCTCTTCCCTTTTCCGGTACTTGGGCGACTGTGTAGCCAAGCCCCTGCGGCGGTGCCAGCCCCAATTGCGACTTCATACTGCCGCTGCTGGACTTTCCAACACAATGTTCTATCTTTGTTCACATTAGATAATTCTCACCCGCGGAGCCATTTTCCTCATGCCAGCCCCCGCCGCTACGCCGCCGGCCGCTGCCGGACCTTGCACTCTTCAGCCCGTTCCCGGTCCTGCCCCCGGGCCGTGGCCGCGCCCGCCTGCGTGCCTGCCCGCTGCCCGGCTGCAGGAACCGCCCGAAAACGCCCGCATCACCGTTGCAGGCCTGGTGATCCTGCGCCAGCGCCCGGGCACCGCCAAGGGCGTGATCTTCGTCACGCTGGAAGACGAAACCGGCGTGGTCAACGTGATCGTCTGGCGCAAGATCTACGAGACCTTCCGCCGCGCGGTGATCTCGGGCCGGCTGCTGCGCGTCACCGGGCGGCTGCAGCGGTCCCACTCGGTCAGCCACGTGATCGCCGAAACGGTCGAGGACATTTCGCCGATGCTCGACCTCTTGCTGGCAGAGCAAGGCCGCCAGCACGATCCGGCCTTTGCGCAGGGCTCGGAACTCGGCTAGGCTGCCGCCAAATCAAAAGCGCTCCGCTGCAGGCAAACGCACCGGCAGCGGCGACGGCAGAGGCAACCGGGCATGACGCCATCCACCTTCAAGACCTGCCGCAGGCAGGCGCCTGCGCTGCTGCTGGCAGCGCTGACGGCCCTGTCCGCCTGCGTCCAGCCGCAGCCCGGCAGCGAAGCCTCCCGCGACGGCCGCTATGCCCCGCCCGGCGCAGCCCCCGGCACCTGCTGGAGCAAACACACCTCTCCCGCGGTAATCGAGACCGTCACCAGCCAGGTGCTGGCAGAGCCTGCGCAGCTGGACAGCAGCGGCCAGGTGGTCCGCCCCGCGGTCTTCCGGACCGAGACCAGCCAGCAGATCGTGCAGCCGCGCCAGGAACGCTGGTTCGAAATCCCCTGCCCGGCCTCGATGACACCGGACTTCATCCGCACCATCCAGCGGGCGCTCGCAGCCCGCGGGCTCTACCGCGGCCCCATCCACGGGCAGATGGACAAGGCAACCCGCTCCGCCGTGCGGCGCTATCAGGCACCGCTGGGGCTGGACAGCGGCACCCTGTCGCTGGCCTCTGCCCGCAAGCTGGGTCTGGTCGCCGTACCGGGCTGAACCAGGCGGTTCAGTTGCCCGGTTCCCCGCTGCCGAACCCTCTGCTAAGGTCCCGCCAAGAGCCCGGCTGACCGGGCTGCCAACGCAAAGAGACTGGCCATGCTGAAAACCCGCCTGCCCGATAGCGGCTTCCTCTCCGGCGCCTCCGGGCCATTGCGGAGGATGCTGGAAAGCCAGGCCACCGAAGTGCGCCTGCGCCAAGGGGAGGTGCTGTTCGAGCAGGGCGACCCGGGCGATGCGCTTTACGCACTCGCCGAAGGGGCGCTGGAGTTTTCGGTGCTTTCAGCTTCGGGCCGCAAGCTGTCTCTCGACATGATGCGCCCCGGTGCGGTGTTCGGAGAAATCACCCTCTTTGATCCCGGCGAGCGCACTGCCACCGCCAGCGCCGCCGAGCCCAGCCGGGTCCTGCGGCTGCGCAGCGGCGACGTGCTGGAGCAGATCCGCCAGCACCCGGACCTGGCCGCCGACCTGCTGCGGCTGGCAGGCCAGCGGATGCGCTGGATGAACACCCAGCTCAACGAGCAGGTCTTCCTGCCGATGCCGGTGCGTCTGGCGCGCAAGCTGCTGTATCTGTCGCCCGAAGACAGCGACGGCCGGGTGGCCCTGTCGCAGGCGGAGCTCGCGGAATTTGTCGGCGCCACCCGCGAGGCGGTCTCCAAGACCCTGGCCGCCTGGAAACGCAGCGGCCTGGTCGGCATCAGCCGCGGGGGCGTGCAGATCCTGGACCGGAGCGAGCTGGCCGTGCTGGCCGAACCGGATTCGATCTGAGCCGTTCAGCTTCTGCTAAAAACTCCGGGAAAACCGGCCTTCTGTAATCCCGGTCACAGAAACCGCAGCCGCACTGCCGCATAACGGCTCATAGACAGCCATTATCCGTTCCATCCCAATGGCTGCCTGTCCAACAAGAGCCATGTGCCCGCCAGCACATGGCTCTTCCCTTTTGGGCCTCTGCCCCGAGGTGCAGCCGCAGAGCGCCGGCTTTCAGCGGGAGTTCCAGCCCCGGGAACCGCTCCCTGCCAGCATCACTCCGGGATCCCGGTTCAGCCTCACGCCCGGGGACGCTGGCAGGCAAAAAGGCCGGGCATCCGCCCGGCCTTCCTCTGTGTTTCAGCAGTTGCCGGCGCCGCTTAGTCGCTCAGGTTCAGCGCCACAAAGCGCGGCTCACCGCCGCGGCGCACCAGCAGCAGCAGCGACTTGCGGCCCGCTTCCTTGGCCTCGGAAACCCGAGCCTCCAGCTCGCTGATCGAGGCAACCTTCTGCTGGCCCGCCTCGGTGATCACATCCCCGGCACGCAGGCCTTTCTCCCAGGCTTCCGAAGTCTCGTCCACCGACAGGATCGCCAGGCCTTCAACCCCCTCTGCCACATTCAGCTCGCCGCGCAGCTGGTCGTTCAGAACGCCGACCGACAGACCCAGCAGCTCCTTCTCGGAGACATCCGGACTGCCATCGCCGCCCTCAGGGCCGGTGGCCACGCGCTCTGCATCTTCACGGCGGCCCAGGGTGACCCGCAAGGTCTCCGTCTTGCCTTCCCGGTAAACCACGACGCGCACGGTCTTACCCACGTCAGCGTTGCCAACCTGGCGCACCAGGCCGCGGGTGTCCTTCACGTCGACCCCGTCAAAGCTGACAATCACGTCGCCTGCCAGCACGCCCGCATCCTTGGCCGGGCCATCCGGCACATCTGTCACCAGCGCGCCGCGGGCCTTCTCCAGTCCGATGGCTTCGGCCAGATCCGCATCCACATCCTGGATCTTCACACCCAGCCAGCCGCGCCGCGTCTCGCCGAATTCCTTCAGCTGTGCGACCACCTTGACCACAACGTTCGAGGCCATCGAGAATCCGATGCCGATCGAGCCGCCATTGGGCGACAGGATCGCGGTGTTTACGCCCACCACATCGCCATCCATGTTGAACAGCGGCCCGCCGGAGTTGCCCCGGTTGATCGCTGCATCGGTCTGGATGTAGTCGTCATAGGATCCCGAAAGCTCGCGGTTGCGCGCCGAGACGATACCGGCGGAAACCGAGAACCCCTGGCCCAGCGGATTGCCCATGGCCACCACCCAGTCGCCGACGCGGGCGGTGTCGCTGTCGCCGAACTTGACCCATTTCAGCGGCATCGGCGCTTCGACCTTCAGCAGCGCGATATCGGTGTTGGGATCGGTGCCGATCACCTTGGCGGGCAGCAGCTCCTTGGGCTGGCCGTCGCCGGGGAAAAACTCGATCTCGATCTCGTCGGCGCCTTCGATCACGTGGTTGTTGGTGACGATGTAGCCGTCCTCGGAAATCACAAATCCCGAGCCCAGCGCGGACGAGCGGCGCGGCCGGTCGCCGTTGCCATTGCCGTTGCGGTCCTGAAACTCGCGGAAAAAATCTTCGAAGGGCGAGCCTTCAGGCACGATCCCCTGCGGGCCGGTGCGCCCCTCGACCACGGTGGTCGTGGTGATGTTGACCACCGACGGGCTGACTTCTTCTGCCAGCGGCGCCAGGCTTTCGGGACGGGCCAATGCGGTGACCGCCTGCATCAGCAGAACCGCCACGCTCAGCACTGCAAGCCACACCAAGCGCATCGTCGCGCCACTGCCGCTTGCCTGGCGGGAAATTGCAATTGCCTGTGGCTGCACGGAACTACTCCTTGTCATCTTTTCATTCTTCTAATTTTTCTCCCCCGCCCGGACAGGCGCTGAGGCCGGAAATACCGGAAGGAGTCCTATGGACCCAATGTAGGAAATTCCGCCCGTCCCGCAACAAATGTTGCAAAGAATAAAGCCGCTGTGACCCGCTTTGCGGGCTGCGGCGCCGGGCGAGCTCCCTGCTGATGCCATCCTAGCAGGGAAAGATTACAATTTCGCTGAAATTCTGCGTGCAAGGCGGGCAGTCAAAGCCCAAGCCGGAACGCCAGCCACACCAGGATCAGCCCCAGCGCCAGCGCCGCCAGGCCGGCATTGCGGCGCTCAGCCTCGCTCAGGCTGCGCAGGATCTCCAGCAGCCGCTCCACAAGCGAAGGGGCCAGTGCGTACACCAGCCCCTCTGCAATCAGCACCAGCCCAAGGGCCAGAAGGATGAACCCCATTACTGGGTTGCCGCCTTGCCGTCCGAGGACTTCAGGTAGTTGAAGAACTCGTTGTCCGGCGACAGCACCAGCGAGGAGTTTCCGGCCAGCAGCGAATTCGCATAGGCGTTCAGCGAGCGGTAGAACTCGAAGAACTCCGCATCGCGGCCATAGGCGGACGCAAAGATCGCGTTGCGCTCGGCGTCGGCTTCACCGCGGATCACCTCGGCTTCGCGCTCAGCCTCGGAGACCAGTTCAACCTCGGTCCGGTCGGCCTGGGCGCGGACGCGCTGCGCCGCCTCTTCACCGCGGGCAATCTCGTCCGCCGCTTCCCGCTCGCGCTCGGCCCGCATCCGGGCAAAGGTGGCTTCCAGGTTGGCCTGCGGCAGGTCGGTGCGCTTCAGGCGCACGTCGATCACCTCAAGCCCCAGCTGGCGGGCCTGGGCAATCGCACCGTTGCGGATGCGCAGCATCAGCGCAAAACGGTCCGAGGACAGGATATCGTTGGAGGATACCGAACCCAGAACCTCGCGGGTCTGCGCCCGCATGATCTTGTCCAGGCGCAGTTCCGCGGCACCGATGCCGCCGCCGCCAACGGCCTGACGGAAGGTCTCGACATCCGCAATCCGGTAACGCGAGAAGGCGTCCACGATCAGGCGGCGGTCGTCCAGCGGGGTCACTTCCAGCGGGCCCACCTCAACACTGAGGATCCGGTCGTCGTAGCGCACCACATTGTCCAGAACCGGCACTTTGAACGCCAGGCCCGGGGTTTCCTTGATGTCGACAACCCGGCCAAAGCGCAGCACCAGCGCCTTTTGCCGCTCATCCACGATGAACAGCGAAGACAGAACCGCAATGGCCGCAATCACGATGACGGGCAGAAGAAGAGTCGTTTTCCGCATCAGTTGCCCCCTTGCGGCTTGCGCAGCTCGTTGAGCGGCAGGTACGGCACAACGCCCTGGCCCTCGCCGCCGCCGGTTTCATCCAGGATGATCTTGTCCACGCGGCCCAGAACCTCTTCCATGGTTTCCAGGTAAAGGCGCTTGCGGGTCACTTCCGGCGCTTTCTGGTATTCCTCCAGAACGGCGGTAAAGCGGCTGGCTTCACCCTGCGCCTCGTTCACCACCTGCGCGCGGTAGGCCTCGGCCTCTTCCAGCGTCTGCGCAGCCTGGCCGCGGGCACCTGCCAGCTTGCGGTTGGCATAGGCATCGGCCTGCTTCTCCAGACGGTCGCGCTCCTGGCCGGCCGACTGCACTTCACGGAAGGCGTCTTTTACAGGCTCAGGCGGGTCAGCACCGTCAAAGTTCACACGGATGATGTTCACGCCGCTGTTGTAGCTGTCGAGCGTGGTCTGGATCAGCTCTTCCAGACGGGCGGTGATCGCGCCGCGGTCGCGGTTCAGGATCGGCGCCAGTTCCGACTGGGCGATAATCTCGCGCATGGCCGATTCCGACACCGCGTTGATGGTGGTGCGCGGATCGGCCAGGTTGAACAGGTACTTCGCCGGATCCGAGATATTCCAGACCACCTGGAAATCCACGTCGATGATGTTTTCGTCGCCGGTCAGCATCAGGCCGGCATCGCCGCCGCGCGAGCCGGCACCGATGTTCTCGGTCTGCTCGACCCGCACCGGGATCACTTCATAGGTGACCAGCGGCCAGGGGGCAAAGTTCAGGCCCGGCTGGCCGGTCTCCATGTATTCGCCCAGAAACAGCTCAACCGACTGTTCTTCCGGCTTGACGGTGTAGAAGCTGGAAAAGCCCCACAGGACCACTGCAGCAACGGCGCCCAGGCCCAGCGTGCCCTTGGTGAACAGCGGCGCTCCGCCGCCTCCGCCGCCGCGGCCGCCGCGGCCGCCGCCCGAGCCGCCGCGCCCGCCCATCAGGACACGCAGCTGCTCCTGGCCTTTTTTCACCAGCTCATCAATCTCGGGAATCTGGGGATCTTCCGGCTTGCGGCCGCCGCCGCCGTTGTTGCCGCCGTTATTGCCCCGGTTGCCTCCGCCGCCGGAGGAGCCACCGCCCCCCCATGGGCCACCGCTATTGCCCGCCATATGTCTCCTATCCGTTTGCTGCCGCCCAGGATGCCAGATGGCGGGCGGCATGTGTTTTCAATTCTTGCCGGCTGACGCTCAGGTAAAGCGCACCGGAGTTTTCAGCGTCACCAACTCTTCCGACATTGTCGGGTGCACCGCAACCGTACGGTCGAAATCTTCTTTGGTTGCACCCATTTTTACCGCGATTCCGGCCAGCTGGATCATCTCTCCGGCGCCGGGTGCAACGATATGGCAGCCCAGCACCTTGCGGGTGGCTTTCGAAACCACCAGTTTCATCAGCACTTTCTGGGCCCGGCCGGCAAAGCTCTGCTGCATCGGCTTGAAGGAGGTGGAATAGACCTCAATGGGCTCCTGCGCCGCTGCTTCTTCTTCGCTGAGACCCACGGTGCCCATTTCCGGCTGAGTGAAAATCGCGGTCGGGATCAGGTCATGATCCGGGCTGGTGGGGTTACCTTTGAACACGGTCTCGACAAAGGCCATGCCTTCGCGGATTGCAACCGGTGTCAGGTTCACCCGGTCGGTGACATCGCCCACAGCAAAGACAGACGGCACCCCGGTCTGGCTGTAGGCATCCACCACGATAGCGCCATTGCGGCCGCGCTCGACGCCGAGTTCCTCAAGCCCCAGGCTGTCGGCATTCGGCGCCCGGCCAGTGGCATACATTACCTTGTCAAACAGATGCTCGTTGCCATGGGTGTCAATCACCCGGATTTTACCGCCCTCTTGGCGCATTTCTGTGACATTGGTGTTCACCTGCAGGTTCACACCCGCCTCCGCCATGCCTTCCGCCACCACGCCGCGGGCTTCCTCGTCAAAGCCGCGCAGGATCTGCGGGCCGCGGTAGAACTGGGTGGTTTTCACGCCCAGCCCGTTCATGATGCCCGCAAACTCGGACGCGATATAGCCACCGCCGACGATCAGGATCGACTCCGGCAGTTCATCCAGGTGGAAAATCTCGTTTGAGGTGATCGCCAGCTCCGAGCCCGGGAACTCCGGCACGGTCGGCCAGCCGCCGGTGGCGATCAGGATGTGCTTGGCGGTCTTGCGGGTGCCGTCGGCCAGTTCGACCGTATGGGCATCAGCCAGCTTGGCGCGCTGGTCAAAGCTTTCAACGCCGTTGTTTTTCAGGATGTTGCGGTAGATGCCTTCCAGACGGTCCAGCTCGGCATGCAGCTTGCCCTTGAAGGCATCCCAGCTGAAATCACCCGCTTTGATGTCCCAGCCATAAGCCTGCGCATCTTCGACCATGCCCGAATATTCGGAGGCGAAAACCATCAGCTTCTTCGGCACGCAGCCGCGGATCACGCAGGTGCCGCCGTAGCGGTCCTCTTCGGCCAGCGCCACCTTGACGCCTTCCTGTGCCGCCACGCGGGCTGCGCGCACCCCGCCGGAGCCGCCGCCGATGACAAACAGATCGTAATCAAAGCTCATGAATTTCCGCCCTTTGCAGTTCTTGTGCTGGTATCCCACAACCGGACACCAAACGCCATATGCCCAAGTGGGCGTTCCTGCGCCGCTTTCAACCTTTTGCTGCGCTTTCACGCGGGGTTGTGGGGCGGAAAGCTCTCATTTCGGTTAAAGCAGCCGCCTGATGGCCCCAACCGCCTGCCGCAGCCCGGCCTGCCGGCCTGGCGGCCAGCCTCAATCCTGCAGATCGGTGAACAAGTTGTCGTTCTCGACAAAGTCCAGCTTGTCCTTTTCGACGGTGCCTTCATTGATATCGCGCACCTCAACCCGTCCATCTCCATAGCCGATCACCACAGTGTCGCAGATGTCGATGAACAGCCCGTTCTCCACCACGCCCGGGATCTGGTTCAGCACCAGCGCCAGCTGGCGGCAGTTGCCGATCCGGTTCAGGTGCAGGTCGAGGATATAGTTGCCCTCGTCGGTCACAAACGGCGCATCCCCGTTCATCCGCAGCGTCGTGCTGCGGCCCATCACATCCATCGACACCAGGGTTTCTTCCAGCAGCGCCTGGCTGCTCTGCCAGCCGAAGGGCAGCACTTCAACCGGCAGCGGGAAGGCGCCCAGGGTCTCGACCGACTTGCTGGCGTCCGCAATCACAACCATTTGATCCGAAGCCGTGGCCACAATCTTCTCCTGCAGATGCGCACCGCCGCCACCCTTGATCAGATTCAGGTCCGTGTCGAACTCATCCGCGCCATCGATGGTCATGTCCAGCCATTTGGCCTCATCCAGCGAGACGACATTGATGCCCACATCCCGTGCCAGCGCTGCGGTACGGGACGACGTCGGCACCGCAGTGATCTTCAGCCCGTCGCGGCTCACCATCTCGCCCAGGCAGCGCACCAGCCAGGCGGCAGTGGACCCGGTGCCCAGGCCAACCCGCATTCCGTCCTCCACCATCTCGGCTGCGCGCTTGGCGGCAACAAACTTCGCCTTGTCGATGGGTGACAGTTCTCCGGTCATCAGCGGGCTCCCTGAATACGTGTTTGCGCATCTTATAAGGGGTTTGCCCGGACCGCGCGAGAGGGCTTGGCGCGGATTTAACGGCGCCCGGCTGGAAATCATCCGCCCCCGGACTATAGCTCATCTTCCTAGGGGACCATTATTCATGCTGAACTTCGACGAAGAAACAACACGCTTGCTCGAGGACGCCTACCAGGGCGCCGATGTATCGCGGCGGCGGCGGGCGACGTTTGACGCACTGGCGCCGGAGCCGGGTGAGCACATCCTGGACCTGGGCTGCGGCAACGGGCTCCTGACACTGGAGCTGGCCCGCGCAGTCGGCCCTTCCGGCCATGTCACCGGGCTGGATGCCAGCCCGCAAATGCTGGCCGCCGCCCATCAGCGCATCAATGGCCGCGCCAATGTCACGCTGGTTGAAGGCCACGCCGCCCGGCTGCCCTTTGATGCCGCCAGCTTCGACAAGGCCGCAGCGCTGCAGGTGTTCGAATACCTCACCGACCGCCGCCCGGCCCTGCGCGCCCTGCACAAGGTGCTGAAGCCCGGCGGGCTGCTGGCTGTGGGCGACATCCACTGGGACACGCTGGCCTGGCACAGCGACAACACCCGCCGCATGGAGCGCATGCTCGAAGCCTGGGGCCGCCACATGGCAGAACGCGCCCTGCCCGCACTGCTGCCCTCCGAGCTGCGCACCTGCGGCTATCAGCCTGGCGGCATGCAGCCGGTCACGGTCTGCGACACCACTTTGCGGCCCGACGGGCTGGCGGCAATGATGATTCAGCTGATCAGGGCCTTTGCGGTCGATCTTGGGGCCACAGACGAAGACGATGCCGCCGCCTGGGCGCGGGAACAGCAGGAACTGGCCGAGGAAGGCCGCTTCTTCCTGTCGCTGACCCATTTCGTCTGCACTGCCCGGCGGATCTGAGACCGGTCCGGTTTGCAAGAACGGCCCTGCCCCTTACCGGCGGTCCCGCTGAAAATTCGCAATCACCCGGCGCATCATGGCTAGAAATGCTGCTGCTTCGTCTTCGCTGAATCCATCCAAGGCCTGACCGTTGACAGCCTGCGCCTCGGCAATAGCCTGCGCCTTAAGCCCCCGCGCCTCCGGCGTCAGATGCACCAGCCGCGCGCGCTTGTCGGCAGGCGAAGGATGCCGCTCGATCAGCCCGTCACGCTCCATCCGCGCCAGGGTGTTGGCCATGGTCGCCTGCTCCACCGACAGGGCCGCCGTTAGGTCAGCCTGCGTGCGCCCCTCCTCCGCCCATAACTCCAGCAGAACCATGAACTGCGCGGGCGCAAGCCCAAGCGGCTGCACCCGGCCGGTCAGCGCCACCGCAAACAGCCGGGCCATGTGATTGGCCAGAAAACCGGCCGACGTCTTCTGAAAATCGCTCATTTCTTCACATGGCACTTGAATAGCGTGCTATGCAAATCCATTTACATAGCACGCTATATACCTTAAGGAGCTCTCAGCCATGAAACACCGCATCCACGCCATCGCCAGCACGCTTGCCTTGCTCACGATCACGACCTTCTGGGTCTCCACAGCCCTGTCCGAGGCCTTTGGCAGCCCCGAAACCATTGCCCTTGTGAAAACGGCAGTGCTCTACGGCATGGTCCTGCTGATTCCGGCGATGGCTGCAGCCGGGGCAACCGGCGCTTCGCTGGGGCGCGGCTGGAAGCTGCCGCAAGTGGCGGCAAAATCCCGCCGCATGAAGATCATTGCCGCCAACGGCCTGCTGATCCTGCTGCCCAGCGCCGTCTTTCTTGCCGCCAAGGCGCAAGCCGGGCAGTTCGGCACCTGGTTCTACCTGATCCAAACCCTGGAACTGGCCGCCGGCGCGGCTAATATTACATTGCTTTCCATGAACTTGCGGGACGGACTTCGCCTAGCCCGCCGCCGCAAGATGCGCAAGCCCGCGTGACCTGCTCCCTGCGCCGCTCTGTGCTTGGTCCGGCTGCTGGTCTGAACACATGGCGGCGCCCCAGCGGCAAAGATACATCACAAAGGCGGGTTTCCTATTGGAAACGCCGGAAATGAACACCCTTTGCGCCGCATTGCGACATATTATTGCGCCATGACTCTGGACTACCGCCTTCACTACGCCCCCGACAACGCCTCGCTGATCATCCGGCTGGTGCTGGAGGAGCTTGGCCAGGACTATGCGACTGTGCTGGTCGACCGCGCGGCGGATGCCCAAAACGGCCCGGCATACCGGGCGCTCAATCCCAACGGGCTGATTCCGGTGCTGGAGACCCCTGACGGCCCGGTGTTTGAGACCGCCGCCATCCTCCTGTGGCTGGCAGAGCGCCATGGCGCCATGGCACCCGCGGCGGACAGCCCGGACCGCGCCGCCTTTCTGAAGTGGCTGTTCTTCGCATCCAACACGCTGCACGCCGATCTGCGGATGCTGTTCTACCCGGAGAAATACATCGGCGCCGACACCGCCCATCAGGACCAGCTGCGCAAGGTGCTGCGCCAGCGGCTGCACGTTCACCTGACCAACCTGGACCGCGCCGCAGCGGAACGCCCTGCCTGGCTCGGCGCGCCAGTGCCGTCGGTGCTGGATTATTACCTGGCTTGCCAAATGCGCTGGATGGCGCTTTATCCGGCGAACACCAGCAAGTCCTGGTTCGTCATGGCCCAGTATCCGCACCTGCAGCGCCTCTGCTCCGCGCTGGAGCACCGCCCCGCCGTTTCCGTTGCAC